>JAFLDL010000005.1 GCA_017302435.1 Candidatus Accumulibacter necessarius
AGGCGTCCACATGCCCCCGCCAGCGCGCTTCCAGTTCCCCTGCCTTGTCCATCTCTTCCTCCTGTCGAAAACCTGGAGGTTGCTCCACCTCTCCCGGGTTTTACAGGTGGATGGGCTGGACGCTTACAATCGTTGCAACATTGTCATCCCTTGCCGATGAAACCCAACGCCTCGAATCCCTCTACCAGCAAAAACTGACCGCCCTCGACGACCTGAAAAAATCCCTCTTGCACCAAGCCTTCAGCGGCCAGTTGTAAGGCGTCGACCTGCTTTCATGCGCGGGCAAGCGGTGACCAATTACCACCGACTGAATCGTTCGATTTGACCGGATCGAACGATTTGTCTATATTGAGATCGTTGCTCTTTCGATGTGAGGACCGATCCATGCAAACCTATACCGCCAATGAAGCCAAGACCCGTTTCGGCGAGTTTCTCGACCGCGTGCAGCGCGAGCCGGTGCGCGTGATGCGCCACGACCGCGTGGTCGGCGTGATGGTCAGCGCCGAGGACTATGAGGCGATGCGCAGGTTCTACGCCGACCGTTTGCGCCAAACCCTGCGTGAGACCGCGGAAGGTGCAGCTGCTGCCGGTTTAACCGAAGAAAAACTGGCTGAACTGCTAGCCGATGAAAGTTAGTCAAGTCACCGCCCAAACTTATGCGCGAGTCGTGATCGATACCAATGTCCTGCTCAGTACAGCGCTGTCCCCAAATGGAGTCGCCGCTACGCTGGTCGATTGCGTCTTGGAATTCGGTAGCCTGGTGTTTTCCAACGCTACCTTCGCCGAACTGGAAGCACGTATCTGGTTGCCAAAGTTTGACCGCTACCTGCCCATGGAGCGCCGCCGGCGCGTGCTTCACGAAGCCAGTGCCGGCGCGTTCTGGGTTGAGGTGAGAGCCGAGACCGCATCGCGCAGCTATTCCCGTGACACCGCGGACGATGTATTTGTTCATACCGCCATCGAGGCCAAAGCAACTCGCTTGATCACGGGCGACAACGATTTGCTGTGTTTGCATCCCTTGGGCGATTTGCAGATATTGTCCCCCCGTGCAGCACTTGAAGAATTAGGCTTTTGACCCAGAAGCCGCCGTGAACGAAGCCGAAACCCGCGCCGAACACATCGACCCCGCCTTGAGAGCCGCCGGCTGGGGAGTGGTCGAAGGTAGTCGGATTCGCGCTGAGTACCCGATTACCCTCGGGCGCCTGGAAGGTGCTGGCAAGCGCGGCAAGCCGCTGACCGCAGACTATGTTCTTGAGTACCGCAACGTCAAGCTGGCGGTGGTCGAGGCCAAGGCATGGGACAAGCCGCTGAGCGAGGGCGTCGGCCAGGCCAAGGACTACGCCGGCAAGCTGGCGGTACGCTTCACCTACACGACCAACGGGCAAGGCATCTACGGTATCGACATGGCGACCGGGGCCGAAGGCCAGCAGCCGAGTTTCCTGACGCCTGAAGCGCTATGGAGCCTGACCTTTGCCACCGAGAACGCCTGGCGCGGCCGCTTCGCCGCCATACCGTTCGAGGACAAGAGCGGTTTCTTCCAGGGCCGCTACTACCAGGACATCGCCATCCAGAAGGTGCTGGATGCTATCGCCGAGCAGCAGCAACGCATCCTGCTCACCCTGGCGACCGGCACCGGCAAGACCTTCATCGCCTTCCAGATCGCCTGGAAGCTGTTCCATAGCCGCTGGAACCTCAACGACTGGAAGAAAGAGGGTGAGCCGACACGTCGACCGCGCATCCTCTTCCTGGCCGACCGCAACATCCTCGCCGATCAGGCTTTCAACGCGTTCTCCGCCTTCCCCGAAGATGCGCTGGTGCGCATTGCGCCGGAAGACATCAAGAAGAAAGGCAAGGTGCCGAAGAACGGCAGCATCTTCTTCACCATCTTCCAGACCTTCATGAGCGGCCCACCGAAGGATGGGCATCCGTCACCCTATTTCGGCGAGTACCCGGCGGACTTCTTCGACTTCATCGTCATTGATGAATGCCACCGGGGCGGAGCCAACGACGAGAGCAACTGGCGCGGCATCCTGGAGTATTTCTCCCCTGCCGTACAGCTTGGCCTGACGGCGACGCCGAAGCGCAAGGACAACGCCGATACCTACCTCTACTTCGGTGAGCCGGTCTTCATCTATTCCCTCAAGGAAGGCATCAACGACGGCTTCCTGACTCCCTTCCGCGTCAAGCAGTTCGCCTCGACGCTCGACGATTACATCTACACCGCCGACGACAAGGTGGTGGAAGGCGAGATCGAGGCCGGCAAGCGTTACGAGGAAGCCGACTTCAACAAGATCATCGAGATCAAGGAACGCGAGAAGGCACGGGTCAAGCAGTTCATGGCGCAGATCGACCAGCGCGAGAAAACGCTGGTGTTCTGCGCCACCCAGGATCACGCGCTGGCGATCCGTGATCTCATCAACCAGATCAAGACCAGCAACGATCCCGACTACTGCCAGCGGGTGACGGCCAACGATGGCGCCTTGGGCGACCAATGGCTGCGCGATTTCCAGGACAACGAGAAGACCATCCCGACCATCCTGACCACGTCGCAGAAGCTATCGACCGGCGTCGATGCCCGCAACGTGCGCAACATCGTGCTGCTGCGTCCGGTCAATTCGATGATCGAGTTCAAGCAGATCATCGGACGTGGCACCCGTCTGTACGACGGCAAGGACTACTTCACCATCTACGACTTCGTGAAGGCGCACCATCACTTCAACGACCCCGACTGGGATGGCGAGCCGGTCGAGCCGGAGAACTGCAAGCAGTGCGGTTGTTATCCCTGCGTCTGCGTCAAGGAGCCTCCGCCTCCCTGTTACCTCTGTGGCAACACGCCCTGCACCTGCCCGCAGGAGCCTTGCCCGGATTGCGGTCAGCGACCCTGCATCTGCAAGAAGAAGACGAAAGCGAAGGTCAAACTCGCGGACGGTAAGGAACGCAAGATCATGTTCATTTCCGCGACGACCTTCTGGCACCCGGATGGCACGCCAATGTCAGCGCAGCAGTTCCTCGAAGCCCTGTTCGGCAAGCTGCCGGAGTTCTTCGCCGACGAAGACGAACTGCGGGCGCTATGGAGCGATCCGGGAACACGCCGAAAGCTGCTGGATGGCCTGGAAGAGAAGGGCTTCGGCAGGGAACAACTGGCCGAGATGCAGAAGGTCATCGACGCCGACAACAGCGACATCTTCGATGTGCTGGCGTACGTGGCCTATGCCCAGGAACCACTGACCCGAGAGGAACGTGCGGCCAGGGCGAAGGCAGTGATCGATGCCAAGTTCAACTCACGGCAGCAGGCGTTTCTGAGTTTCGTGCTGTCGCACTACGTGGAAGAGGGCGTCGAGGAACTGGATCAGGCAAAGCTGACGCCGCTTTTGAAGCTCCGCTATCACGACTCGATGAAGGATGCGCTGGATGACCTTGGGCAGCCGGAGGAGATTCGGCGGGTGTTCAGCGGGTTTCAGAAGTATCTGTATGAAGAACAGGTGTAGTGCGGGCGTGACATTTCCTTCTGAGCATCCCAAGCCCGCGGATCGCGGGCACGGTGTTCTATAAGAAACAGACGCTCAGGGTTCGAACGATTGGGAGAGTCAAAGTCAATCAAAGGATTGAAAAGGTCAAAACTTTCGCCGCGGCGATTCTCAATCAAATTCCAAACTAAGACTCACCTCCTGGGCCAACTGTGCGTTGCACCCGGGCGCAAATACCGATCGGCATGTGCGCCGGCGAACTTCGGCGTTGAACGTCTGCTTTCCTCGATGCCGGCAATTTCCGCTTTGGATCGCTATGTAAATCTCTCCATAGCGACCCAGAGCAGACGGTGGGGCTCTTGAAGGCGGCCGTTGCTCGCAACCGCCCGCCACGCGGAAGCTGCCGTTCGATTTTCAGGAGTGCTATTCTTGCCTGACGGGTAGCTTTGAAGGAGGAGCGGCCAGTGTGTGCGGGATGGGGTCCGTCGGCATCCGGTTATCAGGAGACAGTCAAGCCACTCGTCCATTGCTGACGTTCGCTTGGGATGATTTCTCCGAAGCCGCCATTCAATCGGCGCCACCGATTCCGTCAGTCTGAACTTCGGTTACGCAGCGGTTTGAGTCATTCGCGATGTCGTAAGCATGACATTTGATCGGCCGGTGTCAGGGTCGATCTGCCGTTGCGACGACACAGGAAGAGCACCCGTATCCAGCTACATTGCGCGAGGAGAAGCGTCAGTCGAAGTACTATGGCAACACTGCACTGCCACACGGAATGTTCGCGGGGGTGATTGTCTGGGTATTTTTATGAGCGAATCAACAGTATCTGAAAACTACGACCTCCGTCTGTATCGATCTCTTTTCGATGCGGCGGGCGACGCAATCATTGTGAGTTCTGTGCAGGGGCTTGCAATCGAGTGTAATCAAGCCACCCTGGAACTGTTTGCCTGTACTCGGGAGCAGATAATTGGCTCTTCTCCGATAAGTTGGTCGCCGGAGTTTCAGCCAGCAGGACGCCGGAGCGATGAAATGGCCGCAGAAGTATTTGCCCGCGCCAAAGCGGGTGAAGTGGTGCGCTTCGAGTGGGAAAACCGGCGTTCTGATGGCAAACCGCTTCCCGTTGATGTCACCGTTCGATTCGCCAGACTTGAAGGCGATGAGAGGTATGTCGTTATTTGTCGGGATCTCACCGAACGTAGGCAAGTGGAGGCTTTACGTCAGGACGCGCTGGATAGGTTCCGACAACTAACCCAACTGGTACCCGGTGTGGTTTATCAATTCCGGTTACGACCCGATGGCAGCTCGTGCATGCCCTATGTGAGTGGCGCTTTCCGGGAGATGTTCGGGCTCACTGCAAATGAAGTGCGCGAGGACGCGACCAAGGCGCTGATGCGAGCGCATCCGGATGATGTCGAAGGCCTCATGGCCTCGATACAAATGTCGGCTAAAGACATGACACCGTGGCAGCACGAATATCGGCTGAAAGTTGACGATGGCACAGAGCACTGGGTGTTCGGAAATAGCCTGCCTCAGAGGGATGTCGATGGATCGGTACTCTGGCATGGCTTCATTACGGACATCACCGAGCGCAAGCAAGCCGAAGCGGCACTCATCGAAAGCGAGGAACGCTGGAAGTTTGCGCTCGAAGGCGCGGGTGAAGGCGTTTGGGACTGGAACATCCAGACTGGTGACGCGGTGTACTCCAGACGATGGAAAGAAATGCTCGGTTATGCCGAAGGTGAGATCGGGAATAACTCCTCCGAATGGTCGAGCCGTGTCCACCCGGAGGACATGCCCAAGGTGATGGCGGCAATCCAGGCCCATATCGACGGCAAGACACGCTCGGCCGCGATTGAGTTTCGCATGTTGTGCAAGGATGGCACTTGGCTATGGACGCTAGGCCGCGGCATGGTTGTAAGCCGCGATGCTAACGGCAAGCCTTTGCGCCTGGTTGGCACCAACGCCGACGTCACCGAACGCAAGGCGACGGCCGACAAGATCGAACGCTTGGCTTTCTACGACCCGCTCACCGATCTGCCCAACCGGCGGCTCCTGCTCGACCGGCTGGAACAGGCTTTGTCCAGCAGCACCCGCCACCATCGCTACGGCGCCCTGATGCTGCTAGACATGGATGATTTCAAGACGCTCAACGACACGCTGGGGCATGACGTCGGCGACCAGCTTCTGGTAGAGGTGACAAGCCGCCTGCAAGCCGCCGTCCGTGAAGGCGATACCGTCGCGCGTCACGGCGGCGACGAGTTTGTGGTGATACTCGAAGATCTCAGCGAAGACACGCTCGCCGCCACGCAGGCAGAAAACGTTGCCGTGAAGATTCTGCACGTCGTTAGCCAGCCTTACCTGCTCGATCTGACTCTTCGAGAGGGCTTGACGAACACGCGCAGCTATCACTGCACATCGAGCATTGGCATCACCCTGTTTCGAGGCCACTCCCTCTCGGCCGATGAGTTGATGAGACGCGCTGACACGGCCATGTATCAGGCCAAGGCCGGTGGCCGCAACTCGCTGCGCTTCTTCGATCCGGAGATGCAGGCAGTCGTCGCTGCCCGCGCCACCCTGGATAGCGATCTGCGCGAGGCGGTGCGGGAGGGCCAGTTCTGCCTTTACTACCAACCCCAGGTGGACAGCGCCGGAAACCGGACGGGGGCCGAGGCTCTGGTGCGCTGGCAGCATCCCCGGCGCGGCCTGGTGTCCCCGGTCGAGTTCATTCCCCTGGCCGAGGTAACGGGACTGATCATTCCCATCGGTCGTTGGGTACTTGAAACTGCATGCGCCCAACTGGTGGCCTGGGAAGCCCTGCCGAAGATGTCTCATCTCACGGTGGCGGTCAATGTCAGCGCCCGCCAGTTCCACCATGGGGATTTCGTGGATCAGGTACTGGCGATAATCGACAGCACCGGAGTTAACCCTCAGAAACTGAAACTGGAACTGACCGAGAGCCTGCTGCTGGATGATGTGGAAGACATCATCACCAAGATGACCGTGCTGAAAGCCAGAGGTATCGGCTTCTCGCTGGACGACTTTGGCACGGGCTATTCTTCGCTGTCTTATCTGAAACGCTTGCCGCTCGACCAACTCAAGATTGACCAGTCCTTCGTCAGGGATGTGCTGACGGATCCCAACGACGCCGCCATCGCCCGAACCATCGTAGCCCTGGCGCAAAGCATGGGTCTAGCCGTGATCGCCGAGGGCGTAGAAACAGAGGCACAGCGTGAATTTCTTGCCGCCAATGGCTGTACTGCTTACCAGGGCTTCCTGTTTGGCCGGCCAATGCCTCATGGGGAGTTTTCGCAGCCGACCGGAGCGACTGCAAGGGAAGCGTAAGCCGTCATACACGGTGTCAATGGCAACACAGGGATTTGGCTCGGTTCCCTCCACCAGCCGCAGAACCTGTGCGTCGGCAACCAGTCTTGAGCGGACCGACAGTTTCCTCAAACGAGCGTCTCTTTATGGGCGATTGTACGCGTTCAGCACTCGACCAGAAAGCAGCCGTCGGGGCCGACAAGTAGCTTGCGTGCCTGCGAGTCCGAGGGCGAATCCCCGATCGTGAGGTGGCCCCTCGTGGGGCCGTCCAGAGCCGTCTCGGCGCAATCGCTGGGCGCGGAATCACCGGCCCCCCCACTCGCCGCGGTGCCGGAGTCGGGCGGCCGGCCGGCCAGGCGGTTCTGTTGCAGGTCGATCGAATCAGCGCTATTTCGTTGAAAAGGGTCGAGTTTTCGCGCCAGGAAGGCGAACGCCGAGGGCAGGGGTTCGGGATAGGCTCGGTGCGACCCGGTCGGTCGGAAGCGAAGAGAAAAAGGCGTTAAGAATCTTCGGCTTTGGTACAATAGAAACCAGTGTGGGCCCGACTGTTAATCCGTAGGTCCCTGGTTCGAGCCCAGGTCGGGGAGCCAAAGAAATCAAGCGCCAGGCCCCAGTTACCAGCTGGGGCCTTTTTGCTGTTCCAGCAGCGACCTGGCGCCAACGGAAGCGTGGTGAGTGCGGTTCCCTGGCGGGTGTTTTCAGGAGAAGGGACGCGAAGTGGAACTTTCGGGCGACCAGCGCCTGGCGCAACTCGAGTACCTCGGCGACGCGACGCCGTTCGCGTCGCGGTTACACGCCATGCTCCCCTACTGGCCTCTCTTCGAGAACCTGAATCTCGCCGAGATCGGACTGCTGAGCCAGTTCCTGCAGGTGTTCCGGGCACAGGTCGGCCAGGAAGTGATCCGGGAGGGTGACGCCGGCGACTTCATGATGTTCGTGATCGAGGGCAGCATCCAGGTGTTCAAACAGGGCAACAACGATGCTCCACGCCTGATCGCCGTCGTCGGGTCGGGCAAGACGCTTGGCGAGATGTCGCTGATCGACGGTGATCCGCGTTCCGCGAGCTGTATTGCCGACCGTGTGACGGTGATGGGCGTGCTGACGCGAGAAAGCCTGGCGAGCATCATTCTCGAACAGCCCATTCTGGGCGCCAAGATCCTGATGGAACTCGTGGTGATGCTCTCGCACAGATTACGCGAGACGAGTTCGCAGTTGCTTGCCTGTCTCGACCGCGAGCGCGTGGAGAACGGTGGCAGCGAAGCCGGCGCCAGTTTCGTTTGAGGCTGCTCGGGAGGGGGCGCCCGGCGCACGATCACTCGCCATTCAGCAGGCGGCTTCATTGGCACGGCATACACCCTGCCATGGCCCGACCGACGCCTGGTCTGGCGCATGACGCCGCTGCCGGCTGTATCGATGGCCTCGCCCGGGCCTTTCGCCCGCTTCACGGAAGAGAAGGAAATTGCCATGAAAATCGGAACCCCCTTGTCCGCCAGCGCCCTGCGCGTGATGTTGCTGGGCGCCGGAGAGCTCGGCAAGGAAGTGATCATTGCGCTGCAGCGCTTCGGCGTCGAAGTGATTGCCGTCGATCGCTACCCAAACGCTCCCGGCCAACAGGTCGCGCACCGCGCGCACGTCATCGACATGACTGATGGCACCGCGCTGCGCGCGCTGATCGAAGACGAGAAGCCGCACGTCATCGTGCCCGAAATCGAGGCCATCGCGACCGATATCCTCGTCGAAGTCGAAGCCGAGGGTCTGGCCGAGGTCATTCCGACTGCCCGTGCCGCCCGGCTGACGATGAACCGCGAGGGTATCCGTCGCCTCGCCGCCGAGGAACTCGGCCTGCCGACCTCGCCCTATCGCTTTGCCGATTCGCTGCCCGAGCTGCAGGCGGCAATCGACAGTGGCATCGGCTATCCCTGCATCGTCAAGCCGGTGATGTCGTCGTCGGGCAAGGGGCAGTCGCTGCTGCGCGGGCCTGGCGACCTGCAGACCGCCTGGGATTACGCAGCGAGTGGCGGGCGCGTCAACCAGGGCCGGGTGATCGTCGAAGGCGTGGTTGACTTCGACTACGAAATCACCCTGCTCACCGTGCGCGCCTGCGATGCTGCCAGCGTCGTCGGGACCACGTTTTGCGAGCCGATCGGCCACATTCAGGTCGCCGGTGATTACGTCGAGTCGTGGCAGCCGCAAGCAATGACCCCAGTTGCACTGGAGAAGTCGCGCCACATCGCTGCTGCCGTCACCGGGAGCCTCGGGGGACGGGGTATTTTCGGCGTCGAGCTGTTCGTCAAGGGCGACCAAGTGTGGTTCTCCGAAGTCAGTCCGCGCCCGCACGACACCGGCCTGGTCACGCTGTGTTCGCAGCACTTCTCGGAATTTGAGTTGCACGCCCGTGCCATCCTCGGCCTGCCGGTGGATACCGGCCTGCGCGAGCCCGGCGCTTCGGCGGTGATCTACGGCGGGCTCGATGAACCGGGCATCGCTTTCGCAGGCGTCGACAACGCGCTGGCCGTGCCGCGCAGCGATCTGCGGCTGTTCGGCAAGCCGGAGTCGTTCAGGAAACGCCGGATGGGTGTTGCGGTGGCCAACGGCGAGAATGTGGCACAGGCACGTGAGCGGGCCAAACTGGCAGCGAGTCGGGTCAGGCCGGTGGTCGCTTGATCCGGGTTTGGACGAGACCGCTGTCGCAGTACGAGTTTGCGCGTCAGCCAGGCGTTGGTCAGGCCGGTGGCTCGTTGTCGTTTTCGGGCGTCGACCGTTCCTGCTTTTCCCGCCGACGCTCGTTCTTGTCGTCGCTGCTCAGGAAGAAGTAACGGCCGGCCAGAACACAGCCCTTCATCCCGGGGTCGCAGTTCAGGTCATTGATCTTGGTGCATATGCCGTTGATTTCGTGCGGGCAGCCCCAGGAGGCCATGGCGTTTCCTCGATGATCGAAGCGGAATGCATGATAAGGCCAGGCTGGCGCATCCGCCAGCGCGATGCGTTGCAGCGCCGGCGCGTGATTGACCAGGACATCGGCAGCCTCGGGCGTGACGGTCGAAATATCGCCGTTCCGCGCCAGCCGACGTGGAATGAGCGACAATGATTAATCTGTATCAAGGCTGCTGACGGCCCGTGTGCCGATAATGCCTGGCGATGCGTTCTTTTTCGCTGGCGTTGGCAGAAACCGCCTGACGCTGCTCTCGCTCGGCTGGTCTGGTGGCAGCTCCGCCGCGATACGAAGCCAGCGGGCGGCATTCGATTCATCAAGCGTTGCCATCGGAGCCCTCGCTACCGATCATTGACCATCATCCACAGACCACCATGAACCCGCTCCCGACCCTGATCCTGTGTATCGCGCTCCTGTTCGCAGGCTGTTCGCAGCCGCCCAGCTTCAAGTCGACCGATATTTCAGGCGCCGACTGGGGCAAGGAACTTGCCTTGACCGACCATCACGGCCAGCCCCGCCGGCTGGCTGATTTCAAAGGCAAGGCAGTGGTCGTTTTCTTCGGCTACACCCAGTGCCCGGACGTCTGCCCGACGACGCTATCGTCGATGCAGGCGGTGCTGAGTGCACTCGGCGACGCCGCCAGCCGTGTTCAGGTGCTCTTTGTGACGCTGGATCCGACGCGCGACAGTGCCCAGCTGCTGGCCGAGTATGTGACCGCCTTTCACCCCAGCTTCATTGGCCTGCACGGTGACGAGGCGACCACCGCAGCGGTCGCCAAGGACTTCAAGGTTTTCTACGCCAGGCAGGCGGGGACGACTCCCGGCAGTTACAGCATCGACCACTCGACGGGCAGCTATGTCTTTGACCCGCAGGGTCGGCTGCGGCTTCTCGTCCGCCACGGTGAAACACCCGACAACGTTGCCGCCGATTTGAAACTGTTGCTGGCCGGCAAGTGATCTTTCAGGAAACCGGACATGAAACGCTTTCTCCTGCTGCTCGCCTTTCTCTCCCTGCCGGCTTTCGCCGCATGCCCGGGCGAGCCGATCAACCTCGACATCGGCACCCCGCCGGTGGTGGTGGTCAAACACAGCCTTGCCCAACGCGCCTCGAGACTCGTTCGCTTCTACGACGCGGGGATCATCGGGCTGGGTTACGACGGCATGGTCAAGATGCGTGACGCCAGCCGGCTTACCCTGCCGCAGCGGCAGATCGCCGAGAAGTTGATCGACAACGAGAACCCGGACCGGAATTCGCTGATCTATGCTCTTGCCGAAGCGCAGGGCGGGCAGGTTTGCGAGCCAGCCGCGCGCGCCGCGCAGGTCAAGCGCTGGAAGGAGCAGTTTCACTCTGGCTGGTGGATCGAGGATGCGCCGGGCAAGTGGAACATCAAACCCTGAGCGTCTGTGCTTGCCGGCGCCCCTGCCCACTGCGGCAACTGGTCGCGGAGAGAGGCGCAAGTGCTCGTTTATAATCATTGTTTATCAAAGAAGAAGGAGTACGGCTTGAACGCAAGAAAAGCTCTAGTTTCCCTGGCGCTGCTCAGCCTTTCGTCGGCCGCTGCGCTCGCCGCTGATGTCGAGGTCAAGGCGCCGTGGGTGCGCGGTACCGTCAGCGGCCAGCAGGCGACCGGTGCCTTCATGGAAATCACCAGCAAGTCGGGAGCGGTGCTGGTCGGTGCCGCCAGTCCGGCCGCCGGGATCACGGAAATTCATGAGATGAAGATGGACGGCGGCGTCATGAGCATGCGCGCCATCCCACGTCTTGAGCTACCGGCCGGCAAGCCGGTGCAACTTGGCCCGGGCGGCTACCATGTGATGCTGATCAACCTCAAGCAGCCCCTGAAGAAGGGCGATTCGGTGCCTTTGACGCTGCAGGTCGAGGGCAAGGACAAGAAGGTCGAAGCGATCCAGATCAAGGCCGAGGTGCGCGACCTGACGGCGGTCGCGGCGCCGGCAAGTGAACACAAGCACTGATCGCCGCTTTCACGTTACTCTGCATCGCCGCCGATCGGCGCAACGCCGGTCGCGAGGTCGAGAAACGGGACCCGCTGGGTGAACAGCCCAGCGCTCACACCGAGCGCCATGGTGACCAACGATAACATGCCGATCCAGAACCGCGCAGCGAACAGAAGCGCAGGCGCGGGGTGGAGCATGCCTGACAGTGTGCGGAACAGCGCGCCTGTCCAGCGCGAAATGAGATGGCCGGTGGAGAACATCGGCAAGAACAGGGAAAGGTTCCGCCCGGCACCGGGCGATGGTTTTCCGTGGTATAAGTGCCGCGATGCATGCGCAGGAACCGCTTTTGACGCCGCCGCACCGCCGCGCCTACCGCTATTTCGACCTGGTAATGGCCGCGTTCGTCGCGGTTTATCTTTGCTCAAACCTCATTGGGCCGGCGAAGGCAGCGCAACTCACCTTACCTTTGCTGGGTCCGGTAACCTTCGGCGCCGGCGTGCTGTTCTTCCCGATTTCCTACATCTTTGGCGACATCCTCACCGAGGTATACGGCTACGCCCGGGCCAGGCGCGTGATCTGGGCCGGATTCGGCGCCATGGCCTTTGCCTCGCTGATGGCCTGGGTCGTGGTTCAGCTGCCGCCGGCACCGGAGTGGCGCAATCAGGCGGCTTACGAGATCGCTTTCGGCTCGACCTGGCGGATCGTGCTTGCGTCACTGATTGCCTTCTTCTGCGGCGAGTTCGTCAATTCCTTCGTGCTGGCGAAGATGAAAATACTTACCCGCGGTCGCTGGCTGTGGACCCGTACCATCGGCTCGACGATCGTCGGCGAGGGCGTCGATTCGGCGCTGTTCTATCCGCTTGCTTTCTATGACTCGGGGCTGATTCCCAACGCAATCCTGTGGCAGGTGATGCTCTCCCAGTTCGTCGCCAAAGTGATGGTCGAGGTGGTGTTCACGCCGGTCACCTACAAGGTGGTAGCGGCGCTGAAGCGGGCAGAGAACGAGGATTACTACGACCTGCAGACCAACTTCACGCCCTTCAGCCTGAAGACCTGAGGCGTTCGCCGCGCCTTGCACGCTGCCGCGGGTGTTGCGGCGCGCCGGTGAAAGCCGGCGACGAGCCGCAGTTGCGCTTGCCGTTTCCTGCTAGAGGACAATTTCATGATCGCTGCACTGACCCAACTGCTCGTTCTGCAACTGGTCGGCGAAGTCATCGCCCGCGGGCTGAACCTGCCGATTCCCGGTCCCGTGATCGGCATGCTGCTCCTGTTCCTGGCCCTGGCGCTACGGCGTGGGCCGACGTCCGACCTCCAGTCGACCAGCCAGGGGTTGCTGCAGCACCTTTCGCTGCTGTTCGTGCCCGCCGGTACGGGCATCGTCCTGCATCTGCATCGCGTCGCCGACGAATGGCTGCCGCTGCTGCTCTCGCTGCTGTTCAGCACCGTCCTGACGCTGGCGTTGACCGCATTGGTGATGCGCCTATGCGCACGGCGTGTGGTGACCGGAGAGTGACATGACGCCACAGATCAACGAGCTCTGGGTTTATCTCTCGACTTCGCCGCTGCTTGGCCTGACCTTGACCCTGCTGGCCTATCAGGGTGCCTGGTGGATCCATCGCCGCGCCGGCTTCAGCCCCCTGGCCAATCCGGTGCTGCTGGCCGTGGCGGCGCTGGTCGCCCTGCTGGCGGTCACCGATACGCCTTACCAGACCTATTTCGATGGGGCCCAGTTCGTGCACTTCCTGCTCGGGCCGGCAACAGTGGCACTGGCGGTACCCTTGTACCTGCAGTTTCAGCGCGTGCGTGCGATGCTCGTACCGGTGATTGTCGGGCTGCTGGTCGGCAGCGTTGTCGCAGCCGCGTCCGCTGTTCTGGTGGCGC
Organism: Candidatus Accumulibacter necessarius; assembly: GCA_017302435.1. Lineage (GTDB taxonomy): Bacteria > Pseudomonadota > Gammaproteobacteria > Burkholderiales > Rhodocyclaceae > Accumulibacter > Accumulibacter necessarius. Next base: position 13,557 of record JAFLDL010000005.1, read on the forward strand.
GGCTGTTCGGCGCCAGCCTCGCCACGCAGCTTTCCCTGGCCCCGAAGTCCGTGACGACGCCGATCGCCATGGGGATTGCCGAACGCATCGGTGGCATTCCCTCCCTGACGGCAGTGCTGGTCATCAGCACGGGCATTCTCGGCGCCGTTCTTGGTCGCTATCTGTTCGACGCCCTGCGTATCAGCGACCCGGCGATTCGTGGTTTCGCCACCGGCATTACGGCGCACGGCATCGGCACTGCGCGTGCCTTTCAGGAGAGCGAGCAGGCTGGCGCCTTCGCGGCGCTGGCGATGGGCATGAACGGGCTGGTGACAGCCCTGCTGCTGCCGGCGCTCCTGCCCCTCCTGCAGTAAGCCGCATCATGCCCTGGCAGCACTGGTCGGCTGAACGCCTGGGGGTCGCCCTGGCGGTATTGGCGGCGCTCGGTTTCTCGTTCAAGGCGATCTTCGTCAAGCTGGCCTACGCGGCCGCACCGGTCGATGCGGTCACGTTGCTGTCGCTGCGCATGGTGTTTTCGCTGCCGGTGTTTCTCTGGGTGGGCTTTGTCGCCAGCCGTTCGGCGCCGCGGCTGACCCGCAACGACTGGGCGATGCTGGTGGTGCTTGGCCTGCTCGGCTACTACGGCGCCAGCATCCTGGACTTCATTGGTCTGCAGTACATCTCGGCGGGTCTCGAGCGCCTGATCCTGTTCACCTACCCGACGCTGACATTGCTGATCGGCGTGCTGTTCATGGGCAAGTCGCTGTCGCGCCGCGAGATGGCTTCGCTGCTTCTGTCCTACGCCGGTATCGGCCTGGCCTTCGCGCATGATCTCGATACGATGGGTGAGACGACCAACGTGCTGATCGGCGCCGCCTTTGTTTTCGCCTCGTCGCTATCCTACGCCTTGTATCTCGCCGGCAGTGGCCCGGCCATCGCGCGGCTCGGGGCGGCGCGCTTCACGGCGCTGGCGATGCTGGTGTCGACGCTGGCAACGCAGGTACACTTTCTCGCCACGCAGCCATTTTCGGCGTTGCTCCAGCCGCTGCCGGTCTATGCCTACGGTGCGGCGATGGCGCTCTTTTCGACGGTGCTGCCGGTGTTCATGCAGTCGGCGGCGATTCGCCGCATCGGTTCGGCCAAGGCGGTGCTGATCGGCACCCTGGGTCCGATGCTGACGATTCTCTTTGGCTGGTGGTTGCTCTCCGAGCCGATTTCGGCGGCGCAGTTGGCCGGTGCCATGCTGGTGTTGGCGGGGGTACTGTTGGCCAGCCGACAGTAGCTGGCCGATCAGCGCCCCTTCTGGCGACTCCCATGCCAGCACGCAAGCGCTTGTCCGAGGCTTGATGCGATAGCTCCGGGCTTGGTGCGGGCAGCCAGCTCACCGTATACTCACACGATTTTCCTTGCGCGAGGCAGCAGTGGATTCACAGCTAATGACAGCATCTTCCAGCGAGTCGGCGACGCCGGCGATTGCTTCGGGAACACCGGCCAGTCTGGCGCGTGCCTGGTTGTGGCTGGGGGTGATGGCGCTGATTGGTTCCGGTCTGCTCGCCGTGCTGCTGGTCCTGTCACGCACGCCCGGCATTCAGGACGTCTTTCCGCTCAAGGATATGTTCCGTGCGGCGCTGGTGGTGCACGTCGACCTGTCGGTCGCGGTCTGGTTCATGGCCTTTGCCGCGGTGATCTGGTCTGCGGTCGGCGGTTCTGGACTGGCGTGGCTTGGCTGGAGTGGTTTCGGCCTGGCGGCGCTGGGGACGGCGCTGATGACCGTCTCGCCATTCTTTCCGGGCGCCGATCCGGTGCTCAACAACTACATCCCCGTGCTCGAGCAGCCGCTTTTTTTTGCTTCGCTCTGGATCTTCGGTGCTGGCGTGAGCCTGGCGGTGTTACGCGCCCTGCTCACCACCTGGCCACCACGCTTTCTTGCCGAGCCGTTGCGACTTGGCGCCTTCCTCGGTGCGGTCGCGGCGTTCCTGTCGCTGGCTGCCTTTTTCTGGTCGTGGTGGATGGTGCCGTGGGTCGAGGGGGTGATCTATTACGAAGTGCTGTTCTGGGGGGGTGGGCATACGCTGCAGTTTCAACACGCGCTGCTGATGGTCGTTGCCTGGCTATGGATGGCGGCGCATCTCGATCGCCCGTCGATCGCGACGGCACGCGCAGTGTCCTTTCTGTTCCTGGTCGCTGCCGTGCCGCTGCTTGTCGTGCCGGCAATCTACCTGCTGGTGCCGGTTGGCTCACTACCGCATGTGGAGCTGTTCGCCAAGCTCATGATCTGGGGGCATCCGTACATGGCGCCGCTGGTCATCCTCGGCGCCCTCTCGTTGTGGGGCCTGCGCGGCGTCCCGGCGGCGCCGGCCAAGTCCGCTTTCGTGGCTTCCTTCGTCCTTTTTGCCCTGGGTGGCGTGCTGGGTTACCTGATTCACGGGGTGAACGTCGTTATCCCGGCGCACTACCATGGTTCGACGGTCGGCGTGACGCTGGCCTTCATGGGCCTCGCCTACGTGCTGCTGCCGACCCTCGGTTTCGGCCGCGCCGACAGCCGGATGGCGATCTGGCAACCCTACGTCTATGGCGCCGGTCAGTTGATCCATGTGCTGGGCCTGGCGTGGTCCGGCGGCTATGGGGTGCAGCGCAAGGTGGCCGGCGCCGATCAGTTCCTGACGACACTGCCGCAGAAGGTCGGTATGGGCATGATGGGGTTGGGTGGCCTGATCGCAGTCATTGGCGGACTGATGTTCGTCGTCGTTTGTCTGAAGGCGATGTCGCGGCGCAACGGCCGATGAACCGGACACATGCATTGGGACTGGCGATGGCGGCCGGTGTGGCAACGCTGGCGACGATCGGCTGGATGGGCTACCGCCTGCTGGAGCAGAACCGCTTGCCGGCCGCCGGCATTCCCCGCGGCCTGATCTCGTCGCAGCAGTTGCCGCCGGAACAGGGGCAGGCAGCGGCCGACGCGATCATGGCGCTGACTCTGCCCGATCTCGAAGGGCGTCCGCAAGCCATCGCCCAGTGGCGGGGCAAGATCCTGGTGGTCAATTACTGGGCCAGCTGGTGTGCTCCGTGCATCGAGGAAATGCCGGCTTTCTCTCGTCTGCAACGCAGCTATGCGGCCCAGGGCGTACAGTTTGTCGGTATCGGCATCGACGACGTCGAAAAGCTGCGGCGCTTCGCCAGGGCGACGCCGGTGGCGTATCCCTTGCTGGTCGGCGATCCGGCCGGCACCCAGCTACCGGCTCTGCAGGTCAAGGGCTTGCCGTACACGGTGGTGATCGACCGCAACGGTCGACTTGAGGGAAGCCGCCTCGGCCGGATCGACGAGGTCACGCTCGACGCTAGTCTGCGACGACTCGTCGGGCAGTGAAACCGCAACCGGGCCGAGCGATCGATCATCGAAGTGCCTGAGCCTGTCGTCGGGAGAGGGCTCCCTGCGACCAGAAGAAAGCCCGCCCGTGCGGGTTCTCCTGGTGAATGGGATGTGCGGTCTTTCTTCAGGAGCGGCGCCGGCGAGTGGGTACCGGCCTTATTCCCGCCGTGGCTGAAACGCCATCGAGCGTGCCGAGACGCTGAAGGCATCCGAGAAGCAGGCACCGTCTTCGGCGCCGTGCTGCTTGAGGAAGGGGAAGATCGCTTCGACCATGCGCACCGAGCCGCAGGCGTAGATTTCGTGCTGCTTGAGTTCCGGGAAGTCCTCGAGAATGGCTTCATGGACCAGTCCGGTGCGTCCGTTCCAGGCGTCGTCCGCCGCCGGCTCGGAGAGAACCGGAATGAAGTGGAAATTTTCGTGCTCGCGCGCCCATTGCGCTGGCAGTTCCGGCAGATAGAGATCCCTGAGCGTCTTCACGCCCCAGTAAAGATGGATCTGGCGCTTGAGCCCGCGCTGGAAGGCATCTTCGACCATGCTCTTGACCGGCGCGAAGCCGGTGGCGCCGGCGACGAAGACGATCGGCCGCTCGGATTCGCGCAGGCTGAAGTCGCCGATCGGGCCCTCGAAGCGGATTTCGTCGCCTTCCTTCATCGCCTCGAAAACGTGCGTCGTGAAGCGGCCGCCGGGCATCAGCCGGATCTGGAGTTCGACGAATTCGGCTTCGTGCGGTGGATTGGCAAACGAGAAGGCGCGCCGTTGTCCGTCGTCAAGGATGATGTTGATATACTGCCCGGCCTTGAACCTTATCTGCTGGCCTGCCGGCAGCTTGAGCAGGACGCGCATGACGTCATGGGTGAGCTTCTCGAGCTTGACGACGCGGCCGCTGTATTCCTGGAAGCCTTTTGGCGCCGTGCTCGCCTGGTACTCGATCTCGACGTCGTCGAGTGCCGTCGCGCAGCACATCAGCACCTTGCCCTGCGCCAGCTCTGCCGCAGACAGTGCGCTGGGCTGGTAGAGGCCGGGGTCGACCCTGCCCTGCAGCACCGTACACTTGCAGACGCCGCAGCCGCCGTTGCGGCACTCGTAGGGCAGGTTGATTTCCTGTCGCAGGCCGGCGTCGAGCAGTGTTTCGTCGAAACGCGCGCTCACGGCTTTGTGATCGGGGTGGAAGGTGATCGAAGTCAGCGCCTTCGCTGAGCCGAGCCGCTTCGGGGGTAGCCAGGGAATCAGGAAGAGCAGGGCGGTGAGACCGAGCACCCAGTACCAGAGGCGCATCGGATCGATCACATAGACGAGCGCCAGCACCGGCAGTTCGAACCAGTCGAATTCGATGTTGGTCGGTACCACCGACATGTCGGCTTCGCCACCCTGGCTGAGAATCGGCTTGACCAGGGCAAGCGCCAGGAACATCAGCGTGACCGCGATGGCGATCGGCCACGGCGGGTTGATGTGCGCGCGCGGCACGCGCTGGACGTGCACCCACATGATGATGGCGACCACCAGCGGCACACCAATGTGGATGAAGGCCAGCAGCGTGAACAGGCGACTGTTGACGGTTTCGACGTAGAGGAAGTTGCGGATCAGCGTCCCGTTGAACATCGGCAGGATGTCGAACCACTCCGCGGTGGCGATGACGACGAACTGTGCCAGCTTGTCCCAGACGAGCATGAAGCCGTTGACGCCGGCGATGTAGATCAGCCACAGCAGCGCCACCCCGGTCAGCCACGAGAACGAGCGGAAGCCGCGATAGCGGTCGTAGGCGAAGTGCCGCAGCATGTGCAGCAGCATGGTCAGGATCATGCCGTCGGTGGCGTAGCGGTGGATGCTGCGCAGGATGCCGCCGGCCCACCACTGGTTGTGCGTGATCCGCTCGACCGAGTCGTAGGCGTCATGGACGCCGGTATCGGCAAAGATGTAGAGGTAAAGACCGGATCCGACGAGCAACCAGAACTGCCAGAAGCTGATCGTTCCCAGGTGGTAGAAGGGGTTGAGCTTGTCGCCGAAGGCGACGTTGAAGACGTTCTCGACGCGCATGAAGAGCCAGCGCAGGAGTTGTTGCAGGAGTTTGACCATGGTTGATGTCAGCTCATGAAATGGGTAGGGCGTGAGTGGCTGCGACGGGCGAGCGGAGCCAGGAGCAGCATCCGGACTGGTCAGGGCGGGCTGCGATCATTTGAAGAACAGGCCGCCACGGTCCGGATTGAAGTCGACCACCATCACCTGCGCCGGGGCGAGGGTGATCTGCTCATCCTTGACGTAATCGAAGCCCGGCTTGTCGAGGTTGTCGTCCATCCTGACCGTCAGCCGATGGCTCCCCGCCGCCACCTCGAAGCGCTTGTATACCGTCGAGACGCCGTCCTTGTAGAGGCCGGTCGGGTGCAGCACGGTGCGGAAGATCGGCTCGCCGTCGAGATCCATTTCGAGCCGGATGTCGGAGCGCTCGCGCGGGCAATCCAGCGGGGCGCGCATGTTGGGCGGCATTTTCGCCAGTTCTTCAGGCGTTCGCTTGCGACACTCGCGTTCGCCGAGGTGGCTGATCGAGAGCTTGATCAAGGCGACGTCGCTCGGGATCTGCTGGTATTTCGGCCAGGTGGCAAAGGTGCCGATGACCGCGGCAAAAGCGCCGTAGAGGATCACCTGGCCGACGATGGCAGCGGGTTTAAGCATGATGGGAAGCGCTCCGCAGATAGGGTGGAAGTCGGTCACTCGCGACCGGCAGGGCCTCGAGCCGGGTTCTGAATTCGGCCAGCACCTCGGCCAGCGTCCGGTCATCGTGGGCCGAGGCGGCAAGCAGTTGCAGGCGCGACGGCGGAACCGTCCTGCGCAGATGTGGTTCGCGCTGGCCAAGCAGGCGCTGGCTGGTCCATAGGTCGCCGAGGCGGAACTCACAGCCGCCGCTGCGGCAGGTCGCCACCAGCACCCCGTCGGCACCGCCGCGCAGCGCGTATTCGACGAAGGCCGGTGGCAGCATGCCGGCGCAGATCAGGCCGATCACCGCGGTGTCGACGGCGGCCAATGGTCCGGCTTCGGCACCGCGCGTGCAGGCAAAGATGATTATCCTGGTCCGGCCTTCGAGTCGTGCCAGTGCAGCTTCGAGTTGTTCGCGCAGCGCATTGACCGGCTGCTGCGGCATGTCGATGCCGGTAACGAGGGCTTCCCGGCGGCGGAAAGGCGTCGAGGAAGGGCAGGAGCCGGCGCAGATGCCGCAGCCAGCGCAGAGGTCGGCATCGACGACGGCAAGCCTGAAACCCGGCCGGCTAGAGTGCTGGGTCATCGCGATCGCGGCATAGGGACAGTCGGCCAGGCAGCGGTCGCAGCCCGTGCAGTTGGCCGGGTCGACGACCGCTGCCGGCTGTGGCCGGGGGTGAGGTAGCAGAGGCAGCGCGAAGAGCAGGGCGGTGACCCCGAACAGCAACGACCAGACGAGCGCCGGCGAGCTGACGTCGGTCAGCGGATGAAGGAACAGGAGGAACCAGTCGAAATCGAGTGCGCCGGGTACGGTCGCCAGATTCGCCGGCGGGTTGCTGAGCGCTGGCTTGAGCAGCGCGAGGCCGATCAGGATGGCCAGTGTGGCGACCATGGCGCGCCGCGAGGGCAGGTAATCGACGTGGCTGATGCGATGCACATGCGCCCAGAGACCAAGGATCAGTAGCAGCGGGACGCCGATGTGGATGAACACCAGCATGGTGAAGAAGCGGTCGCTGATCGAGTCCGGCGACATGAAGTTGCGCGCCGACGGCTCGCTGAAGATCGGCAGCCAGTCGAGCAGTTCGGCGGTGGCGATGGCCGACAACTGTGCCAACTGGTCCCAGACGATCCAGTAGCCGCCGATGCCCGCCGCGTAGGCAAGCCAGATCAGAGGGATGCCGGTCATCCACGAATACAGGCGGAAGCCGTGGTAACGCCCGTAACACCATTCGCGAAAGAGGTGCAGCATCATCACCAGCATGAAGCCATCGGCCGCATAGCGGTGGAGGCTGCGCAGGACGCCGCCGAGGTACCACTGCTCGAGCGAGAGGTAGCCGATCGACTGGTAGACCGCGTCGATGCCGGTGTCGAGCACCGCGTACAGATAGAGGCCGGTGCCGACGATGATCCACAGGAGATACAGACCGATGGCGCCGAGATGGCGCAGCGGGTTGTCCGTGCCACCGAAGGGTACGTCGAGAGCTTCTTCGATGCGCAGAAAAACGCTGCTCGCGCCGTTGCGCAATGCTGTGTGAAAACTCACGTCGCTAGGAATCCTGGACCGGTGCCAGCCGCAATTATTAGTCTTTGATTATATTGACGGCGTCCCTGCGGCGATTTGACACGTGTCAAATCCAAAAAACGTATTTAGAGCCCCCCTTTGCCAAAGCTATTTTTGCGGCTGCCGCCAAGCCTTGCTACGACTGGGCTGCGCCAGTGATGCGTCAGGGCTGGCTGTGCCGGTTCTTCGCTCCCGCCATCCCGGTTACACTGCCGGCATGACGCCCGAAGAATTCATCGCTCTCTGGAAAAACAACCCGCTCACCGAGCGCGCCGGGGCGCAGGCCTGGTTCGACGACCTTTGCGAACTGCTCGGCGTCGCCAAGCCGCGCGACCCCGACAACTACTGCTTCGAGCGCGGCGCCGGCAAGTCCGGCGGCGGCGACGGCTGGGCTGACGTCTGGATGCGCGGGCGCTTCGGCTGGGAGAACAAGAAGCCCGGACGCGACCTGCCGGCGGCGCTCAAGCAGCTCACGGACTACTTCCTGCAGCTCGACAACCCGCCGCTGCTGGTGGTCGCCGACCGTGAGCGTATCGTCATCCACACTGCCTTCACCGGCTATCCCGACCAGCCGCGCGAAATCCGCATCGAGCAACTGGCCGACCCGCAGGTCCGCCAGATCCTGCGCTGGGTGTTCACCAACCCGGAAAAGCTGCGCCCCGAGAAGTCAACCGCGGCGATCACCGCCCAAGCCGCCGGCCACTTCGCCGACCTCGCCGCCGCCATGCGCGGCCGAGGCCAAGATGGTCAGCGCGTCGCCCATTTCCTCGTCCAGTGCCTGTTCTGCATGTTCGCCGAGGACGAGGCGGTGCTTCCTGCCGGCATCTTCACCGACCTCCTCGCGCACGCCCGTGGCGACACCGGCAAGGCCGCCCGCCGCATCGCCACGCTGTTCGCGGCGATGCAGTCGCCCGGCGGCGAATACGGCGACCACGACATCCCCTGGTTCAACGGCGGCCTCTTCAGCGCCATCGACATCCCGGCGCTCACCGCCGCCGACCTCGCCGCGCTGCACCGCGCTGCCGCCGACATGGACTGGCGCGCCATCGACCCGACCATCTTCGGCACGCTGTTCGAGCGCGGCCTCGACCCCGCCGCGCGCGCCCCGCTCGGCGCCCACTACACCGACACCGAGACCATCGCCAAGCTGATCGACCCGCTCATCCGTGAACCGCTTCTTGCCGAGTGGGACGTGGTCAAGGCCGAAATGGGGGCGAAGCCGAGAAAGGCGCGCGCCCTCCACCAGGGCTTCCTGCTCCGCCTCGACCGCTTCCGCGTCCTCGACCCGGCCTGCGGCTCGGGCAACTTCCTCTACCTCGCGCTGGCCGCGCTGCGCGACGTCGAGAAGCGCGCCCACGTCGACGCGCAGGAACTCGGCCTCGGCGCCGAACTGGTCATGCATACCGGCCCGCACAACATCCTCGGGCTGGAAATCAACGACTTCGCCGCCGAACTGGCGCGCGTCACGGTGTGGATCGGCGACATCCAGTGGTGCCGGCGCAACGGCTACCCGCACGCCGTCAATCCGATTCTCAAGCGGCTCGACGGCATTGAACACCGCGACGCGCTGCTCAACCCGGACGGCAGCGAAGCCGAGTGGCCGGCGGCGGATGTGATCACCGGCAACCCGCCGTTCCTCGGAGACAAGGTCATGCGCGGCGAACTCGGCGACAGCTACGTCGTGACGGTGCGTCGGATCTACGCCGGTCGCGTCCCCGGCGGCGCCGATTTCGTCACCTACTGGTTCGAGAAGGCGCGGGCGCAGATCGCCGCCGGGCTGACGCAGGCCGCCGGCCTCGTCGCTACCAACTCGATCCGCGGCGGCGCCAACCGCAAGGTGCTCGAACGCATCGCCGAAACGACACGTATTTTCGAAGCGTGGAGCGACGAGCCGTGGGTCAACGAAGGCGCCGCCGTGCGCGTGTCGCTGGTCGGATTTGGCCCGTTTTTCGGCGTCGACCGCAGCAGCCGGCTGGATGGCCGCGAGGTGGCGACGATTCACGCTGACCTGAGCGCAACGGCAGGCATGGACCTGACCAAAGCCCAGCGGTTGAAAGAAAACGGCGGTGTTTCGTTTATGGGCGTGACGAAATCAGGGCCTTTTGACATCCCGCCAGGCACGGCGCTGGCGCTGCTCGCTTCGCCAACCCCTCACGGAAAGCCAAACTCCGATGTGGTATTTCCGTCCATCAACGGCGCTGATTTAGCCAAGCGCTCATCTGGCGACTGGATTATCAACTTCGGCGGGCAAGGCGAAAGCGAGGCAGCCCTGTACGAAGCACCCTTTGAGTATGCGAGCCGACATATCAAGCCAGTACGCCAGGAGAGCCGCACACCGAAGAACCGCGAGCAGTGGTGGCTTTTCGAGCGGGCGCGCCCCGAAATGTTCGCTGCCTTTGACAACCAGCCTCGCTAAATCGCAACGTGCCTTGTCGCAAAGCACCGGTTCTTTGTCTGGCAACAACAGAATGTAGTCCCGGAAAACGTTGTAATCGTCATCGCCCGCGCCGATGACACCACCTTCGGCATCCTGCATTCCCGCTTCCACGAACTCTGGTCGCTGCGGCTCGGCACCTCGCTCGAAGACCGTCCGCGCTACACTCCGACCACCTGCTTCGAAACCTTCCCCTTCCCCGCCGGCCTGACGCCGCGCGACACCGCGCCGGCGGCCGGTGGAGGTTCCCCGCCGTGCCTGGCCGGCGAGATCGTCGCCGCCAACATCGCCGCTGCCGCCCGCCGCCTCAACGAACTGCGCGAAACCTGGCTCAACCCGCCCGAATGGGTCGACTGGGTCATCACCCCGGAAGAGGAAAGAGCCGGCTTCCCCAAACGCCCGGTTGCCAAACCCGGCCACGAAGCCGACCTCAAGAAGCGCACCCTGACCAACCTCTACAACGCCCGCCAAGCCTGGCTCGACTTCGCCCACAAGGCGCTTGATGCGGCCGTAGCCACCGCCTACGGCTGGACCGACTACACCCCGGCGATGCCCGACGACGAAATCCTCCGCCGCTTGCTGGCGCTGAACCTGGAACGCGCCCAAGCTTGATATGTGTATTTTTATGTGTAATATTAGTCCATGCGCTATCTCTGGGACGAAGCCAAACGTCAGGCCAACCTGAGCAAGCATGGCCTCGATTTTGCCGATGCGGAAAAGGTGTTTGCCGGGCCATTGGTGCTGTTCGAGGATGGACGCGAGGAGTACGGCGAGCAACGCATGATCGGTATCGGCCTGCTTGAAACACTGGTGGACTGGTGGTACTGATCGTTCATGTCGAGTCCGATGACAGCATCCGTATCATCTCCATGCGAAAGGCCGAAAGCGATGAAACAGACCTCTTCTACCGCAACGCCGGATATTTCTGACGAAGCGCCGCGTTTGACGCAGGCCGATTTCGACCGCGCGAAGTTCAAGGTTGCCGGGCAGGATGCCAGCAAATCGGAATGGCAATCGGCGGTCCGCACCAAGACCGGCAAGCTCCGCATCAACATCATGCTGGATGCGCCGATTGTCGAGCACTTCAAGGCGCTGGCCGGCGAACGCGGCTATCAGACGCTGATCAACGACACCTTGCGTCGCGCCGTGGCCGGCGAGCGGCTGGAGGCCGATTTGCGCATGATCATTCGCGAAGAGTTGCATGCGACCTGAGGCGGATGCTTCAGCACCGCGTGGAGGTGCTTTTCAATGACTGGCATTCGATTCAGCGAACGTGATGGCAAACGTGAATTTGCCGTAATCCCGATCGAACTTTACGAATGCCTTGCCGCCGCGCTGGAGGATGCCGACGATGCGGCGCTGGCCGATGCGGCGTACGCCGTGGACGATGGCTTTCGCATTCCCGCCGCAGTGGTAAACGCCCTGCTGGAAGGCGAGCAGCCAGTAAGAGTATGGCGCGAACAGCGTGGCCTGACGCAGGATGCGCTCGCTGCCAAAGCGGGAATCAGCAAGGCATATTTGTGCCAGATCGAAACGCGCAAGCGTGTCGGGGCACTGAAGACCTTGCGGGCCATTGCTGATGCGCCGGCGGTCAGCGTGCCAGACCTCACCTCCGCCTGACGCGAAATCCGGCCGGTTTTTCGCGTTCGACCGCAGCCACCCGCACCGCGCTACGGCGCCGCCACGAATTGAAGCGCGGCGCTCCGGCGTGCTACATTGCCACGGCTGCGCTGTCGCGGCGCGCCGCCGGCCCCGCTGCCGGCCCCGTTCACTGCTGCCGAGAAGGAGATTCCCGATGACCGCCTCCCGCGAGCCCGACCACGAACTGGAAGACCGCCTCGCGCGGCGCCTGCTCGACGTCTTCATACGCGCCGGCCTGGTGGTGGCCCTGGTGCTGCTGTGCTACCGGATCTTCTCGCCATTCATGACGATGATGTTGTGGGCGCTGATCCTGGCGATCACGATCTACCCGCTGCACCAGATGCTCGCCGCCCGGATCGGCGGCAAACAGGGTCTCGCGTCGACGCTGATCGTGCTGCTCGCCGTCGCCGTCATCATCACGCCGACGGTCATGCTCGGCAGCCAGTTCGCCGACTCGGTCCATGACCTGGTCAAGGGCGTGCGCGACAACACGCTCCAGGTGCCGGCGCCGTCCGACAAGGTGGCATCCTGGCCGGTCGTCGGCAAGAGGGTGCATGCGCTCTGGTCGCAGGCCCACGAGGACCTGCCGGCAGTGGTCAAGAGCATGCAGCCCAAGATCGGCGAACTGGCGACCAAGGCGCTGGGCACGGTCGCCGGACTCGGCGGCAGCCTGCTGATGTTCATCTTATCGTTCATCGTCGCCGGCATCATGATGGCCTGGGGCGAAGCGGGCGCGCGGGCGATGCTGGAGATCTTCGAACGCTTCGCCGGGCTGGCCCGGGGCCAGGAGTTCACCGCGCTGTCGACCGCAACGGTGCGCGCCGTCGCGTCCGGTGTCATCGGCATCGCCTGCATCCAGGCGTTGTTGATCGGCGTCTCGCTGCTGATCGCCGGCGTCCCTTTCGCCGGCGTCCTGGCGGTGATCGTCCTCGTTCTCGGCATCGCGCAACTGCCGGCACTGCTGGTGACGCTGCCGGCGATCGGCTGGATCTGGGCGAGCGGCGACTACGCCACCGTCCCCGCCGTCGCCTACAGCGTGCTGCTGTTCGTCGCCGGCTTCGCCGACAACGTCCTGAAGCCGATCATGCTCGGCCGCGGCGTCGATGCGCCGATGCCGGTGATCCTGATCGGCGCGCTCGGCGGCATGGCGACGTCGGGCATCCTCGGCATGTTCATCGGGGCGACCTTGCTGGCGCTGGGCTACCAGATCTTCATGCGCTGGGTGGCCGACAACCCGGAAAGGACACGGCCACCGGCCGCCGGCGATTCATCCTCCACCGCCGCCTGAGCCAATGCGGCGATGCTTCGACGGCGCAGCCCGCCCGCGCCTGCCCGCCCTCGCCACGGCGCTGCTGGTCGCTGGCTGCGCCGCTGTCGGGCCGGATTTCAAGCGGCCCGAGGTGGCGTCGCTGGCCGACTGGTCGGGCGGCTCGCTGACGGAGCTGGCGGCGGAACAGCGCGGCCGGTCGCGAGCGCAGACCGAGGAATGGTGGCGGAACTTCGACGACCCGGTGCTCGACGCGCTGGTTGCCGAGGCGCAGCGCGCCAACCCGAACGTGCGCACGGCCGGCATGCGCATCATGGAAGCGCGTGCGCAACTGGCGATCGCCGGCAGCCTGCTCTACCCGCAGCAGCAGCAGGTGACCGGCAAGGTCCTGCGCACGGGCACGGAGGCGAGCAGCGGGCCGGACACCGCGCTGACCGCGTACAACATCGGCTTTAACGTCGGCTGGGAGATCGACTTCTGGGGCAAGTTCCGGCGCAGCATCGAGGCCGCGGATGCCGGCTACTTCGCCACCATCGCCCAGTACGATGACCTGCAGGTGCTGATCGCGGCGCAGGTCGCAACCCTCTACACCTCGATCCGCACCCTCGAAATGCGGCTGACGATTGCCCGCGAAAACGCCGCGCTGCAGAAGCGCAGCCTGGAGATCACCGAACGGCTTTTCAAGTACGGCAATGACTCCGAACTCGACGTGCAGCAGGCGAAGTCGCAATACCTCAGCACCCTCGCCTCGATCCCGCAGATCGAGGGCAGCGTGCGCCAGACGCAGAACGCGCTCTCGGTGCTGCTGGCCCGTCCGCCGGGTCCTTTACCGGAAATGGCGGCGGGCCGGGAACGCATTCCGCGGACCGAACTGGCGATCGTCGCCGACATGCCGGCCGAGATGCTGCGCCGCCGCCCCGACGTGCGCGCCGCCGAGATGCAACTGGCGGCGCAGTCGGCGCTGATCGGCGTCAGCGTCGCCGACCTCTACCCGTCGATCGCGCTACTCGGTTCGCTCGGCGTGTCGACGACGTCGTTGTCCGGGGCGCCACGCAAGTTCGACTGGGCGATTGGCCCCAGTCTGGTGTGGAACGTCTTCGACTTCGGTCGCCTGAGCAACGAGGTGCTGGTGCAGGACGCCCGCTTCCAGCAACTCTACGAGCAGTACCAGGGGACGGTGCTGCAGGCGGCGCGCGAGGTCGATGACGCCGCGGTCGGCTTCGTCGCCAACCGCGAGCAGGTTCCGTTGCTCGAGGAATCGGTCAAGGCGGCGCAGCGCTCGCTTGACATCGCCACCATCCAGTACCGAGAAGGCATGGCCGGCTTCGAGCGCGTGCTCGATTCGCAGCGGGCACTGTTCAACCAGCAGGAGCGGCTGGTGAACAACCTTGGCAACGTCGCGCAGAGTCTGGTGACGCTGTACAAGGCGATGGGTGGCGGCTGGCAGCAGGCGCGCGGCCGGCCGCTGGTGGACGACGCGACGCGCGAGACGATGGCCGAGCGCAGCGACTGGCGCGACCTGCTGGCGGTGCCGTTGCCGCCGCCCGATGCCGCTCCGCCACAGATCACACCGGAGAGGGAGGAACGATGACCGAGGAATCGCCCAACCACAACCCGTCGACCGCAACCGGCGACGAAGCGCCGCAGCCGGGCAAGGCCACCAGGATCGGTGCGACGGTCGTGCTCGCTCTGATCGCCGCCAGCCTGCTCTGGTACTTCGTCGCCGACCGGCTGACGCCGCACACCACGCAGGCGCGGGTGCAGGCATTCGTCGTGCCGGTCGCGGCGGAAGTGGCGGGCAAAGTGCTGGCGGTGCACGTCAGGAACAACGATGAGGTACAGGCGGGGCAGCCGCTGTTCGACATCGATCCCAGCCAGTACCGGATCGCGTTGCAGCGCAGCCGCTCGGACTACGAGTCGGTGCAGCGCTCGGTCAATGCCTCGGCGGCGACTGTCGAGGCGGCACGCGCCTCGCTGCAGGCGGCCCAGGCCAACCACGTCAAGGCTGACAAGGATGCGACGCGGCAGGAAACGCTTTACGCCGAGGACCCCGGCGCCATCTCCGTGCGCCGGCTGGAGGTCGCGCAGGCTACCCGGATCCAGGCGCGTAGCCAGGAAAAGGCCGCCGAGGCCGACCTGCGCAAGGCGCAGGAAGCCGCCGGCGAGAGCGGCGACAACAACGCGCAACTGCGCAGCGCGCGCTCGGCGATCGAGAAGGCCGAGCTGGATCTGGCGCGCACGCAGGTGGTCGCCCCCGGCCGTGGCGTCGTCACCGACCTGCGCACCGATGTCGGCCATTTCGCCCAGGCGGGCGCGGCGGCGATGACGCTGATCGCCATCCACGACCTGTGGATCAACGCCGACCTGACCGAGAACAACCTCGGCAATATCGATCCCGGCGACGAGGTGGCGATCGTCCTCGACGTGCTGCCCGGCGAGGTGCTCAAGGGCCACGTGCGCAGCGTCGGCAGCGGCGTCAGCTCCGGCCAGCAGGCGCCGCCGGGAACGCTGCCGACGATCCAGAACAGCCGCGACTGGCTGCGCCAGGCGCAGCGCTTCCCGGTGGCCATCGAGTTCGACGTGTCCGAAGCCGACCGCCTGCGGAAGGTCCGCATCGGCGGCCAGGCCGAGGTGATGGTCTTCACCGGCGACAACTTCCTGATGAACCTGCTCGGCGCGGGCTACATCCGGCTGATGAGCCTGCTCTCCTACCTCTATTGAGCGACCGATGATCGCCCCGGCGGACAAGGCGGTTCTGCGGCTGGCGGTCGGTATCGGCCTCGCCGTGCTGGTCGCCTACGGCTTCGCTCTGCAGCTGCCGCACGTGGTCTGCCTGATGGCCATGATCGTTTTGTGCAAGCCGGGTCCGCCGATTCCGCCGCTCAAGGCGGCGGCCTTTGCCCTGCTGCTCGGCGGCCTGCTGATCACGGGCGTGCTGATGGTCCCCTTGCTGGAGAACTACGCGTTGGCCGCGGTCCTGCTGACCGGCGCGATCCTGTACGCGCTGTTCTTCTTCGGCATCCGGACCGGCAACCCGCTGACCCTGCTCCTCCTCGTGGTTATCACGCTTATCCCGGTCGCCGGGGTGGCCGAGCAGGCGCTGGTGACGGTCATCAGCGTGACCATCGCCGTCGGGATCGCGGTCGGCGGCCTGGTCGGCAGCCTTTCGCACGCCTTTTTTCCCGACGCGCCGGGTGCGGCGGCCAAGGCTACCAAGGCGCAGCCCCCCAGCCGCGAGACGGCGAGCTGGATCGCGCTGCGCGGCACGCTGGTCGTAATGCCGGTGTTCGTGCTGGCGCTGACCGACCCATCGTTCTATCTGGCGGCGATCATGAAGACCGCTTCCCTTGGGCAGCAGGCGGGTTCCACCGACACGCGCTCGGCCGGCAAGGAACTGGTGGGATCGACCCTGATGGGGGCGGCGATGGCCCTGGTCGTGTGGTGCGGCCTGTCGCTCTGGCCCAACCTGTGGATGCTGCTGCTGTGGATGATGGCAGCCGCGCTGTGGGCCGGCGCACGGATTTTCGGGGTCAGGCGCACGGCCTACCCGCCCGTGTTCTGGAACGATGCCCTGATGACCATCCTGATCCTGCTCGGTCCGGCGATCGAGGACAGCGCCAGCGGCACGGGGGTACTGGGGGCGTCCGCCGTCCGTGTCGGCCTGTTCGTCGGCGTCGCGCTCTATGCCTGGGGGATGGTCTGGCTACTCGAACGCTGGCGCACCACGCGCCGCCAGGCGCTGTTCTTCGACCACGGCTGAAAATAGGAGAGAAACGATGCTGCCCAATCTGCTTGTCGGCCTGCCGACCATGCTGCTCTGCCTGATCCTGCAGGTGTTGTTCACCTTCTGGAGCATTCGCTACTACCTGCGCGCATCGGACAGGATCGCCGCCACCGGGGCGCGCGTCCAGGTACGTCCACTTCTTTTCGTGATGCTGATCCTGACCGCCGGCAACCTTCTCCAGATCACGCTGTGGGGCTGCCTGTTCCTGGCGCTGGGGGAGTTCACCGAGTTCTACGAGGCCGTCTACCACTCGGGGGTGAATTTCGCCTCGCTGGGCTATGGCGACATCGTCATGAGCAAGTCGTGGAAACTGCTCGGCCCGCTGGAGGCGGTCAATGGCGTCCTGATGGTGGGCATGAGCGGCGCCGCGCTGGTGGCGGTGCTGCAGCAGCTGATCAAGAAGCAGCAGGAACAGCGCACGCGGACGGACTGAGCGCCGGTGCGGACCGGGCTTGCTGCATCAGCCGCAGGTCATCGTCCCCGGCTGCCGCGCACGCTCGTAATTCCGGGGACTAATTCCGGGGACAGTATACAAAATTGCTCGTTGCGATAGCAGATGGCGGAGACGAGTCGAAGTGGCCGCGGCAGGCAGCGGCGGGAATTTACTATACTGTCCGCGGAACTCCCCGCTGTCTCCGGAACTCCCTATTTCTTGCCGTAGGCGCTGTCGTGGTCGGGCGCAATAGTCAGCAGGCGGATGAAGTCGCCCTCACGGTAGGCTGTCGCCCGCCGCGCCTGCGAGATACGTAGCGATGAATTACAGGGACAGTATACAAAATTGCTCGTTCCAACAGCAGATGGCCGAGGAGCGTCGAGACGGGCGCGGCAAGCAGCGGCTGGAATTTAGTATACTGTCCCCGGAACTATCCGGAACTATCCGGAACTATCCACCCGCTCCATTCCGACATGGGCAACCAGGCGAGCATGGCAAGCGTTGGCAGCGGTGCGACTTTCTTCCGCGTCGGAGTGAGCATACAAGGGTGGGCAGCTTGAGCGCGTGGCTTGCCGGTGGGCGAGCCCTGCCGGGGGTGTTGTCGACCCGCTGTGAAAAGGCTGCACGGGGATACTGTGGATCCCTTCTGCAAGAGCCCTGTGCGATGGCCGCTTCGCGCAGCGATTGCTCCCCCGTTCAGGCGGGCAGCGGTTCTGGATTCCCCAGCGCCGTTGTATTCAGTCCGCCATCGACGTACATGATCTCGCCGGTGATGCCGCTGGCCAGGTCAGAGAGCATGAAGGCGGCGGCGTTGCCGACTTCGTCGATGGTGATGTTGCGGCGTAGCGGTGCGTTGTGTGCGTTGTAGGCGAGCAGGCGTGAGAAGTTGCCAATGCCGGAAGCGGCCAGGGTCTTGATCGGGCCGGCCGAGATGGCGTTGGCACGGATCCCTTGCGGACCGAGGCAGAAGGCGAGATAGCGGGTGGCGGCTTCGAGGCTGGCCTTGGCGAGGCCCATGGTGTTGTAGTTGGGCAGGGTGCGTTCGGCGCCAAGGTAGGAGAGCGCGAGCAGGGCAGGGTTGCGGCCTTGCAGCAGCAGCGGCCGGGCGGCCTTGGCCAGCGCCGGGTAGCTGTAGGACGAGACATCATGCGCGATGCGGAAGGCGTCGCGGGTGATGCCGTCGAGAAAGTCGCCTTCGATCGCTTCGCCGGGGGCGTAGGCGATCGAATGCACCAGCCCTTCGAGGCCTTCCCAGTGCTGGCCCAGGTCGGCGAACAACTGCGCGATCTCGGCGTCCTCGGCGACGTCACAGGGAAAGACCAGGGTGCTGTCGAATTCCTTGGCGAACTTGGCGAGGCGATCCTTGAAGCGCTCGCTCTGATAGGTGAAAGCCAGTTGCGCGCCTTCCCGGTGGCAGGCCCTCGCGATGCCGTAGGCGATCGAGTGCTTGGACAGCACCCCGGTGATCAAAATACGCTTGTCGGCAAGGAATCCCATGGGTTCTCCGGTAACTGAAATTGGCTTGTTGGCAGGTTCTTGTTCGGATCAGCTTGACCGCACGATTATAAAGGATTCCACCCGGTCGCCGGCGATCGTCGTCGGGCATCGGCCGTCGGCCCCGGTTGCGCCGGCGGACCCAATCGGGCGGACTTCGCGCTACACTGCCGTCCCATGTCTGTTTTCCGTTTCGACTTCGTCGTACTGCTGCTCCTGCTCACGGCCTGTGGCAGCGAGCAGAACGATCCCTACCCGCGCGCCGAGCGTGGCCGGAACATCCTCTATTCGGCGTTCACCGACCGCCCCAAGCATCTCGACCCGGTGCAATCCTACAGCGAGGACGAAATCACCTTCACGGCGCAGATCTACGAGCCGCCACTGCAGTATCACTACCTGAGGCGCCCGTACACGCTGATTCCGCTGACCAGCGATGCCGTACCTGTGCCACGTTATTACAACGAACATGGCCAGGAGTTGCCGGCCGATGCGCCACTGGCGGCGATTGCGCACAGCGTCTACGATATTCGTATTCGCCCGGGGATCCGCTATCAGCCGCACCCGGCTTTTGCCGTCGATGCCGCTGGCCAGCCGCTGTATCGGGATCTCGATCGCGAGGAGCTGCGCGGGATTGAGAAGATCACCGATTTCCCGCAAACCGGCACGCGCGAACTGATTGCCGACGACTATATCTACCAGATCAAGCGACTGGCGCATCCGCGCCTGCATTCGCCGATCTTCAGCATGATGGCCGAGCGCATCGTTGGCCTGCGCGAGCTCGGCGCTGCCTTGCAGGCAGAGGCCAGCGCCCTGCCGTCCGGCGCCTGGCTGGATCTCGATCGTCTGCCGTTGGCCGGCGCCAGCCGCATCGATCGCTACACCTATCGCATCAGGCTGCGCGGCAAGTATCCACAGTTCGTCTATTGGCTGGCGATGCCCTTCTTCGCACCGGTGCCACGCGAGGTCGACCGTTTCTACCATCAGCCCGGGATGGCCGGGAAGAACCTGACGCTCGACTGGTATCCGGTGGGCACTGGTCCCTTCATGCTGACGCAGAACGACCCCAACAGCCGCATGATTCTCGAACGTAACCCCAACTTCCACGGCGAGACCTATCCCTGCCAGGGCGAGCCCGAAGACGGGGCGGCCGGCTTGCTGGCCGATTGCGGCAAGCCGCTGCCGTTCATCGAGCAGGCGATCTATTCGCGCGAGAAGGAGAGCATTCCCTATTGGAACAAGTTTCTGCAGGGCTACTACGATGCCTCCGGGATTTCCTCGGACAGCTTCGACCAGGCGGTGCGCCTCGGAGTTGGCGGCGACGTACAGTTGACCGACGAGATGCGCGACAAGGGCATCCGTTTGCTGACCAGCGTGCGGGCGTCGATCTTCTACATGGGCTTCAACATGCTCGACCCGGTGGTCGGTGGCCTGGCCGAGCAGCCGACGAAGCTGCGGCAGGCGTTGTC
Source organism: Candidatus Accumulibacter necessarius (assembly GCA_017302435.1). Lineage (GTDB taxonomy): Bacteria > Pseudomonadota > Gammaproteobacteria > Burkholderiales > Rhodocyclaceae > Accumulibacter > Accumulibacter necessarius. Next base: position 33,674 of record JAFLDL010000005.1, read on the forward strand.
GATGGTCATCGACCAGGAGGAATTCATCTCGATCTTCATGAACGGCCGCGGCATCGCGGCGACCAGTCCGCTGCCGCCGGGGATCTTCGGTTACCTGGAAGGCAAGGAGGGCAGCAATCCGGTCGTTTACGACTGGGTCGACGGGCGGCCGCAGCGCAAGCCGGTGGCAGAGGCGAAGAAGCTGCTCGCCGAGGCTGGCTGGCCGAATGGTCGCCATGCCACGAGCGGTGAGCCGCTGGTCCTGAATCTCGACACGACCACCGGCGGCATGGGGGAAAAGTCGCGACTGGACTGGCTGACGCGGCAGTTCGCCAAGCTCGACATCCAGCTCGTGGTGCGGTCGACCGACTTCAACCGCTTCCAGGAGAAGGTGCGCAAGGGGGCGGTGCAACTCTATTACCTGGGCTGGAATGCCGATTATCCCGATCCGGAGAACTTCCTCTTCCTGCTCGCGGGGTCGGAGGGCAAGGTGGCAAAGGCCGGCGAGAACGCCTCCAACTACGCCAATCCACAGTTCGACCGCCTGTTCGAGCAGATGAAGAACATGGAGAGCGACGGTCCGCGCGGCGGCGAGCGGCTGGCGATCATCCGCCAGGCGATTGCGCTGCTGCAGCACGATGCCCCATGGATCTACGGCTTTCACCCGAAGAGCTACACGCTCGGCCATGTCTGGCTGCACAACCGCAAGCCGACCGATGTTGGCAACAACATCCTCAAGTATCAGCGTGTCGACGTGGCCCAGCGGGAGCGTTTGCGCGAGGAATGGAATCGACCGGTGCTCTGGCCGCTGGCAGCGGCGACCGTGGTCCTGGGGGCTGTCCTGCTGCCGGCGGCGATCGCGTATCGCCGTCGTGAACGCAGCACGGCCCGCTGATGCGCGCTCCGATCGCGCGGCAGCGGCCACTCGCCACGGCTTGAGGTATATTCGCCCACCATGCTCGCTTACCTCGTCCGCCGCCTGCTCTACGCCCTGCCGATCCTGATCGGCGTTAACCTGATCACCTTTGCGCTGTTCTTCGTGGTCAACACGCCGGACGATATGGCGCGCATGCAGTTGGGTGTCAAGCGCGTGACGCCGGAAGCCATCGAGCGCTGGAAGGCCGAACGCGGCTACGACCGGCCGCTGTTCATCAACCAGGCGGCTTCCGGCAGTGCCATATTCACCGACACCATTTTTTTCACCAAGTCGGTGCGCATGTTCGCCGGCGATTTCGGGAGGGCCGAGGACGGTCGCGACATCGCCCGCGAGATCACCACCCGGATGGGGCCCTCGCTGGCCATCGCCCTGCCGACCTTCATCCTCGGCCTGCTGGTCACCGTCTCGTTTGCCCTGCTGCTGACCTTCTTCCGCGCCAGCTATCTTGATTTCTGGGGCGTCGTTCTCTGCGTGGCGATGATGTCGATCTCGGGCCTTTTCTACATCATCGGTGGCCAGTATCTGGTGAGCAAGATCTGGAAGCTGGTGCCGATCTCGGGTTACGGGGGTGGTCTCGACGCCTGGAAGTTCCTCATCCTGCCGGTGGTGATCGGGGTCGTTTCCGGCATCGGTTCGTCGACCCGCTGGTATCGCACCATCTTCATCGAGGAAATCTCCAAGGACTATGTGCGCACCGCGCGTGCCAAGGGGCTGTCCGAGGTGACCGTGCTGTTCCGTCACGTTCTGCGCAACGCGATGATTCCGATCCTGACCGGGGTCGTGGTCGTCATCCCGCTGCTCTTCATGGGCTCGTTGCTGACTGAATCGTTCTTCGGCATCCCGGGGCTGGGCAGCTACACGATCGACGCGATCAACGCGCAGGACTTTGCAGTGGTCCGTGCGATGGTGTTCATCGGTTCGGTACTCTACATCTTCGGACTGATCCTCACCGATCTTTCCTATACCTTCGTCGACCCGCGGATTCGTTTCAACTGATGCCTTTCCTGCCCGTCATCCTCTGGTCCGATGTGCTGATCTGGCTGCTGCTGGTCGGTGCCATCGCGCTTGGCGTGCTGTCGGCGCGTAAGCCGCTGCTCGCCGCGGCGTGGCGGCGGGTGGGCCGCAGCCGGGCGGGGATGGCTTCCGCCACGTTGCTGATCGCCTTTGTCGTCGTCGGCCTGCTCGATTCGATCCACTATCGCCCGCGCCTCGAGCACAGTGCCGGGCAGGGCGCTGCCGGCAGCGAGCAGCAGGCGACCGTTTACGCGGTGGAAGTGTTGTCGCTGCTCGACAGTATCCTGAGCTCATTGCGCACACGCAACGAAAAGACCTATTCGGAACCGCTGGCGACGCGTGCGCACGCCAAGGAGTCGATCGAGGTGCGCGATGCCGACGGCCAGCTTCGACAGAGCCGCGACTATCCGCGCCTGAAGTATGGCGGCGCGCACCTCGGCGCCGACGAGGCACGGCGCGATGCCGACATTGGCGAACGCGTCCTGCGCGCCACGGGCATTGCGCTGCTCGCCTGGTGGGCGCTGGCGGCAACGACGGCGGCCGCTCTGGCCCGGCGGGCCGGCTGCCCGCACCGCGAGGCCTGGCGACGGATCTGGCGAAACGAGAGTGATTTTGCGTGGAATGCGGTGCTCGCGGCGATTGCCGGGTTGCTGCTGCTTGCCTCGCCGCTGGCGCTGCTGGCGGTCGACTACCATGTCTTTGGCACCGACAAGGTCGGCCAGGATGTGCTCTATCAGGTGCTGAAGAGCGTGCGCACGGCGCTGGTTATCGGGCTGGTGACGACGCTGGTGATGTTGCCGCTGTCGATTTTGCTCGGGGTCATCGCCGGCTACTTCCGTGGCTGGGTCGACGACCTGATCCAGTACCTGTACACGACCCTCAGCTCGATCCCCGGTGTGCTGCTGATCGCCGCCGCCGTGCTGATGATGCAGGTGGTGATCGACACCCATCCGCAGTGGTTCGCCACCGCCGCCGAACGCGCCGACCTGCGCCTGCTGGCGCTGTGCTTCATCCTCGGGGTGACCAGCTGGACCGGGCTGTGCCGGCTGCTGCGCGGCGAGGCGCTGAAGCTGCGCGAACTGGAGTACATTCAGGCGGCGCAGGCCTTTGGCGTCTCCGACCTGAGGATCATTGCGCGCCATATCCTGCCCAACCTGATGCACATCGTGATCATCGCTCTGGTGATGGACTTTTCCAGCCTGGTGCTGGCCGAAGCAGTGCTGTCCTACGTCGGCATCGGCGTCGATCCGACCATGATCAGCTTCGGGACGATGATCAACAATGCCCGCCTGGAGCTCGCCCGTGAACCGATGGTCTGGTGGTCGCTGGCGGCGGCCTTCGTTTTCATGTTTACGCTGGTGCTGGCAGCGAACCTGCTCGCCGATGCCGTGCGCGATGCGTTCGATCCCCGTCTGGCGGGGTCGGCATGAGCCGGGAGGCCAGCTTGAGTGACGACGTGTTGCTGTGCGTGCGCGACTTGCGCATCGCCTTTGTCAGTGGGCGCTCGCTGCTGCCGGCGGTCGACGGCATCGGCTTCCGGCTTGCTGCCGGCGAGACGCTGGCGCTGCTCGGCGAGTCTGGGTGCGGCAAGTCGGCGACGGCGCTGGCGCTGCTGCGCCTGCTGCCGGCTGCCGGGCGGATCGCTGGCGGCGAAGTGTCATTCGAGGGACGCGACCTGCTGTGCTTGTCCGAAGCCGAGATGCGTGGCGTTCGCGGCGGCGGCATGGCGATGATTTTTCAGGAGCCGGCGACCAGCCTCAACCCGGTACTGACCGTCGGTCACCAGCTGGGCGAGGTACTCGAACGCCATCTCGGGCTTGTCGGGCAGGCGGCGCGGGAACGGTCGCTCGAACTGCTGACGGCGGTCGGCATTGCCGACCCGGGCCGCCGGCTTGGCGAATATCCCTTCCAGCTTTCCGGCGGCATGAAGCAGCGGGTGATGATCGCCGTCGCGCTGGCAGGCAATCCACGCCTGCTGATCGCCGACGAGCCGACGACTGCACTTGACGTCACCATCCAGGCACAGATCCTCGACCTGCTACGTCGCTTGCAGGTCGATCGGGCTATGGGCATGCTGCTGATCACCCACGACCTCGGTGTGGTGGCCCAGATGGCCACCCGCGTCGGTGTCATGTACGCTGGCGAGATCGTCGAGGAAGCGCCACGCGAAGCCTTCTTTTCATCGCCGCAGCACCCGTATACGCGCAAGCTGTTCGCTGCCTTGCCCGATCTGGCCCGCCGCGGCGGCAGGCTGGAGACCATTCCGGGGCAGGTGCCACCGCTGTCAGAGATGCCCGGCGGCTGTCGTTTCGCGGCCCGTTGCCCGCACGCCTGGGATCTGTGTCGTCAACAGGCGCCGGCCTGGCGGCAGGTGGCAGTCGGGCATCGTCTGCGCTGCCATCTCGATGGCCAGGAGGGCGCGGGGCGCGGGGATATCGGCGCGGCCGTGGTCGCTGCCCATGGCGCTGTCGGCGGGCAAGCGCCTGCGCTGCTTGCGGTCGAGGATCTGCGCGTGCATTTTCCGATTCGACGCGGCCTCCTGCAGCGCACCGTTGGTTACGTGCGAGCGGTCGATGGCGTCTCGCTCGAACTGGCATCGGGCCGCACACTGGCGTTGGTCGGCGAGTCGGGTTGCGGCAAGACGACAGTCGGCAAGGCGATCCTGCAACTGATCCCGGCCAGTGGCGGCCGCGTGCAGTTGCTCGGGCAGGCTCTCGGCGCCCAGTCGCGCCGCGCCCAGCGGCCATTGCGTCGGCGCATGCAGATGATCTTCCAGGACCCCTTTGCTTCGCTTAATCCACGGCTTTCGGTCGGTGAGATCATTGGCGAGGGCATGCGGGCGCTCGGGTTTGATGCGACGGGGCAGGGTAACGGGGCCGCCATCGCCGCCGTTCTGGAACAGGTGGGACTGGCTCCGGAGGCAGCCGGGCGCTATCCGCACGAGTTTTCCGGTGGTCAGCGGCAGCGGATCGCGATTGCCCGCGCGCTCGCCGTGCAGCCCGACCTGGTGATCTGCGACGAACCAACCTCGGCGCTCGACGTGTCGGTGCAGGCACAGATTCTCAATTTGCTGGCGACGCTGCAGGCCGATCTTCGCCTCGCCTACCTGTTCATCACCCATAACTTCGCCGTCGTCGATCACCTCGCGCACGAGGTGGCGGTGATGTACCTCGGCCGCATCGTCGAACGGGGAACGGTGGACGAGGTGCTGCGTTCGCCGCAGCACCCCTACACTCGCGCCCTCCTGTCGGCGGTGCCGAGCCCGCGTCTGGATGTGCAGCCGGAGGTCATTCACTTGCCGGGTGAGATGCCGTCGCCGGCCAAGCCGCCGACTGGTTGCCACTTTCATCCCCGCTGTCGACAAGCCAGCGCCGTTTGTCGCGAGCGCTATCCCGAGACGACTGCCGTATCAACCACGCATGCGGTGAACTGCCACCTCTACCGCTAGCTTCACCTGGTAACGGCCGGCAGCAGAACGCCGCCTTTCGGCGGCGTCAGTTGTGGCCGGGAAACCCTCCAGTCTAGAAGCTATTCTGTACGAGCTGGATGGTCAGCCGCTGTCCAGGCTTGAGATCGTTGCTCTGGATGCGATTCCAGCGCAGGATATCGTCCTTCTCGACCCGGAACTGTTTGGCGATCGAAACCAGCGTATCGCCACGACGAATCGTGTATTGCGCCAGCTTCGTCTGTTTCTTGCTGCCCGGCCGGGTCTGCTCTGACGCGTCGCGGGCCTTGTTGGCGGCTTTCTCTGCGGTCTTGACGTCGACCCTGGCCACGTCCTGACGGCCGCTCCTGGCTGCCTTGTCTTGCCGGCTTTCGACCTCAGCCATCTCGCTGCGTGACTTGCCTGCCAGTGGCTTGCTGACTGGCTCCGGCGCTGCGACTGCCAGTCTGGTACCGGCGTTGACCTGGTTGACTCGCAGCTTGTTGATCTGCTTCAGCTCGGCCAGTGTCATGTCGTATCGGCTGGCAATCTCTGAAAGCGTTTCGCCCTTGCGTACAGCGTGGCTGCGCGTGACCGCGATGGCTGTCGCGTCGCTACGTGGCGACGCCTGCTTGCCGTCCTCGCTCCTGGCAAGGGTTGTGCGTTGTCCGGCAGGTGCCGGTTTGATGGCTGGCTCGGGTGTCGCTACGGTCAGCCTGGTGCCGGCTGTCGCTCGCTCGGCGCGCAGCTTGTTGATTTGTTTCAGCTCCGTCAGCGTCATGCCGTAACGCTGCGCTACCTTGAGCAGCGTTTCGCCCTTCTGTACCGTGTGCGTGTGAGCGGTCGCGACCGGCGCTGGCTCTACCACCTGCGGCAGCCGCGGCTGTTCGGCCACGAGTCTTGGCTCCGGCAGTCCGGCGACGTCGGCTGGATCTGCACCCTCCTGGCCCGCGACCAGCAGGGTGAGCCCGGGAGACATCCTGATCCTGCCGCTGATGCCATTGACGGCCTTCAGGTTGGCGACCGTCATGCCGAAGCGCGGGGCAACCTCTTCGAGCTTTTCGCCCGGACGCAGCGTATAGGCCTGCCACGAGGAGAGCGGCTTTTCGCTCTCCTCGTGAGCCTCAAGATTGCTGATGAAGGTATCTACCTTGTGCGCCGGGATGACCATCGGCGTTTCGGACTTGATGACCGGGCGATTGTGCGCCGGGTTCAGGGCAACGAACTCCTTGACAGGCATTTCTGCAAGCCGGGCGGCGAGCGTCACGTCGATATTGGCTGTCTTGGTGACTGTCGCGAAATAGGGTCGATTGGGAACACCGCGGATATTGAGGGTAGCGAGAATGTTCGGGTTGCTGAAGACGTTCTTCAGGGCCTGCAGCTTGGGGACGTAATGCCGAGTTTCCTCGGGCATCGTCAGGCTCAGGTAGTCGGTTGGCAGACCATTGGCTTTGTTCTTGTTGATTGCTCGCCCGACAGCGCCTTCGCCCCAGTTGTAGGAGGCAAGCGCGAGGTGCCAGTCGCCGTGCAGATCGTAGATGTATTGCAGGTATTCGAGGGCGGCTGCGGTCGAGGCGACGATGTCGCGCCGCTCGTCGACCCACCAGTTCTGTTCGAGCTTGTATTGCTTGCCGGTCGCCGGCACGAACTGCCAGAGGCCGGAAGCATGACTGCGCGAGTAGGCCGTCGGGTTGTAGGCGCTTTCGACCATGGGCAAAAGGGCAAGCTCCATCGGCATGCCACGCTTCTCGATTTCCTCGACAATGTGATGCAGGTAGCGACTGCTGCGCTCGACCATGCGGCGCAGGGACTCCGGGTGGTTGAGATACCACTGCTGGTGATGCAGGACCAGCGCGTTGTTGATGTTGGGCATCGAGAAGCCCTGCCGCATGCGCTGGAACAACTCCTCCGGCTCGGAGGTCAGATCGATGGTCTCGGCGAGCCGTACGGGCGCGACGAGTTCGACGACCGGCAAGACACCATCGCTTGCGAGCTGCTGGGCTGAATTGATGCTTTCGGTCTTGGCAAGACCGACATTGGGGAAAGGAAGACCCTGGTTCGCTACGTCGTCAGCCGAAGCAGCAACACAGGCCAAAGCAAATGCAACTGCAAACGCGATTCGTGGCGTCATCCGTACATCCTGTTCTCGTTCTCGGGTGGGCGCCAGTTCATCCCCGCTGCGTGGGATCACCTGGTCGAATGGTGAGACTGCAAGCCAATGATTATAGAACAAACACGCGCAGAAGGTGGAGAGCAATTGCGTCGGCAAGATCGGCTGTCACTACAGCGGCGGGCGGTTGCGGAGAGGCTGCTGGCGGGGAGGTGTCGCCTTGCGGCCAGCGTCAGGTGACGATCCAGAAACAGGAAAGCCCAGTCATGGCTGGGCTTTCTGCTATGGATGCTGGCGGAGTGGACGGGACTCGAACCCGCGACCCCCGGCGTGACAGGCCGGTATTCTAACCAACTGAACTACCACTCCGTGTTGCTGCAGACAGGTCTTGGCGGTAGGGCGCTCGGCTCTTGGCTGAGCGATCTTCCTTCGCGCTGTGCAAGCTGCGCATTATAGCGAATTTCGCCGGGCAAGCAAGGGGCGATCGAGCCGGAATCGGAGGGCGGAACTGGGAAAGTGACCGGACGGGTTGTCGAGGCCAGATGTCGCTGGGTGCTGACGATCTTCTGGAACGTAGCCAGGTGGTACACAGTGGTCAGGCCTGAATGCACTCATAGCGGATCAGGTCAGGAGAGTTGTTGGCGACCGCCTGTCCCAGGCAGATGATTCCCCGATCGTGCAGAGTGAACTCCTCCCGTTGCACAAAGAAGCGGGCACCGTTGTCCAGTAATAGATAGGTTCCGTTGGTGCTGCCGTCAGCGAGGATAAACTTGCCCTGGCGGAACTGGATGTCGGCATGACTGCGGGACACCCGGTCGTTGTCTATCACCAGATTGTTCTTCTCTCCACGTCCGAGGGTAAACATCCGGGAACTCGGCATTACTTCGAAGGTTGCGCCGCGATAGATGAGGATCAGCCGGGCGACCAGGAGGCTGCGCAATTCTTCCTGCTGTTCCGTACTAACGACCTGGGTCAGGCTGGAGGGTTCCTGCCAGAGTACTTCGACGATCTCCATCTCATCCTGTTTGCCGCGCACCCACGAGCGGCCAAGGCTACGAGTCATCTGTTCAAGGTCGTCCGGCAACTGGCTGACCGTCTCGCGGGTGGTGATGATCTGGTCAGCCTTGGCCAGCGAAACCATGCGGGCGGCCACATTGACCGCGTCGCCGAACAGGTCGTCCTGCTCGACGAGTACGGGCCCGTGCTGCAGACCGATCTTGATGGAAATGCTGAATTCCATCAGGTACGAATCGTCCTTGATTGCCGTGTGCATCTCAGAGGCAGCGTTCATCGCCCGCTCGGCATCCGGAAAGCGGCTCATGATTTCATCGCCGATGGTCTTGATGACGGTACCGCCAAACTCGGCGGTCGCGGCCTTGAGCAATTCGAGGATACGGCTCTCGATCTGCCTTGCCTGCCAGTTGCCATACTCTTCGAACAACCGGGTACTGCCGCAGATATCGGCGAACAGCACCGTTGCCGATATCTGTTGACGCGCTGTTGTCCGGTCGCCCGGCGCGGACATGTGCTTGCGCGCCTTCATCTTGTTCTTCCGAGTTCTCCGTGAGCCACCGCGTTAGCCATCAGCATAAGCCGGCACCAGCCAGTCTGCGATCAGGCGACGCGTCGCCGGGCACGCAACCGGTTCGCGGCAGGTCATCCGCAAAGACCACAGCCGACGCCTCGGTCGCCATTCATCAACCAAAGCGGCGCTTTACCTGTTCGCGACGTTCCTGCGCTTCGAGGCACAGGGCCGCCGTTGGCCGCGCCAGCAGTCGGGCGATGCCGATCGGTTCGCCGGTTTCCTCGCACCAACCATAGTTACCGTCATCGATGCGCTTCACTGCTTCGCGGATTTTCTGCAGGAGCTTCCTCTCGCGATCCCGAACGCGCAGCTCCAGGGTGTGCTCCTCTTCCGCGCTGGCACGATCGTTCCAGTCGGAACTTGTTTCACTCTCCTGCAGGTGGCCTGCGGTCGTCTTTACTGCCGAGAGAAGGGCCTGCTCTTCCGCGAGTAGCCGTCGGCGAAAGAAAGCCAACTGGCCTGCAGACATGTACTGCTCCGGTGAGGCCGACAGCAGGGTGGCCTCGGTCTCAGTGTCAACTCGTTCGCCGGGCTTATCCATATTTCTCACTCCTTCACTTTTTTTGGCGGGCCACCGACCACTGGGAAGTGGCTTGAGGGGGTTGGTCTGGCTCATGCCAGCAGGTCCCGACAAGGTGCTCAGGTGAGGTCCACCGCCCTCCGGGCTCTCGCCACTGTCGAGCCATGTTATCGCATTGCGCGTCGATGGCATAGCCGCAAGTCATCACCAGTCGCAGGGAGGTGCATCAACAAAAAAACCGCCCGCGGGCGGCTTGATCATGTTCTCTGCAACTACTGGCCTGCTCTCCCAAGGACGTCTGCCCGGCGCCCTGCTGGCACTGGCGATACGCTTGGTAGGCGCGATTGGACTCGAACCAACGACCCCCACCATGTCAAGGTGGTGCTCTAACCAGCTGAGCTACGCGCCTTCATCAAAGCCGGAACTGCACACAACTTCAAGGAAGTGCGCATTATACGGCGCGGCAACGCCAAGTCAAGCATCTCCGTCCGGGGTGCGTCGCCAACCTCTCTAACCCGGCTCTCAGTCGCCAATCACGTCGGTGTTGGCTGGCGGGGTGAAGCGAAACAGGGAAGGCGCCAGACGCGGGTTGCGCTCGAGATGTGAAAATACCAGCGAGGTCTTCTGACCGAGGCTGTCGAACAACTCCATCGCTCGCAGTTCACTTCCGGCAAAGCCAAGGCGGACCTTCTCGAATCCGCTGTCCTGCGCCTTGGGAATCGCCTCTACCCACTCCAGTCCCTCCCGCTCGCCAGCTTCGCTCAGGGTGAAGCTCTTTTCGATCGCGCTGTCACCCGCAAGCAGTGCGGCCGGCGTTCCGCCGAGAGCGGCACCCGCCTTCCTGACCGTGACCTGGCGCAAGTCCGGGTCATGGATCCAGACTCGTTCTCCGTCGCCAACCAGCAGTTGACTATAGGGCTTGTCGATCTGCCAGCGAAACTTGCCTGGTCGCGAGAACATCATGGCGCCGCTGGAGGCCTGTCCCTGGCGCCCGTTCCTGGCCACCACGGTTTGCGCGAAATCGGCGCGTACGGTCCGGGTTGATTCGAGGAACTGACGCAGTTTGTCGATGGCCCCGGCGTTCGCGGCCTGCGCCGCGAGCAGGCAGGCCGCTGCGAGGAGCGCTCGCCCGATCATTCCTCTTCCTTGCGCGCGAGGACTTCGCGACCGCCACGGGCGTCCATGGCGGACACCAGACCGGCCTTTTCCATCGCCTCGATCAGCCGTGCCGACCGGTTATAGCCTATGCGCAGATGGCGCTGAACGAGGGAAATGGAAGCGCGGCGATTCTTCAGCACCACTTCGACGGCCTGATCGTAGACCGGGTCAGCCTCACCATCGGTATCGAGGCCGCCATTCTCACCGCCGCTGCCGCCTTCGCCATCGTCATCGCCAGCGGAACCCGTGAGGACGCCGTCAACGTAGTCCGGAGCGCCCGCCTTCTTCAGATAATCGACCACCCGATGCACTTCCTCGTCGGCGACAAAAGCACCATGGACGCGTGTCGGATAGCCGGTGCCTGGTGCCAGGTAAAGCATGTCGCCCTGACCCAGCAGGGCTTCTGCACCCATTTGGTCGAGAATGGTTCGCGAGTCGATCTTCGACGAAACCTGGAAGGAGATGCGCGTTGGGATATTGGCCTTGATCAGTCCGGTAATGACATCGACCGACGGTCGCTGTGTCGCGAGGATCAGGTGGATTCCCGAGGCGCGCGCCTTTTGGGCCAGGCGGGCAATCAGTTGCTCGACGGTCTTGCCGGACACCATCATCAGGTCAGCGAGTTCGTCGATGACCACCACGATGTAAGGCAGAATCGACAAGGGTTCAGGGGTGTCCGGAGTGAGCGACACCGGGTTGGGAATTTTCTCGCCACTCTTTGCGGCATCGCGGATGCGATGATTGAGGCCGGCCAGATTGCGTACGCCCATTGCCGACATCAGTTTGTAGCGCTTTTCCATTTCGCCAACGCACCAGTTGAGTGCGTTCGCCGCATGCTTCATATCGACCACGACCGGCGCCAGCAGATGCGGGATACCCTCGTAGATTGACAGTTCAAGCATCTTGGGATCGACCAGAATCAGCCGTACCTGGTCCGGCTCGGCCTTGTAGAGCAGGGAGAGGATCATCGCGTTGATACCGACCGACTTGCCAGAGCCGGTCGTACCGGCAACCAGCAGATGCGGCATCTTGGCCAGATCAACGACCAGGGGTTGACCGCCGATATCCTTGCCGAGCGTGATCGTCAGCGCCGAGTTCATGTCGCTGTATTCCTTGCTGGAGATGATTTCCAGCAGGCGGACCATCTGCCGCTTGGGGTTCGGCAGTTCAAGCGCCATCGACGACTTGCCGGGTACCGTCTCGACCACGCGCACCGATACCAATGACAGCGAACGCGCCAGATCCTTGGCCAGGTTGAGGATCTGGGAGCCCTTTACCCCGACAGCCGGCTCGATCTCATAGCGTGTGATTACCGGGCCAGGGTAGGCAGCCGTCACAGCCACCTGGACGCCAAAGTCGGCGAGTTTGCGTTCGATCAGGCGCGAGGTATATTCCAGCGTCTCCGGGCGAACGCGGTCACTCTGCAGTGGCGCCGGTTCGAGCAGATGCAGGGGTGGCAACATGCCCCCGGCGATGGCTTCCGGGAACAGTGGGGCCTGCCGCTCGCGGTCAATGCGCTTCTCGACTTTTGCGGGCAGTGGGGGAGCGGCGATCGGTTCGGGCGGGTTGACGAGCGTTGGCTCGTGGGGTTCAGTGTGCTTGCTCGCCTTCGGCTGCGGCGGGGCGACCGCGGGAGATTTTTCGCTCAGGGTCGGCTCGTGAGGCTCGCTCCGTTTCTTCTCGACCTCGACCACCGCCTCGCGCTCACGGGCCACTTCACGTCCGATGCGTCGGTCCTGCCAACGTTCGAACAGCTTGCGAACCGCCAGGACTCCCCCTTCGAGCAATGCCCCGACGCGTTCGGCCGCAGTGATCCACGACATGCCGGAAAAGATACTCCAGCCAAGCACGAGCATGGCAAAAAGAGCAAGCGTTGCGCCCGTATAGCCCAGATAGCGGATGGCCAAGGCACTGACCTCAATGCCCATCACGCCGCCAGGACCGACCGGCAGCGTGACCTTGAGCGTATAGAAACGCAGGGATTCAAGTCCGCTGCTGGCGACGATCAGGACGAGAAAGCCGGCCAGGGCAATATACAGCGGGCGCCGGTCGGCAGGTCGCTGGCCGTCGAGACGCCGATAGCCCCACCAGACGAACATCAGCAGCAGAATGATCCACCACCACGCCGAAAGACCGAAAACGTAGAGCATCAGGTCGGCCAGCCAGGCGCCGCTTCGGCCGGCCGGGTTGTGCAACGTCGTCGTGTGGACGGCGTGTGACCAGCCGGGGTCCGCTCGATGGTAGCCCCACAGAGCAAGCGAGAGAAAGCTGGCAATGACGATCAGCAACAGCCAGCGCGATTCCTGCAGGAGCGCAGCGATCTTCTCGGGCAGCGGACTCGGTGCTTTCGACGGGTAGGCAATCCTGCTGCCCAGTTTGTTCAGCAAAGCCATCAGTTGGACTTGGACAAAGTGGCTTCAGGGCCGGGGAGCAGGGACAGGAGCCGCAGGTACGCGCTTTTCCAGGATGACTATGCGGCCTTCCTCGACCCGGAAGTAGCCACGGTTCTCAAGGTCTTTCATGACCCGACTGACCATTTCGCGGGAGGCGCCGATCATCTTGGCGATGTCCTGCTTGGTCACTCGTCGCCGGATCACGCGCTGGCCGCGCTCTTCTTCGGAAAAATCGATCAGCAACTTGGCGACCCGCCCGTAAACGTCCATCAGCGCCAGGCTCTCGATGTTGCGATCTGCCTCGCGCAGGCGTTGAACCAGACTCTTCATGATATTGAGGCAGAGGTCGAAGTTTTCGGCCAGGCAGCGCTTGAAGTCGGCCTTGGTAATCACCAGCAATTCGCAGGTCTCGGTCGCCATCACATCGGCAGAACGAGGACTGCCATCGATCAGCCCCATCTCGCCGAAGAACTCCCCAGGGCCCAGCAGGGTCAAAATCACCTCCCTTCCTTCTTCATCGCTCTTGAGTACTTTGGCACCGCCGCTGATGAGAACGTAGAGGGAGTCGGTGCTGTCACCCGCGCGGACGATCGTTGTCTGGCGTGGTACCCGACGATGAAAGGCAACCTTGGCGATCTGCTCGAGTTGTGAATCGGGGACGCCGGCAAATATCGGGATGCTATGGAGCAAAATCAGGCTTGGTCCTCTTCTGGGCTGCTCGACCTGAGTGTTCATGGGCCATTCTTTCGTCAATTGAAGTGATTTCTATCAAGGGCTTGCGCGATGATTATAAGGCAAGTTGCAGGTTTTCGAAGCAAACCGCGGACAAACTTGGCGCCAGAACGGCCAGGGTTGCCGGTTATAATTTTTTTGTGACCAATCACCAGAGCAAATCAAGATGACCACAGCAACCCGCCACTGCCGTCTGCTGATCCTTGGATCCGGCCCCGCTGGCTATACCGCCGCCGTTTATGCTGCCCGCGCCAACCTCAAGCCGGTGCTGATCACCGGCATGGCTCAGGGCGGCCAACTGACGACGACCACCGACGTCGACAACTGGCCCGCCGATGCGCAGGGCGTTCAGGGACCCGAGCTGATGCAGCGCTTCGAAGAGCATGCGCGCCGCTTCGAGACCGAGATCGTTTTCGACCACATTCACACCGCGCGGCTGACCGAAAAACCGTTCACCCTGATGGGCGATTCGGCCACCTATACCTGCGACGCACTGATTATCGCCACCGGTGCTTCAGCCCAGTATCTGGGCCTGCCGTCCGAGGAAGCGTATGCCGGGCGCGGTGTTTCCGCCTGCGCCACCTGCGACGGTTTCTTCTACCGCAACCAACCGGTCGCAGTCATCGGCGGCGGCAACACGGCGGTCGAGGAGGCTCTTTACCTGGCAAATATCGCCAGTCACGTGACCCTGGTGCATCGGCGTGACAAGCTCCGCAGCGAAAAAATTCTGCAGGACAAGCTGTTTGCCAAGGAAAAGGCCGGCAAAGTGACGATCCGCTGGAACTGCACGCTTGACGAGGTCCTCGGCGACCAGTCGGGCGTCACTGGCATCCGTATCCGCGACAAGCTGAGCAACGAGGCAGAAGTCCTGCCACTGATGGGGGTCTTCATCGCCATCGGCCACAAGCCGAACACCGATTTGTTCATTGGCCAGCTGGCCATGGAAGGTGGCTATCTGCTGACCCATTGCGGGCATCAGGGAAACGCCACGGCAACCTCGATCGCCGGCGTCTTTGCCGCCGGCGATGTGCAGGATCACATTTACCGGCAGGCCTGCACTTCGGCAGGTAGCGGCTGCATGGCGGCGCTCGACGCCGAGCGCTACCTCGACAGTCTCGGCCTGGCCGGCTGAGATTCTGGCCGTTTTCAGACAACGTAGTCGCCAGCTGCCCGCATGAGGAGCAACGCCCGCGATGAGTCAGCGAGATCAGCACAGCGCGGAGGATCTGGCCATGTTTCTCGCCGCTGTGGACGGCGCCAGACCCTTGCCCAAGCGCGATCGAGTCATCCTGGATGCGCCAAAGCCCAGTCCGCGGCCTCGGCAGCGGGAACTCGACGAAGCAGCCGTGATCGGCGAGCTGCTGCACGGA
The DNA here is from genome assembly GCA_017302435.1 of Candidatus Accumulibacter necessarius. Taxonomy (GTDB): domain Bacteria; phylum Pseudomonadota; class Gammaproteobacteria; order Burkholderiales; family Rhodocyclaceae; genus Accumulibacter; species Accumulibacter necessarius. The sequence goes on from JAFLDL010000005.1 coordinate 48,896, forward strand.
CCTCTGGCCATCGACGACTGGCTCGATCTCGGCGGCGCCGATTCCTTCGTGCGCAGCGGATTGTCACGGACCGTGTTGCGCGACCTGCGGCGCGGTCGCTGGAGCATCCAGGGTCATGTCGACCTGCATGGCATGAACCGGCATGAGGCCCACGAGCAGGTGACGGAGTTCGTTGCCGAATCGCTGGCCGCCGGAAAGCGCTGCCTGCGCATCGTGCACGGCCGTGGGCACGGGTCACCCGGCCGTGAAGCCATTCTGCGCCAACTGGTCAAGGTCTGGCTTGGCCGTTGCAAGGACGTGCTGGCTTTCTGTCACGCGCCGCCCAGCGACGGCGGTGACGGCGCATTGTGGGTTTTGTTGAAGGCCGGCGGCAAGGCGCTCTACCGCTCATAGCTGCCGGTGGGCGTGCCTTTTCTTGGGTGGAGGCCTAGATCGCGGACTCGTCAAGTTCACCGGTGCGGATACGCACCACCTGCTCGACCGTGCTGACGAAAATCTTGCCATCGCCAATCTTGCCGGTACGTGCCGCCTTGACGATTGAGTCGATGGCGCCGTCGACCGCGCCATCGGTAACGACAATCTCGATCTTCACCTTGGGCAGGAAATCAACCACGTACTCTGCCCCACGATAGAGTTCAGTATGGCCCTTCTGACGGCCAAATCCCTTGACCTCTGTCACGGTCAGGCCGGTGACGCCAATCTCCGACAGCGCTTCACGTACTTCGTCGAGCTTGAACGGTTTGATGATCGCTTCAATTTTTTTCATGGCCTTGGCTCCAGGGAAGATCGTAAGGAAATCGTATCAGAAATCACGCACCTGCAAGCGATCAGTACGTGTCGCGGTAGCGATTGGTGATCGGATAGCGCCAATCCTTCCCGAAACCGCGCTGCGTGACGCGGATGCCGACGGGTGCCTGCCGCCTTTTGTATTCGCTGATCTTGAGCAGATGGACGACCCGGCGCACATCGGCTTCGGCAAAACCCCGGGCAATGATCTCGCGTGGGCTGAGATCCTTTTCCATGTAGGCCTCGACGATTGCGTCGAGAATCTCGTAGGGGGGAAGACTGTCCTGATCGGTCTGGCCCGGCTTCAACTCGGCCGAAGGCGGGCGACTGATGATGCGTTCGGGAATCGCGTATGAGCGCGTATTTCGCCAGCGCGCGAGCCGATAGACCAGGGTTTTGGCAATGTCCTTGATCACAGCGAAGCCACCAGCCATGTCGCCATAGAGCGTGCAATAACCGACCGCCATTTCCGACTTGTTGCCGGTCGTCAGTACCAGAGAACCGGTCTTGTTCGAGATCGCCATCAGGATCATGCCGCGGATCCTGGCTTGCAGGTTTTCTTCGGTGGTGTCGGCCGGCAGGCCGGCAAACTGCGCTTCAAGCATGCCATCAAGCGTCAGCATTGCTGGCTCAATGGCGATTTCGTCGTAACGTACGCCAAGCAGGCGGACCATCTCGCGCGAATCCGAAAGGCTGATCGCCGCCGTGTAAGGAGAAGGCATCATCACCGCACGTACCCGGTCGGCGCCCAGGGCGTCGACCGCGACGCAGAGCGTCAAAGCCGAGTCGATGCCGCCGGACAGGCCGATGATCGCGCCAGGAAAGCCGTTCTTGCCCAGGTAGTCACGCACTCCGAGGACCAGGGCCTGATAGACCTCGGCTTCCAGGCATGGCGCCGGAACGATGGTGCCCGGCTGCAACTCGCCATCGATCAGTTCGACGACAGCCAGCGCCTCCTCGAACTGCGGTAACTGGCAGCACATCGTGCCGCGTGAGTCGAGCGCGAAGGAGCCTCCGTCAAAAACCAGTTCGTCCTGTCCGCCCGCGAGATTGGCATACACCATCGGCAGGCCGGTGGCGGCGATGCGCTGGCGCAGGACTTCGGTCCGCCGCTCCCGCTTGCCGATGTGATACGGCGAGGCGTTGAGCACCAGCAGCAGCTCGGCGCCTGCCTGGCGGGCCAGGTCAGCGGCGCCGGCTTCCCAGACGTCGGCGCAGATGTTTATGCCACAGCGAACGCCCTGGAGTGTCACAACACATGGCCCTCCACCGGAATCGAAATAGCGCTCCTCGTCGAAGACTTCGTAGCTCGGAAGCCGCTGCTTGTAATAAGTGGCCACACGCTTTCCGTCGCTGATCAGTGTGGCTGCGTTGTAGCAACAGCTACCCCGCTTCTCGGGGTGGCCAACCAGGACGGCGATTCCCTGCAGGCTGGCGACCAGGGTAGCGAGCTCGCGCTCGCAGGCGGCAAGGAAGTCATTGCGCAGCAGCAGGTCCTCGGCCGGATAACCGCAGAGCGCCAGTTCCGGCGTCAACAGCAGATGCGCACCCTGTTCGCGCGCACGTTGAGCGAAGTCGAGGATTCGCGCGCGGTTGCCGACGAAGTCGCCAACCGTGGCGTTGATCTGGGCGATCGCAATTCTAAGGGGCATGGGCTCGGTTACCAGCAAAAGGGGCGCTCGTGCGCCCCTCGATCAGCGTGACGAGAAGAACGCGTTCAAAAGGCGGGCTTCTCTTTCGCCTCGTCGTAAGCTCGGACGCCTTCCATGATTTCCTTCTTCGCTTCGTCGCTGCCCAACCAGCCGGCGACCTTGACGAACTTGCCACGTTCAAGATCCTTGTAGTGGGCAAAGAAGTGTGCGATCTGATCAAGCACGACCTGGGGGAAATCACGCGGCGACTCGATGTCGCGATACATGGGTGTCAGGCTATCCACCGGAACAGCCAATAGTTTGCCATCCGGACCGGCCTCATCTTCCATCGCCAGCAGGCCGATCGGACGGCAGCGCACCACGATTCCCGGTGGCAGCGCGAACTGGGTGACGACCAGCACATCGACCGGATCTCCGTCACCGGCGATGGTATGGGGGATGTAGCCGTAGTTGCACGGGTAGTGCATGGCGGTGGACATGAAGCGATCGACGAAGACCGCTCCGCTATCCTTGTCCACTTCGTACTTCACCGGATCGGCATGCATCGGGATCTCGATGATGACGTTGAAATCGTTGGGGAGTGACTTGCCGGAGGGCACGCGATCTAGGCCCATGTTCGTATCTCTCTGCTGGTTGTGGGAGTCCCGATTATACTCGCCCATCGCCACGCCAGTCACTGCCATGCACGGCTGGAGGAGAGCCGCCAGCCGCGCCGGGCAGGATCAATCAGGTGCGACGCAACTCGTTTTCTGACCACCAGCGCAGATTGGAGACCTTGCCGCTGGATTGCAGGATGGTTTCCATGGCTGTCGCCAATCTTTCCACCGTTGGCGCATTGGGTAATTTCCTGAACCACTTGCGCACGAACGGCGTGGAAGGTTCGATGAAACACAGGAAGGCGTTCTCGTGCTCCTCATAGTTGCCGCAACCAAGCCAGAGTGGGTACTCCGCATTCTCCAGAGCCACCTTGACGCCCCAATCTTCAACGCTGACCGAGCTGACAGGGAAGCCATGCGCCGGCAGTTCCTGCGACAGGAATTCCGCCAAGCGGATGCCGTAGCGGCCAGGGTTGACCTGTTGGTCCTCACCGGGATATGGCGGGAAATCGGCAGATAAGAATTCCAACTGTGCTCGCATTGGCAGCCTCTGGACGGGTGACTGGACGACGGTCTCGGCACTCGCTCCTTTCCATGGCAAGAAAGCGAGAGTCGGATTGTGACCCTGTTTTGCCCGCCTGTCACAATCGACGATGCCTCATGTAGGCCGGCACCGCGCGTGACCACAACGCCTGACGACAGTCAGGTTCGCTGCATCGGTGCGCTACTCCCGTGGCACGATGCGCAACCACAGTTGAGCATCGTACGGCACCTTGACCTTCTTGGCGGTGCGGCCGCCCGCCGAATAGTCGCTGGCCGCTTCGCTGGCCGCGCCAAGCAGGACTTTCTCAACGGCAACACCCCGTACCATGAACGCTGTCCCAACGAAAGGCGCGTCCAGGCGCTGCAGGAACGTGGTGTCGGACAACAGCTTGGCGACCAGAGTGTTCTGCCTGCCCGGGGGGATCCGTCTGCCGTGGTCGCTCCATTCGCTGCTGCCTCGCGCCGAATCGGCCAGATGGCGGGAGATCCATGGGTAGTCCCTGGCGCGACCGAGGGAAAGGGAGACAAGCCGAGCAGATTCGGGAGGGCGGCTTTGCAGCCACTGGGCGAGAACTCGCCGGTAGGTTTCCTCGCTCACCTCGCAGCTTTCAAAGGCCGAGCCGTGCGGACGAAACACGGCGTAGGCCGGGTCCGGGGACCCTTCAACGTAGGGGGAACAGGCCGAAGCGAGGGGCGAAGAAGCAAGCAGCAGGGCTGTCGTCAATACCCTGGTGGCAAGGGTTGGGTGCATCAAGAGTCTCCCGGAATTCCGCGTCGGCAGGCAATGAGCTGCGCGTTTTTCGGTGGCACGTTGGCGAGAGGCGCGTTCGAGCTGGTTGCCGTCAACTGGCGGGAAGCTCGACAACCGTGAGCAGGCGATCCATTGCTTGCCCGATCAACGGAGTTCGCTCGCGTCACATGCCGTCGAGTTTCGTGGTAACCGACAAAGCCGTCCGGTGAAAGAGCGGCAGGGCTTTCGACGACTTCGGCAGGCACCGGCGCACGGGTTTTGACCGCAGGGTGTGGCGTCAAGCGCTGCCCGGATTTCTCCGGGCCGGACTTTTCCTTGCTTCCTGCTGGTAATTGTTTACCATCTTGGCGATGCACTTCAAGTCCTGTGCGCGTTTGACGGTTTGTTGGAAAGTCGCCTCCCGGATTGTTCCCCAGGGTGAGATCGGCGGCTGTCTGCGTCGGCAAGGACATTGCCGACCACTTGTTCGTCGGGTGGCGGTCGAGTCGTCAAGCCTGAGCGTGGCGAAATCATCTGTGGAGAACGATAATCATGGCCGTAGCGCCCGAAACCGCCATCATGGCGCTGTACTGTGACTTCGAGAACGTTGCCCTTGGCGTTCGCGACGCGAAGTACGACAAGTTCGACATCAAGCCGGTCCTTGAACGCCTGTTGCTCAAGGGCAGTATTGTCGTCAAGAAGGCTTATTGTGACTGGGAGCGATACAAGGGCTTCAAGTCGACCATGCACGAGGCCAGCTTTGAGCTGATCGAGATCCCGCACTTGCGGCAGTCGGGCAAGAATTCGGCCGACATCCGGCTAGTCGTTGACGCGCTCGATCTCTGCTATACCAAGTCGCATGTCGATACCTTCGTGATCATCAGCGGCGATTCGGATTTCTCGCCGCTGGTTTCCAAGCTGAGGGAGAACGCCAAGTACGTGATCGGCGTCGGGGTCAAGCAGTCAACCTCTGATCTGCTGATCGGTAACTGCGATGAGTTCATCTTCTATGACGACCTCGTGCGCGAGATGCAACGGTCGGCGCGGCGGGATTCAAAGGAGACCCAGCCAGCGGTCAGGCGCTCGCCGGAAGAGGATGCGGAACGTCGAGCCGAACTCGAGGCGCGTCGGAGCAAGGCGATCGAACTTGCCGTCGCCACCTTTGATGCGCTGGTCGACGAGCGCGGCGACAGCGGCAAGATCTGGGCGTCGATGCTGAAGGAGGCGATCAAGCGGCGCAAGCCAGATTTCAGCGAGTCGTACTATGGTTTCCGGGCCTTCGGCAACCTGCTCGAGGAGGCGCAGGGGCGAGGGCTGCTCGAGATTGGTCGCGACGAAAAATCGGGTACCTACGTCTTTCGTCGGAACGGGATTGCTGCACGGGTGCTATCGTCCGCCGAGGCAGCGACTGAGCCGGTGGAAGTCGCGACGCTGGAGCCATCGAGTCCGGGCGCAGTGGCCGCCGAGGCAAGCAATCCGGCGACCGCGCGTCGGAAAGGGGAGGGCAGGCGGAAAGCAGCCGACAAAGGCGTCAAACGGGTCAGGGAAGTCAAAGAGGTAAGAGAGGTCAGCGAAGACGCCGCGCCGGCTGAGTCGCCCAATTCGTTCGAGTCTGTCGAGCAAGCGCGGGAAGCCGCGTTCTTCGGCGACGTTCCCCTGCCGGAGGCGGTCGCGATCCGCGGTGGCGCGCCTGATCTGGCGGTGGCCAGCGAATTTCCGGTCAGCGAGGACGTGGGAGAAGGTCTTGCCGCGGCGGAAGTGACGTTGGCGGCCGAGGTGTCTCTGGCCGCCGCAACGGGGAGCGAGCCGGAAGCCCCGGCAGCCAAGAAGCCCGCCAGCCGTAGTCGGCGCCCGCGCAAGCCGAAAGCACCGACTGAAACTGCCTGATCGGCGGGTCTCACCCGGGCAAGACGGCGGCCTGAAACGAAAAAAGCCACGACCAGTGTCGCGGCTCTTTCATCAATGCCGTGGGCGCTCTGCTCAGGCGGCAATCTGCGTCGGGATTTGGCCAGCCATGCGCACAATGCGGTTCTGAGTATCAACGTAGATCAGTTGCGGGGCGTGTTTGGTGAGCTCGACCTCGCTATACGCCGCGAAGCTGGCAATGATCAGGAGGTCGCCCGGTGCGGCGCGGCGAGCAGCCGATCCATTGACCGAGATGACGCCGGATCCGCGCTCGGCACGAAGGGCGTAAGTCGTGAAGCGCTCGCCATTGTTCACGTTCCAGACGTCGATCTGCTCGTATTCACGGATGTTTGCCGCATCGAGGAGATCCTCGTCGATCGCGCATGACCCTTCGTAGTGAAGCTCGGCGTGCGTGGCGCTGACGCGGTGCAGCTTCGACTTCAACATGGTTCTCTGCATGGATTTTCACCGGTTTAGAGTTTTGGGAAGCGAATTGTAGCGGCTAATGGCAGCCTGTCAATGCCGGCTTGCAGGGACAATTTCGACGTTGTCGATCAGTCGCGCGGCGCCCAGGCGGCTGGCTGCGAGGACTACCAGTGACTGCTCCACGACGTCTTCCGGGACTTGCAGGTCGGACTGTCGCCGCACCGCAACATAGTCGGTCTTCCAGCCGTTGCGGTCGAGCTCGTCAGTTGCCTCGCGTTCGAGCCGGGTGAAATCCCGTTCGCCGGCGCGCACTGCGGCGCTGATGCCCTGCAGGAGGCGGTAGAGGCGGGGTGCCTCGGCGCGTTCGCGCGCCGACAGGTAAGCGTTGCGCGACGATAGCGCCAGGCCATCATCGGCGCGGATGGTCTCGCCGCCGACGATGTCCACCGGCAAGGCCAGCTGCCGCGTCATGTTGCGCAGGACCATCAGCTGCTGGTAGTCCTTCTTGCCGAAGAGTGCCACCTGCGGCTGCACGATGTTGAACAGCTTGAGGACAACGGTGGCAACCCCACGAAAGTGGCCAGGGCGAAACTCGCCGTCAAGTTGATGCTGAATCCCGGGCGGGTCGACATGGTACTGCTGTGGCTCGGGGTAGAGCTCAGCCTCGCTCGGTGCGAACAGCAGGTCGACGCCGGCCGCGGCGAGCAGCTCGCAGTCGGCCTGAAAGGTGCGCGGATAGCGATCGAAATCGTCATTCGGTCCGAACTGGAGGCGATTGACGAAAATGCTGGCGACGACGGTAGCGCCGTGGCTGCGCGCCTCTCTCATCAAGGCGATGTGGCCGGCGTGCAGGTTACCCATGGTCGGAACGAAGGCAACACGCTGATGCTGCCGCAGCGCTGCGCGCAACTCGGGGATCGACGAGTGAATCTGCATGACTTTGTTGAACCTCTTTCAAACTGGCGCGACGGTGATTTCGTTGCCGGCCCGCCGCCAGCCGGCCCGGTTGGCCGGGGCTGGCGGCGGTGTTTGCCCTGCTGCGCGGTACGTGTCCTTCGCGACCGAGGGCGCATGGCGGTGGCTTCTCTTCAGTAGCAGTGTTCGGGACCCGGGAAGCTGCCATCCTTCACCGCTGCGACATAGGCTGCGAGGGCCCCGGCGATAGACGGTTGGCCGGCCATGAAGTTCCTCACGAAGCGGGCCTTTCGGCCAGACGAGATGTCCAGCATGTCGTGCAGGACAAGCACCTGGCCGGAGCATTCGCGGCTGGCACCGATGCCGATCGTCGGGATGGCGAGTCGGGCCGTCGTTGCCGCTGCCAGCGCCTCGGGAATGGCTTCGAGAACGATCAGGCTGGCGCCGGCCTCCTGTTGTGCGAGGGCGTCGGCCAGGAGCCTGGCAGCCCCGGGGTCATCCTTGCCCTGGACCCGGTAGCCGCCGAGCTGGTGCACCGATTGCGGCGTGAGACCGACGTGGGCACAGACCGGGATGCCGCGCGTGCTGAGGAAGCGCGTCGTCTCGGCCATGTCGACACCACCTTCGAGTTTGACCATTTGCGCGCCGGCCGCCATCAGCACGACGGCGTTGCGCAGGGCCTGTTGAGGGCTCTCCTGGAAGCTGCCGAAGGGCATGTCAGCGATCACCAGAGGGTGCTGGCTGCCACGCGCGACGCTGGCGGTATGGTAGGCGATGTCGGCCAGCGTCACCGGTAGCGTCGAGTCGTGGCCTTGCAGGACCATGCCCAGCGAGTCGCCGATCAGCAGGGCATCAACCCCGGCAGCGTCGCACAGCCGCGCGAAGCTTGCGTCGTAACAGGTCAGGACGGCGATCTTCTCGCTTTTGCCGCGCATCCTGGCGAGGTCGAGATGCGTCAGGCGGCGAGTCGCCGCGTGGGTGGACATGAGCTTACTCTCCCCGGTTGAAGTATTCGCGGTGTCCGCGCATCGCCTCGATGCGCTTGACGAGCAGTTGAAAGTCATCGTCGCTATCGACGAAATTGATGTTCTCGGAATTGACCACCATCACCGGCGCTGCGTTGTAGTTGTGGAAGAAGTGCATGTAGCTTTCGGCGAGGCGAGTAAGGTACGCATCTCCGATGCTACGTTCCATGTCGATGCCGCGCCTGCGCACCCGTGCGATCAGTGTTTCCGGCTTGGCCTGCAGATAGATCACCAGATCGGGTGGGGCAGCCTGTGGTGATAGATGTTCGCAGATCTGGCGGTACAGGCCGTAGTCATCCTCGGAAAGCGTCAGCAAGGCAAACAGAGAGTCTTTTTCGAGCAGAAAATCCGCGATCACCGGGCGGGTGAGGAGATCGGCCTGCGACAGTTCGCGTAGCTTGTCAATCCGTTGACAGAGGAAAAACAACTGTGTCTGCAGGGCATATCGCTGCTGATCCTGATAGAAGCGGCTCAGGAAGGGGTTCAGTTCGGGTTGCTCGAGATGCAGGTGTGCGTCCAGATGGGCGCCCAGCCGGCGAGCGAGGCTGGTCTTGCCGACGCCGATCGGGCCTTCGACGACGATGTGGCGGGCAGCAGTGAGTGTATTGCGCGTAGACATGACAAGCGGCTGGTGGTGGCGAATCAGCGTTGGAGGAAAAGGACGTCGGGCTTGGCAGCGCCGTCCAGTGCCATTCGCTCGAGACACTGCAGCACGTTCGTGCTGGCGGCTTCCATCTGCTCGACGGCATCCAGGCCGGCCGAGATATTGCCCGCACGATACGACTCGACCGCCATGCGACCCTGCCGATGAATCTCGAGATGGGGTCCTTCCAGCGTCCGGTAACCGTCAAGTGGCGAGAAGCAGGTCTTGCCCTCACCTTCGTAATACCATTTTCCCAGATGGCAGCCGGTAGGTGTGGCGAGGTCTCCGGCGCTGGCTTCCGAGGTACCCATGAACACCTGGTAGACCTCTAGCTTGAAAAGCAGATGGTCAATCTTGGCCAGTTCGATGAAACTGCGCAGCGCGGCGACGCCAACGGTTCGCTCCATTTGCTGTGCCAGCGCGCTGATGCCACCAATCGTCGACGACGCCTGACGGCCCTGCTCGCTGAATGAATCGGACTGCTCGGCAAGGTTGCCGATGCTGCTCTGGGCCGAGATGGTTTCGCCCTGGATGGTGGTGACCAGTTGAGAAATGTCGCTGGTGGCATGGGTCGTTCGGTCGGCCAGCTTGCGGACCTCGTCGGCGACCACGGCAAAACCGCGGCCAGCCTCGCCGGCGCGGGCGGCCTCGATTGCCGCGTTGAGCGCCAGGAGATTGGTCTGGTCCGCGATTTCCTTGATCAGGTGGACAATGCCACCAATCTTCTGGGCACTGCCTTGCAGACTGACCACCTTGTCCAGGGCTTGCCGCGAGTCCCGCGCGAGATCGTTCAACTCCTGGCTGATCGCGTCTACCGAGCTACGGCTCTTCGCAGCCAGGTCAGCAGCGGCAAAGGTCTTCTCGCTGCGTAGCCGCTCAGCCTGCGCGGCGAGGCTCTGCCGCGACTCGCTCAGCGATTCCCGATACGAACGGAAGGCAGCAAACAGGCGCTGCAGTTCGGCAATCTGTCTTGCCGCCAACTCCGAACTCTGCAGCGATTGCGCGTGCTGTCCCTGCGCCGAGGCGAGCTGATCCTGCAGCAGCGCTTTCTGTCCCTCAAGCTCGCCGACCCGCCGTTCCAGGTTGCGTATCCTTTCCCTACCCCCGAAAATCATCCCGTTTCCTCCGTGGCAATCGGCCGCTCAGGCCGGGCGCGCGGTGCAAGACGCACCAAGGCAGCCAATCGGCGCCTAGGATACACAGAGCAGCCCGCAGATGTTCATTTTTGCGCAGCGTCGCGAGAGAAAAAAGACGAAACGACAAGGATTACCGGCATGCGGGCAGGGCTTTGCCACCATCTCCCTGTCACCCGGTGCCCGGCTGCGCGCCGGGTATCGGGTTCCGGGCCGGTCGCGCGGGCAGATTGGCTATTCGCCAAGCTTTTCGATCCTTTGCTGGCTGACTGCCGGTAGCCAGGCGGCCGCGCTGCCGCGCCCTGGGATACGGCAAAGCGGTTCAATCTCGAGCAAGGGAGCGAGGACGAAGGCGCGCAGGTGCAGGCGCGGGTGCGGCAGGCTGAGTTGCGGGCTTTCAATTTCGCATTCGTCGTAGAGCAGCAGGTCGAGATCGAGGGTGCGCGGTGCGTGGTGGAATTCGCGCCGACGACCAAAGCGACGCTCGACGACAAACAGCGCGTCGAGCAGTTGCTGCGGCTCGAGGACAGTTTCGAGAGCGGCAACGGCGTTGATGAAGTCAGGCTGGCCACGAATGCCTACTGGTGCCGTGCGATAGAGCGACGAGAGCCGCAGCAGGTGCGACCCCGGCAACTCGGCCAGCGCCACGCCCGCCGCACGCACCTGTGCCACCGGTTCGGCGAGATTGGCGCCCAATGCGACGAAAGCAAGGTGGTTGCGGCTAGACACGCCGGGCCCGGCGGCGGCGTTGGTCGCTGCTCGCGCGGCAACCGCGCGCGGCGACCGGCTCGGCCGGCGATCGGGCCGTCAGGCCGGGCCGGCGATTGCCGTCGGGCTCGTGGCCGGGAGAACTCGCGGGCCAGCCTCGACGATTCATTCCGGGAGACTGCTGTTCTGTCCAGCGTCTGCCGTTGGCCGGCGACGGCGGCGACGTTTCTTCAACGCCCCGGGTGCTTGCGGCAGCAGCATCGCGGCGCGTGCCTCGTCACTGGCGTGCAGAAAATCCGTCCACCACTCGCCGACCTCGCGCTCGATCTCGCCGGACTCGACACGGAGCAGCAGGAAATCGTAGCCGGCCTTGAAACGCGGCTGCTGCAGGACGCCGTAGGGCCGCTTGCCCGAGCGTTGTTCGAAGCGTGGCTGCAGGGCCCAGATATCCTTGATGTCACCGGCGATCCGCCGGGTGATCGCGAGTTTTTCCGCCTGCACATCGAGGACTTCGTCCATCGCCTGGAACAGCGACGGGATTGCCGGCTCACCGCTGGCCTTGAGTGGTTCCCACTTGGCCAGTACCTCATGCCAGAGCAGAGTGGCAAAAAGGAAGCCCGGCGAAATCGGCCTGCCTTCGCGTACCCGACGATCGGTAGTCTCCAGTGCCAGCATGACGAAGCGTTCGCCGAGCGCCTGGTCGAGAATGACGTCGAGCAGTGGCAGCAGTCCGTGGTGCAGCCCCTCCTCGCGCAACTGCGTGACGCAGCGCACGGCGTGGCCGGAGGTGAGCAGCTTGAGCATTTCGTCGAACAGGCGTGAAGGCGGCACGTTTTCGATCAGACTGCCCATTTCGCGGATTGGCCGGCGGGCCTCGGGATCGATCGACAGGCTCAGCTTGGCGGCCAGGCGAACCGCCCGCAGCATGCGCACCGGATCCTCGCGGTAGCGCGTCTTCGGGTCGCCGATCATGCGCAGGGTCTTCTGTCGCAGGTCGGCGACGCCATGATGGTAATCGACGATGGTCTCGGAGGTCGGATCGTAGTACAGGGCGTTAACCGTGAAATCCCGGCGCGCCGCATCTTCCGCCTGGCTGCCGAAGACGTTGTCACGCAGCACGCGGCCCTGTTCGTCAGTTTGCGCCTTGTTGCCGCCCTGCTCCCCGTGGTGGCCGCGGAAAGTGGTCACCTCGATCGTTTCCGCCCCGATGTTGACATGCACGATCTGGAAGCGGCGGCCGATGATGCGCGAACGGCGGAAGCAGTGGCGCACCTGTTCCGGCGTGGCATTGGTGGCAACGTCGAAATCTTTTGGCGTCAGGCCGGCCAGCAGGTCGCGTACGGCACCGCCGACGATATAGGCCTGGTAGCCGTTCTCCTGCAGGGTTTCGATGGTACGTTGGCAGCCACGACTGATGTCGTCACGCTGCAGGCCGTGCTGGGCCACGCCAATGACTGCCGGTTGGCCGTGCTTGCCGGCACGGTTGCGTCCGAGGACGCGGGAAATGAACTTGCGGATCATTGCTTGTGGCTCTTGTCCTGCTCAGGTTGTGCTATTGCGGGGGCATGATAGCGGATATTCCACCGGCCAATGGCGGGTGATTGCCAATGCGCTCACCCGAGCAGACTCAGAATCGGCCAACCGGCAGCGGTGGCGTGGGCGCGCAGGGTAGGGTCGGGGTCCACGACCACCGGGTGGCTGACCCTGGACAGCAGGGGCAGGTCGTTCTGAGAGTCGCTGTAGAACCAACTGCGCTCGAAGCTGCTCCACCACAACCCCATGGCTTCGAGCCAGGCCTCGACGCGGACGATCTTGCCTTCGCGGAAGGACGGTATGCCGCGTGGCTGACCGGTGAATTGGCCATTGTCCTGCGCCGGGATGGTGGCGATCAGATGGGCGATTCCGAACTCGCGCACGATCGGTCCGGTCACGAAGCTGTTGGTTGCCGTAACGATGGCGCACAGGGCGCCGCCATCGAGATGCTCGCGAACCAGCGCCCGGGCCTTGGTGCCGATCAACGGCACGATGTGCCGCGACAGGAATTCGCGCTGCCAGGTGTCAAGCTCTGCGCGCGGGAAGCGCGATAAGGGCTGCAACTGGAAATCCAGAAAGACATCGATATCGAGGGTGCCCGCCTTGTATTGCTCGTAGAACTCGATATTTCTCGCTTCGTACAGGGTGCGGTCGAGAATTCCCTTGCCGATCAGGAACTGCGCCCATTCAAAGTCGCTGTCACCAGCGATCAGGGTGTTGTCGAGGTCGAAGAGGGCCAGATCCATTCTTTGCTTTCAGACAGGTCTCAGATGTTCAGGGAGGTTTGCAGAACCTCGCGCAGTAGCGGCAGGGTGATCGGACGCTTGTGTTCGAGCGAGTAACGGTCGATGGCCAGGAGCAAGGCAGCCAGGCTGCGCATGTCGCGTGGTGCACGCGAAAAGAGGTAGCTGAAGGCCTCCGGCGGCAGGACCAGGCCCCTCGTCCTTGCCTGCTCGGCGAGTGCCGCCAGCTTCTCGGCGTCGCTCAGCGGGTGCAGGCGGTAAACCAGACCGCTCCCCAGGCGGGTGCGCAGATCCTCGCGCAGCGTCAGTCGCGAGGGGGGCTCGTCGGCTGCGGCGAGCAGACGGCCGCCGCCGCCACGCAGGCGATTGATCAGGTTGAAGAGGACGATCTGCCCACCGTCGACCAGCGCCTCAAGGTGGTCCACGGCGTAGACATCCTGCGCCAGCGCCAGCGCGGACAGTTCCGGGTCCAGCCGCGCATCGCAGTACGCTGCCGGACACGCCTGCAGCAGATGCGTCTTGCCGGCTCCCGCTTCACCCCAGACAAAAAACACGGACTCGCGGTTCGTCGGTGCCAGCCACGCCGCCAGACCGGTCAGCGCTTCCGCGTTGCTGCCAGTGACAAAATTGTCGAAGCTGGGCGGATCCGCCGGCAGCAGGTCAAGGATCAACTGCCGCATCGGGGCTGTTTCGAGTTGCGGCGTATGCGGGCGGTCAGCACGCGGAAGGGCCATTTCGGATAAGATTCGGGGTTCAGACGATCGAAGTCGTGCATTCTACCACTGCGCAGCATCTGGCAGCCTTGCTCGGGATACCCTACAACATGACTCAGGAATCTCTCTCCTATCGCGATGCGGGTGTCGACATCGACGCCGGCGATCAACTGGTCGAACGAATCAAGCCGTTCGCCCGCAAGACCATTCGTCCGGGCGTGCTCGGTGGCATTGGCGGCTTTGGCGCGCTGTTCCAAGTACCGCGAAACTACCGCGAGCCGGTACTGGTTTCGGGTACCGACGGGGTTGGCACCAAACTCAAGCTGGCTTTCGAGTTGCAGCGGCATGACACGATCGGCATCGATCTGGTGGCCATGAGCGTCAACGATATCCTGGTGCAAGGCGCCGAACCGCTGTTCTTCCTCGACTACTTCGCCTGCGGCAAGCTCGACGTCGATACCGCTGCCGATGTCGTCAAGGGCATTGCCAGGGGCTGCGAACTCGCCGGCTGCGCACTGGTCGGCGGTGAGACGGCCGAGATGCCGGGCATGTATCCGGCGGGTGAGTACGATCTCGCCGGTTTTGCCGTCGGCGTCGTCGAGAAGTCGGCGATCATCGACGGCTCAACGATCGTCCCGGGCGACGTCCTGCTTGGCCTGCCATCATCGGGTGCCCACGCCAACGGTTACTCGCTGCTACGCAAGATCATTGCCCGCTCGCAGCCCGATCTGGCGCAGGCCTTCGATGGCGAAACCACGCTGGGCGAAGCCATCCTGGCGCCGACCCGAATCTACGTCAAGCCGCTGCTGGCTCTGATGCAGTCGCTGCCGGTCAAGGGCATGGCCCATATCACCGGTGGCGGCTTGACCGGCAACGTGCCGCGCATCCTGCCGCGCGCGGTCCGCGCCGAGATCGTGCAGGCAGCGTGGCCGCGCCCGAAACTATTCGACTGGCTGCAGCGCCAAGGAAGCGTGGCCGAGAGCGAAATGCACCGCGTTTTCAACTGCGGCATCGGCATGGTCGTCGTCGTCACCCGTGAGGACGTCCAGCAGGCCATCCAGATCCTGCGCAAGGCCGGCGAGTCGGCCGTGGTCATCGGTGTCATCAAGGCGCGCGCCGAGGGGGAAGCGGCGACGACTGTGGTTCCGGCCTGAGAGGCTGCACCAATTTTTCACGACCATGACGCCCGGCAAAAGACGTGGCCTGCTCGACGGCGTAAAATGATCAACTCCAACAGGGAGACAGAATGATGACTGCAACAGATGAGTTTTGTGTTCGGACCAGTGGCGCGGCGACGATGCGCTCGAAAAGCACGCGGCGGGTGGCTGGCAGCCTGGGCATCGCCGTCGCCCTGCTGCTGGGCGGCTGTGCCGAGCTGACCGGCCCGTCAACCACCGTCACGGCCAGTGATCCGGCGCGCATCACGCGCACGGGCTTCCTCAGCGACTACGGTCGCCTGACGCTTGCGCCCGGCGGTGACGGTGCGCTGTGCTGGCGGAAGCCGGAACTGGACCTGAAGCGTTACAACAAGGTGCTGATCAACCGAATTCTGGTGACCATCAAGGCCGATCAGCAGGAGGGTGTCGACCCGACGGATCTCAAGTCCCTGGTCGACTACTTTCATGGCGCGCTGGTCAAGGAATTGAAGCCGCAGATGCAGATCGTCAATGAGCCCGGGCCGGGGGTGATCGTCTTGCGCATAGCGCTGACCGATCTGGTGCCAACGCAGGTCAGCCGCAGCCTGGCTGGTACCGCGATCCCTTACGGCTTCGTGGCCGAGGCAGGTTCCGGGGTGGCGACCGGCAGGCCGGCGGGGTCCACGCCGTATCTCGGCGAGACCGGCATCGAAATGCAGTTTCTCGACGGCGCCAGCGGTGTCGTGCTGGCCGAATGCGCCGACACGCAGATCGGGAGGAAGTATGCTGCCGATGTCGACGCCGGTGCGGCCGGGGCTACCAACACCTGGGTCAAGGGCTACATGAGTTCCTTCCAGAGCTGGTCGTACGCAAGGGACGCCTTCGACAAGTGGGCGCGGCAAATCGCCACGCGGTTTGCGGTTCTGCGCGGAGTAGAGCCGCCCAAGTAAGCTGTGCTCGCCAAGGGGCCGCTGTTGCGGCCCTTTTTCATGGTGCGCCCGGCGGCGCAGCGACTGCCCAAAAGGGGTTGCCAATGGGCGGAGCGCCTGGCGGCCGCCAGATCGCTGCTCAGGCCAGGAGTCCGGATGGGCAAACCCTGGCAGGTTTGACTGACAACAAGGGGAGAGACGAATGGGAAAGCTCGCGGGAAAAGTGGCCATCGTCAGCGGTTCGGGGCGGGGCATCGGGCGGGAAGTGGCGCTCAAGCTGGCCCGGGAAGGCGCACGCGTGGTCGTCAATGATCTCGACGCGGGGCCGGCCGAGCAGACCGTTGCCGACATCGGCGCTGACGGCGGGCGGGCGGTGGCCTGCGTCGGCAGCGTGACCTCGCACGACTTTGCCGGGCGCTTCGTGCAGACCGCGCTCGGTGAGTTCGGCGGGCTCGATATCATCGTCAACAATGCCGGCTACACCTGGGACAACGTCGTCCAGAAGATGACCGACGAGCAATGGCAAGCGATGCTCGATGTGCATCTGACTGCCCCTTTCCGGATTCTGCGCGCGGCAGCCGACTTCATCCGCACGGCAGCGAAGCAGGAGAGCGAGGCCGGGCAGGAGAATTTCCGGAAGGTGGTCAACGTCTCGTCGATTGCCGGCATCGGCGGCAATGCGGGCCAGGTCAATTATGCCGCGGCCAAGGCCGGGATCGTCGGACTGACGCGGACGCTGGCCAAGGAATGGGGCCGCTACCGGGTGAATGTGAATTGCGTCGCCTTCGGCCTGATCAATACCCGTTTGACCAGTGCCCCTGCCGGTGGCAACGCGACGCTGGAAATCGAAGGCCGGCAGATCAAGGCCGGCGTCAATCCCGACCTGCTCCGGCAAATGGAAGCCATGGTGCCGCTCGGTCGCGGCGGCACCCCCGAAGAGGCGGCCGGGGCTATCGTGATGCTGTGCTATCCCGAGGCCAATTACGTCTCCGGCGAACTCCTGGTCTGCGCCGGCGGCTTCCGCATCTGACGCCGTGCGGGTGTGCTGCCGTGGTGAGCACGGTCTGGCGCGACAGGCGAGCGTCCTGCAGGGTCCCGAGCGTATTGCGCTGACCGGCGGGCAGGGCGTTCAGGCGATCGCAGCGGTCGCGCTTTCAGCAATCAGCCCGCTGGCCGCGCTGGCCGTGACTATCACGAAGGGGAGCGGCAGGCGGCGCTGGCGGGCGAGTTGCAGCAGCCTGCGGTCGCGGGTGATCAGCAGGTCGGCCCGGCAGCGCATGCCGAGGATCAGGAACTTCTGGTCGTCGGCGTCGCGGCAGCGGGGCAGCGGGTAATCCTCGACCGCGTCGGGTTCGCAGTGGGTAACGAAACTGGCGTAACCGTCCAGCAGCACGCCCTGTGCTGCCGCGTCGAGACCGAACTGCGGATAGGTACAGACGCGCTGCAGTTCGGCAAGACAGGGGCGGTCGGTAAAGCAGTGCAGGGTGCCGCGCGCTATGGCCTGCTGCAGCGCCAGCGTCTGCGGATCCGCGAAGTGCAGCAGATCGATCACGATGTTGGTATCGAGTACCGCGCGCATCGGGTCAGCCGGCCTGCAGTTCTGCGGCGACATGGTCGGCGATTGCCAGCGACGCGGTCAGGCCCGGCGATTCGATGCCGAAGAGGTTGACCAGGCCGGCAATGCCATGTTGCGCCGGGCCCTGGATCAGGAAGTCGGCGGGCGGCTCCGAGCGGCCGGAGATTTTCGGGCGGATGCCGGCGTAGGCCGGCGCCAGCGCCGCGTCAGGCAGCCCTGGCCAGTAGCGGCGGATCTCGGCGTAGAAGGCCCTGGCGCGCGCCGGGTCGACGCGGTAATCAAGGGGAGCGATTGGCCGCCCCGGCGTGGACTCGGGCAGCCACTCGACGTCCGGGCCGAAGCGGGCCTGTCCGCCGAGGTCCAGGGTCAGGTGGACGCCCAGGCCGCCGGTTTCCGGCAGTGGATAGACCAGCCGCGAGAAAGGCGAGCGGCCGGCGAGCGCGTAGTAGTTGCCCTTGGCGTGATGGCTTGCCGGTATCCGGTCAGCCGGAAAGCCGGCGAGCGATCTGGCGACTTCCGGGGCCCAGAGACCGGCCGCGTTGATCAGCATCGCCGTTCGGAAGCGCAGGCTCTCGGCGCCGCCGCTCTCAAGGATGAAGCCGGCCGGTTCGATCGAGCCGCCGTGCAGCGGGCAGCGCAAAGCCAGTGAAGCGCCTTCGCGCTCGGCGTCGCCGAGCAGCGCCAGCATCAACCCATGGCTATCGATGATCCCCGTGGACGGTGAAAGCAGGGCCGCAGTGCACGCCAGTTCGGGTTCGCGGGCGCGTGCTTCGGCGGCGCTCAGCAAGCGCAGGTCATTGACGCCATTAAGCTGGCCCTGCTGCTGCAGTGCCCCGAGTTTGTCGTCCTGCGCGGCGCTGGTGGCGACGATCAGCTTGCCACAGCGCCGGTGGCTGACGCCGTGGGTGCTGCAGAATTCGTAGAGTTGCCGGCGGCCGGCCACACACAGCGTTGCCTTGAGCGATCCCGAGGGGTAGTAGAGACCGGCGTGGATGACCTCACTGTTGCGGGCGCTGGTTTCGCTGCCGAAAGTGTCGTTGCGCTCGAGAATGACCGTCTCGATACCTCGCCGTGCGAGTGCACGGGCACAGGCCAGCCCGACCACACCGGCACCGATGACGACCGCTGGCACGCTTTCCATTGCTTTCTCCCGAGACAGAAAGCGCATTGTAATGCCCTGCAGTCGGGCTTCGTCGGCTCGGCGGCATGGCGGCCGGCGTCTCGACCGCGCTTTGCCTCCGGCGGCGCTAGTCGCTACACTGGCGAGCATCGCTGCCCGACCGCCGGAGCCGCCGGATCACCGGACCATGACCATCGAGAAGACCCAGTCCAGCCACGACCAAGTCATCGCCGCCACGCGTCTCTGGCTGCAACGGGCGGTGATCGGCCTCAACCTCTGTCCCTTTGCCAAGGGCGTCCATGGCAAGGGGCTGGTGCGCTACGTGGTGAGCGATGCGCAGGACGACGAGGATCTGCTCGGCGATCTCGAGCGCGAGTTGCAGGTCCTGCTTGCGGCGCCGCCGGAGGCGGTGGATACGACGCTGCTGATCCACCCCCTCGCGCTTAATGAGTTCGCTGATTTCGTGCGCTTTCTCGATCTCGTCGAGGTGGTGCTGCGGACGCAGCGGCTGCAGGGCGTGCTGCAGGTCGCCAGTTTTCACCCGGACTACGTGTTTGCCGACAGCGAAGCGGATGACATCACCAACTGCACCAACCGCTCGCCTTTCCCGACCCTGCACCTGCTGCGCGAGGCGAGCCTCGACCGCGCGGTGGCCGCCTTTCCCGATGCCGCAGCGATCTACGAACGCAACCTGCAGACCCTCAGGGAACTGGGCCACGCCGGCTGGCGGGAGCTGGGCGTCGGCGCGCCGCCGGACGACAGGGAATAGGTCGCCGATGCCCGGGCTTTCGCCAAGAATCGAGCTGCGTGAGGACGAGGTCGAGGTGACCGCCATTCGCGCGCAGGGGGCGGGTGGCCAGAACGTCAACAAGGTAGCCAACGCCGTTCACCTGCGCTTCGACATCGTTGCCTCATCGCTGCCTGATGAACTCAAGGCGCGCTTGCTGCAGCGCCGCGATCAGCGCATCAGTGCCGACGGTGTCGTGATCATCAAGGCGCAGGCGCATCGCAGCCTCGAGCGCAATCGCATCGACGCGCTGTTCCGCCTGCGCGAGCTGATCGCCCAGGCCGCCTTCACGCCGGCGCCACGGCGGGCGACGAAGCCGACCCGCGGCTCGCAGGTGCGGCGCGTGGAAAGCAAGGTCAGGCGGGGTGCGGTGAAACTGCTGCGCGCCCGGGTCGTCGAACAATGATCCTGGAGGGTTTGCCGATGTCCGTCGTCTGCTGTGCAACCGCAAGGGTGTTTCGATGACGCCAGCGGACGTTCTTGACTTCTGGTTCGAGGAGACGAGCCCGGCGCAATGGTGGGCGAAATCGGACGTTTTCGACCGTCTGGTCGAGACACGTTTCGGCGCGCTGCATGCCGCAGCGGTGCGCGGCGAGTTGTACGACTGGCGCCGGGGTGCCGCTGCGGCCGATGGTCGGCTGGCCGAGATCATTGTCCTCGACCAGTTCTCGCGCAACCTCTTCCGCGATCGTCCCGAGGCTTTTGCCGCCGACGGCATGGCGCTGGTGCTTGCCCAGGAAGCGGTTGCCGCCGGCCTGGACCGCGTCCTCGATTCGGGGCGGCGAGCTTTTCTCTATCTCCCGTACATGCACAGCGAGTCGGCCCTGATCCACGCCTTGGCGGTCACGCTGTTCGCGGCCGAGGGCATGGAGCGAAACCTCGACTTCGAACGTCGCCACCAGGCGATCATCGAGCGCTTCGGGCGCTACCCGCACCGCAATGCCATTCTCGGTCGCCAGTCGACGGCGGCCGAACTCGAATTTCTCAAGACGCCGGGGTCGGCCTTCTAGGCGACCGGCAAAGGAGCGACCCATGGCTTATCAGCAAACGTTTGACGTTCATAGTCGCGGTCGCGGCACGATCGAGATCACCGACGAGGTGGCGCGGATCGTTCGCGCGGCAGGGGTTGCGATCGGTCTGGTCAACGTCTTCGTCCAGCATACCAGCTGCTCGGTGGTGCTGACCGAGAACGCCGATCCGTCGGTGCGTCGGGATCTGGAAACCCTCGCTGCCCGCTGGGCGCCCGACGGCGATCCGGCCTATCACCACGACAACGAGGGCGACGACGACATGGCGGCGCACGGGCGGAACATCATCGCCGGTTCCTCATTGACGGTGCCTGTCGGCAACGGCGAGATGCGCCTCGGAACCTGGCAGGGGATCTATCTCTGGGAGCACCGGACGATATCGCATCGGCGCCGGGTGGTGGTCACGGTGATCGGCTGAAAACCGACCCGGAAGCCGACCGGTCGCTCGGCGCACCCGCGAGCGCCCGGTGGCGCAGCGGCGAGTGCTTCAGCGGACGACGCTGATCAGCCATCCGGCCAGGCCGGTCGCCAGGACAACCAGCCAGGGCGGCAGCTTCCAGAACATCAGGGCAACGAAGGCCAGCAGCGCCAGGCCGAAATCCTCCGGCCGGAAGATGGCACTGGTCCACACCGGTTGATACAGGGCCGCCAGGAGCAGGCCGACGACCGCCGCATTGACGCCGGCGAGCGCGGCCTGGGTGCGAACGCTGCGGCGCAGCTGTTCCCAGAAGGGCAGCGCCCCGGCGACGAGAAGGAACGAGGGGATGAAGATGGCGACAAGACAGAGCAGGCCGCCAATCCAGCCACTGGGCGCGGTATTCATCGATGCCCCGAGGAACGCGGCAAAGGTGAACAGCGGGCCGGGCACGGCCTGTGCGGCACCATAGCCGGCCAGGAAGGTCTCGTTTGTCAGCCAACCGCTGGGCACGACCTCGGCCTGCAGAAGCGGCAGCACGACGTGTCCGCCGCCAAAGACCAGCGCGCCGGCGCGGAAAAAGGCGTCAGACAGCGCCAGGGCCTGGTTCGGCCAGATGCGGAGAAGAATCGGCAGAGCGATCAGCAGGGCAGCGAAAAGTACCAGCAGCACGGCCGCCAGGCGACGACTGACGGCAATCGGCAATGGATCGTGGCTTGCATCCTGGACGGGTTTGAACACGAGCCAGCCGACGACGGCTGCGCTGGTGATCATGCCGACCTGTCCCCAGGCGGTCGGCCAGAGCAGAGTCACGCAGGCAGCGACTGCGGCGATGGTGACGCGCGTGCTGTCAGTGCACAGATTGCACGCCATGCCCCATACCGCCTGCGCGACGACCGCCACGGCGACGACCTTCAAACCGTGCAGCGCGCCGGCGGGCAGGGCGTTGCCCCAGCTCGCAACGCCGATGGCGAAGAGGATCAGGGCGATTGCCGAGGGCAGGGTGAATCCTGCCCAGGCCGCCAGAGCGCCGGGGAACCCGGCGCGCGACAGCCCGATCGCCATGCCCACCTGACTGCTGGCGGGGCCGGGCAGGAATTGGCAGAGGGCAACCAGGTCGGCGTAGCTGCGCTCACCGAGCCAGTGCCGGCGAGTGACAAACTCGTCGCGGAAGTATCCGAGGTGTGCAATCGGCCCGCCGAACGACGTCAGTCCCAGGCGAAGGAAGACCAGGAAAACCGTCCACGCACCGACAGGCGGGTTTGCTGCCCGGTCATTGTCTGCTGATCCCATGCGATGAACCCTCTGCAGCGAAAGATGCAGATGATAACCGGAAGCCCTTGAACAAAGTCCGGCGGGCGGTTTCGTCGGCGACCGCCGGCCGCATGATGTCATCGACTTGGGGCGCTGTGGCAAGGTACACTCCGACGCTTGATTGTCACGCCGCGGCGAGGGGAAGAGCAATGAACATCGGATTCATCGGTCTGGGGATCATGGGGCGCCCGATGGCGCTGAACCTGTTGCGCGGTGGTCACCCCATCACGGTCTGGGCGCGCCGTGCGGAGTCGATGCAACCCCTGCTCGACGCTGGCGCGAGTGCTGCGGCGAGTCCGGCTGCGCTGGCGGCGGTGGTTGATTTGGTGATCTCGATGGTCGCCGATGCGCCCGATGTCGAACAGGTGATGCTCGGCGAGCAGGGGGTGGCGAGCGCCGGCAGGGCCGGGCAGGTGGCCGTCGACATGAGCACGATCCGGCCGGCAGCCGCGCGCGACATCGCCGCCCGCCTGCTTGAAAGAGGCATCGATTTCCTCGATGCCCCGGTTTCGGGTGGCGAGGTGGGCGCGGTTGCCGGGACGCTGTCGATCATGGTCGGCGGCAGCGAGGCCGCTTTCGCGACCGCGCGCCCGGCTTTTGCGTGCATGGGCAAGAACATTGTGCACGTCGGCGATTCGGGTGCCGGGCAGGTGGCCAAGGCGGCAAACCAGATCGTCACCGGGGTCGGCGTGCTGACCGTTGCCGAGGCGCTCAACTTCGCGGCGAAAAGCGGGGTTGACCCGGCCCGGGTGCGCGAGGCGCTGCTCGGCGGTTTCGCCTATTCGAAGATTCTCGAGAATCACGGCCAGCGCATGCTCGACCGCAACTTCAAGCCCGGCTTCAAGTCCTGGATGCACCAGAAGGACATGAACATCGTCATGCAGAGCGCGCACGAGCTGGGCCTGTGCCTGCCAGTGTCGGCGGCGACGGCCCAGATGTACAACGCGATGGTCGGCTCGGGTCTCGGTGAGGAGGATTCGATTGCCATCCTCAAGCTGCTCGAGCGGCTGTCGGGTGGAGAGAACTGATGCAGCTTGGCTTCATCGGCCTCGGCGTCATGGGCCGGCCGATGGCGCTGCATCTGCGGCGCGCAGGTCATCCGGTGGCGGTATGGGCGCGGCACTCGGCATCATGCCGGCCCTTGCTCGAAGCCGGCGCAGTCAGCTGTGGCAGCGCGGCGGCGGTCGCCCGGCGTTCACAGGTGGTGTTCACGGTCATTACCGCCGGATCCGACGTCGAGCAGGTGACCTTCGGCGAGGACGGCCTGGCCGAAGGGTTTGCCGCCGGCTCGATCCTCGTCGACATGAGCACCATCGCGCCGGAAATGGCGCGTTCGCTGGCGCAGCGTCTGTCGCTGCACGGCGTCGACATGCTCGATGCGCCGGTCTCCGGCGGTGAGCAGGGCGCCATCGCCGCGACGCTGGCGATCATGGTCGGTGGCCAGGCGACGGCACTCGAGCGCGTGCGGCCGCTCCTCGAGTTGCTGGGCCGGAAGATCGTGCATGTCGGCGACAACGGCGCCGGGCAGGTGGCGAAAGCATGCAACCAGATGGTGATGGTCGCCGCCATTCAGGCGGTTGCCGAGGCGCTGCACTTCAGTCGCACGGCCGGTGCCGATCCGGTGAGGGTGCGGCAGGCACTGGCCGGTGGCTCGGCCGGCAGCCGGGTGCTCGAAGTGATGGGCAGGAAAATGGTTGAGCGCGACTTTGACGCCGGCGTCGAAGCACGCCTGCATCACAAGGACTACGCCGCAGTGATCGCCGAAGCGCATCGCCTTGGCGTGCCGCTGCCGGTTTCCGGCCAGGTTGGCCAGCAGCTCAATGCCTTGATGGCCATGGGCTGGGGGTCGTCCGACACGGCAACCCTGTTGCGGGTTCTCGAAGCTGGCAGGCAAAGCCGGTGAGACGAGGTCTGATCATCCTGTCGATTGCCTTGTTGAGCGCTTGTGCGGGTCTTGGCGGCCTGTCGCAGAAGCCCGAAGTCAGCGTGGCCGGCCTGAAACTGGTGCAGGTCGGCGTGTTCGAACAACGCTTCATTCTCAAGTTGCGCGTCCAGAACCCCAACGATGTGGAATTGCGGATCAACGGCCTCAGTGTCGAAGTCGAATTGAACGGACAGCCATTCATTACCGGCCTGTCGGACAAGGGCGTCACCGTCCCGCGTTTCGGCGAAGCGGTACTTGATGTGATGGCCACCAGCACCCTGGGGAGCGCGCTGAAACAGTTGCGCGAGTTGCAGAAGGGTGGCCGCGAGCGTATCGACTACCGGATCGTCGGCCGTCTCAACCTCTCCGGGATCGGCACTGTGCCCTTCGAGCGACGCGGCGATCTGCAGATGCCGGCGGTCGTCAGTCCATTGCGAAAGCCCTTGCCTCCCGGGACCCAGGGAACGTGAGGACTGGCATCCCGGTGCCTGACTGGCGGCTCTCCGGGTGGGTGCCCGATTGGCGGACAGCGCGTCCGCCGCCTGGGGCCGGCGAGGCTGGTGGACGGCAGTCCCGGCTCCGGGGCAGCCCCGCCTGGAAATCAGTCGACAGGAATGATCAGCTTGTCCCAGCCGGAACCATTGTCGTCGCTGTTGGGTCTGCCGCGACGGGCGAGCATGGCGAGACGCGTTTCGACGTCGGCGATGGCCTCCCTGGTGACGTTAAGTGTGCGGCGCTCGCTGCCGCAGCGGCGTTCTGCCATGCCAGCCGGTGGCCCGGATGAACTCTGGCGTCGATCGGTTCCTCGTTGCGCGTGCATTGCTCACTCCTCGAAAATCATCACCTGCTTCGGGGGGCGCCAGCCGGGCGACACGGGTTTGGCAACCCTGGTGATCCTGTGTCCGGCCACAACGCGATAGTGTCTCACAAGGGCGGACCGAGCGGGCTGTTTACGATGCCCTGTTTTCGCCGATCAGCCGCAGTCCGGCCGGCAGGGACTCGCCAAACGCACGGCGTTCATCGGCCTTGTCGAGTTCGATCACGGTCCTTACCTGGGCGACCCAGCTGGCGCTGGCGTTGATCGTTGCCAGGCGGGCCAGCGTCGCTTCGCGCGCGTCTTCCGGCAGGTCGCGCGTGCGGTCGCCGGTCAGGCGGGCGATCTGCGTGGCAGCGAAAGCGGCCGGCTCGACCTTCTTCCAGTCGCTCGCGAGCACGGCTTCCAGCCAGCGGCGGGCGACCTCGGGCGGTACCACCTGGTGGGCGCTGCCGTAGAGCGACTGGCGCGCGCCGAGGCGGCCGAGCGCCCACCAGCCAAGCGGCTTCTCCGAAGCCTTGCGCAGCCGCTCGAGCAGCCAGTCGCCGACCTCGACCTTACGCTCGATCGGCAGCCTTTCGAGTGAGGCGACCAGCCGCAGCATGTCGTCGTGGCTGCCGGCAATGGCTGCTGGCAGGCGGCTGCGGGTTTTCGTCGGCTCGCTGCGCAACCAGGGAGCGAGTTCGGCGAGGAGTTTTTCCTGGATGCCGGGCGGCAGGCCACCGGCGGCGCGCCGCCAGAGCGTCCACCATTCCGACCAGTTCTGGCTTTCGTTGGCGTACTGGATCCCCTGCGGAAGAATCTCGCACAGCTGTTCTATCCGCCACTCGTCGAGCGCATCGCCGAGACCCGGGCGGAGGCAGAAGCCAGCGAGGTTGAGCCATAGCCGTTCGTGCTCCGGCGAGCGCCGCCGACGCCGTGCGCGCTGCATCAGGGCGTCGAAGAGCGCGCGCAGCACGGGCATCTCCCATTCGTCGCGCTTGCCAAGCAGATGCTCGAGCTGGCCACGCAGGCGCCGGACCTCCTTGCTGTCCACCGGCTGCGAGCTGGCTCCGAAGATACGTTCGACCCACTGCACGGCGTCGGCAAAGCGTGCCGGCAGAGTCGGCGACGCCAGCGCTTCGCTGGCGCCCGCGCCGCGCAGCTGGAACTCGAGCAACCAGCGGCGAGCGGCATCCTCGCTGCTGACGCAGTGCAGCTCGAGGGTGCCGACTTCGGTCATCGAGGTGGTCAGTTGCACCCGCACCTCGCGCTGGCTGCTGCCAGCCGGCGCCTGGACGACGGTGGCGATCGGCGGCAGGCGGACGAATTCGTCTTCGTCGAGCGTCGCGATCTGGCCCGGGAGGTAACTCGTATCGGCCACCGACGACGCCAGGTGGAAGCGCACCGGTTGCCCCAGGCGCAAGCTGAAGCGTCGTTCGGGCAGCGGGATTTCGTGCCCTTCCTCGCTGCCGCGCGGCAGCAGGCAGATGCCGCGCCGCGGCTGCGCCTGCTCCTCAAGCACCAGGAAGTAGCTGCGCGCCGAGCCGCCACCGATCCGTCGCCCGTGACCCTGGCGAACGAGCGCGTAAGCGACCGCCCCACGCGCGACGGCCACATCGGGATTCTCGTTGTGCAGAACCCGCAGCGCCGCGCCGCGCCAACTGGCGAGGGTTTGCTGCAGGCGCTCGGCGAGGGCATCGGCACGAAAAACCCCGCCATTCAGCAGCAGCGTGTCGGGAACCGGCATCTCCTGCCGCTCGCCGGTGTCGGGCAGCGCCTGGCGCGCTGCTGCCGCGTGTCGTCGGAGGAAGGCGGCGACATGGCGGGTGATCGCCGGATCGGCGGGGTAGGGCAGGCCGAACTCGACGATTGCCGCCCGCCGCTGCTGCAGCGGTTCATCGGGGGCGACGCGCGGAAAGAAGCCATCGACCAGGACCTGCCGCGCTTCATCGCGCTGCAGTTCGACCGTGCGGGCGCCGCCGATCAGCCGCGCGCCGCCACCCAGCAGCGTCAGCAACACGGCCTCCGGTGCGCCCGTCGTCAGCAACTGTTCCTTGGCGGCGCGGCAGCGCGCCGTCAGTTGCGAAAAGCGCGCCGCCGACAGACGGCCTTCGCTGGCCGGCAGCCGCGACTCGACTAGATGGGCCAGCGCGAGGTCCATGTTATCGCCACCGAGCATCAGGTGATCTCCGACACCGATGCGGGTGAGGGTGGGCTCGCCGTCGGTGATCGCGATCTGGATCAGCGTCAGGTCGGTGGTCCCGCCGCCAACATCGCAGACCAGCAGCAGTCGTGTTTCCGACAGTTCCCCGGCGAGTTGCTGCTGATGACGGAACAGCCAGTCGTAGAACGCTGCCTGCGGCTCTTCGAGCAGCCGTAGATTGGGCAGGCCGGCCTGGCGTGCGGCGGCAAGCGTCAGCGCGCGGGCGCCTTCGTCGAACGAAGCGGGAACGGTCAGGATCACCTGCTGCTGTTCCAGCGGCGCCTTCGGAAAACGGTGCAGCCAGGCGGCGCGGACGTGCGCCAGGTAGCTGGCGCTGGCGCCGACCGGTGAGACTTTGTCGACCTCGTCTTCAGCGCCCCACGGCAGAATAGCCGCCAGGCGGTCGACCGCGGCATGCGACAGCCAGCTCTTCGCGCTGGCCACCAGGCGACCGGGGACCTGTGCGCCGAGATCGAGCGCCAGGCGGCCGGTGATCACCGGCTCGCCGCTCGCCGCCGTGCTCCACGGCAGTTGCAGCTCGCCGGGGCTGATCTCACCGGCGGCCGGATGGTAGCGTACCGACGGCAGCAGCGGTCGCGCCGCAACCTGGCCGGGACCGACCAGTTGCTCGATTTCGAACAGTTCGACCTGCTGCTTGCCGGGCGCGCTGTAGGCGACGACGGTATTGCTGGTGCCGAGGTCGATGCCGACGATGTACGGTTTTCTCATTTTCTTCAGAGTGTGTCACAAAGACGGCTGCAGGAGGGATGAGCGATCGGGGGCGGCCGCCGCGAACGGGACAGACGGCCGTTTGCCCGGCCAGGATCGCGCTCAGCTTTCGCCGGTGCGCTGACGCTCGTCCTTCCGGGCGGAGGTGCTTCATGGTCGCGTCGGCCTGGTGTCACGGGACCATCGCCAGAAAGACAAAGACTGCGAAGACCACCAGGTGAACCGCCCCCTGGAGGATTGTGGCGCGGCCTCCGGACAGGGTCATTGAGGTCAGCAACAACGTCAGCGCCAGCAGCGCCACCTCTTTGGCGGGCAGGCCAAGATCCAGCGGCAGATCAAGTGCGATGGCGGTCGCGGCGACTGCTGGAATGGTCAAGCCGATGGTGGCGAGCGTGGCGCCGAGCGCCAGGTTGAAGCTGGTCTGCATGCGGTCGCTGCGCGCTGCGCGGACGGCTGACATCGTTTCCGGCAGCAATACCATCATTGCGATGGCGATGCCCACCACGGCGTGCGGCATCCCCGCCGTATCGACCGCTGCCTGGATGGTTGGCGCCAGCACATTGGCGAGGCCGACAACGACGCCGAGAGAGACGAGCAGCAGGACCAGGCTGAGCAGCGCGGTGGCCGCCGAGGGTGGGATCGCGTGACTGTCTTCGGCCGCCGCGTTTTCGGGCAGGAAATAGTCGCGATGCCGAATCGTCTGGACGAAAACGAAAACTCCCCACAGCACGAAGGAAACGACGCCGGCAAAGGCAAGTTGTGGCACCGAAAAGGTCGGCCCGGCCGTGGTCGAGGTGTAGCCGGGGAGCACCAGAGTCAGGGTGGTCAGGGTGGCCAGTACCGCCAGGGCAGGCGTGGTTCCCTCGACCCGGAAACCGATGGTCCGATGCCGGATGCTGCCCATCAGCAGGCAAAGACCGATGACGCCGTTGCAGACGATCATCACGGTCGCGAACACCGTGTCGCGTGCCAGAGTGGTGGCGTTCTCGCCGCCCGCCAGCATGATGGACACGATCAGCGACACCTCGATAATGGTGACTGCCACAGCCAGTACAAGTGATGCGAAGGGCTCGCCAACCCGGTGTGCGATCACTTCGGCGTGATGAACGGCAACCAGCACGGAGGCCAGCAAGGTGGAACCGGCAACGGCAGACAGCAACCATCCCTGGGCCAGCCCCCAGATCGCCGCGAGCAGGATGCACGCCGCCACCGGCACGACGACACTCCAGACAGGGACGCTGGCAAACACTCGACGGGTCATAGGAGGTATCCCAAGGTTGTCTTCAGCGCCGCGATGCACTGCGCCCGGAAGGAATGGCGTTCGGATCACTGATGGACATCGTTTGGCGTACAGGGGCGAGCTGTCGGGTGGCAGATGACGGATGCTTCAACGTAGATTGTGCGCTTCATGAAGGCACTTCTGGCTTAGAAAACGGTGGCCTGCAGGCGATTGTCTTGGTGCGGGCGGCTTGGCAAGAGGAAGGACTTTACCCCGGGATTGCCGCTTGCGCTACACAGGGGACAAAACCAGGCGGCAGGTGAAGAAGCGTGGACTGGATTTCGCCGATGCGGGAAAAGCCCTTGCCGGGCCTTTGCTACGGATCGATGATTCTCGAGTAGACCACGGCGAGCAGCGCATGATCGGCATCGGCCTTCTGGCCCGGTGGTGTTGATCGTGCCTGTGGAATCGGACGAGGCAATCCGCATCATTTCCCTGCGCAAGGCGGACAGCAATGAAACGGATCTCTTCGATCAAAACGCAGGCTACTTCGGACGACGCGCCGAAGCTCACGCCAGCGGACTTCGATCGCGCCCGGCCGCGAATCGCCGGCAGCGAGGTCAGCCGCGCCGAGTGGCAGGCCGCGGTGCGCCAACGCGTCGGCAAGTTGCAGATCAACATCATGCTCGACGCGCCAATCGTCGAACACTTCAAGGCGCTGGTTGGTGAGCGTGGCTAGCAGACGATCATCAACGACACCCTTCGCCGCGTCATCGAAAGCGGTCACCTCGAAGCCGACCTGCGGCAGGTCATTCGCGAAGAACTCGCGCGGCGCTGAAGAGACTGGCCGTCCAGAGGAGATGTGCCCGCTTTCGACGGCGAAGCAAAGCCGCGGCCAGGCGAGGGCGGCACCGGCTCCTGCGCCGAAGGGCAGGCCAGTATCGAGCATCGGTTCACAGCAGGCCGAAGGCCTGGGATTGGACACGTCAGTACGGCGCAGAGATCGACGATTGCCGCCACCCCAGGCTGCCTCAGCTCGGCCTGCGCTGGGAGTCGCCCAGGCAGGATTCCCGGCGCCACGGGATCTACTTGACCCGTGGTCATGCGACGGAGAAAACACGCCTGCCGATGGCGCCAAAGTGTCGGAAAATTTTACACTTGCTGCCTTGCCTTGCCTTGCCTTGCCAGTCATGGGTTTGCACTGTGTGGCATGTTCCTTGCGTTTGCCCTGCCGGAACAAATTGTTCATGTCCATTCAGGGAGAATCATTTTGGGAATGACGAAGATGGCCGCGATTCTCGCGGGGGTCGGCTTGCTGGCCAGCGGTGCAGCGCAGGCGACGCTGCATGACCGCGGTGGCGGTCTGATCTACGACGACGTGTTGAAGATCACCTGGCTCAAGGATGCCAACTATGCCCAGACCAGCGGCTACGACGACGATGGAAACATGGACTGGAGCGCGGCCAAGGCTTGGGCAGCTGGCCTCAGCTACTTTGACAGCGTGCGCAACGTCACCTGGACCGACTGGCGTCTGCCGACGCTGGGCCCGATAGGTGCCAGTTTCAATTACAACTGGAGCAACAACGGGACAACTGATGTGGGCACCGGCAATACCAGCCAGAATTCCGAGATGGCCTACATGTTCTACGTTAACCTCGGCCTAAAGGGGTATTGCACGCCGGATAACCCGAACCCGAGTTCCTGCACCTGGCAGTGGGGAGGTGGAGTTGGAGCCGGTCCGACTGCTCCCTTCGACAATGTGGTACCCGACGAGTATTGGTCCGATACGGCGTACGCGCCGGATCCGGCCAACCTGGCCTGGATGTTCGACTTCGACTATGGCGACCAGCTTGGCTACTTTGGCGGGGCGTATGCCTGGGCGGTTCGCCCCGGCGATGTCGCCGCCGCTGGGGAGGTGCCGGAGCCGATGTCGCTTGCCCTGTTCGGGGCGGGATTGGCCGGCTTGGCGCTGGGGCGGCGGCGTCGATCCTTGGGCGCTTTGTAGGCTTCGACCCTTGCGGGGTTGCAGGGGGCGGCAGCCCCCTGCTTCGTTGATCAAATATCGGATTTCTTGCACCTGCAGTTGTCGGCATGGCACGTTACGAACATCTCCCGATCTACAAGGCAGCGCTGGATGTGGCGGTAGGCTTCGAGAAGCTGGTGGTCGGGTTTTCGCGCTATCACAAATATACGCTCGGCAGCGAACTGCGCAATGGCCGCCGCCGCGTGCTCGAGCAGGTGGTGCGTGCCAACGCGGCGCGGGAGCGGCTGCCAGGATGTCAGGGGGTCTTTCTCTTTGCCTCCTACAAGTGGCTTTCGGGTGGGAACACGCCACGAGGCAAAAGGAAAGACCCGACCCCCACCCGTGCGCGACCCCCACCCGTGCGACCCCCCACCCGTGTGACCTCCACCCATGCTCGGCGCGACGCCCCGGATGCCGTCGTGATGTCGTTCGCCACCTTCAACAGCCTCGTGGAGACCGTCCAGCTGTTGAAGTCGCCGGCCAATGCGGCGCACCTGGCGCGCTCGATCGAGCAATACCGCCAGGGCAAGGTCAAGGCACGCGACTTGGTGGATGCCTAGCCGCCTATCCGGATCACTCCGGCAACGGGTCGATTGGCAGGCCGATTGCGCCGGGTCGGCGATCGACCGACCCGGGTTGATCAGGCAACCCCGCCGGTTGTTTCTCGCCTCGGGTACTGTTGTTGCCAGCGACAAAGCAAGTCGACGTGCGCGCGACCGAGAACGACCGAAGGACGCGCTTTCTGCACTTGCGCAACGGCCTCGGCGGCCGAGCTTGCCGCGCCCGCACGCCACAGGTACGCAGCGGCGACCAGTGCACTGCGGGCGAAACCCAGCGCGCAGCAGACCAGGACCGGCCCGGCCTGTCGATCTTCCTCAAGTGCCAGCACAGCCTGCTCGATCTCTGCGAGGCGCGGCATCACCAGATCGAGCATCGGCACCACCGTATGCCGAAGGCCCGGGGTTGGACACGGCAGTTCGGCGCAGAGATCGACGATTGCCGCCACCCCGAGCTGCTTGAGCTCGCCCTGCGTCGGCAGTCGCCCAAGCAGGATCCGTGGTGCGATGGGATCGGCTGCGGCGAGTCGGCGGGTCCACCAGCGGGAGTTCAGCCAGCCAGCAAGGAGATAGGGTGCAAACAGGCAGCGCACGGCGAAGGGCATCGAGCCGTCGGCACGCTTCGCGAAGGATTCGGCGTCAAGAGAGAGATAAATGACGGCAACCAGCGCCAGCGAGCCCGCCGGCCAGAGCAGCCACAGCCCGGCACCGCCCGCGTCGGCCGCCAGCCAGCCAATGGCCAGGGCGGCGCCTGCGTAGGCCAATGCCAGTCGCTGCCGTGCTGCCTCGCGGCGCAGACGGGCATGGCGCAGCGGCGATGGGGCGTCGGTCGGGAAGAGCCAGACCGCGAAACCACCCAGCCAGAGGCCGGTCGGGATATCGAAGAAGTGGTGCTGCCAGGTGGTCAGCACCGAGACCCCGATCAACAGGGCAACGGCATGGACGACGCCGTGCCAGGCGCGCGGCACGGCGCGCAGATAGGGTTCCAGGAGCACCACCAGCAGGGCAATGTGCAGCGATGGCGCCTGGTTGTAGGGCTGGTCGAAGCTCATCAGGAGAGCGAACATCCAGCCGAAGGCGCCGGTTACCTCGCCACGCTCGAAAGTGAAGCGCAGAGGGAAGAGCAGAAAGCAGCTCACGGCGATCAGCTGGCAGGCCAGCAGGCGCCAGGCGTGGGTATCCAGCTGGCGCCGTGTCGAGCAGAGGAACAGCGAAACCCCGTAAAGCAGGTCGATCAGCCAGTAGGGCACGATCGTCCACGGCAGCAGCGGGATATGGCGTTCCCAGGCGAAGAGGATGACGCCCACGTCGGACCGCTGACCACTGACCCAGGTCGCGAAGCCGTAGCTGGCGAAGAAGAACGGGCCGAGGAGGAGCAGCCAGGCCAGCCCCCGCCCCCACGGACGGGTTTCGCCAACCGCGTCGGCCACGCTGCCGTCCAGGTTCAGATCCGGCGGGCCAGCGAGACGGTGAACATGCCCCACTCGTCGATCCACTGCTCGATTTTGGCGAACCCCGCAGCGCAGACCAGTTCGTCCATCTCGGCCTGAGTCCGGCGTCGCATCACCCAGGCCCGCTGGTCGCGGTGGCTGGTCAGCGTGCGCGCGATCAGCTCGATTTGCGGATGCCAGGGTTGGCCGGTGTATACGAGGTAGCCACCCGCATTCATTGCCCCGGCCAGGCCGCGTAGCGAGCGGCCGACCAGCTCGTTGTCGGAGAAGAGTTCGTAGAGGCCGGAAACGGTCACCAGGTTCGGCGCCGCATCCGGCGTCCCGAGTGTCGCGAGGGCGGCCTCGTCAAAAGCATCGCCCTGCTCGAAGCGGGCGATGTCGTCGAGTCGCCTTTCGGCGATCAGGGCGCGGCCCTGGGCGACATTCAGCTCGCTGAGGTCACGCAGAACGATCGATTGCGGGCGCTCGGGCAGTTGCGCGACGGCGTCAAGCACGTACCGGCCATGGCCGGCAGCGACATCGGCGATTCGCAACTTCTCGCCGGCGGTCCGCAGCAGCTGCGCTGCCGTGGCAACCGCCCGCAGCAGGTGCTCCCGGCGGACGCGAACGCCGCGCCAACCGATCGAGTCGAGGTAGCCGCGATCGATCAGCCGACCGATCAGCAGCGCACCGTTGGCCTGGTTGCGGTACACGTAGTCGAGGCTGCTGCCGGAATCGAAGCCCGTCTCCAGCCCGATGCGGATGCCCTCGGACAGGCGGCCGAGCGTGCGCATGGCCAGCCGGGTGACGGCGAAATTCAGCCGGCGCAGCGAGAAAGCCGGCAGCGGCTGACCGAGGCGAAGCTCCTCGTCGCGGGTGTAGCCGCTGCGATGCGCCTGCAGCAGCGACTCGACCGGCGGTGGCTGAGCGAAGATGAGCTCGACGAAGGCACGGATCCGGTCGAGTGCGAGCTGTCGATCGCGTTCACCGAGCGTGTCGTGCAGGAAGCCGGAGAGCAGGTGACGTTCCTTGACCGGCGAGCCCAGCCGCTCGAAGTACTGGTCCTGTGGCGCGCGCTGGACGACCCAGTCCTTTTCGGAGATCAGCAGCTGCAGCGGCAGACGGATGGCCTGTGCGTCAGCGACGACCCGGTCGGCGGCTTCGTACAGGCCGAGCAGGACGCGAGCCGAGATTGCGCGGGTGACCAGGGGATCCTCGTCATACGAGCGGATCCGTTCCGGATCGTGCGTCAGAAACTTGGCCTTGACGTACGAAGTGATGAAGAAATTGCCAAACAGGCGCTGCATCAGTGCCAGTCCCGGCCGTGCCAGAGGAACATAAAGTCTTACCTGGAAGGCGGGTGCGGTCAGCACCAGGCAACGGATCGGCGGTGCGTAGTCGTGCGCCCAGGTCGCAGCCAGGACGGCGCCGACGCTCTGGCCAATGACGGCCATGCGGCTGGTGGCGATGGCATGGGTGCTGCTGAGGTGGCGGACAAAGAAGTCGAGGTCCCTGACCAGCGCGGCAAAGCTCGGACTATCGCCACGCGCTCCCGGCGACTGGCCGTGGCCGCGTGCATCCCAGGCGAACATCGCAAAGTCGTCGAGTCCGAGCTCGTCAACCACGTGTTGCAGTCGTCCCGAATGCTCATGACCCCGGTGCAGCAGCACGATCGCCCGTTCGACCGTTGCTGTTCCGGCCGCCGGCCAATAGCGGTAGAACAGCGTACTGCCATCGTGGGTCGTGAATTGCCTTTCCTGTGCAAGCCGCATGTCTCTGTTCTCCGCTGGGTGCTTCTATTGACCTGTGTGACCGCCGCCTTGCGCGATGCCATGTCTGACCCGGTTGGCGATGGTCGGCAGCAGCAACAGCGCAACGATTGTCAGGATAACGGGTACCCACGCTCCGGGAACGATGCCGGCACCGAGCAGCAGTCCGAGGAGGCCAAAAACCAGCGCACGATCACTCTTGCCCATCGGCCCATCGTTGCGGCGGCCGCTGCCGGCAACGATGCCCAGCAGTCCGGCCACCTCGGCCAGGTTGGACAGGAAGATGACGAGCAAGGTCAGCACGCCCGCGGCTCCGCTCACCATGGCAAAAGGCAGGTACAGCGCCGCATCGGAGACCAGGTCAGACAGTTCGTTGAGGTAGGCGCCGAGCGTCGAGCTCTGTCCAAACTCGCGCGCGAGCAGGCCGTCGATCGCATTGAGCGCCATGCGCAGCAGAAGCCATGGCGGCAGCAGCAGAAACCACTGCAGCTGACCGGCATCGGCGGCGAACGCAAGTCCCGCCCCGAGTAAGACCGAAACGACACAGGTGCTCACCGTCACTTGGTTGGCGCTGACCCCGGCGCCATGCAGTGCGCGTACTGCCGGGCGCAGCAGGGACTGAAAACGGGGTTTCAAGGTATGGAGGGTCATCAGCGGATGGCACGAATGGTGGCAAGTGATCCTGGAAGTCGCAGTTGAGCACGGTTGCTACCGCCTTGACGACGGGGCGACACGCCCGGCCGCCGCATGTGCGCCGCTGCCGTTTTCTTTCCGGGTCAGTAAACGCCATGCCGCCCGAAGGCGGCATGGCCGTTTGACCCGTGGATCGCAGACACAGGGATTCAGTGCTGGTTCCGGAATGGCTGGTCGATCCCAGAAGTCGAAACTATCTCAGAACTCGAAATCCTCCTCGTAGAACTCCATCGCGCCACGGGGAGCGGCAGCCCGATCCTGCTCGCCCTTGCGCAGCTCGACGCGGCGAATCTTGCCCGAGATGGTCTTCGGCAGTTCGCCGAACTCGAGCCGCCGGACGCGCTTGTAAGGCGAGAGACGGCTGCGCAGGAAGACGAAGATGTCGCGTGCCAGCTCACGCCCAGGTTCATAGCCAGCGCGCAAGGTCAGGAAGGCCTTGGGCACTGCCAGCCGCAAGGCATCCGGACTCGGCACCACGGCCGCCTCGGCAACCGCCTCGTGCTCGATCAGCACGCTTTCCAGCTCGAACGGGCTGATCCGATAGTCCGAGGCCTTGAAGACGTCGTCGGCACGGCCGACGTAGGTGATGTAGCCTTCCGCATCGGGCAGCAGTGTCGCCGGTGTGATAGAAGCCATCACGCATGACCTCGGCGGTTTTCTCCGCATCGTCGTCGTAGGAGATCATCAGGCCGAGCGGGCGCGGCGACAGCGTCAGGCAGATTTCGCCTTCCTCGGCCACGTGCCCGTCGATATCGACCAGACGCACCTGGTAACCCGGCATTGGCCGTCCCATCGAGCCCAGCTTGACCGCCTGCCCGGGTGAGTTGCCAACCAGCGCCGTCGTTTCCGTCTGGCCGAAGCCGTCGCGCAGCGTGATGCCCCAGGCCGCCTTGACCTGGTCGATGACTTCCGGATTCAGTGGTTCGCCGGCGCCGATCAGTTCGCGAACCTGCACCGGATACTTGCGCAGGTCTTCCTGGATCAGCATCCGCCAGACAGTTGGCGGGGCGCAGAGGGTGGTCACCGAGCATCTGACCAGGGTGTCGAGGATAGACGCCGCGGCGAAGCGGGCGTAGTTGTAGATGAATATCGTGGCGCCAGCGTTCCAGGGAGCGAAGAAGCAGCTCCAGGCGTGCTTCGCCCAGCCGGCCGAGCTGATGTTCCAATGCACGTCGCCAGGCTGCAGTCCGATCCAGTACATGGTTGACAGATGCCCGACCGGATAGCTCTGCTGGCTGTGCAGAACCAGTTTGGGCTTCGAGGTGGTGCCGGAGGTGAAGTAGAGAAGCTGTGGATCGGTCGCCAGCGTCGGGCCCTCAGGCTGGAACTCGCTTGACCCCTGGTAGGCCTGTTCAAGCGCTTGCCAGCCAGCGACCGCGCCACCGACGGTGATTCGCGAATAGTTGCCGGTCAGACCATTGAACTTGTCGGCGTGCGTGTGGCCGATGATCACGTGGCGGATCTGACCGCGGTTCAGACGGTCAGCCAGATCGTCAGGAGCAAGCAGGGTGGTGGCCGGCGACAACACGGCGCCGAGCTTGATCGACGCCAGCATCGTGTCCCACAGTGGTACCTCGTTGCCGAGCATCATCAGGATGCGATCGCCGCGCTTGACGCCTTGCTGGCGAAGCCAGTTGGCCACCTGGTTCGAACGCCTGGACATGTCGGCAAACGACATCTTCTGTTCCGAGCCGTCTTCGTTGACCACCCATAGCGCCGGGCGGTCGTTGCCGGCGGCCATCACATCAAAATAATCCAGCGCCCAGTTGAACTCGGTGAGCTGTGGCCATCTGAAATCGCGATAAGCCGTCTCGTAGTCGGTGCGATGTGCCAGAAGGAAATCGCGTGCCTCGACGAAGGCTGAATAAGACATTTCTGCTCCTTTCTTGTCGATCAAATCACTGAACTGCCCCCGAACGCACGGCTGCCTCACAGGCAGCCGGAGTACCCGGGTGGCGTCTCTCCCCAGTGGGTCCTGACCTGCAGCAGCAGCCAAGCTCCGAAGCACCACGATTGGTCCCGAAGTCTGCCCGCCCGCATGCAGCC
Source organism: Candidatus Accumulibacter necessarius (assembly GCA_017302435.1). GTDB lineage: Bacteria > Pseudomonadota > Gammaproteobacteria > Burkholderiales > Rhodocyclaceae > Accumulibacter > Accumulibacter necessarius. The sequence continues at coordinate 86,641 of JAFLDL010000005.1, forward strand.
GATCAGCCCCGCCATGTATTGCAGGGCTCATTGTAAGGGACTTCTCGTGTCACCTGCCATCGGCCGGGCCGGGATCGGAGGGTAACAGGCGTGGCCGCTGCCAGACCCCGGCGCTGACTGGTAGAATGCGACCGATGAAAGTCCATGGCACTCCGACGCGAACGATCTGGCCCGTGGCCGGGGCCGACGCCGTCGAGATCATCGACCAGACAGCACTGCCGCACAGCTATCGGGTCTTGCGGCTGAACAGCCTTGATGATGTAGCCCAAGCCATCCGCAGCATGCAGGTCCGCGGCGCACCGCTGATCGGCGTCAGCGCCGCTTACGGAATCGCCCTGGCGCTCTCGCGGCGGGCCGATGACGCAACGCTTCTGGCCGCCTTGCAGACGCTGGCCGCGACGCGGCCGACCGCGGTCAACCTGCACTGGGCACTGGCGCGCGTGCAAGCCTGCCTGCTGCCGTTACCAGCCGCGGCGCGTGCCGCCGCCGCGTGGCTCGAGGCAGGCCGGATTGCCGACGAGGACGTCGACCAGTGTCGCCGGATCGGCGCCCACGGCCTGCAGCGTTTGCTCTCGTGTCGGCGGGCTGGCCATCGGCTCGAGATCATGACCCATTGCAATGCCGGCTGGCTGGCCACCGTCGATCACGGCACTGCACTGGCGCCGGTCTATGCCGCTTTCGACGCGGGAATCGACAGCCATGTCTGGGTTTCCGAAACCCGCCCGCGCAATCAGGGGCTGCTGACGGCCTGGGAGCTGCGGCAGCACGGTGTGCCGCATACCGTCATCGCCGACAACGCTGCCGGCCTGCTGCTGGCGCGCGGCACGATCGACGCGGTCATCGTCGGTGCCGATCGCATCGCCGCCAACGGCGACGTTGCCAACAAGGTCGGCACCTGCCTCAAGGCGCTGGCGGCGCGGGCAGCTGGCGTACCGTTTTTTGTTGCCGCGCCGCGTTCGACGATCGACTTCGCCTGCGCGACCGGCGGCGACATACCGATCGAGGAGCGCGCCGCTGACGAGTTGCGGCTTGTCCATGGTCTCGATGGCGCGGGGCATCCTGGCGCGTTGCGCCAGCTGCCAGCCGACGAAGCCGTCGCCAACCCCGCCTTCGACGTCACGCCGGCGAGCCTCGTCAGCGCGTTGATCAGCGAACGTGGCACCTGCGCGGCAAGTCGCGAAGGGCTGCTGAGTCTCTACCCGGAGGAGCGAGATGGCTGAGCTGCGGCAGCAGTTGATCGAGACGGCACGCCGCATGGCGACCGCCGGACTGAACCAGGGCACCGCCGGCAACCTCAGTGTTCGCCATGGAGAGGAGGGCGACCCGGGCTTCCTGATCACGCCCACGGGTATGGCCTACGATATCCTGGAGGCGGCAGACATCGTCTGCATGCGTCTCGACGGCACGGCCGAAGGCCGCCGCAAGCCGTCGTCCGAGTGGCGTTTCCACCGTGACCTCTACGCTGCCCGTCCCGACGCCGGCGCCATCCTGCATGCGCACTCGCCGTTTGCCACCAGTCTCGCCTGTCTGCGCCGCGACATCCCGTCCTTCCACTACATGATCGCCCGGTTCGGTGGTGACAGTCTACGCTGCGCCGGCTACGCCACCTTCGGCACGCAGGCGCTGTCCGATGCCGTGCTGCTGGCGATCGCCAACCGGCGCGCCTGCCTGCTGGCCAACCACGGCATGCTGGTGCTTGGCGATGACCTGGCGCAGGCGCTCGACCTCGGTATCGAACTCGAGGCACTCTGCGAACAGTACTGGCGCGCCTGCCAGCTCGGTCCACCGGTATTGCTTGGTGCGGCCGAGATGGCGACGGTCCTCGAAAAGTTCGCCGGCTACGGGCAGCAGGCCTGAGCCTCCGCGCCGGCTTTTCCCGGGAACCACGCATGCTGCGCATCAGCGAAATCCGCCTTCCACTGGAGCATCCTCCGGCCGCCCTGGCGGCGGCGGTTGCTGCCCGCCTCGGCGTCGCCGAGGACCACATCCTCGAACTCGGCGTTTTCCGGCGCAGTTGCGATGCGCGCAAAGCCAGTGCGCCGACGTTCAGCTACAGCGTCGACGTCGCGTTGGCCGACGAGAAGGCCGTGCTCGCCGGTTTCGCCGACGATCCGCGGGTGCAGCGGACGCCGGACATGCGCTATCACTTCGTCGGACAGGCACCGATACCGCTGGCGACGCGACCGGTCGTCGTCGGCTTTGGCCCGGCCGGCATCTTTGCCGCGCTGGTTCTGGCGCAGAGCGGCTTCCGGCCGATCGTCCTCGAGCGTGGCAAGGCCGTCCGCGAGCGCACGCAGGATACCTGGGGGCTGTGGCGAAAGAAGGTGCTCGACCCCGAGTCGAACGTCCAGTTTGGCGAGGGCGGCGCCGGCACCTTTTCCGATGGCAAGCTCTACAGCCAGATCAAGGACCCCAAGCACTACGGCCGCAAGGTGCTCGAGGAATTTGTCAAAGCCGGCGCGCCGGCGGAAATCCTTTATGTCAGCAAACCGCACATCGGCACCTTCCGGCTGGTCGGCATGGTCGAGCAGATGCGCCACGAGATCGAGCAACTCGGCGGCGAGATTCGCTTTCAGCAGCGAGTGACCGGGCTGCAGATCGAAGCGGGACGGGTGCGGGGTGTCACGCTCGCTTCCGGCGAGGAGCTGTCTGCCGGGCATGTGATCCTGGCACTCGGCCACAGCGCCCGCGATACCTTCACGATGCTGCAGCGCGCCGGCGTCTTCATGGAGGCCAAACCCTTTTCGATTGGCTTCCGCATCGAACACCCGCAATCACTGATCGACCAGGCACGTCTGGGACCGCATGCCGGCAACCCCTTGCTCGGTGCCGCCGACTACAAGCTGGTGCATCACTGCCGCAACGGACGCTCGGTGTACAGCTTCTGCATGTGCCCCGGAGGCACCGTGGTGGCCGCCACTTCCGAACTCAACCGGGTGGTGACCAACGGCATGAGCCAGTACTCGCGCAACGAGCGCAACGCCAACGCCGGCATCGTCGTCGGCATCACGCCGCTCGACTACCCCGGCGGGCCGCTGGCCGGCATCGAGCTGCAGCGCGACCTCGAAGCGCGCGCTTTCGAGCTCGGTGGCGGCACCTACGAGGCACCGGCGCAACTGGTTGGCGATTTTCTTGCCGGCCGGCCATCGACCGCGCTTGGCACGGTGGTCCCTTCGTACCAGCCCGGCGTTCGCCTGACCGATCTCACCAGCGCCCTGCCGGATTATGCCATCGCCGCGATCCGCGAAGCGCTACCAGCGTTTGATCGCCAGATTCGCGGCTTTGCGATGCCTGATGCGGTGCTCACCGGCGTCGAGACGCGCACTTCGTCGCCGCTGCGCATCACCCGCGGTGACGATTGCCAGAGCGTGAACGTGAAGGGCCTGTACCCGGCCGGCGAAGGTGCCGGTTACGCGGGTGGTATTCTCTCCGCCGGCGTCGACGGGATCCGGGTTGCCGAGGCCGCGACGCGGGAGATGCTCAGGGGCGGGGCTGACGGGGTCTGAGACAATCCTCACAGATCAGCTTGGCGCGGCATGACTGAACACGGGCAGGAGACGCGTTATTTGCTTATTGGAAATAAATCGTTTTCGTGGCTCTTCGTCGTCTGCATCATGCGTCTCTGGTGCGCCGGCTGCTGCAGGCTCGGAAAAGCCGGCAGGGCATGAGCGACAGAATGAAATGGGCAGAGTGCTGAGCGTCCTCCTCGCAATGAGTCTTTCCCTGACCACTGGCGGTACTCTGGCGCAGGTCCACCGACGTCTCGACTGGGCTGTGAGTTGGACGGACGCGGCGCCAAATCCGAACCGACTGCCGGACAGCGTGTACCGGGCTGCTTCCCGATTACCCAAGGGCCTGGAAGAGATCATCCGGGCCGATGCCAGGGGTGTCCTGTGAGGGAGATGTGATGAGTGATCGACGCGGGTTCCTGGCGCTTGCCGCTACCGCGCTGCTTGCGCGCTTTCTGGGCAACCCCGGCGTGGCCTGGGCCAGCGACCGCAACGTCAATGCCTTCAGCGCCCACAGCCCGGAGTCGGTGTATTCCGCTCTTGGGCTGCCGGCGCCGGCGGAAAGCGCGTCGATCGTCATTCAGGTCCCCGATGTCGCCGAAAACGGTGCTCAGGTGCCTGTCGAAGTGAGCGTTCATCTGCCTCGGGTACAACGCATTCTACTGATCGGCGAACGCAACCTGTTTCCGCTGCTGGCCGACATCCGCCTCAGCGAGCGCAGCCAACCGTGGTTCGATGCCCGAGTGAAGCTGGCCGAAAGCTCCCGCATCCGGGTCGTTGCCGAAGCAGACGGCCGTCTTTTCACCGCATCACGTTCGGTAAGGGTGATCGTCGGCGGCTGCCTGCCGGGTTAAGGACGGGGCAACGGGGGGTCGACTGGGCCACGCGCGAGCCGCGGCGAACGAGTCCTTGCTCACCTGCTTATGCAGAGATGCCAGGAGTCTTCGGTGAGGTGCAGCCGACCGTATCGCCGTCCTCGGACTGTTCACTCCTGAGGATGGTATAGCCGTGGATCTGGAGGACACGCATGGCCTTTTCGACCTTCTTGACCTCCTTCGGCGAGTTGGCACTAGTTCGCGATTGCGACCCGAGGGTGTCGTCAGCAAGCTCGAAACCGTGGCATCGCAACCACTCGATGATCGTTGCCAGACCCTTGCGGCCGATTCCCTCGGCCCGTTCGATGCGCCGATGACCCAGGCGGGCGACCTCGCCCGGAGTGAAATCCGAACGATCAAAAACCTTTCCCAACGCATTCCGCTGCATGGTCGGCAGTTGCCGCTGCGTCAGCACCTCGCAGACGGGCTGATCGCCCGTGCTGGATCCCGCGTTCGCCGTCTCTGGTGTTCCATGATGCGACATTTCGTTGGCTTTCAATGCAGTTCCGGGTTCGGTTCGCCAGCCGTGGTCTGGGCCCTGCCCGTGGCGCGCAGCCACGAGAACACGCTCGTAATCTGACATTCCATCTCGGCACCCCAGGGGAATCGGCGACCAAACATGCTGCGACATTAAACAGGAGGCAACCGCAAGCAAAGCAAGAATTTCTTCTAACCATATTCCGCCAAAGCCGATTTTCCGCCGCCTTGGTTGCACCGTCTCAGCACCCGACGCGAGGCGCCGAAAGCGCTATTTGCTTATTCCAAATTAATCGTTTTCGAGGCTCTTCCCCGCCGGCATCATGCGTGGCGTGTCAGCCCGCTTCGGCAGGCTTGGAAAAGGGGAAGAGCATGAACGACAAAGTGACAGGGTGAGATGGCCAGCCTGCTGAACGTCCTTCCTGCAATCAGCGTCGCCCTCGTTACGGGTGGCGCGTTGGCGCAACCCACAAAAGGCGCCGGCAGCAGGACTGACTGTATCCTCACCGAGAGGTGCTCGCGACCAGTGCCCACCGTGCAGCCGTTAGCCCCCAACACCATGATGGAGCCGGTCACGCGAGAGGCACGGCGACAGCTCATCGAAAGTTCGCTGGCGCAATCGCCGTTTTCGCTTCGCCAGCTGATCAACCTGATGACCCACAAGGTCGAGGCCCAGTCAGGCCTTTCCTGGGATGACGTCATCGCTTCGATGAAGCAGCGGGCGAACAAGATCAACTTGAAGTTCATCGGCGCTCACCCGGTGCACCAGGAAGTGGAGGCGATCACCGGCAAGCCAACACCGAAGGTGGCGATCTACCACTTCTGTGACGCGCTGCTTGCCCGGGAGCTCCTCGATTACAGCCTTGAGTTCGCGGTCCTTCTACCCTGCCGCATCACCGTCGTTGAAGACGCCCAGCAGAAGATCTGGCTGACCATGCTCGACTGGGATGTGAGCTGGACCGATGCCGCGCCTGGTCCGGAGCGACTGCCGGACAGCGTGTACCAGGCCGCTTCCCGACTACGCAAGGGCCTGGAAGAAATCATCCAGGCCGGTGCCACTGGTGCACTGTGAGGGAGATGTGATGGGCTATTGGCGCGAGTTCCTGGCGCTGTCCTCTGCCTCAGGGCAGTCCGTTCCTGGCCTGGGCCAGCGAGCGCAGCCCGGCCTGGATCGAGGCCAAAGTGAAGCTCGCCGCAAGCTCCCGCAGCCGGGTCATTGCCCAAACCGACGGTCGCCTCGGCACCGTCTCACGCTCGGTAGCGGTGCTCGTCGGGGGCTGCCCGGGCTAAGAAAGGAACGACGGAGGTGATCGACTACGCCATCCGCCTGCGGGCCACGGTCGACGAGCAGGGTGCACTGATCAAGGCACTGCTCGCTCACCCAATGGAAAGCGGCTTCAGGAGGAATGCAGCGGGCGAGGTCTCCCCGGCCCACTACCTTACCGAAATCTCGCTCAGCATCAACGGCGAAGTCGTGGCCAAGGTGCTCACCGGTTCCGGTGTCGCCACAGATCCCCTGTTCGGCTGGCGGATTGCCGGCGTCCAGCGCGGCGATACGGTGACCGTCGCCTGGCGCGACAACCTCGGCAACACACAAAGCAAAGACACCAGAGCCCAATGAATCCCTTCACCGCAAGCCCCGTTTGTAGTTCTTCAATCAAGGAGTCGCCATGCAGAAACTCGCTCTTGCCCTCGCCGGCACACTCATCGCGCTGAACGCGTTGGCCGAGCCCAGATCGGCTGCTGTCCCGCCAGCCAATATTCCGTACTTCGCGGCCAACTGCGCGAACTGCCATGGCACCGACGGCAGGGCCGTCAGCGCCATTCCACCCTTGGCGGGACGCGACAGAGCCTATCTGGAGGAAACCATGAAGGCTTACAAGACGGGTGCGCGCCCGGCCACGATCATGCACCAACTCGCCAAGGGCTATACCGACGAAGAAATTGCCATCCTTGCTGAATACTTTGCCAAACAGAAATAAGGAGCCCTGACATGTCCCGCTTCAACCCTTATCGTCGTCGCCTGCTGCACGCTCTGGGCGCCTCGACTGCGCTTGCTGCCGCCGGCCTTCCCGTTAGCAGCTTCGCTGCCGCCACCACCAAGCCAGGCAGGAAGCTCGGGCGTGTCGTCGTCATCGGCGCCGGCTTCGGTGGTGCCACTGCAGCCAAGTATCTGCGCAAGTGGAGCAACGGCGCCATCGAAGTGATACTCATCGAGCGCAATCAGCAGTTTGTTTCCTGTCCTGCGTCCAACGAAGTCCTTGGTGGCAACCGCGCCTACGATTCGCTGGTGCACAGTTACGACGGGCTCAGGAAGAACTGGGGAATCAGGCTGGTGCACGCCTCGGTGACCGGCATCGACGCCGACAGGCGCCGCGTCAGGACCGACAGCGCGGGGGATTTCCAATACGACCGACTTGTTCTCTCCCCGGGCTTCGACTTCATCTACAGTGGCATTGCCGGCTACGACGCCAAGGCGCAAGAAACCATCCTTCACGCCTGGAAGGCAGGCCCGCAGACGCTGGCTCTGCGCAAACAACTCGAAGACCTGACCGACGGTGGCACTTACGTCCTCTCGATCCCGAAGGCTCCCTACCGTTGTCCGCCGGGTCCCTATGAGCGCGCCAGCCAGATCGCCTGGTACTTCAAGACCCACAAGCCACGCTCCAAGGTGATCGTGCTTGACGCCAACGACAAGGTAGTGTCGAAGGAGAAGCTTTTCCTCGGCGTCTGGGAAAGCGATTACCAGGGCATCCTCGAGTACCGGCCGCGCTGGAACGTCGTTGCCGTCGATGCGGCGAAGAACATCGTTACCAGCGAACTGGGAGACAAGGAACGGGGTGATGTCCTGAACTTGCTGCCGCCGCAGCGCGCCGCCGACATTGCCCGCACTGCTGGCGTGATCAACGTCAACGACCGCTGGGCTGACGTCGACTGGATCAGCCTCGAATCGACCGCCGTCAAGAACATCCACGTCCTTGGCGACGCCCTCCAGGCTGCGCCCTTGATGCCCAAGTCAGGGCACATGGCCAACCAGCACGGCAAGGCGGCCGCCGCCGCGATCGTCGAAATTCTCTCGGGCCGTGACCCGCAACCCACACTGATGGCCAACACCTGCTACTCGCTGGTCGACGACAAGCGGGCTATCCACGTGTGTTCGGTGCACCGTTACCACCCCGAGAAGAAGGTGCCGCTGGTCGTGGAAGGCTCCGGCGGCGTGTCGAAGGAAGCGTCGGCGGAGGAAGGCATTTACACGCGGGCCTGGGCAACCACCATCTGGAAGGACACCCTGACCTGATCGGCCAAGCGATGGAGACCATCCTGATCGTCCCGGGTCTGCACAACAGTGGTCCAGGCCATTGGCAGACCTGGTTTGAAAATTCGCTCACCGATACCCGGCGGGTTGAGCAAGCCGACTGGGAACGTCCCTGTCTTGCCGACTGGGCGAGACGTGTGTGCGAGGTGGTTGCCGCGCAAAGCGAGCCGGTATGGGTCGTTGCCCACAGCTTTGGTTGCCTCGCAGCAGTCAGCGCTGGTCTGGTTTGTGCCAGTCGCATCCGTGCCGCCCTGCTCGTGGCACCGGCCGATCCCGATCGCTTCGGGCAAGCGGCCAATCTTCCGGAAGAGCGACTTGCCTTTCCCAGCCTCGTTGTAGCCAGCAACAACGATCCGTGGGTCAAGCATAGCGTCGCCGAACACTGGGCAGGCGTCTGGGGCAGCCGCTACCGGAACATTGGCGACGCCGGCCACATCAACGTCGACTCGGGTTATGGCCCATGGCCGCAGGGTCTCGGTTTTCTCCAGGAGCTACAGCAGGAGGCGCTGGCCTTCAAGCTGTGACCTGGTCGGTGCAACTCGTTGTTGGCCAGTCCAGCGCTGCCGCCACAAGGGGCGCTCCCCGCCCGCCTTCTTCGCCCGGCGATTGAACCTTGGTTCTCGGGACTGCCTGTTGAACGGTCTGTAGCGGCCAGAGGGTTTTCGAATGCCTCCGACCGTGGAGAAGCTTATGCACCGGTGATTCATATTCTTTGCAGGTCTTCGTCGTTGCCCGGATGACCTGCTCGGGACTACCTTCTGCTGCTACCGACGGAATCCTGATTCCGCCTTCTCTTGACGTCTGACCAGCATCCGGCCCGCCCACAACCCGAAACCTTTTCAAGGAATACCGATGTCCCGAATCCTCAGACACGTCGCGGCCCTGGCTGCCTCTCTTCTCGCTGCCGTCGGCGTCGCCCGAGCTGCCGAACAACCAAAGGAGATCCGCGTCGACTACGCCTATTATTCCCCACCGAGCCTGGTGCTGAAGCGCTTTGGCTGGCTGGAACAGGAATTCAAGGCCGAGAACATTCTCGTCAAATGGGTGCTCAGCCAAGGCAGCAATCGGGCGCTCGAGTTCCTCAACAGCGGCAGCATAGACTTCGGTTCGACGGCGGGGCTGGCTGCCGTGCTGAGCAAAGCCAACGGCAACCCGATCAAGGGCGTGTACATCTACTCGCGGCCGGAATGGACGGCCCTGGTCGTGCCCAGGGATTCGCCGATCAAGTCAGTCAGGGATCTGAAGGGCAAGAAGGTTGCCGCTACCAAGGGCACCGACCCCTACCTGTTCCTGCTACGCAGTCTGCACCTGGATGGACTGAAGAAAACCGACATCGAACATGCGAGCCTGCAGCATGCTGACGGTCGAGCCGCTCTCGAACAGGGAAAGGTTGATGCCTGGGCCGGCCTCGACCCCCTGATGGCGGCCAGCGAGATAGATGCCGGCTCGAAGCTGATCTATCGCAACGTATCGTTCAACACCTACGGCTTCCTCAACACCACCGAATCGTTCAGCAAGCAGTATCCGGAACACGTCAAGCGCGTCATCGCCGCCTACGAAAAGGCGCGCAAGTGGATCCTCGCCAACCCCGAGGAGACGGCCAGAATCGTCGCCGAGGAGGCGAAGCTGTCATTGCCGGTCGCCAGGCTACAGTTGACGCGCAACGATTTCAGCAATCCGGTGCCCGGCGCCGAGCACCTCAAGGCGCTCAAGTCTGCAGCCCCGATCCTGGTTGAGGAAGAACTGGTCAAGAAGGGTACCGACGTCAACAAGGTGATGGACGACCTGGTCGATCCAACCTGGGCCAAGGCCGTGGTGCGCTGAGGAGATTGGGCAATGAGTGAAGTCAGCATTCCGGCTTCGACAGCAGTTGTCGCCAGCAGCCGCTTCGAGTTCAAGGCATTGATCCGGCGAGTTCAGGGTCTCCTGGTTCCCGCCGTCCTCGTCATCATCTGGGAAACGGTCGTGCGCGCCGGCTGGGTCAGCCAGCACCTTCTGCCGCCGCCGAGCGAGCTGGTGACGACATTGGCGGATCTCGCTGGCAACGGGACGCTCCTTGGCCATATCGGCATCAGCAGTCTGCGCGTTCTGATCGGCTTCTTCATCGGTGCCGGGCTCGCTGTCGTCGTCGGTGCCGCAGTCGGGCTGTCGCGACGGACGGAGGCTTTGCTCGACCCGACCTTCCAGGCGCTGCGCGCCATTCCGTCGCTGGCCTGGGTTCCGCTGCTACTCCTCTGGCTGGGGATCGACGAAGCGCCGAAAATCACGCTGATCGCCATCGGTGCTTTTTTCCCGGTCTATCTCAACTTCGTCGCCGGTATCCAGAACGTGGAGCGCAAGCTGGTCGAGGTCGGCGGCATCTACGGCCTGACCGGCTACCGGCTGATCGCCCGCATCTTTCTGCCGGCTGCCCTGCCCAATCTCTTCACCGGTTTGCGCTCCGGTTTGTCGCTCTCCTGGATGTTCCTGGTTGCGGCCGAGCTGATTGCTGCCAGTAGTGGGCTCGGCTACCTGCTGACCGATGGTCGCGAAACTGGCCGCGCCGACCTGGTCATCGTTGCCATCATCGTTCTCGCCCTGCTTGGCAAGACCAGCGACAGCCTGCTGCTCTGGCTCGAAGTGCGGCTGCTGGGCTGGCGCGATGTTTTTGACACCCGTCCGTCCTGAGGACTACCCGAATGTCACACAATCTGCTCGACCTGGCGGTAGCCGCCAAGGACTTCCAGGCGCTTCGCGTCATCAAGAACGTCCGCTTTGGCATCAACGCTGGCGAAGTCGTCAGTCTGGTGGGCCCCAGCGGCTGCGGCAAGAGCACCCTGCTGCGCATCATTGGCGGCCTCGATACGAGTTACAGCGGTAAGGTTTGCATCAAGGGCGAGCCGCCTCATCTGCATTCGCGGGAAGTCGGGCTGATTTTTCAGGAACCGCGTCTGCTGCCCTGGCTGATGGTGGCCGAGAACGTTGCTTTCGAACTCGGGCGCAAGGGGCGGCACCATCCCTACGTGACCCAGTTGCTCGCCGAGGTCGGACTGAGTGATTTTGCCACAGCCTATCCGAAGCAGCTCTCGGGCGGCATGGCCCAGCGCGCGGCGATTGCTCGCGGCCTCTTCACCCAGCCTTCGCTGCTCCTCCTCGACGAGCCGTTCAGCGCCGTTGACGCGTTCACCCGCAGGCGACTGCAGGATCTCTTGCTATCGGTCGCCGGGCACCACGGTACAACCCTGCTGTTGGTCACCCACGACGTCAGCGAAGCGGTCTATTTGAGCGATCGCGTCATCGTGCTGGCCGACCGGCCGGGGCGGATCAGCGGCCAGGTCATCGTCGGCGAGGCCCGCCCGCGCGACCGGCGCAATCCGCAGCTGATCAGGCGGGAAGCCGAGGTGCTCACCCTGTTGAACGATGGCACGAACGCGTTCTTCGATCTCTCCTACGACCTTGCCAGCGCTCCCACGCCATGGCAGGCCGCGCGCCTTTCAAGCCTGAACTTTGCCATTTGAGGCGATGAACGCCGACGAACTGAAAACCTGCCAGGCGCCATTCAAGGCGCTCTAGCAACAATACCCTGCTGGCGTACACCTTACCCTTTCCGCCCGCGGCCGCCTCGGCAGCGATGTTCCCCTGGGCGTGCGCCCCGAAAGCGCTCACGGCAAGGTTCGTCACTACCGTCGCAGCATACCGGTTTCGTCCACGCGGCGCAGCGCGGCGAGTTCTTCGGCCGAGGGCTCGGGAACGACGCGGACGTCGGCCGCCATCTTCAGATCCCAGCCGGTATTGGCCAGAATTTCCTCGATGCCGGAAAACGCAAAGTAGGCGTCGAGTTGAAACTCATGCGTCTGTGGGTCCGGCCGCAGGATGCCGAGGGTGGTGATGATCGCCGAGGGACCGCTGCCGACGAAACCCAGCTGTTCCCGGGCATCGCCGCCGTCGAGGTAACCCGGTGAGGTGATGTAGCTCACGCGGTCCACGAAGCGCTTTGGCTCATGGCTGACCATGATCAGGTAACGCTTGGCACCACAGGCAATGTCATTGGCGCCGCCGGCGCCAGTCAGCCGGGTCTTTGGTGGACGGTAGCTGGCGCCGATCGGTCCATCCCAGATGCCGGTCGTGTTGACATTGCCGAAGCGATCGACTTGAGCGGCGCCGATGATGCCGACGTCGCAACGACCGGAGGCGACCAGGCAACCGAGGGCGTCAAGGGCACTGGTGAAACTCATGGCATTGACTGCCAGACGATTGCATTCGATTCCCCAGGGCAGGCCGCCAACCGGCGTCGCGCCATAGACGCCACCTTCGGTCATCGCCCGCACCCTCGGCGCATGATGGGCCTGCGCGAAGTAGCCAGCGAGCATCGACAGGCCGACGCCAAAGATGGCCAGTTCGCCATCACGAATCTCGCGGCCGGTAGCGATGGCCATCATTTCCTGCCGGCGGTAGTCGGTACTCATGCCCTGGCTGCTGTGGTCATGGCCAGCGCTTCAGCATGCGGCAGCAGCCAGCGCCGGTAAGGGTCAAGCAGGAAAGCGGTCGCTCCGTGCGAGAGTTCGGCGATCCTCTCGCGGCCGATCAGGTCGAGATAGCCATCGAGATCGGCGTAGCTTTCGACGTAGTCGCGGACGTAGGCTGCCGTTCCATCGTCGCTGCCGAGCGCCTGGTTCATTGCCTTCATGTGTGCTTCGTCCACGTCGTACATGCCGGGAGAAGCCTGCGGCCAGGCGGCAAATGGACAGTAGACGACGGCCTCGACGATGATCCCGGGGATACGCACCAGATTCGGATACTGGCGCATGCAGTCGGTGTGCACGATGGCATCGGCCAGCAGGACGACCCGCTTCGCAGCCCGCGACAGTTCGAAGCGGCTCCACTCGGTACCGAGCATGATCGCGTTGCCTTCCTGGTCGGCAAGGGTCACGTGGATTGCCGCCAGATCGGGACGCAGCGGCGCGAAAGCGCCGATCTGCCTACCCGAGAAGGGATCGGTCAGTGAAGGAATCTTGTTGGGATTGGGGTGGACGTTGGGCTCGAAAGCGCGCCGGTATTGAAGGTCCGAGCCGATATTGACCGTTGCGGGAACGAAGGGCCAGTTAAGCGCACCAGCCAGCAGACGCAGTGCCATCGCCAGGTTGGAGAAGTCTTCAAGGACCACTTTGCCCTGCTCGATGGCGCGTCGCAGGCCGTTGGCAAAGCCGAAGCCCTCCAGCCCGCTGAAACCACATTCTGCCTGTGTCACGGCACCGGCCGCTGCCAGCAGGTTGAGCTGCTGGGTATTGGCGTGAAAGATGGCGTGCAGCCCGCGGCGCTGCTGGCGCAACAGCTCCCGACCGAAGGCGATGGCATCCGATCCGACCGGCAGTGCCGCCCCGCTGGCGTACTGCATGCCGTCCCACGTGTGCTGGCGAACGGCCTCCGCGAGGGTGATCAGTTTGTTTAGGGGCATTCGCACATCTCTTTAGTTGGCATGCGCAACCCGCTGCGCCCCTGGGGGTCCGCTGGCACCTTCAGTCAGCAGGCGGGAAAGGTCGCGGCGCAACTCGGCGACGCTCTGCCCATAAGGTGCGAGGCCGCGCAGGCGACCGTTGGCATCGAACAGGAAAACCCCGGCCGTATGGTCTACGGTGTACCCCGCACCTCCCGACGGCTTCCTTTCCGCGACCAGTTGCAACTGGCTGATCAAAGCGGCTGCCGCCCGGGTGCTGCCGCGCAGCCCGAGCACGGGGCGACCGCTGGCCGGGCTGAATGCGGCCGCATATTCCTTGAGCATCGCCAGGCCATCGCGATCGGGGTCGAGGGTGGCAAAGAGCACCTGGACGCGCCGGCGCTGAGCCGGCGACAGGCCTTCGACGGCAGCCTTCAGTTCGCTCAGCGTCGTCGGGCAGACATCGGGGCACTGCGTATAGCCAACCGACAGCGCTACCACCAGGCCGCGGAAATCCGCCAGGCGCCGATCACGTCCATCGCTGGCCGCCAGCGCGAATTCCGGGTAGAGCGGCAGATTGCCGGCGGGAGGAGAAGCGGGCAGCGCGCCATCTTTGCGAACGGCAGAGTTGCCGCGGGCAGCGTCCCTTGGCGCGAACGGAAACTCTTCGAACTACGCACGCGCAACGTAATCCGCAAGATCGCGTAGCCCGGTTTGGTCAAGCGTACCGGTATAGCGGTAGAGGAGACTGCCGTCACCGGCAAAGAAGATGAAGGACGGCGTGGCAACGGCGCGCAGGCGTTTGGCGAAATTCTCTACCGTCGTGGTACGTCCCATCGCGTCGATGATTGGCGTGGCGAGCGAGAGGTCGATGCGAACCGTCCGGAAGCGGCCCGCGATCAGCTTCTCCGTGCGCCGGTCACGATAGACTGTTTTCTCCATTTCCAGGCAGCCGGGGCAATCCGGGAGGGTGAGTACGATGGCCAGCTGCTTTCCGTCTGCGTGGGCTGCCTCCGCCTCCCGCTGCAGGTTGTCAGCAGTGCGCGCGAACAGCGCCGCCTGCGATCCACCACTCGCGAGAAGAATGATCAGAGCGGCAGCAACCTGCCGTAACGTCGGGATCAGCGGCTCGAGGAGGTGATGGAACATGCTATTTCAACCAGAACAGCGAGCGCCGGCGGACGCGGTCGAGCAATGTCATCGCGAGAAAGGTCACCAGGCCAGTGTAGAGGATTCCGGCGACCATCTTGGGGTAGTCGGCGAAGTCGGCGTAGTACTGGACGAAGCGGCCAAGACCGGCGTTGGCGCCGAACAATTCGGCGACCGTCAGCAGGATGAACGAGAAGGCCAGGCCGACTGCCATGCCGGTGAAGATATGTGGCAAGGCTGCCGGGAAAACTACCCGCCGCTGGTACTCGAAGCGGGTCAGGCCGAGAATGCGGGCGTTGTCACGATAGCTTTGTTCGAGCGCATGCGCGCCGGCGACGGAGTTCTGGAAAATGGGCCAGAAGGCGCCGATGAAGACGACAAAGATCGCCGACAGCTTGAAGGTCGGCAGAATGGCAATCGCGTAGGGAATGTACACGGTTGGCGGCACCGGTCCGGCGACCTTGGCGAAGGGCAGGAAGATCCGCTGCAGACGCGCTGACGTGCCGACCGCCAGCCCCGAAACGATGCCGAGTAGCGTCGCCAGGGCGAAGCCCGGGATGAGGATGGTCAGCGAAGACAAGGTTCCTGCCCAAAGTTCCGGCAGCGAATCCCAAAGCGCATTGGCAGTGATCAGCGGCGAGGGCAGCAGGGGGTTGTCGCCCAGCGGCAGATAAACTGACGCGACCCACCAGGCGAGCAGCAGCACGATCCAGACCGAAACGCTTTCCAGTGCCCGGCTCAGCCAGCCGCGCTCCAGACCGGGCTCGGCCGCGGAAGCGGGCACCGTTGCCGCCGGCACCGGCAGGTTTACCAGGGCAATGAAATCACTCATCAGTCGTTCTCCTTGTGCTTGCGGGTCGTTGTTGACCGGCTTGGCCATCGCGTCACGGGTCAGGTTCGCACTGCGTCAGCCGACGCCTTGGCTTCAGGCGGCCTTGAGGCGCTGCAGGGTGTCCTGCACCAGCGTCGCTGCCACCTGTTCCCGCAGCGCCTGCAGGGGGTGGCTGTCGAGCAGACTGTGCCGCTCGCGTGGTCGCTCGAGTGGCACCTGCAAGTCGGCGATCACCCGGCCCGGTGACGATCCGAGGACCACCAGGCGATCGCCGAGGTAGATCGCCTCGTCCACGTCATGAGTGACGAAGACGATGGTCTTTCTCGGTGTCGCGAGCTCCCAGACCTCCAGCAGCAGGTCCTGCAAGCGGGCACGGTTGACCGGATCGAGCGCTCCGAAGGGCTCGTCCATCAACAGCAACGGTGAGCCAAGCGCGAGCGCACGGGCGATCGCGGCGCGCTGGCGCATGCCGCCTGACAACTCACCGGGGTATCTGCCGATCGCGGCTTCCAGCCCCAGGTCCCTGAGGTACTTGCCGGCTTCCGCCTGCCGATCGGCTTTCCTGACCGTCGGCTTGGCCTTGGCGATCGCGATCTCGATGTTATCGACCACCGATAACCAGGGAAACAGTGCGTAGTCCTGAAAAACCACACCGCGCTCAAGGCTCGGGCCGACCACCGGCGCGCCATTCCAGGTTAAGCGGCCGCTGTCCACAGGATCGAGGCCGGCCGCCAACCGCAGCAAGGTCGTTTTTCCTGATCCGCTGGCGCCGAGCAGGCTGACGAACTGGCCTTCCGGAATGCTGACATTGATGTCCTGGAGGACCTGCGTCGCCTTGTAGGCGAAGCCCACACCCTCCAGCTTGAGGCCATGGCTCATCACGCGTCCTTGCGCTTGAATTCTCGCTGCAACTTCTTCCATAACGGATCGCCAGGATTTTCCCTCGCCAACTGGTTCAGCACTTTTTCGTATACCCGCACGTCGATCGCGGCATCGAGATCCGGCTTGGTAGTAATGAACTCGCTGTTCACCATCACGTCGGCAAAATGCTTGACGCCCTTGACGTCGGGGTCGCTGGACTGGTCGAGATACTGCGAGTAGTAGCCGCGCCACAGCAGCTGGCTGTCGATCCTGACGTAGCGGGCGATCGAATCGATGGTTTCCTTCTTGTTCTCGGCAGCGAACTTCTCGGCCTGCAGAATGGCACGCAGGAATTTCTCCCAGATAACCGGGTTCTTCAGGCTGGCCTCGGTGACCACCAGACGGCAGCAGGGATGACCGGGTTGCAGGTCGGTGGAGTGAATCACCACCTTCAAGCCCTGATCTTCGGCGCGCAGATCATGCGGCCCCCATACCAGCCCGGCGTCTACCTGGCCGGACTTGACTGCCTCGATCACTGCCGGTGGGTTCTTCAATTCGAAAATCTGGACGTCGGTTTTCCAATTGATGCCCTTATCCTTGAGGGTACCGCGCAGGACAGCATCCCCTGACGCCATGCGTACAGTCGCGATCTTCTTGCCCCGGAGATCGGCCACACTGGCGATCTTTGCTGCATTCGCCGGGGTCGCGATCAGCGCGGCGTCGCCGCCCATGATGCCGCCGATGATCTTGATCTTCGCACCCTTGGCAATGTGCGCTACCGGTGCAGTGGTGCCGAAGGCGCCGATGTCGAGCTTGCCGGCAACGACGGCGTTGAGGCCGTCGGCGGAGTTCTGGAACTCGATCAGTTCGACATCCAGCCCTTCCCTGGCGAACAGGCCCTGCTCCTTGGCAACAAAGAACTTGGCGTGGCCGGTGACCGGCAGATAGCCGACTTTCAGCGTTTCGGCCGCGGCGTTGCCGAGCCCGGTTGCCAGGGCCAGAGCGGGTAGCAGGCAGCGCAGGGTTTTCAAATCGATCATCGCGTTCTCCTGAGTGTGGGGAAATTCGAGAGCGGACTCTAGCGCGCCTGACAAGCGACAAGAACGACTGTTTCCTTCGTTACTTATACCCACAGCTGATGAGTGCCATGCCGTTATAAGCAACGCAGATTTTCTTCGTTCGCTGCCGCCGGTCCTGCGGCTAGAGTGCTGCTGCCCATACACCGACACCATAACGATGACGGCCGGCTTTCCATTTCCAGGAGACTTTGATGCTTGCCACCGCCCAACTCGACTTTGCCCCGATCGACACGGAATATGTCCCGGAGGACGCCCCGCGCGCCACAGACCTGCACAGCATTCTCGCCGCAGCGACCGCTCGCGCCGCTCGCGAGAACCTGCCTTACGCCGGTACGGTTCCACCGCACGACGCCTGGGTGTTGGCGGCGGCCGGCGCAGCCATTCTCATCGACGTGCGCACCACCGAAGAATACAAGTACGTCGGTCACGTGCCCGGCACGCCACTGGTGCAGTGGCAATTCGGGCCAGCCCTGACGAAGAATCCACGCTTCGCCCGTGAACTCGCAGGCAAGGCGGGCAAGAACGAAGTGATTCTCCTCATTTGCCGCAGCGGCAAGCGCTCGGCTGCGGCGGCTGAAGCCGCTACACGGGCCGGCTTTACTCGCGTATTCAATGTGCTCGAAGGCTTTGAGGGGGAACTCACCGCCGACGGTCAGCGAGGCGCGACTGGTGGTTGGCGGTACCACGGCCTGCCCTGGATTCAGGACTGAGTAGCCAGGAAGCGCCCGCCAATGAACGCACCGCTTCTCTCCGCAGCCCCTCCATCGACCTCCGATCTCTGGGGTCTTGACGCTATCGTTCGCGATCTGCGCCTTGCCCGCGAGCGCTGGCGCCTGGCGCAGCATCGCACACTCGAATCGGGCGGCCGTGAGTTTCCTTCCCGTGCAGCCCTGCGCGACATCGTCGAGAGACTGTGCGGCGTACTTTTCCCGATGCGCCTCGGTCCACCCGACCTGCAGCAGGGCCCCAGTGAGGATTTCTACATTGGGCATACACTCGACATTGCCCTGCGCAGTCTGCTTGACCAGGTTCGCCTGGAACTTGGTCACGTTTCCCGCCACGACCCACTGAGTGATCCGGCGGTCGTCGAAAACGATGCCATCGCTGTTGTGCGGCAGTTTGCTGCTGACCTGCCGGGCATTCGCCTCGTGCTCGACAGCGACGTCGAGGCTGCCTACCGTGGCGATCCGGCCGCGCGCAGCGTCGATGAAATTGTGCTCTGCTATCCCGGAACGGTGGCCATCATCCATCACCGCCTGGCGCACACGCTGTACCGGCTGGGTGTGCCGCTGCTGGCGCGGATCGTCTCCGAACTCGCTCATTCCGCCACCGGTATCGACATCCACCCCGGCGCACGCATCGGCGGCAGTTTCTTCATCGACCACGGTACCGGCGTCGTCATCGGCGAAACGGCAGTCATTGGCGAGCGAGTCCGCCTTTACCAAGCGGTCACCCTCGGTGCCAAGCGCTTCAGCGTCGACGCCGAGGGAGCCCTGGAGAAGGGCACGCCACGCCATCCGATCGTCGAGGATGATGTGGTGATCTACGCCGGGGCGACCATTCTCGGGCGCGTCACCATCGGCCGCGGCTCCTCGATCGGCGGCAACGTCTGGCTGACGCACAGCATCCCGCCAGGGAG
The DNA here is from genome assembly GCA_017302435.1 of Candidatus Accumulibacter necessarius. Taxonomy (GTDB): domain Bacteria; phylum Pseudomonadota; class Gammaproteobacteria; order Burkholderiales; family Rhodocyclaceae; genus Accumulibacter; species Accumulibacter necessarius. Next base: position 105,791 of record JAFLDL010000005.1, read on the forward strand.
CTTCCTTACCCAGGCCGTCTCCAGGAACGAAATGCTGGAAAGCGGTGGCGGGATATGAATGGCCTCAACGAGCGCTTTCCCAGCATCGTCCGGCAGTTGCGCCATGAGCGCGGCTGGTCTCAGGAACGGCTGGCGGAGAGGGCCAACCTCAACCGCTCCTATGTTGGCGAGATCGAGCGCGGACTTGCCAGTCCTTCCCTGGTCACCGCCGACAAGCTGGCACGAGCGCTGGAGGTTGACCTCTCGGCTCTGGTCGCCCGTTGCGAGCATGGATAGCGCTCTCGCGAAGTCACCGCTATCGGCCATGGTGGTGGCTATAGCATGTTGAGCGGCCAGCCTCACCAAGAGTAAGGTTTTGCTTTTGGGCAAAAAAGTAATTTGCTTATTCGTCTTTCTTATAACCACGTCACAATTGCAAGGAGTACCCCATGGCAGATAGTCCTCACCAAGCCGCCCTGAGCGATGTCGCCGCACGGCAACTGGCCAACGCCACCAAGACCGTCGCGCAGCTCTCGACCATTTCCCCGCGCTGGCTGACGCACCTGCTGCAATGGCTGCCCGTGGAAGCCGGCATCTATCGCCTGAACCAGGTCAGGAACCCGCGTGACGTGCAGGTCGCGTGTGCCAAGCGCGACGAGTCCGAACTGCCGCAGACCTTCGTCGACTACGAAGAAAAGCCGCGCGAGTACTTCCTCAGCGCCGTCACCACCGTCCTCGACGTTCACACCCGTATTTCCGACCTGTACAGCAGCCCGCACGACCAGATCAAGGAACAACTGCGGCTGACCATCGAGACGATCAAGGAGAGGCAGGAAAACGAGCTGATCAACAACGGCGACTATGGCCTGTTGGCCAACGTCGCTGACAACCAGCGCATCACGACGCTGAGCGGTGCGCCGACCCCGGATGACCTTGATGACTTGCTGACCAAGGTCTGGAAGGAACCCGCCTTTTTCCTCACCCACCCGTTGGCGATCGCCGCTTTTGGCCGCGAGTGCACCCGCCGCGGCGTTCCGCCACCCACCGTTTCGCTGTTCGGCTCCCAGTTCGTGACCTGGCGCGGCATTCCGCTGATCCCGTCGGACAAGGTGCGGGTCGAGGAGGGCAAGACCAAGATCCTGCTCCTGCGTGTCGGCGACAAGCGCCAGGGGGTCGTCGGCCTCTATCAGCCGGGCCTGCCGGGTGAACAAAGCCCCGGCCTGTCGGTGCGCTTCATGGGCATCGACCGCAATGCCATCGCTTCCTATCTGATTTCGCTCTATTGCTCACTGGCTGTCCATGCGGAAGACGCACTGGCCGTACTCGATGACGTGGAGATCGACAAATACCATGACTATGCTGACACCTATCGCTGATTCGCCGGCCGGCGCACTGCCCTTCAGCCTCGCAGCCATTCCGGGCCTGCCGGACGAAACGGCACTTGCCCGCCTGGCTGGGGAGTTGTTCCGGGCACTGCCGGGAAGCGAGGCGCCTTCTTCGCCATCGGCACCAGGGGTCAGCGGCCTGGCGATCGGCGAGCCGGGGCCGGCATTGCAGCCGGTTGCCGCGCCATCGGTCGGCCAGGCGCCGGTCGCCGCAGGGCCAGTTGCTCCGGAGTTCGGGGTGCCCGAAGCCTATGCCGCCGCCTTGCCGATGACCGCCCCGATCAGCGCCCCCGCGGGTGTCCCGGGATCGCCGTACTACTTCCTCGGCGAAGCAACGGCGCTGTCGTCTGCCCACCAGGCACCGACACCAGTCGCTGACAATCACGTCGTTGCCCATCCCTTCGAACTGCCGGGTGAGGTCGCCCTGCGCCGCGTGCTCGATGAAATCGCCGGCGAACGCTCGCTGCCGGCGGCAGCGCCGCTGCCAGCGCCCGGCCACAGCGGCTACTACTTCCTCGACCAGCCGGCGTCGGTTCCACGGGCCGATGCCGCCCGCTTCCCGGCCTTCGACGTGCAGGCCGTACGCCGCGACTTCCCCATCCTCGCCGAGCGCGTCAATGGCAAGCCGCTGGTCTGGTTCGACAATGCGGCGACGACGCAAAAGCCGCAGGCGGTCATCGATCGCCTGGTGCAGTTCTACCAGCACGAGAACTCCAACATTCACCGTGCCGCCCACGAACTGGCGGCACGTTCCACCGACGCCTACGAAGCCGCCCGCAGCAAGGTGGCGCGCTTTCTCGGCGCAAGTTCCGCCGAGGAGATCATTTTCGTTCGCGGCGCGACCGAAGCGATCAACCTGGTAGCCAAGACCTGGGGCAAGCAGAACATCGGCGAAGGTGACGAGATCGTCGTTTCGCTGCTCGAACACCACGCCAACATCGTTCCCTGGCAGCAATTGGCGAAGGAGAACGGCGCCCACATTCGGGTCATCCCGGTCGATGACAAGGGCCAGATCCTGCTCCAGGAATACCAGCGGTTACTCAACGACCGCACGAAGCTGGTGGCAGTCAGCCAGGTCTCCAATGCCCTGGGCACCGTGACGCCGGTGAAGGAAATCGTCGAGCTGGCTCACCGGGCGGGTGCCAGGGTGCTGGTGGACGGTGCCCAGTCGGTATCGCACATGCGCGTCAACGTGCAGGCGATCGACGCCGACTTCTTCGTCTTCTCCGGCCACAAGGTCTTTGCGCCGACCGGCATCGGCGTTGTCTACGGCAAGCGCGATATTCTCGAGGACATGCCACCCTGGCAAGGTGGCGGCAACATGATTGCCGACGTCACCTTCGAGCGGACCCTCTACCAGGGCGTGCCGGCTCGCTTCGAGGCCGGCACCGGCAACATTGCCGATGCCGTTGGCCTCGGCGCCGCGATCGATTATGTGGAGCGGATCGGTATCGAGAATATTTCCCGCTACGAGCATGATCTCCTCGCCTATGCCACGCAGAGGGTCCAGCCGATCCCCGGCATTCGCCTGATCGGCACCGCCGACGACAAGGCCAGCGTGCTGTCCTTCGTCCTCGCCGGTTACCGCCCGGAAGAGGTCGGGGCGGCGCTGAATGAAGAAGGCATTGCCGTGCGCGCCGGCCACCATTGTGCCCAACCGATCCTGCGCCGCTTCGGTGTCGAAGCCACGGTGCGCCCGTCGCTGGCGTTCTACAATACCTGCGCCGAAGTGGATCTGCTGGTCTCGGTACTGCAGCGCCTGGCGAGAGGAAAAGGCAGGGCTGTGGGCTAGACTGGCCGGCAAAAAGAAGTGAGAACAGGAACGCCCCCGGCGTGCTCGGTGCAGGCCGGGGGCGTTCCTGGTTTTGGTGAAGGGAGTGGCACCTTACACCCGCGGGGGTTTGGCGCGCTCCCTGTCAGGTTGGGCCGTGGCCGATGCGCTGCAGCGCGCCGGCAAGATCGCGCCTGAGATCTTCCACCTCCTCAATGCCGACCGACAGACGCAGCAGGGAATCGCCGATGCCCAGGCGGGCGCGTTGTTCCGGCGGGATGGTGGCGTGGGTCATGATCGCCGGATGCTCGATCAGACTCTCAACGCCGCCCAGGCTCTCCGCCAGGGTGAAGAGTTCACAGCCGTGCAGGAAGCGCTTCGTGCCGGCCAGATCGGTCGCCAGTTCGACGGCGATCATGCCGCCGAAGCCACGCATCTGTCGCTGTGCCAGCGCATGCTGCGGATGCGAGGCGAGGCCGGGGTAGGTGACCCGCCGGATTTCTGGCTGCACTTCCAGCCAGGCGGCGAGTTCCTGCGCATTCTCGCAGTGTCTTTGCATACGCACGTTGAGGGTTTTGACGCCGCGCAGCGCAAGGTAGCTGTCGAAAGGGCCGGCAATGGCACCGACGGCGTTGTGCAGGAACTGGAGTCGTTCGAGATGTTCGGCGTTGCGTTCGTCGCCGCTGACCACGGCGATGCCGCCGATCACGTCCGAGTGGCCGTTGAGATACTTGGTACTCGAATGGACGACGATGTCGAAGCCGAGTTCCAGCGGCCGCTGTATCCACGGGCTGGCGAGCGTGTTGTCGGCCACCGCGAGCAGGCCGTGCTGGTGGGCGAGGGTGGCAAGTGCCTGCAGGTCCACCAGGCGCAGCAGCGGATTGGTCGGCGTTTCCACCAGCAGCATGCGACTTTCGGGACGGATCGCAGCGACCAGCGCCACCGGATCGGAGAGATCGACAAAGCTGCAGGAGAGCGCCGCACTGCGCTTCCTTACCCCCTCGAGCAGGCGGTAGGTACCGCCATAGAGATCGTCGCCGGCAACCACGTGCGCTCCGCTATCGAGCAGTTCGAGGACGGTGGCGATGGCGGCCAGCCCGGAGGCAAAGGCAAAGGCGGCGCCACCGCTCTCAAGGTCGGCCACACAGCGCTCCAATGCCCAGCGCGTCGGATTGTGCGAGCGACCATAGTCCAGCCCCTTATGTACCCCAGGACTTTCCTGGACGTAGGTCGAGTTGGCATAGATCGGGGGCATGACCGCACCAGTGGAAGGATCTGGACTTTGTCCGGCGTGGATGACACGGGTGCCGAAGCCGGGGCGGGAAGCGTTCTTGTCGTAGTGGTCGGTCATCCAAACTTCTTTCGCAGGTGATTGATCAGGTCGAAGCGGGTCACGAAGTGTACATCTTCGACAGGTAGCGGGTCCCGGTGTCGCAAACAAACGAGACGACCCGCTTCGGCGCCGTCTGCTCGCGACAGTAACGGAGTACAGCCGCCACCAGGGTGCCGGTTGAGGAGCCTCCAAGCAGGCCTTTGGCCCGCAACAGATTGCGCGCCGTGTCGAAGCTTTCCTGGTCGCTGATCGCCGGACATCTTGTCCGGCACCACCATCAACGGCGTGTTGCCGATCAGGTCGAGAACCGCAGGCCGGAGAAGACGTGGCATGCCCGGACCCCTACAGCTCATGGCAGGCCGGCGGCATCACCAGGCATACTTGAGCTGGCTGGCGGAGACGACACCACGTGGGTCATCGACATGCCGTGGCAGCTGGGTGCTGTTCGGCAGTCCCTTCACGAAACGGCGAATCTCGGGTTCGAAGGCTTCGGCGTCGATGAGGAAGCCGTCATGACCGTGCGCCGACTCGATTTCGAGGAAGCTGGAATTGGGCAGCAGAAAATGGAGATTACGCTGGTCTGCAGGCACGTACAGAGCGTCCGAGTTCACGGAGACGACCAGTGCCGGCTGCCGGATTTGCTGGACCACGTTTTCATAGACACCGCGGTTGCGGGCAAGATCGTGGGTGTCCATGGCATCCAGCAGCAGCCGGTAACTGTTCGCGTCGAAACGCTCGACCAGGGTTTGAGCATGGTGCCGTAGCCAGCCGCGGATGGCAAAGTCCTCGGGTGTACGCGCGCGTTCCCCGAAAATTTCCTTTCCTGCCGCCCGCCCGAAGCGCTCCTCCAATGAGCGCGGACTGCGGTAGCTGATCATCGCCACTGCCCGTGCCGCGGCCAGGCCGGCCAGCGGCGGGTCGGCGGGATGATAGTGACCGTCCTTGAACCGGGGGTCGCTGGCCAGGGCCAGACGCTGTGCCTCGCTCCAGACGACGCACCAGGCCGAATGACGCCCGGCAGCGGCAATCGTGACCACCGCGCCGACGCGCTGCGGATCGAGCAGTGCCCACTCAAGTGCCTGCAAGCCACCCATCGAACCGCCGATGACGAAACGGACATGGCGAATGCCCAACGCGTCGGCCAGCGCGATCTGGGCGTGCACCTGGTCGCGGATGGTGATGCGGGGAAATCTGCCTCCCCACGGCTGGCCATCGGGTGCCAGGGTCAGCGGCCCGGTGCTGCCATAGCACCCGCCCAGCACGTTGCTGCAGACAATGAAATGACGATCCGGATCGAGGCTGCGCCCGGGCCCGAACAGCGGCCGCCACCACTCGTCGGCATCGGCAGAACCAGTCAGGGCGTGACAGACGATCACCGCGTTGTCTGCCTGGGGCGAGAGCTCGCCCCAGGTGCGGTAGGCAATACTCACCCGCGGCAGAACGTCGCCGGATTCGAGAGACAAGGGCCGGTCGAAGGTCAGCCGCCTGGTTCGGGGCGACAGGCCGAACGCCGTCATGCGGCCGCTTCGAGGCCGGACCGGCGCAAGGCGTGCTCGAAGTCGGCCTTGATGTCCTCGATGTGTTCAATGCCTACTGACACCCGCACCAGATCCGGGCGCACGCCCGCGCTCTGTTGCTCGGCTTCCGACAGCTGCTGGTGCGTGGTGGACGCCGGGTGGATGACCAGCGTCTTGGCATCGCCGACGTTGGCCAGGTGACTCGCCAACTTGACGTTGTCGATGAACTTCCGGGCCGCATTGGCACCGCCCCTGATGCCAAAATTGAGCACGGCACCAAAGCCGTTCTTCAGGTATTTCTTGGCCAGCTTGTGATATGGGTGGTATTCCAGGCCGTTGTACTCCACCCAGGCGACCTGCGGTTGCGACTCCAGCCAAAGGGCCAGCTCCAGCGCGTTATCCACATGCCGCTGTACGCGCAGTGACAGGGTCTCCACGCCCTGGATCAACTGGAAGGCATTGAATGGCGAAAGACTGGGGCCGAAGTCGCGCAGCCCCTCGACACGGGCGCGGATGGCGAAAGCGATGTTGCCGAAGGGACCGGCGCTACCGAACACCTCCCAGAAATTGAGGCCGTGGTAGCCGGGAGAGGGATCGGTGAACAACGGAAACTTGCCGTTGCCCCAGTCGAACTTGCCGGAATCGACGATGATGCCGCCGATCGAGGTGCCATGCCCGCCGATCCACTTGGTGGCCGACGCGACGACGATGTCAGCACCGTGGTCGATGGGTCGCGCAATATAGCCGGCGGCCCCGAAGGTGTTGTCGACAATCAATGGAATGCCTGCATCGTGAGCCACTCTGGCGAGGGCATCGAAGTCGGGGATATTGAAGCGCGGGTTGCCAATGGTTTCGACGTAGATGGCCTTGGTCTTGTCGTCGATGGCTCTCCTGAAATCCTCCGCATCGTCGCCATCGACAAACTTGACCTGGATTCCCAGCCGTGGCAGAGCGACCTTGAACTGATTGTAGGTGCCGCCGTAGAGGTAGCTGGTGGAGACAATATTGTCACTGGCCTGCGCAATCGTCGTCAGCGCCAGGAACTGCGCCGCCTGTCCGGAACTGGTGGCAACTGCCGCCACCCCGCCTTCGAGTGCCGCGATGCGCTGTTCGAAGACGTCGGTGGTCGGGTTCATGATGCGCGTGTAGATATTGCCGAATTCCTTCAGCGCGAACAGGCGGGCGCCATGCTCTGCATCGTTGAAGGTGTAGGAGGTGGTCTGGTAGATCGGTACCGCTCGTGCATTGGTGCCCGGCGCAGGGGTCTGGCCGGCATGCACCTGCAGCGTTTCGTAGCGGTAGTTCGGATTGGTTTCGCTCATTGTGAAGTCCCTTCAGATATGGTTTCGAATGGCCAAGGCGGCCGGAGGCAGTGCTGCTGCTCGCGTTGCCCGATTTTCCCGGCCATGCTGCAGAAAGCCCACGGGAGCCGCTCAAGCCGGTGAGACTACTGCCCAGCTTGCGGATCACGAACGAAGAAAAATGGAATTCCTTATTACCAGCTGCGCGTGGTTGTCATTGTCGGAAGCGTCATAAGCATCGAAGAAAAACTGACTTCCACGCCCGGGAACGTGTTGCTAGCCTTTTCCCTCTTCACTTCAACCCCATCAAGGATTTCCGATGAAACGACAGTTCCTGAAAGCCATCCTCGGCGTCGCCGCCGGGCTCGCCATTGCTGCCGTCTGGCAACCGGCCTTCGCCGAATACAACCCGAAACTCGTGCGCATCGGCTTCCAGAAGTCCGCCAGCCTGCTGACCCTGCTGAAGGCCCAGGGGGCGGTGGAAAAGCGCCTGGCGGCGCAGGGCCTGGAGGTGAAGTGGGGTCGAGTTTCCCGCCGGGCCACAATTGCTGGAGGGCCTCAACGTCGGTGCCATCGACTTCGGCTATGTCGGGGAGGCGCCGCCAGTCTTTGCGCAGGCGGCCGGCGCCAACTTCGTTTATGTCGGTTACGAGGAACCCGCCCCGACCGCCGAAGCGGTGCTCGTCCCCAAGGGGTCGGCGATCAAGACCGTGGCTGACCTCAAGGGCAAAAAGGTGGCACTCAACAAGGGCTCCAACGTCCATTACCTGCTGGTAAAGTTACTGGAGAGGAGCGGTTTGAAGTATGCCGACATACAGCCGGTATTCCTGCCGCCTGCGGATGCCCGGGCCGCCTTCGAGCGTGGTAGCGTTGACGCCTGGGTGATCTGGGACCCCTACACGGCCGCCGCCGAGAAGCAGATCGAGGCGCGCATCTTGGCCGACGGCAAGGGTGTGGTGAACAACTACGCCTTCTTCCTTGCTGAGCGCGAGTTCGCCAGCAAACGGCCCGAAGTCATCAGTCTGCTCTTCGATGAACTGCAGAAGCAGGGCCAGTGGATCATCAGGAACTACCCGGCGGCGGCGGCTCAGCTTGCCCCCTTGCAGGGCCTCGACCCCGTCGTGGTCGAGCTGAGCATCCTTCGTTACAGCAATGTCGTGAAGCCAATCACCGATCAGGTACTGGCCGAGCAACAGAAGCTTGCCGACACCTTCTCCGAACTCAAGCTGATCCCGAAGGAGATCAAGGTCAAGGATGCGTCGCTGCCGGGCAAGCGCTGACAACACCAGATCAGGCAGCCGGGATTCACGAAACAGCGCCTCGACCTTTGGGCGGCGCAGTTGCGCTTGGAGCGGCTTGTCATCATCCGGAGGAATCGGATACCGCGACGTCGCTCGCTCTCGACCGGAGCTGGGTCGAAGTAGACGGGCGCAGAAGCGCACGCGTCGACAACCAGGTGACCGGCCGCGGTCGGACTGGAATGTGTGACGGATGCCACCGAGGATGGTCTGGTTGGTCTGATTGACCGCACCGATGCCGGCAACCGGGCCGCCCCTGCCGTCGATACCTTCTCGATCTCCGGGCACGTTGAGCACCCCACGAGTTTCTCCGGTGCTTCGTCACTAAGCACGGATGCTGCCCCCTGCCCGTAGCCGCCAACCACGGTTGTACGAAGGGGCGGCCTCAGGGCTGCCCCTTCGCGTGCAGGTCAGACCGGAACGCCGAGGACGACGTGGCTGGCCTTGATCAGTGCCGTGGCCGGGACACCTTCCTTCAGGCCGAGTTCGAGCACCGCCTCGTTGGTGACCACGGCATAGACCGTCGATCCGCCCGGCAAGACAATCACCACTTCGCTGTTCACTGCCCCCTTGCGCACGCTGCTGACCTGGCCGGTCAACTGGTTGCGCGCCGAAAAGCGCACGTCCGGTTCGCCGGCCAGGATGATGACCCACGGCGCCTTGACATAGGCAATCGCTTCCTGGCCAACCGCCAGATCGAGCGACTTGACGCTGCCTTCTGTAACAATCGCGACAATCCGGTCGCCGCCGGGCAGTGTCAGCTCGACTTCGGCATTCACTGCGCCATCGACCAAAGCGGTGATTTTTCCTTTGAAAACATTGCGTGCGCTGACTTTCATCGGCTTCTCCTGGAGGGTCTGAGGGATCTGGCCCGATTCTCGCTATATACTTGTCTAGGTAACGGGTTGTGTCGGGTTGCCAACACTTTAGAAGTGTTCTTCGATCAGCACAACCATAACGACCCGCCATTATTGGGGTTTTTTTCCACGCCAAGCGGCGCGGCGGCTTTCGCTATATAGACATTTACATTGCGAGACTGATGAATACACATCGCCTGCGCGGCAAACTCGAGGTCGACACCGAGTTCGGCACCTTTCTTGGCGACACCCGCATCCGCCTGCTCGAGGCGATCGATACGCACGGTTCGATCTCGCAGGCCGCGAAGGTGGTACCGCTTTCGTACAAGGCGGCGTGGGACGCCATCGACGCCATGAACAACCTCGCCGACCAGGCGCTGGTCGTGCGCTCGACCGGCGGCAGGCACGGTGGCGGTACGCAGATCACCGACTACGGGCGCAAGGTCGTGGCGCTGTATCGTGCGTTGGAAGCGCAGTATCAGGCCGCGCTCGAGACCCTGAGCACGAGCATGAACGACGGCCAGGCCAGCGATTTCGATCAGTTCCGCCAGTTGCTCAGGCGCATGTCGATGAAGACCAGCGCCCGCAACCAGTTCGCCGGCCCCATCGTTGGGCTGCGCGAGGGTCACGTCGACTTCGAGGTCCGCCTCAGCCTCGACGCCGAGAACGAAATCGTCGCTGTCATCACCCGCGACTCGGCGGAAGCTCTGGGGCTGGCCATCGGCATGGAGATCAGCGCGCTGGTCAAGTCGTCGTCGGTGCTGTTGTTGAACGACCCCCAGGTCAGGACCTCGGCGCGCAACCACCTGTGGGGCGAAATCACGCGCATCCACGATGGCCCGGTGAATTCTGAAGTCACCTTGAACATCAGGAGCGGCAAGACGGTCTGCGCAGTCATCACGCACAACAGCGTTGAGCGCCTCGGGCTGGCCGTCGGTCAACAGGCCTGTGCCGTCTTCAAGGCGTCTGCCGTCATTCTTTGCAAGTACGTTTGAAGCTGAAAGGAGAACCCCGATGAAACGAATTGCGCCCTTGCTTGTTGCCCTGTTCACCACCGTCTGCGCCAGCGCCGACGAAGTCCAGGTCGCTGTCGCCGCCAACTTCACCGCGCCGATGCAGCAAATCGCTGTCGAGTTCGAGAAGGACACCGGCCACAAGGCTTCACCGGCCTTTGGCGCGACCGGCAAGTTCTACGCCCAGATCACCAACGGCGCGCCCTTCGAGGTCCTGCTCTCGGCTGACGACGAGACGCCAGCTCGACTGGAGAAGGAAGGCCACGCCGTCGCCGGCACGCGCTTCACTTACGCCATCGGCAAGCTGATCCTGTGGTCGGCCAATCCGGATCTGGTCGACTCGCGCGGCGAGGTTCTGAAAAACGGCAATTTCAAACATCTGGCACTGGCCAACCCGAAGACCGCGCCCTACGGCGCGGCAGCTGTCGAGACCATGACCAGGCTGGGTGTGCTGTTGGCACTGCAATCCCGCTTCGTCCAGGGTGAAAACATCAGCCAGGTCCACCAATTCATCAGTACAGGCAATGCCGAGCTCGGTTTCGTCGCCCTCTCGCAAGTCATCAAGGACAGTAGGATCGCCTCCGGTTCGGCGTGGAGCGTACCGGCCAATCTCTACGAGCCGATCCGCCAGGACGCAGTCCTGCTCGGTAGAGGCACGGACAAGCCAGCGGCTACGGCGCTGCTCGCCTATCTGAAAGGCGACAAGGCCAGGGCGATCATCCGGTCTTTCGGCTACGAACTGCGCTGACCATGGCCGTCCTCCACCACACGGGTCAGCCACAGGCTGTGACCCGCTGCGCACCTGACGATCCCACCTGGCTGATTCATCGCGTCATCCAGACCGACATCGACGGCCCGCCCGGGCGTGGCTTTTTCACCCTTGCCGAGAATCATCCCGCCTGAAGTCAGCCATGAGCCCCTATCGACTCCCCGACGCGTTCCTCGAGAGCCTGTTGCAGGAAGACAGCCCCTGCGGCGACGCCACCACGTTCACCCTTGCCATCGGTCACATGCGGGGCCATCTGGTTTTTCGGGCAAGAGGGGAAATGGTGCTCTGCGGCAGCGAGGAAGCCCAGCGTCTCGGCGAACTGCGCGGGCTGACGGCCGTCGGTCCAATGCGCGTCAGCGGCAGTCCGCTTGCCGCGGGTGACGAGATCCTGTGTCTCGGCGGCGACGCCGCCAGTCTGCACCTCGTCTGGAAGACGGCGCAGACCTTGATGGAGTACCTTTCCGGAATCGCCATCGTTACTGCCGCGCGGCGCGGCCACACGGCGGCCAGTGTCGTGTGCACGCGCAAGAATTTCCCCGGCACCAAGGCCGCGGCGATCAAGGCCGTGTTCAGCGGCGGCGCATCACCGCATCGCCTGAGTCTGTCGGAAACGCTGCTCGTCTTTCCCGAGCACCGGGCCTTCCTCCGCGATGAGGCCCCTGGCACGACGATCGAGCGCCTGCGCCAGTGCTGGCCGGAGCGGGCAGTCGTCGTCGAAGTCAATAGCGAAAGCGAAGCACGCCGCTGGATCGACGCCGGAGCCGATATCCTGCAACTCGAAAAAATGCCGGTCGAAAAGCTGCGCCAGATCGCTGCCTATGCCGCAGCCAGTCGGCAGGCGACGAAAATCGCAGCTGCCGGTGGCATCGATGTCGGCAACGCGGCGGCCTACGCTGAGGCGGGCGCGCAGACTCTCGTCACCAGCGCGCCCTTTTCTGCTCGTCCGCGTGATGTCGCCGTCACGATGGAATCTGGTTGACGAGGATGGACAGCGCTGCTGCGGATTTCGCCGCCGTCTGGCTGACGCTGAAGCTGGCGACGGTGGTGACGATTCTCCTGCTGATCATCGGCACGCCAATCGCCTGGTGGCTGGCGCGGACAGGTTCGGCGCTCAAGAGCGTGGTCGGCGCCGTGGTCGCGCTGCCGCTGGTGCTGCCGCCAACGGTGATTGGCTTCTATCTGCTGATCGCCATGGGGCCGCAGGGGCCGGTCGGACAGCTCACGCAGTGGCTGGGCATCGGCCTGTTGCCCTTCACTTTTCCCGGTCTGGTCATCGCCTCGGTGTTCTACTCGCTGCCCTTTGTCGTGCAGCCGATCCAGAACGCCTTCGAAGCTATCGGCGAGCGACCACTGGAGGTTGCAGCCACTTTGCGCGCCGGCCCCTGGGATGCCTTCTGGTCGGTTGCCGTGCCGCTCGCACGCCCCGGCTTCATCACCGGGGCCATCCTCGGCTTTGCCCATACCGTCGGTGAATTCGGCATCGTGCTGATGATCGGCGGCAATATTCCGGGCAAGACCCGCGTCGTCTCGGTGCAGATTTACGACCACGTCGAGGCAATGGAATACGCCCAGGCGCACTGGTTGGCCGGCGGCATGGTGCTGTTCAGCTTCCTGGTGCTGCTGGCGCTGTACATCTTCAACCCGGCGCGGAGGAAGGGCGAATGAGCCGGGAAATCCGTGCCCGCCTGCGCATCGAACGGTGCGACTTCAAGCTCGAGGTCGACCTGACGCTGCCGGGCCGTGGTGTCACCGGTCTCTTTGGCCATTCCGGCTCGGGCAAGACCACCTGTCTGCGCGCCATCGCCGGACTCGAGCGTGCCGCCGACGGCTACTTTACAGTCGGCGACGACGTCTGGCAGGACGAGGCAAAAGGCCTGTTCGTGCCGCCGCACCAGCGCGCGCTGGGGATGGTCTTTCAGGAAGCCAGCCTCTTTCCGCATCTTTCGGTGCGCGGCAACATGCAATTCGGCGAACAGCGCACGCCGGGCAGCAAGCGCCACTTCGCCCTCTCCGAAGTCGCCGAACTGCTCGGCATAGAACACCTGCTCGACCGCTCGCCCGGCCAGCTCTCCGGTGGCGAACGCCAGCGCGTGGCGATCGCCCGCGCCCTGCTCGCCGCGCCGCAGATCCTGCTGCTCGACGAGCCGCTGGCAGCGCTCGACCTCAAGCGCAAGCTCGAAATCCTGCCTTATCTGGAACGGCTGCACCGCGAGCTGTCGCTGCCGATCATCTATGTCAGCCACTCGCCCGACGAAGTCGCGCGACTCGCCGACCATCTGGTGCTGCTCGAGCAGGGGCGGGTTGTTGCCAGCGGCCCGCTGAAGCAGGTGTTGAGCCGCATCGACCTGCCCGCCACTTTCGCCGACGATGCCGGCGTCGTCATCGAGACCCGGCTCGCTGCGCAGGAGGCAGACGACCTGAGTCGACTCGAGTTTTCCGGCGGACAGATCCTTGTCACGCGCCGCGACGAGCCCCTCGGCACGCTGCTCCGCTGCCGCATTCACGCGCGCGATGTCAGCCTGGCGCTGGTGCCGCAGGTACAAAGCAGCATCCTCAACAGCGTCGAGGCGACAGTCGTCGATCTGGCGTCGACCGACACGCCGGGCCACGTCCTGGTCCGCCTCGATGTCGCCGGCGAGCCGCTGCTCGCCCGCATCACCCGCCGTTCCGCGGCAAGGCTGCAAATCCGGCCCGGCCTGGCGCTGAAGGCGCAGATCAAGGCCGTCGCACTCCTCGCCTGAGCGGCATACAGCGCGCCAGGGTGCAGGGCCACCCTGCGAGTCGGCCAGGAGCAGCCGGTGAGGTGAGCGAGAATTCAACAGCGACCGATCTCCCGCGATACTGCGTCAACTCTTTACCCCTCGGTCGTCACTCGCCGACCAGTCCATCAATAACACCCTGAAACGGGAACTCAGAGAAGAACTTGACGGGCTTCGCTACGAAGAACACTACCAGTATCCCAGTGAAAGGTTTGCCCCATGATCGAACAGGTTGGCCTGCGCAAACTGTGGCGGACGGAAAACAAAGTGGACACCGCACTCATTGTCCGTCGCCTGGGATCAGCGTAAAGTCGAACGAAGCAACGAAAAGCAAACGCGAGGACTGACCGATGAAAACGAATGCCCTGATGGACGAAATTATTTCCCTGCCCATGGAAGAACGTGCGCGGATAGCTGAAGCGCTATTGCAGAGCCTCAATCCACACGATGACGCTATTACCGCCGCTTGGGTTAGCGTTGCCAACCAGCGCCAAAAGGAGGTGGCCAGCGGTCAGGTTCAGACGATTCCGGGGGAACAGGTTTTTGAGCGAATCCGGCAGCGCCACGCTCGATGAACATCGAGTTTCACCCCGAAGCGGCCGAAGAGTTCGAAGCTGCTGTTGAATGGTACGAAGAGCGTGAAACTGGCCTGGGTCTCGACTTCGCGGTCGAAATCCACGCTGCCATCCAACGTGCCGCCGCTATGCCCGACGCCTGGACCCAACTTGCCGGCAATGTTCGCCGCGTATTGGTCAACCGCTTTCCCTATGGTGTTCTGTACGAACCGGGGAGCACGAGCCTGCTCGTACTGGCCGTGATGCACTTGCGACGCGAGCCGGGTTACTGGATGACGCGCCGGAGTGAATGACGTCCCGTAGTCGTGAATCTCCGGCAAGTCTCCTGTTGCCAGAACGCCCGTTCGATCACTATTCGCTCATCGGCAATCGACAAACGGGGACTGGCATAGACGAAGACTACGACGGCGAGATGGAGCAGATCCAGAGGGACATTCCCGAGGAGGGCATGGAGTTTGGCGAAAACATGCAGCGGTCTGAGGATGAAGGGTGGCTTTATCCGGACGACGATGCCGGCGTAGTCATCGAAACCCGCCTCGTGGCGCAGGAGGCAGACGACCTGACTCGACTTGAGTTTTCCGGCGAACCGCTGCTCGCCCGCATCACCCGCCGTTCCGCGGAAAATCTGAAAATCCGTCCTGGCCTGGCGCTGAAGGCGCAGATCAAGGCCGTCGCACTCCTCGCCGGAACGGCATATAGCGCGCAAGGGTGCAGGACCACCCTTGCGATTGCAATGAAAGGGTTTTAGGGGACGCCGAGCGGCCGGGTCCCAGCGGCCATGGAACAGGTCACTGCGACCGCTCGCACTGCCTTGCCACCCTAGCTGAGGCTCTGGGGCAACCAGGCATCGACGCGACCACTCTCGAAGGCCGCGCGGGCGTCTGGGGGCGGCAGGTAGATCACCTCGATATCGCCGGATTTCAGGCCGGCCTGTGGCAGCAGTTTGGTCAGCAGGTAGTTGGCGTTCGATCCCTTGGCCACGGCAACCCGCTTGCCTTTCAGTTCCGCTACGCTCTTGATCTGCGAATCCGTCGGCACGACGATCGCCTCGGCGGAGGGTGCCGGCGGTTCGTTGCCCAGCTAAACCAGGTCGGCGCCGGCTGCCTGAGCGAAGATCGGCGGCGATTCGCCGACAGTACCGACATCGATGCTACCGACGTTGATCGCCTCCAGAAGGGGCGGGCCAAAGGGGAACTCGGTCCATTTGACATCCACACCCTGGCGACGCCGGATCAGAAAGCCCGCTCTTCGCCAAAGGTCACCCGGTCCAGCAGGCGGTGCTGGTCGCCATAGTCGCTGACCGCGTAGTGGACGGTGGCACGGTTGTCCCAAACGGCCAGGGTGTTCTTCTGCCAACGCAATCGTGCCTGGAACTCCGGGCGCTGGAAGCGGGTGAAGAGCAGGGTCAGCAGGGCGTCGCTCTCCTGGCGCGAAAGGCCTTTGATGCGATCGGTGAAGTTCGGGTTGACATAGACGAGTTTCCTGCCGGTTACCGGATGCGTGCGAACAACCGGGTGGACCACCGGCAGGTGATCGTTCCTCGCCTTGCGGTAAAGCGCTTCACCGTCGGGCAGTGCCGCGAAGTACTGCGGCCAGCCGCTGTGCTCGAAGCTGTGAATCGCTTCGAGTTCTTCGAGATACGCCTGCAGCGAGCGGGGTAGCGAATCATAGACCGCCGTCGCACTGGCCCACACCGTATCACCGCCGAACTCGGGGACGATATGGGAGTACAGAACCGTACCCGTCGGCGGATTGGCGACAAAGGTGATGTCGGCGTGCCACTGATCGGTGCCGTAGCGAGTAACGCCCGGCCTGGCTTCGAGCACCTCAATGAACTTCTGCGTTTCATGCCGCGGGAAGAAGGCCTTGGCCTTGTCGGGATCCCCGAAGACGCGGGCCACTGCCACCTGCTCGGCCGGGCTCAACTTCTGCTTGCGGAAAAAGAGGACCTGGAATTCGGCGAGCGCCTGGCGCAACTCGCCACGCGCGTCGGAGTCCTCGATATTGGCAAGATCAAAATCGTGCACCACCGCACCGATGGTGGGAGTGTACGGCTCAATGAGAAGGTGTTTGTAGCCGGGAACGGGATTTTCGGGTTTGGACATGGGAAGACTCCTGCAGGGACTGTGGAATGGTCGGGCAATGCCCGTCCGACGGAGTCTAGGGAGCAGCTAGCCTCGGGCGAACCAATTATTTCTGCAATGCATATCAGCCGTTGCCGAGCAAGCTTATCAGCCTGCGCTCGCGCGCTCGCGGCGTCCCGATTAGCCGGAAATCAATGCCTCGCCCGGTTCAGCAACCACGGGCCGTGCACCTTGCGCGAAGGCCTTCGTGGCGGCTGGTCGAGGATGGCGATCTGCCGCGGGGTATTGATACGTCCGATGCAACAAGGGCTAGGATCGGTCTGACCGGCGCGTGTCTGCAGCCGCTGAGCTGACCAGCCCAGTGGCGAATCGCCAAGACATTCCCGACGCGGTGTCACCCGGAGCAGCTTCCGAACTGCTCACCAAAGACGTTCCAGCGTAATCCACCGCCTCTCCGATCAATTGCCGCCCAGGAGGAGGGTTTTCCGTAAATAAATCCCTGCAGGAGGTCGGCTCCGGAATCGCGTGCCAGTTCGTCCTGCAAAGATGTCTCGATGCCCTCGCAAACGACGGTGGCACCGAGTTCGTGAATGATGTCCACGATCTTCGGCAGGATTCGTCGTGCACTCGGGTTGCTGATCGCCTGGACGACCAGTGTGCGATCGATCTTGACGACGTCCGGTGTCAGCCGCCACAGGCGGTCGAAGTTGGAATCGTGCGCGCCGAAGTCGTCGATGGCGACACGAAAGCCACGCCGGCGATAGCCAAGGATCGCCTGTTCAAGCAGCGCAAGATCGTCAATGTGCGATTCGATGACCTCCAGGACGACTTGCCTCGGGGCCAAGCCACAATAGCCCAGCAGAGTCTCCATGGTGCGCCCGTGATCGCCCGATTCGACGTTCAGCACATGGCGGAAATCGACGTTGAGAAACAGATCCCCGCGTTCAGCACCCAGGTGAAAGAAATTCACCGCGTGCACCATGCGGCAGAGACGATCGAGGTAAACCACGGCGGCTGGGGTGTCGGGCAGTTCAAACGCCCCCGCCGGAGTGACGGCCACGTTCGTGGAGCTACGCGCGCGCAGCAGTGCCTCGTGGGCCGTCGTGCGTCCATCGAGTCCGGAAACGATCGGCTGAAAGACGCTGTCCAAGCGCAGGTCGCCGAAATTTCCGTAGGCGCCGCCATCGTCAAACTGCAGGGCACACGGGCGAGTGTCGCGGAGATCGTTCCACTGCTCGAAGTAGGACTGCACTTGTCTGATGTTCATCGTTGACTCGCATAACAAACAAAGTACAAACCCCATTTCCTGAAGATCGCCGGGTCCCGCGACAGGCCAGGAGAACGCAATAGCGAATCCACCTTGTTCAACCCAGTTTCAGTCCCTGGCGCTGTACGCTGCGTACTTCGCCAACAATCGCCTTGGCGGTTTGAAGGCGTCACGCCGGAAAGGGTCGCCGAGGGCCTGGGTCAGGCGAAGGTTGATCACCGTCGGCTGGTTCGAGGCAACCGCCGCCAGCAGGGCATCACCGACCTGATCCTCATGTTCCACCGTGAGGCCCTGCGCCCCCATGGCGCGCGCCACTTCGGCGAAATTCGGGTTGTCCAGCTCGGTACCCAGAAAACGGCTGTCGAAGTAGTCGATCTGATTGCGCTTTTCGGCGCCCCACTGGCCGTTGTCGAAGACCACGGCCACCACCGGGATTTTCTCGCGGACGGCAGTCATGACCTCGGTCAGGCTCATGCCCCAGGCGCCATCGCCGACATAGGCGATGGCGGGGCGATCCGGCCGTCCGACCTTGGCGCCCAGGGCCGTCGGATAGGCGTAGCCGCAGTTGCCGAAGGCCATCGCGGCGAAGAAGGAATTGGCTTCCTCGAACTCGAGATAGCTGTTGGCGACAGAACAGACGTTGCCGATGTCGGTGGCGACCATGGCGTTCGCCGGTCGCGCCCTGGCCAGGGCCGCCAGCGCGCGCCTGGGATCGACGCGGCTGGCTTCATTGGCACCCGCCTGTCGCACCAGAGCCTCGGCCCAGACCCCTTTCTCCGCCGCAATCGTGGCAATCCGCTCGACGTTCCGCGGTCGCTCGCCCTGCAGGCGGCGCAATTCTTCGGCAATCGCCGCCGCCGCCGCCCTGGCATCGCCATTGATGGCGAGTTCAACCGGCTTGACCAGACCGAGAACCCGCAGATCGGTATCTACCTGGATGATCTTCGCACCCTGTGGCCAGTAGTCGAGGCCGTACTGCGGCAGGGTGCCGAAGGGACCGAGACGCGTACCCAGGGCGAGTACTACATCCGCCCGGGCAAGCAGTTTCATCGCCGCCTGCGAACCCTGGTAGCCAAGCGGGCCGGCAGCCAGTTCATGGCTGGCCAGGAAGCTGTCATTGTGCAGGTAGGAGTTGACGACCGCGGCAGAGAGATGTTCAGCCAGTCGTTGCAGCTCGCCAACGCCCTCGGCGATGGCAACGCCGCCACCGGCGATGATTACCGGGAAACTGGCATCGGCGAGCAAGCGCGCCGCGGTCGCGATGGCGTGGCGGTCGCCGGCACCACGATTCACGGCAAAGGGTCGCGGAATCACCGTTTCGATCTCGCCGTAGAAGTGATCGCGGGGAATGTTCACCTGCGTCGGGCCCCGTTCATGCAGCGCGTAGTGGAACGCGCGCCCGGTGAGCTCGGCGATGCGCTGCGGACTGTTGACCTGGGCCTGCCAACGCGTGATCTTGGAGAAGATCGGCAACTGCTCGGTTTCCTGAAAACCGCCGAGACCCGAGGTCAGACTCTCGGCTTCCGGGGTGATCGCCACCACCGGTGAATGGGCCCAGTAGGCGGCGGCGATGGCGGTGACGAAATTGGTGATTCCCGGCCCGTTCTGGCCGATGCACACCCCGTGCCGGCCCGTGGCGCGGGCGTAGCCGTCGGCCATGTGCGCAGCGTTCTGTTCGTGGGCCACCGAGATGAAGCGGATTCCCGCCAGGGGAAACAGGTCGTGGGCATCCATGTACGCGGAGCCGACGATACCGAAAACATCCCTCACTCCGTTGGCTACCAGCGTCTCGACGAATGCCTCGGAGGGCGTCATGCGCTGCTTTGTGGTCTCTGTGGCCATCTGCGGCTTCTCCTGATCAAAGGAAGTCGATTGTAGGCAGTGGGAGGCGGCGCATGAACGAAGATTCTCTGCTTTGCTTATTCGTGATTTGCTGACCACGTGGGGAGCCGGTGCTCGTTCCGATCGAGCGCCGCGAGAATTGTCCAGCGCACGGATTGCCCATCACGGGTTGTATCACCCGTTGACGCCAGCGCTTCCTTTCTTCGCGGTCACGCTGCTTGCGGAAAAGGCGTGCGGATGTCCGAGAGGAACTGTTGTAACCGCGGATGCTCGGGGCGAGCAAAGAACTCGCCCGGCGCTGCTCGTTCAAGAACCTTGCCCTCGTCCATGAACAGGACCCGGTCGGCGACGTCGCGCGCGAAACCCATCTCGTGCGTCACGCACACCATGGTCATGCCGTCACGGGCGAGATCACGCATGACCAGTAGCACCTCGCCGACCATTTCAGGGTCGAGCGCGCTGGTCGGTTCGTCGAAGAGCATCAGCGGCGGCCGCATGGCCAGCGCGCGGGCAATCGCTACCCGTTGCTGCTGTCCGCCCGACAGCTCGCCCGGATAGGCGCGCGCCTTGGCTGCCAGGCCGACGCGATCGAGTAGCGCCAGCGCCTCGTCACGTGCTTCGGATGGTTTGAGTCCGCGCAGGCGGGTCGGCGCCAACGTGCAGTTTTCGAGCACGGTGATGTGTGGAAACAGATTGAACTGCTGAAAGACGAAGCCAATGTGCGAACGAAAGGCGTTGAGCTTGACGCGCGGACCGTGGGCGTCGACGCCATCGATGACGATGCGGCCTGACTGGATCGGCTCCAGGCGGTTGAGCGTGCGGATCAGGGTCGATTTCCCCGATCCCGATGGGCCGCAAACGACGACCACCTCGCCCTTGGCCACGCTCTCAGTGACGTCCACCAGGGCATGGTAGCTGCCGTACCACTTGTTGACTTTTTCGATCTGGATCATGCATGTGCCTTTGCCATCGTGCGTTGTTGGAGATGGCGCTCCAGCCAGAATGCGAAGCGAGAGAGGCCGAAGCAGAGAATGAAATAGGTCAGGCCGAGCAACAGATAGACTTCGGCCGGCTTGGTGAGCACCTGGGTGTTGGTCTGGGTGGCGATGAACGAGACTTCGGTCAATCCGATGATGTAGCCGAGGGAGGTTTCCTTGATCGTCGCAACAAACTGGTTGACCAGTGAGGGCAGCATGTTGCGTACCACTTGCGGCAGGATCACCAGCCGCATCGCGTCCAGATAGCTGAAGCCGAGCGAGCGTGCGCTTTCCGTCTGCCCCTTGCCGATGCCCTGGATGCCGGCACGGATGATCTCGGCCAGGTAAGCAGCGTCGAAGACCACCAGGGCGGTCAGCATGGTCCAGAACTGGTTGGTGTTTTGCCCGGTCAGGCTGGGCAGGAAGAAATAGGCCCAGAAGACCACCATCAGCAGCGGCGTGCCGCGCACGACCTGGATCAGCGTGCTCACCGGCCAGCGGACGCTTCGCCAGGGACTGACCCGGGCGATACCAAAGACCAGGCCGAGAGGAAAGGCGAAGAGCAGACCGAGCACGGCAAGGATCAGCGTCAGCGCCAGGCCGCCGAGCGGTCCATGCGGATACTGGCCGACCAGGAAATAGAGCCAGTAGGTGTCGATCAGTTCGATCACGCCGTTCGCACCGGGAAACGGCCCTGATACCAGCCTGCGGCGCCGGTGATCAGCAGAGACATGCCTAGATAGCAGGCCGATGCAACGGCCAAAGCCTCGAAGCTCCGGAACGTGGCGCTTTCCACCTTGGCAGCCTGATACATCAGCTCGGCGACACCGATGACGGTAGCGATGCTGGTGTCCTTCCAGAGGTTGAGCGTCTGCGAGATCAGCGGCGGAATCGTGACGCGCAGTGCCTGCGGCAGCACCACCAGTCGCATGCTGGCGACGAAGCTGAAGCCCAGCGCCCGCGCCGCCTCGAACTGCTGGCCGGGAATCGAGCGGATGCCGCTGCGGACGTCCTCCGACATGTAGGCGGCGGTGTAGAGCGTCAACGCGATGATGGCGCTGGTGGCTTCGATGTTGCGCGCGTAGAGCCATTCGCGCAGGGCTGTCGGCAGGAGTTCGGGGGCGCCGAAGTACCAGAACAGCATGTGTGCCAGCAAGGGTACGTTGCGGATCGCTTCGACGAAAGCGAAGCCGGACCATTGCAGCACCTTCACCGGCGAGAGGCGAATGAGCGCGATGATGATGGCCAGCGGCAGCGCCAGCGCAAGACTGATTCCGGTCAGACTGAGGGAGGTGATCAGGCCCGCCACCAGCCAGTCGTGATAGGTGCCGGTCAGCAGAAGGTCGAGATCGAAGAGCGGGGTCATGTGAGCGCAGAGAGACGTTGAACGGCAGCCCCATTGCCCGCAGAGGAGGGCAACGGGGCCGGGAGGTCAGCGGGCTCAGCTATCGACCTTGTCGCTCTCGATCTTGAACGGGCGTGTCTGGAACTTGATCTTTGAATCGTTCCCGTACCACTTGAAGAACAGCTTCTCGGCTTCGCCCGATTTCTCGAGTTCGCGCAGGGTGTCGTCGACGACCTTCTTCAACCCTGTTTCGCCTTTCCTGATGCCGAGCGCCAGTGGTTCGATGC
>JAFLDL010000050.1 GCA_017302435.1 Candidatus Accumulibacter necessarius
GGTGGCGGTGGTGGCGGCTTCGGCGGTGGCGGTGGTGGCCGCGGCGGTGGCGGTGGGCGTGGCCGTTAGTCGGAACCGTTTCCCATTTCTCCGGAGAAGAATACGATGAAGTTCAAGCAAATGATGACGACGCTTGCCATGGCCGTGTTGATCGCCATGGCGCCAGCGATCGACGCCGCGCAGCCGTTACCGGCGACACGCACCGTTGTTCAGCAGGGCTACGCCACTCCTGAAGACGCTGCCCGTGCGCTGGCCGAGGCGGTACGCGCGCAGGATCGGCAGGCTGTGCTGGCCGTGGTTGGCCCGGCATCACGAAGCTGGCTGGCGAGCGGCGACCCGGTCGCCGATCGTGCGGATTGGCAGCGATTCCTTGCCGCCTATGACCGCAAACACGCCATCAGCCCCTTGAGCGATGGTCGCGCCGTCCTGCTGGCAGGCGACGATGACTGGCCGTTTCCGGCGCCGCTGGTGCGCAAGGGCGAGCGCTGGTTCTTTGATGCGGCTGCCGGGCGTCAGGAAATCCTCAACCGACGTATCGGGCGCAACGAGCTCGACACCATTCAGACCCTGCTGGCGGTGGTCGATGCGCAGCGCGAGTATGCGGCCAATGATCTAGACGGCAACGGTTCGAACGACTACGCGAGGCGTTTTGTCTCCAGCGAGGGAGCGCGCGATGGCCTGTTCTGGCCGGTCGAGGCAGACCAGCCGCCAAGCCCGTTGGGGTCGGTGTTTGTCGCAGCGGCGCGCGAAGGCTACAGCAGGAAGGCGGGTGGCGACCAGCCGCAGCCCTATCACGGCTATCGTTACCGGATGCTGACCGGGCAGGGCAGAGATGCCCCGGGCGGTGCCTATGACTACCTGCTTGATGAGCGGATGATCGGAGGTTTTGCGGTCGTCGCCTATCCAGCCAAGTATGGCGTCTCGGGGGTGATGACCTTCATCGTCAATCACGACGGCAGGGTTTTCCAGAAGAACCTCGGCAAGAATACCGAGGCGGCGGTGGCGCGGCTTCGCACCTTCAATCCGGATGCGAGCTGGAAAGCAGTCGAATAGGGTTGCTCCCGTCCTGCCGGGCGTCGCTGGGCGTCGGCCGGACCGGGTCAGCGTGCCCCCGCTGTCGCCAATCCATACCGGCAAAGATGCAGCATGGACAGCAGCCAGGCAAATCGGCCATAATCCCGCGGTTCTTCCACGGCACTTGCCATGAAATTCCTCTTTGACCTCTTTCCCGTCATCCTTTTCTTCATCGCCTACAAGGTTTTCGACATCTACGTCGCAACCGCCGTGGCCATCGGCGCTACTTTTGCGCAGATCGGCTGGCTTTGGTTCAAAGGCCGGAAGATCGACACCATGCTCTGGGTCAGCTTGGTGATCATCACCGTTTTTGGCGGCATGACCCTGCTCCTGCAGGACGAGAACTTCATCAAATGGAAGCCGACCGTGCTTTACTGGGCATTCGCTGCCACACTGCTCGGCGGCACCCTTTTTCTGAAGAAGAACCTGATGCGGACGCTGCTGGCTGAACAGATGGAGTTGCCGGACGTCGCCTGGACAAAACTCAACTGGTCCTGGATCGGTTTCTTCGTGTTCATGGGTTGCGCGAACCTGTTCGTCGCCTTCAACTTTTCGACTGACGACTGGGTCAACTTCAAGCTCTTTGGCGGCATGGGGCTGATGCTGGTCTTCGTGCTCGCGCAGGGACTGCTGCTGTCAAAGTACATCGAGGAGAGCAAATGATGCTCTATGCCATCGTCGGCGAAGATCGTCCGGATTCTCTGGCCAGTCGGCTCGCTGCCCGGCCGGCACATGTGGAGCGTCTCACGGCGCTGCAGGACGAAGGCCGGCTGCTGCTGGCCGGTCCGTTTCCGGCCATCGATTCACCAGACCCCGGGCCGGCCGGTTTTACGGGCAGCCTGATTGTTGCCGAATTTGCTTCCCTCGAAGCGGCGAGTAGCTGGGCCGACGCCGATCCCTACGTCGTCGCCGGTGTCTACGCCAAGGTGATCGTCAAGCCGTTCAAGAAAGCGCTACCGGCGTGACTGAACCGCCAGCCGCCGTCGATGCTGCAAACCTCGCCGCAATCATTCAGCAGCGGCTCGCAGTTCTGGCGCCGATCCGTCTGGAACTGATCGATGACTCGGCCAGGCACGCCGGCCACGCAGGCGCCAGAGGTGGCGGCAGACACTATCGCCTGCTGATCGTTGCGGCCGCTTTTGCTGGCCAGGCGCGCCTGGCCCGTCACCGTCGAGTTCTCGACGCACTGGGTGACCTCATGCAGACACGGATTCACGCCCTGAGCATTCAGGCGCTGACCCCTGCGGAAGTTCCGTCAACGGTATCTATTGCTTCCTGATCCAACCCGCTTTACCCCAACCAACCCCCATAGAAGGAAAACCAGACATGCACAATCCATCAAGACTGGCCAGCGCACTCCTGCTTGGCGCGCTGATTTCGCTTCCGGCGATTGCCCAGAAGGCCTCCGGTGGCGCCGTCGCCACGGTAAACGGCGTCGCCATTTCTCAGACCGTCGCCAACGCCTTTGTCGCCGAGCAGCAAGCGCAAGGTGCGCCCGACAGCCCGGAATTGAAGAACGCGGTTCGTGAGGAACTGATCCGTCGCGAGTTGCTGGTCCAGGAAGCGAAGAAAATGGGCCTCGACAAGAGGCCGGAGGTGGCAGCACAGGCCGAACTGGCGCGGCAGGCCATTTTCATCCGCGCATTCGTTCAGGATTTCGTCAAGAAGCATCCGATCAGCGATGAGCAGATCAAGGCAGCCTATGACCGGATGAAGACCCAGATGGGCAACACCGAGTACAAAGTGCGTCACATCCTGGTCGAAAAGGAAGATGACGCCAAGGTGATCATCGTCAATCTGAAGAAGGGTGCCAAGTTTGATGACCTCGCCAAACAGTCCAAGGACCCTGGCTCGCGCGACAAGGGTGGTGATCTCGGCTGGAGCAGCACGGCCGCCTATGTGAAACCGTTTGGTGACGCGGTCACGGGTCTGAGCAAGGGCAAGTTCACCGAGACCCCGGTCAAGACCGATTTTGGATACCACGTGATCCTGCTTGAAGACAGCCGTCCGCTGACTCCGCCTCCCTTCGACCAGATCAAGCCGCAGATCGCGCAGCGCCTGCAGCAGGAGCAGATTCAGAAATTCGTGACCGATCTGCGCTCCAAGGCGAAAATCCAGTAGCTGGCGGCTGCCCGAACGCAGAGAAAGGCGCCGGACTTCCGGCGTTTTTTTCGGCTGTCAGCGACTGCCGATGGCTCGGCAACCCTTCCGCGCGCAGGCTAGCCCACCCATTGCCGGGCATTGCGGAACATCCGCAGCCAGGGTGAATCGTGCCAGCCGCGCGCGCTCCAGTCGGCCGGGTGCCACGACATCTGGACGCTGCGGAAGACACGTTCGGGGTGCGGCATCATGATCGAAAAGCGGCCGTCGGCCGTCGTAAACCCGGTGACACCGGCCGGCGATCCATTCGGGTTGTACGGATAGACCTCGCTCGGCTGGCCGCCATGGTCGACGTAGCGCATGGCCACCAGAGCACTCGCCTGTTGCGCTGCCGAGGCGAAGACGGCGCGTCCCTCACCGTGCGAGACGACCACCGGCAGCCGGCTGCCGGCCATGCCGGCGAAGAAAACCGACGGTGACTCGGGCAGTTCGACCAGAGAGAAACGTGCCTCGAACTGCTCGACGCGGTTGCGCTCGAAGCGCGGCCAGGCGTCGGCACCAGGGATCATGTCCTTGAGCACGCTCATCATCTGGCAGCCGTTGCAGACGCCAAGGGCAAAGGTGTCCGGGCGTGCGAAAAAGGCTGAAAAGATCTCGCTGGCCCGTTCGTTGAAGAGAATCGTCTTCGCCCAGCCCTGACCCGCTCCGAGGACATCGCCGTAGGAAAAGCCGCCGCAGGCGACGGCGCCCGAGAACCCGGCGAGCGCGAGGCGGCCGCTCAGAATGTCGCTCATGTGTACGTCGATAGCGGCAAAGCCGGCACGATCAAAAGCGGCAGCCATCTCGACGTGCCCGTTGACGCCCTGCTCGCGCAGAATCGCCACCCTTGGTCGGCTGCCGGTGTGGATGAAGGGAGCCGCGACGTCTTCGGTCGGGTCAAAGCTGAGCGTCACCGACAGGCCTGGGTCAGTGGTCTCGACGATGCGGTCGTACTCTTCGCGGGCGCATTCCGGGTTGTCGCGCAGTTGCTGCAGGTGGAAACTGGTGGCCGACCAGGCTCGCTGCAGATCGACCCGCTTCTCGTCGAGGACTGCCCTGGCATTGCGGATGATGCGGATATGGTCCCAGGGATTGGGCGCGCCGATGAACTGCGTGCACGCTCCGAGACCGGCAGCGCGCAGGACGCTCATCACCCGGCTGCGCTCGGCGCGGCGAATCTGCACAACGGCGCCGAGTTCCTCGTTGAACAGGGCGCGCATCAACAGCTCGAACGAGCGGCCGCCGAGCAGATCGGGGCGCTTCTCGTTGCCGTCGACGTCATTGCTGAGGGGGTCATAGCAGAGGCCATCAGTGTCGATCGAAACCCCGCAGTGGGCAGCAAAAGCCATCTCGCAGACGGCGGTGAACAGCCCTCCGTCAGAGCGGTCGTGGTAGGCGAGCAGCAGATCGTCGGCGGCGAGTCTTCGTACTGCTTCGAAGAACGCGGGCAGGCGGGCGGGGTCATCGACATCGGGCGCGTCGTTGCCGGTAGCCGCATAGACCTGTGCCAGCGCCGAGCCGCCAAGACGATTGCGGCCGGCAGCGAGATCGATCAGCAGCAGGTCGGTTTCCCCCGCGTCGAGCACCAGTTGCGGCGTCAGTGTACGGCGGGCATCCTGGACCGGCGCGAAGCCGGTGATGATCAGCGACAGCGGCGACACCACCTGCTTCTGGCGAGTACCGTCGCCGTCAGTGGCCTCCTGCCAGGTCGTGCGCATCGACAAGGAATCCTTGCCAACCGGGATCGACACACCAATCCTCTGGCAGAGATCGGACACCGCCCGTACCGTGTCGAAGAGGCGCGCATCCTCACCTGGGAAGCCGGCGGCAGCCATCCAGTTGGCCGACAGTTTGACTTCGCCAAGTGTCGCGATGTCGGCGGCGACGATATTGGTCAGCGCCTCACCGACCGCCATGCGGCCGGAGGCCGGTGCGTCGAGGACTGCCAGTGGTGTCCGTTCGCCGACTGCGAAGGCCTCGCCAAGGTAACCGTGAAAGGCCATCAGCGTCACCGCGACGTCGGCACAGGGTACCTGCCAGGGCCCGACCATTTGGTCGCGGGCGGTCAGGCCGCCGACGCTGCGGTCGCCGATGCTGATCAGGAAGGTCTTGTCGGCCACCGCCGGCAGGCGCAGCACGCGATAGGCGGCTTCCTTCAAAACCACCGCCGTGACATCGAAGGGCACGCTCAAGGGTGGCAGATGCTCTGCCGTGCGCGTCATGCGCGGCGGCTTGCCAAGCAGCGCGTCCATGTCCATGTCGACCGGATGGTTGTCGAAATGACGGTCGGCAACCACCAGGCGAGTTTCTCCGGTGGTCGCGCCGACGACAGCGAAGGGGCAACGCTCGCGCTTGCAGATGGCCGCGAATTCGTCGAGACGGCTCGGCGCAATCGCCAGCACGTAGCGTTCCTGCGCTTCGTTGCACCAGATCTCGGCGGGCGACATGCCGGGCTCCTCGATGAGCACTGCGCGTAGCTCGAAGCGGGCGCCGCTGCCGGCACCGTGCGCCAGTTCGGGCAGGGCATTCGAGATGCCGCCGGCGCCGACGTCGTGCAGCGACAGAATCGGATTGCCGTCACCGGCAATCGACCCGTCGCCGCCGGGTGCGCCCATCTGCCAGCAGCGGTCGATTACCTCCTGCGCACGCCGCTGGATCTCGGGATTGCCGCGTTGCACGGAAGCGAAGTCGAGATCGGCGGTGTTGCTGCCGGTCGTCATCGAGCTGGCGGCACCGCCGCCGAGGCCGATCAGCATGCCCGGGCCACCGATCTGGACGAGCAGGGTGCCGGGGGGTAAGGTGCCGGCCTTGAAGCACTGGTTGGCAGCGATGTTGCCGACGCCGCCGGCGAGCATGATCGGCTTGTGGTAGCCGCGCAGCAGTTGCCCGGCGCCGCTGCCGGTGAACTGCTCGTAGGTGCGGAAATAACCCGCGAGGTTCGGGCGGCCGAACTCGTTGTTGAAGGCGGCGGCGCCGATCGGCCCTTCGAGCATGATCGCCAGCGGCGAAGCGATGCGCGCCGGGCGGCCATAGGCACTGCTCGCCAGTTCCCATGGCTGCAGGAAATCGGGGATGTTGAGGTTGGACACCGAGAAACCGCACAGTCCGGCTTTCGGCTTCGAGCCACGGCCGGTGGCGCCTTCATCGCGGATCTCGCCGCCGGAGCCGGTTGCCGCCCCCGGAAAAGGTGAGATCGCCGTCGGGTGATTGTGCGTTTCGACCTTGGCCAGGATGTGCGTCGGTTCTTCGTGATAGGCGTAGCGGCCATCGGGACCAGGATGGAAGCGCGGCACGCAGGCACCTTCGATGACCGATGAATTGTCGGCATAGGCGACGATGGTGCCGGCCGGATGCGCCTGGTGTGTTTCACGGATCATGCCGAACAGCGTTTCGCTGCGCGGTTGACCGTCGATCACCCAGGAGGCGTTGAAAATCTTGTGCCGGCAGTGCTCGGAATTGGCCTGCGCGAACATCATCAACTCGACGTCGGTCGGGTTGCGCTGCGCCTTGAGGAACAGATCGACGAGGTAATCGACTTCGTCCTCCGACAAGGCCAGGCCCAGCCGCCGGTTCGCCGCGACCAGTTCTCCACCACCGCCGCTCAGCAAATCGACGCTGGTCAGCGGTTCTGGAGCGAAGTGGCGGAACAGATCCGCCGTGCGCGCAAAGCTGTCGAGCACGGTTTCCAGCATGCGATCATGCAGCAGCGCGGCGATGCTGGCCCGCTCGGCAGGCGAGAGTCTGCCCTGCCGGTGATCGAGCCAGAAGGCAATGCCGCGTTCAATACGTTCGACTGCCTGCAGGCCGCTGTTGCTGGCGATGTCGCTTGCCTTCGACGACCACGGCGAGATCGTTCCGACGCGCGGTGTGACGAGGAAGAGTTCGCTGCCCTGGCCTTCCCCCGCGG
This sequence comes from Candidatus Accumulibacter necessarius, assembly GCA_017302435.1. Classification (GTDB taxonomy): domain Bacteria; phylum Pseudomonadota; class Gammaproteobacteria; order Burkholderiales; family Rhodocyclaceae; genus Accumulibacter; species Accumulibacter necessarius. Next base: position 7,121 of record JAFLDL010000050.1, read on the forward strand.
CGCGTTCTTCGAGTAGTGCCGAGAGCTGTCGGCGCTCGGCTGTAGTCAGTGGCTGTCTGGTGGCGACAAAGTGCCAGTACTCGGCGGCCTCCATGTGCGCTCCCGTTACGGCAAGCGCCACGCGCTGCTGCAAAACCTGCAGACGAAAAGACGAAAAAGCGGGGGCACCGCGGAGAAACAGGATGTCGGCCATGGCGGGTTGCAGAGAAGGCAGGCAGAGCTGCGTTGAAGGAAGGAATGGCGCGATTATAGCCGACGCCCGGGAACTGCCCAGGTGCCCATCCTGGTTCGCCGCGCCGGCAAGCGTTGCCGGGACGCCAGCGACCGTTGTCGAATCGTCCGGTGGCGGCGCAGGTGGGCTAGAATCGGAGTGAATTTTCGATCACCTCCTGGCTCAGGAGCCGGCAATGAAAACGGGCATCCGATCAGAACCACTTTATCTCGCCGCCGACCTGCGCACCATCGAAGTCGTCGCCGCCGACCAGCCATTGATGCAACGCGCCGGGTTGGCTGCCGCCGACCTGGCCACTTCGTTGTGCCGCTTTCAGGGCGCGTCGTTGCTGGTCCTGGCGGGGCCGGGCAACAACGGTGGCGACGCCTTCATCGCCGCCCGCCATCTGCGCGAGCGTCGTTTCGCGGTCAGCCTTGTTTTCGCCGGTGAGCCCGGTCGCTTGCCGAAGGATGCTGCGGCTGCCTACAAGCGCTTCGTTGACGATGGCGGTAGCGTACTCGACAGCATCCCGTCCGGTCAGCGCTGGGCGCTGATTGTCGATGGTCTCTTCGGTATTGGCCTGCAGCGTCCGATCAGCGGTCGTTACGGCGAGCTCGTGCTGGCCGCCAATGCGCTGGCCGTCCGCGACCGCTGTCCGCTGCTCGCCCTTGATTGTCCGAGTGGTCTTGACGCCGACACTGGCAGACTTTGTGGCGTGACGATACGCGCCAGTCACACCCTCACCTTCATCGCCGGCAAGCCCGGCCTGCTTACGGGTGATGGCCCGGAGCACTGCGGCACGATCTCGGTTGCCGCGCTCGACCTCGATGCCGAGCGTCTGACAACAGCCTCGGCGCGAACGATCGGCAGCGACCTTCTGGTCGGTTTCCTGCGCCCGCGCGCCAGGAACAGCCACAAGGGCAATCATGGCAGTGTCGGCATTCTCGGTGGTGCGAGCAGCATGGTCGGAGCTGCGTTCCTCGCCGGCCGCGCCGCGCTCCGACTTGGCGCCGGTCGTGTCTATCTCGGCCTGCTCGACCGGCAGGCGCCGGCGATCGACCCGGTACAGCCCGAACTGATGCTGCGCCAATCCGAGGCGCTGTTGGCTGCCGGCCTCAGCGCGCTCGCCTGCGGGCCGGGGATGGGCGGCAGCGACGAAGCGCTCGCCCTGCTGGAACGTTCCTGCGCACTCGGCATGCCACTGCTGCTCGATGCCGATGCGCTCAACCTGCTCGCTGGCAACCAGCGCTTGCAGCAGGCGGTGGTCGCGCGCAGCACCCGGCAGGCGTCGACGCTGCTGACGCCGCATCCGACCGAGGCGGCACGCCTGCTCGGCTGCGATACGGCCCTTGTCCAGAGCGACCGAGGCAATGCGGCGCTGCAGCTCGCGGCCCGCTACCAGGCAGTGGTGGTGGTCAAGGGCTGTGGCAGCGTTGTCGCCACGCCCGACGGCCGCTGGTTCGTGAACACCACCGGTAATCCCGGCCTCGCGACCGCCGGCACTGGCGACGTCCTCAGCGGCTTCATCGTGGCCCTGCTTGGCCAGGGCTGGCCGGCGCTGGAGGCAATGCTGGCCGGCGTACACCTGCACGGCCTTGCTGCCGACGAACGGGTTGCGGCTGGCTGTGGGCCGGTCGGACTGACCGCCGGCGAGATCATCGACAGCGCGCGCTCCTGCTTCAACCGCTGGATCGCGCATGGCAGATAGTCAGGCCGTCGCGTCGCTCCGGACAGGGAGTGTCCTGCTCTGTCTCTGCGCGCTGTTCCTTTTCTCGGCACTGGACGCGACAGCGAAGCACCTGAGCGCTTTCCTGGCCGTGCCGCTGCTGGTCTGGGCACGCTATCTGGTGCACTTGTTGATCATGGTGTTGACGATTCTTCCGGGTCAGGGGCGCGGCATTATTCTCACCCGTCGACCGTGGTTGATGGGGCTGCGCGGGGTGACGCTGGCCGGCGTCACGCTGCTCGGACAACTCGCGCTGTACACCCTGCCGCTTGCGGAAACGACGGCGCTGGTCTTCGTCGCTCCCTTGTTGGTGGCGTTGTTGGCCGGCCCACTGCTCGGCGAACAGGTGCGTTCGCGCACATGGTGGGCAACCGTTGCTGGCTTCGCCGGCGTCCTGCTGATCGCTCGGCCCGGGGGTAACCTGGCCGCGACCGGTGTTGCCTGCGCCCTTGGCGCCGCACTGTGTTACGCCGCCTACCAGATCCTGACTCGCAAGCTGGTGGCCACCGAGCCACCGATGCGCCTGTTGTTCTACACGGCGTTGCTCGGAACGCTGGTGATGTCGCCGGTCGTGCCGGTCTTCTGGGATGGCCGGTTGCCCAGCTTTGGGCAGGGGTTGCTGGTCGTCTCGCTCGGCGTCTACGGTGGCCTCGGCCATCTGCTGCTGATCCGCGCTTTCCGTGAAACGCCGGCCTCGCTGCTCTCGCCGCTGCTCTATTTCCAGCTCGTCTGGGCGACGCTGCTCGGCTGGCTGGTCTTCGACCACCTGCCCGACTTGCCGGGGATCGTCGGCATGTTGATCATTGGTGCTTCCGGGCTGAGCCTGGCGATTGGCCGCCAGAAATGATGGTCAGAAACTGTCTCTCCGACGTGCCGTTGCGGAATGCCAGTTTCCTTGGCCAGTTGCTATTGGCTGATGCCCCTTGGTTTCAGGAGTTTTTCGGGCAGGCTTTCGCTGGCTGTTGTGTAAGGCCGGTCGCGCATGATTCACTCTCCGCACGGGCCGAGTCGCAATTCGATGGCGAAGCCTCCGCTCACGTCGGGAATAAGCAATACGCCACCGTGCGCACGTGCTACCAGATCGGCGAGCACCAGGCCGAGTCCGGTGCTGCCCTCGTAGGCATGGGCGGCGATGGCGCTTTGCAGCTCCCTTCGCCGCTCGGGGCTGACGCCTGGACCATTGTCGTCCAATCGTACTGTGGTCGCGGTGGGCGTCGACACCTGCACACGGGTGGCGCCGTTGCGCAGCGAGTTGTCGAAGAGGTTGAGCAGTGCCGCGGCCAACAGGTCGGCGTCGGCGCTGACGGCCTGTGGCGCTTGCACATCAATCGTCAGGGCGTCCAACGGCAAGCGGGAGATCAGGGCGGTGAGGTCAAGCGGCTGGCGCTGCAGCTCGGCGCCGCTGCGAAACAGCGTCAGCAGTGCCGCCACGACGCGCTGCAGGCGGCCAGCGGCGGTACGAACGCGCTGCAGGCGCGGCTGCAATTCAGGCGGGCATTCGCGCAGGGCTACCGCGAGCTGCGCATCGATGCCCGCCAGCGGCGTACGCAGCGCGTGTGCCGCATGCGACGTGAAGGCACGCTCCTGGGCCAGACGGCGGGCAAGACGTTCGGCGAGTGCGTCGATGGCGGCATGTACCGGCTGCAGCTCCTGGCGCTCGGCCTTACCCAGCGTCGCGCCGGTGCTTGCCGGGTCGTGCGCGCACAGGTGCTGCGCGAGACGCTGCAGGGGCAACAGCTCGTGGCGGACGCGGGCGCGCAGCCAAAGGTGGGCGATCAGGGCGATGGCCAGCGTCGCCAGGGCCGCGCCGAAAGCCACTTCAAGCTGTGCTTCGTGGCGCTCTTCGTGACTCTGCGCAACGTAGAGCCACTGGCTACCATCGGCCAGGGAGATGCCGAAAACGCGCCAACCGGATGCGTCACCAAAGGCGGGAGAGGGGCTGCCGCGCAGCGCGCTCGTCGGTGCCGCTGGCGACTTGATCAATACCTGCGCCTTGCCGCTCGCTGGATAGCGTACCACTTGCCAGGCGAAACGGCCGCTCGGCAAGGATGAAGCTTGTTCGCTGCCCGCGTCATGGCCAGCCGGAGGAGATTCCGCCTGGGCCTGGATCGAAAGTGGCCCGCTCAGTACCTCCGCCGCCGCTTCCAGGGTATCGTCGAGCAGTTCGTCTACCTCGTTCTGCACGGCGAGCCAGACCGCCATCGACACCGCCACACTCCACAGTAGCGACCAGCCGACCAGCGCATGTGCCAGCCGCGTCCGGATCGACGGCAAGTCCTTGTTCATGCCTGAGCACCGATTCGGTAGCCGAGCCCGCGTATCGTTTCCACGATCTCACGGCCGAGCTTGCGCCGCAGGCCTGCGACATGGACCTCGAGGGCGTTGCTTGCCCATTCGGCGTCGAAGCCGAGGATCAGTCGTTCGAGGTCGGGCTTGGTGACAATGCGGCCGGCGCGTAGCAGCAGTGCCTCGAGTATCGCCCACTCCCGCGCCGTTAACTCGACGCGCTGCCCCGCTAGATGAGCGCTGCGTGCGGCCAGGTCAATCTCGACCTGGCCGACGCGCCGCCGGGAGCTGGCGTTGCCCGCGCTGCGCCGGCATACGGCGCGCAGACGGGCGGTCAACTCCTCTGGCGCAAAAGGCTTGACCAGGTAGTCATCGGCCCCACTGTCCAGGCCGCAGATGCGGTCGGTGAGCAGGTCGCGCGCCGTGAGCATCAGCGCCGGTGTGGCGTCACCCCTGCTGCGCCGGCCGCGCAGCCAGTCGAGGCCGGAGCCGTCGGGCAATTGCCAGTCGACGAGCAGCGCGTCATACGGCTCGCCGCGGTGGGCGGCAACCTCTCGCAGGCTGCGGCACCAGTCCACGCGGTGCTCGTCGGCGCTCAGATAGTCACGCAGTCCCTCTCCGAGGATCTCGTCGTCTTCGATCAGCAGGAGTCGCATGGGTCGGCTGACAGGTCCTTGACAGTGAAAGGCTGCCGATTGTACCGAAGATTGAGTATCTCGGATGCCAGGCTTCGCTGCCCGGTCAGCGCCTTGAGCATCCAGGCTGCTTAAGGCCGGCTTCAGGCTGTCGGTACAGAATCGCCTGCATGATCAGGCCATCCTCCGTTTCCTCATTGCTGCTGGGCGGCGATGCATGCACTGGCCGCGAGCGCTTCACTGTGCCCGCGACCGTCGAGCAGCTGTTGTTGGTGGCGAGCGTCTTCTGGGCGCTGACGGCCAACCGGGCATTTTTTGGTACGGCGCTCAGGGATCGCGCCCTGTCCGACGTTCAGACGTGGAGTTTCGTACTGGCCCTGGGCGTCCTCTTGGTGGCAGTGCATTTCTTCCTGCTGGCGCTGGTTGCCAACCGCTGGACGGTCAAGCCGCTGCTGACGGTGCTGATCGTGACCACTGCCCTTGCCTCGCATTTCATGCAAGCCTACGGTGTCTACCTGGACCCGTCGATGCTGCGCAATGTCATCCGGACCGACGTGGCAGAGGCGCGCGAGTTGTTCTCCTGGGGCCTGCTGCCGCAACTGCTGGTTTACGCGGTGTTGCCGTTGATGCTGTTGTGGCGGGTGGAGATCGTCCGCCGGCCGCGGCTGCGGGCAATGGGGATTCGCCTGGGGCTGCTGCTGTTGGCCGCTGTGGTGGCGGGGGCGGCGCTGATGGTGGTCTTCAAGCCGTTTTCGTCGCTGATGCGCAACCACAAGGAAGTGCGCTACCTGATCACGCCGGCCAACTACCTGTGGTCGCTGGCCAGTGTGACGGCGGCTGATGCCCGGGGTGCGGCCGCGCCGCGCCGGGCGATCGGGCTGGACGCCGCACCTGGGCCGGGCTGGGCCATGCGTCGCAAGCCGACGGTCGTCGTCCTGGTGGTCGGCGAGACGGCCCGTGCGGCCAACTGGGGACTGAACGGCTACGCGCGGCAGACGACGCCCGAACTAGCCCGGCTGCCCGTGATCAATTTTGCCAAGGTTACAAGCTGCGGCACCAACACCGAGGTGTCGGTTCCGTGCATGTTTGCGCCCGTCGGGCGGCGCGATTACAACGAGGCGCGAATCAGTGGTAGCGAGTCCCTGCTGCATGTCCTGGCGCGTGCCGGCGTGGGCGTGCATTGGCGCGACAACCAATCGGGCTGCAAGGGGGTTTGTGAGGGTCTGGCCAACGAGTCGGTTGCGTCACTCAACGCGCCGGGGCTCTGCGTCGGGGGGCACTGCTTCGACGCCGGGCTCCTGCACGGCCTTGACGAGCGACTGGCCGGCGCCAGCGGCAGCCAGTTGCTGGTGCTTCACCAACTCGGCAACCACGGCCCGTCGTACTATCGCCGCTATCCGCAAGCCTTCGCGCGCTTCCAGCCGGCGTGTGAAGACGACGACCTGAACCGCTGCTCCCGTGAACAGATTGTCAACGCATTCGACAATGCGCTGCTGTATACCGACCATGTTCTGGCCACTCTGATTGCCAAGCTGCAGGCGCAGGCCGACAAGGTGGACTCGGCAGTCGTCTATGTTTCCGACCACGGCGAGTCACTGGGCGAGAACAACCTGTTCCTGCACGGCATGCCGTATGCGATTGCCCCGGCGGAACAGACGAGCGTACCGATGCTGATGTGGTTCTCGGAGGGCTTTCGTCAGACCGGAGCGATCGATGTTGACTGTCTGCAGCGCCGCGCCGCCAAGCCGGCGAGCCACGACCACCTGTTCCACACGCTGCTTGCCTTGCTCGATGTGCGCACGACCCTGTACGAGCACGATTGGGACCTGCTGAGCAGTTGCCGTGGTGGTGCGGTGGCGGCGCTGTGAGGCGACACGCTGCCGGCCGCTCTGATCTGCTGGTGACATCTCTTGCGTTGGCTTGCTTGCTGGCGTGGGACGCCAGCGGCTGGGATCTGGCTCTCACCCACTGGTACGGTACGGCGGCTGGCTTCGGATGGCGGGATGCGTGGCTCACCCGCAGCCTGCTGCACGATGGCGGTCGCCTGTTCGCCTGGGGCGCGCTGGGTCTGCTGGTCGTGGACGCGTGCCATCCGCTATTGCCTGGCCCGAAGCGCATCGAGCGCTGGCACTGGATCGGGGTGATGCTGGCCGGCGTCCTGCTGGTTCCCTCGATCAAGCGGGTTACAACGACGAGTTGCCCCTGGGATCTCGCCGAGTTTGGCGGCGTCGCCAGCTACGTTTCGCACTGGCAAATCGGGGTATCGGATGGCGGGCCGGGGCATTGCTTTCCGTCGGGCCACGCCGTCGCTGCATTTTCGTTCTTTGGCATCTACTTCCTGTGGCGGGAGCATCGGCCCCGACTGGCCGGCTGCTTCCTCGCCATCGTGTTGCTTGCGGGTAGCCTCTTCGGCTGGGCGCAGTTGGCCCGCGGGGCCCACTACTTTAGCCATACGCTTTGGTCAGCATGGCTATGCTGGACATTGTGCGTGCTCGGAGCGCGGGCAAGCGTCCCAGGATTCCGTCGGCTTCATGTCAGCCCAGCACCTCCCGGAGACCTCGTGCTGCGCGACTCCTGAGGCCGCATCCTCGCTTGCGCCTGTCGACTCCAGCGCCGTCAGCCGTAAGCCGTAAGCCGTCAGGAACTCTGGAACATCGCCGCAGCTTCCTGTTGGCCAAGCTCGAAGTAACGCTTCTGGTTGCTGCTGTCCTTGAGTGAAATCGTCATACTCTCGAGATCTTTTGGTCGCAGCACGTGCAGCGGCTTGGCGTAATAGCGCTTGCCGCCAACCTCGGCGCTCTTTTTGCCCATCGTCTTGAGCATTTCGTTGATCAGGGTCGCTTGCGCGAAGATGCGGGTGTTGGGCAGCGTGAGTTGCATGTCACTGACGAGAAGGTGCGTATCTATGCTGTTGAACGGCAGGATGAACGACTTGGCGTGGTAGAGCTTGTCAAGTTCGCGGTGATAGTCGTAGTCGGTGAAGTCGACGGCGATGATCTCGTCCACCTCGTCATCTTCGAACAGGGTGCGCAGCGGCGTGTTGTCGAGATAGCCGCCCTCGATGTAATAGTCGCCATCGATGGTGATCGCCTTGAAATACGGGATGGTGGTGATGCCGGCAAGGAAGGCATTCATGAATGCGTCGAGACTGGCATCGTCGATGCCGCCCAGAATCTCGTTCACGTTGAAGAAACGCCCCTGTCGCTGGCTCAGGTTGGTGGCACGAATATCCCACCGCAAGGTCTTCAGGTGCTGGGCGAGCAACTGGCGCCGCCGTGGATCATCGAGCAGGAGCGACTTGCGGCAGCTGTCCTTGTCAACGGTGAAGAGATGCGTGCCGGTGGGGAGCAACGGCGGGCGCAAACCGAGAAAGTTGGAGAAGACATGAAAGATGTCGGTGACGTTGAGCCTGAGCGTTCGGCTCAGGACCGGCGGTAACTCCTCGCTCTGCCAGTCCCAAAGCAGAAAGTCGACGACAATGTTGTTGCCGGAACTGGTCGAGGCGATGTGCACCAAAGGCACGTTGTTTCGCTTCAGCCAGACCAGCACGCCTTCGGTATAGAAGCTTCGATAGCCGCCGCCCGAGGCGACGAAACCGTACCTGGTCATGGTCATTCCCTCTCGTCTGTCTGCGCTGGTCAGGTGCCGGCAAACGCCAGCAGCGAGCGCAAGTTTGCCACAGTAGGCCAGGCCTGACGAGGCTCACGCAGAGCAGTCGACGCGTTGTGCGGCGGTGTGCGCGAGCAAGGCCCTGGAGTGATCTCCAGTACGTCTGTTACCTTGGCGGTTTTCTGACAGGAGAGAAAGAAGATGGACGAATCATCGGTGCTTGCCGATTTCCGCACGAAGTTTCGGGTAGAGGAGCTGTTGGTCGCGAAAAACACGGCCTGGTCATGGTCGCTCAGACCTGCGCAGGCGACCCTGGGCTGCGGCATCTTGTCGCTCAACCGACATGTTGCCCGGTTTTCGGAGGTGACGGCTGCAGAAATGGCCCAGTTGGCCGAGCTGCTGCCCGGACTGGAGATGGCCCTGAGGTCAGCCTTTGGCTACCAGGCCATCAACTACCTGATGCTGATGATGGTCGATCACCATGTGCATTTTCACGTCATCCCCCGTTACGAGGGCAGTCGCCAATTTGCCGGACTGGAGTGGTTCGACCATGGCTGGCCAGCCTTCCCGGCGATGGCCGAGGAGCAGCACAGCAATCATGAGAGCATTCTGGCCCAGATCCGGGAGGCGCTCAAGTCGGCCTCTCCCACTTGAGGCCGTGTCGCAGGGAGGCAGCGAAGTCGGGGGGCTGACTGGCTGGCAGGTGGGTGATGTCCGTCCGCCGGGGGCCGCCGGGCTACTTTTCGTTTCGCCAGTCGTGCAGCGTCTCCTTGCGCGGCATGGGCGGGCTCCTGTCGGCTCCACGATCTCTGAGCAGGGGAATCGCGCCTGCGAGGACGAAAACGATACAGATGCCAAAAACGATCCAGCCTGTGTTCATTGAAGGTCTCCGTAGGGGAGTGGTTTACCCGCTCAACTGCCAGTCTGCACCACGTGCCGAGAGAATCTGCACAAAGTGCTCAGGATGTCTGCGGGCAGCAGTGCGAGTTTGGCGTGGTCGGATTCGGCGATCGTCAGCGCTAGTCCAAGTACGATCCAGTGTCACCATTCGGGCGAAAACACGTTCTGTTCCTCCGTGTGCCAGCTCGTGACGAAAGCCTGAGGGGCGGGCGGAGGGTTCGTCAGCCGAAATCGTCGGGGCTGGATTGTCTGCCGATTAGACGCCAGAACGACCCGGTTGGCAAGCGACTGTGCCCGAATCCGGCAGCAAGCGACCGTGCGCGATAGCAGGGCGGCAAGGCCCAGCCCCCTTGCCGTTCGGCGAGCATCGACCGCCTGGCGCGACGCCTGTTGATTGACAGATTCCGGCGCGACAGACAGAATCCGGCGCCAGTGAGCAGGGCTGGCAGCCGCTACGCTGACGGCGGGCGCGAGTGTGGCCGCGGCGCATACGGTACGCCGGCAGAAGCCGGCGCAGACGCTTCACGTGGTTGTCAAAGAGATGACGCCGTGCAATTGCGGGAAAGTCAGGCCAGGGGACGCGAGTTGGTGGCAGAACAGAGGGCGTTTGCGGCGGCGACCATGCCTGGGATTTGCGGTGCTCTGGCCATCCTTGCCGCCCTGTTGGGCATTTTCCTTGCGCTGCATCATCCGCTCTGGGCGACATGGCTGACGCCGGCTTTTGTTGTCTGGTGCATCACCGTCTGGCTGCGCCCAGCCTTGTGGCTGTTCGTTCTACCTGCGTTGTTGCCGCTTGCCGGGTTTTCCGCCTGGACGGGATGGCTAGGCATCGAGGAGTTCGATCTGCTCGCGCTTGGCGCGGTGGCGGGCTGCCATGCGCGAATGGCGACCGGGCGGTGCTGGCGTGTGAAGCGGCCTGGAACCTCCACCGAAGGGCTCGCGCAGACGCCACAGTTCCAGGCGAGCCCGTCGATTGGCCTGCCTTCTGGCTGCAGGGCCGGTGCCGTTGGCGAACCGGGTAGCCTGGCAGGGGATGCGTCCCGCAAGCGGTCGGGAGAGGGTGCCCGTCATGCCTCGGGGTGGCCCCTGACGGTAGGGCGCTTCCGCCCGGCACAGATTGGGCTGGGTCTCTTGACCGTATCGTATCTGTTGGCCTTGGCGCGTGGTGTTGCCGATGCGGGTGGCTTTCCCCTGGGGTGGTTTCAGGGTTATGAAGAGCCGTTGAACAGCCTGCGTATTGCCAAGAGTTTCCTGCTGGTTCTGTTGCTCCTGCCGTCGTTGGCCAGCCTGTTGGCGAGCCGACCGCTGCTTGTCGGGCGAAGCCTCGCGGCCGGTGTGGCAACCGGGCTGGGCTGGGTGGCTGTGGCTGTCCTCTGGGAACGCGCTGGATATCCAGGGTTGCTGGATTTTTCCACGCACTATCGAAGCACGGCGCTGTTCTGGGAAATGCATGTGGGTGGCGCGGGCCTTGACGGTTTTCTTGCCCTGACTGTTCCGTTTGCCGTCCACGCAGTGGTGCACGCGCGCTCCCGATGGCGCTGGGGGCTCGCGGCACTGCTGGCGATGAGCGCCGCGTACGCCTGTCTGACAACCTTTTCGCGTGGCGTCTATCTGGCGGTCGGATTTTCGCTGATGGTGCTCGCCTGGCTGCTGGCGGCGCCCTGGCGGCGGCGTCGGGTCCTGGCGATGGCGCCTCGGCCTGCGCTCGTGGCGCTGGCGTCGGAGCCCTGGCGGGTGTACGGAAACCGCGTGTTGGTGGCCGTTCTGCTCATCGAGATCCTCGCCGTTCTGGCAGCGGGAGACTTCATGAGCGCCAGGTTCGCAGCCGGCGAGCGCGATCTCGGTGGGCGCATGCAGCACTGGCGTGAGGGCCTGAGCCTGTTGCGCGACCCGTCGGAGTTCCTGCTCGGGCGGGGCCTCGGGCGGTTCCCGGCAAACTATTCGCAGACCGTGCCAGGGCGCCAGATGCCTGGTCGCCTGCGTCTCGTCGAAGAAGGCGAAGCGACCCACTTGCGCGTCCTCTTGCCTCGGCAAAGCGTGCGGCCGGGCGGCGGATTCGAGTTGCTGCAGCGTGTGCCTGCACCTTTCGCAGGCACTTATACGGTGGCCATGGACTTGCGCAGCTTGCAGCCGGCGATGCTGAGCGTCGGCCTGTGCCATAAGCATTTGCTTTATGCGGCGTCGTGCGCGCAGCCTGCCGTGGTCAGGTTGGCGGGGGGCGAGGGATGGCGCCATGTGTCGCTGTCAATGACTGGGCGCCAGGGATTCCCCGGGGGATGGCCGGTACCCGTGCTCGGATTCTTTGATTTGCGCTTGCTGGGGCCGGCGGACTTCATCGATGTGGACAACCTGAGCGTCGTCGATGCGAAGGGCCAGCAACTGTTGGGTAATGGCGGTTTTTCCGGCGGCATGTCGCAGTGGTTCTTTTCCGGCCGCCATGACTTCCTGTCCTGGCACGTCGATAGTCTCTTCCTCGAGGTACTGATTGATCAGGGACTGATCGGACTTTCTTTGCTGCTGGCTCTCCTGGCAATGGCTTTCGCCAATCTGCTGCGGGGTCCCGGAGCAGATCACATCCTCGCACCGTATCTGCTTGCGGCACTGCTTGCCTGCCTGGTCGTCGGGTTGTTCTCGAGTCTGATGGACATGCCACGGTCTGCTTTCCTCTTCTACTTGCTGCTATGCTCTGCTCTGGTCCTTGATGGTCGAGCCCCTGAAAGCCTTCTCGAGGCGCCGTCCGCGTGCTTCAAAACGCCCTGAGGGTTGCTGATCGGGGTATAATGTCGGCATAAATCAGTCTGCTTTTATAAATAATCATAAATTGTATCAAATGGTTACGTATTTTAATCGAAGTAGTGCCTTAATTCTCCGCGAGCGCAGAACGGCTTCCCTCGTGAGGTATCGTTCGCTGCTTGTGCATTAGTTCACGGTTCCCAACCATCTGCACTGATAGCCTTCGCTTCGTGGCGTTTGCTCGGCTTTTCCAAGTTCCAGGAAGGTAGCCGAGCCTCGTTCATAAACGAGAAGTTTCCAGGTTCGTGCTTGCAAGGGGTCTATCGTGATCAAGGTGTTCAATCATTGGTTTCATCGGAAGACTATTGCCCAGGTTGCCGTCGACCTGATGTTCCCGGTCGTATGTGTGATTCTTGCCGCGATGTGGATCGGCGGTGGAGGCCGCTTCGAACTTGAGAAAGTCGCCTTTTATGCGGTGATCTTTGCGCTGACGATGATCGTCTTCAACACTTGGCTGGGGATCTATCAGAGAGTGCACAGCCGTACTCGCGAGGAGACTCGAGCACGTGCGGTGCTGTCTCTCTACCTTGCCATTCCACTGGCGTACGGCGTGTTTTATCTGCTTTCGGTGGCCGAGGTCGATCGGAACTTCATGTTGCTGTCGGGGCTGGCGGCGCTCTTTACCACACTGCTTCGTCGTGTCCATTCGGCCCACAGCCAGTCTGGCTCCATTCTCAGTCACCGCGTGCTTGTTTTTGGCGTTGGTGAGGAAGCCGAGAACGTGGGCCGCGTGTTGCGCAAGTCGGATCCGGACATCCAGATCGTTGGTTTCTATCCGTGTGCTACTGAAACGGAGATCGTCGTTCCGGCGCAGGTCGTCCTGTCCCAGCAGATGTCACTCTCCGATACGGCGCAGTCCCTGAAGGTTGACGAGATCATCGTTGCCGTGCGGGAGCGTCGCGGCGGTGCACTGCCCTTGCGTGAGTTGCTTGACTGCAAGCTGTCGGGCGTCAGGGTGCTGGACCTGGCGAGCTACTTCGAACGTGCTCTCGGGCAACTCCGCCTCGATTCGCTGCGGGTGGGCTGGCTGATTTTTGGCGAGGGCTTCCGGCAGAATTGGCGGCGGACGAGTATCAAACGGCTGTTTGATGTCTTGGTCGCCGCTTTCCTGTTGCTTCTTGCCTTGCCAGTGATGATGCTGACGGCGATCCTGATCGTGCTGGAAGATGGTTTTTCGGTCTTCTATCGGCAGGAACGGGTTGGCCTCGATGGCCGCCTGTTCAAGGTCATCAAGTTTCGCAGCATGTTCAACGATGCCGAGAGCGACGGTAAGCCTCGTTGGGCGACCCTGGACGATGACCGTGTGACGCGGGTTGGTCGCCTCATTCGCAAGTTGCGTATCGACGAACTGCCGCAGTTGTACAATGTGCTGGCGGGGGAGATGAGTCTGGTCGGGCCGCGTCCTGAGCGCCCCTATTTTGTTGACCAACTGACGCGTGACATCCCGTTCTACGCCGTACGCCATAGTGTCAAGCCAGGGCTGACCGGCTGGGCGCAGGTTATGTACAAATACGGTGCAACGGTCGAAGACTCCGTGCAGAAGCTGCAATACGATCTGTACTACGTCAAGAACCACACCCTGTTCCTGGATGTCCTGATTCTGTTCCAGACGGTCGGTGTGGTCTTGACTGGCAAGGGTGCCCGGTGAAGCATCGTCCGGGGCCTACGGTTCATCGGGGTGCAAGGATACGCGGGGATTGTGGGCCATGATGGACAGCAAGATGGCAATGGTCGCGGTGTGGAGCTACGGGCTGGCCGGCGTATTGGCGGCCCTCCTGACGCTGTACCTTGCGGCCGGCTGGCGGGCTGGCGGTCGCAGTCGCGCCATGTTCCTTGCCGTCAGCCTGTGCGCGCTGTGGGGGATGCTGGGCCTGGCCTTTGCGCTGACCGGCCAGGTGCTTTTCCTCGCCGGCAGCCTGCTGGCCGACATGCTACGCTTCGGCGGATGGTATCTCTTTCTCCTCGTCCTGATGAAACCGGAACCAGCCGAGGGGGCGTCTTCGCCAGCGGCTACAGGCTGGCTGAGCGGCTTCGCCCTGCTGCTGGTCGTGGGTGGTTTCGCCGCGCAAGTCATGGTCGTCTTCGGTGTCGACCTGGTCCTGTCGTCACAGCGAGTGGCCTTGTTCGTTTCGCTGGCGATGAGTGTGTACGGCCTGGTACTCGTCGAGCGCCTCTTCCGGAACGTTTCGCCTGACTTCCGCTGGAGCATCAAGCCGTTGTGTCTTGGCCTCGGCGGTGTCTTCCTTTTTGACATGTACCTGTACTCGGACGCCCTGCTGTTCAACCGCATTGATGCGGACGCTTTCAGCATTCGCGGTTTTGCGCATGCCATGGGTTTGCCGCTGGTGGCTTTGTCGGCAATCCGCAGCCATGACTGGAAGAGGAGACTGGTCATGTCGCAGCGTGCTGCCCTGCACTCGGCGACACTGCTGATCGTCGGTACCTATCTCCTTTTCATGGCGGCGGCCGGTTACTACGTCCGCTTCTTTGGCGGCGAGTGGGGTAGGGCCTTGCAGATGGCGCTGCTCTTTGCCGCCTTGCTGGTCCTCGCTGCTCTGACTTTCTCCGGTTCGATGAGGTCCAGGTTGAGGGTGCAGGTCGGCAAGCACTTCTTCAGTTACCGCTATGACTATCGCGAGGAGTGGTTGCGATTTACGCAGACACTTTCTGCACAGGGCGGCTTTACCGGCATGGGACGACACGTCGTGCGCGGCCTGGCGGATATGGTCGAGAGTCCGAGCGGCGCATTGTGGTTGAAGGATCCCTCGGGCCGCTTTTTCGCTCAGGCAGCTTTCTGGAACATGCCGGCTTCACCGGCGACGGAGGATGTCGGCAGCCCGCTCTGCCGGTTTCTGCTCGACAGCGGCTGGGTGATCAATCTCGAAGAGTATCGTTCTCTACCGCGTCGCTATGATGGTCTCGAACTCCCGTCCTGGCTGGTCGAGGTTCCGAATGCATGGCTGGTTGTTCCTCTCACCACCGGCAGTGAACTGATCGCCTTTGTCGTCCTGGCGACGGCCCGTACCAGAATCGATGTCAACTGGGAGGTTAACGACCTTCTGAAGACCGCCGCACGGCAGGCCGGGGCGTTTCTCGGTCAGATGCAGGCCAGCGAGGCCCTGCTCGAGGTCCGGAAGTTCGATTCGTTCAACCGCATGTCCGCTTTTGTCGTGCATGACTTGAAGAACATCGTTGCTCAACTCTCCCTGATGCTCAAGAACGCTGAGCGCCATCGTGAGAATCCGGAATTTCAGAAAGACATGCTGATGACCGTTAATCATTCCGTCGAGCGCATGCGCAAGTTGATGATGCAACTGCGCGAAGGCGCAACACCGCTTGATGGGCCGCGCGGTATTGACCTAGCTGATGTGGTACGGCGTATTCAGACCGCCAAGTCCGGTCAGGGGAGGGATGTGGAGCTGAATATCGAGGAGAGGCTGATTGCCCGTGGGCACGAAGACCGGATTGAGCGCGTGGTCGGCCATCTGGTGCAGAACGCGCTGGATGCGACGGAGAACGGTGGCCGCGTCTGGCTCAGGCTGGCCCGGCAAGGGACACATGCGCTGATCGAGGTGGGCGACACCGGGCGCGGGATGAGCCCTGATTTTGTTCGCGAGCGCCTGTTCAAGCCTTTCCAGACGACCAAACCGACGGGAATGGGCATTGGCGCCTACGAGAGCTTCCAGTACGTTCATGAACTGGGGGGAAAGCTGTCGGTGGATAGTGCTGTCGACATTGGAACGCAGGTGGATTTGTTGTTGCCATTGTTTGATGCGGGCAATGGAGTTGCGTCCGATGACTTGTCGAAGGAATCGGCATGAGTGCCGAGAAGTTGCCCCTCCTGCTGATAGTCGAGGACGATCGAGCGCTGCAGAAACAGATTCGCTGGGCTTTCGACCAGTACGAGGCGCTCACCGCGGATGACCGTGAGAGTGCGCTACAGTTGGTACGTCGCTATCAGCCCCCGGTCGTGACGATGGATCTCGGTTTGCCGCCAGACGCGGATTCCGTCTCCGAAGGTTTCAAGTTGCTCGAAGAGATCCTGACGCTGGCACCGGACACCAAGATCATCGTCCTGACCGGTCAGAACGATCGCGCCAACGCGCTGCGCGCAATTGCTCTCGGCGCCTACGATTTTTTTGCCAAGCCGTTCGAGATCGACATGCTTGGTCTGACGATACAACGGGCTCACCGTCTCCACGAGTTGCAGAAGGAAAACGAACGGCTGCAGTCGATGCAGCAGCCGGATGTGCTTTCCGGTCTGCTCACCCGCGACCCCGAGTTGCTGCGTGTCTGTCGCACGATCGAGCGGGTTGCCGTCACCGATGCGACGGTGCTTCTGCTGGGTGAAAGTGGAACTGGCAAGGAACTTCTGGCGCGGGGAGTTCATGAGTCGTCGCAGAGGCGCCGCGAGCGCTTCGTTGCGATCAATTGCGCCGCCATTCCGGACAATTTGCTCGAAAGCGAGCTCTTTGGTTACGAAAAAGGCGCTTTCACCGGGGCTGCCAAGACCACTCCCGGCAAGATTGAGACAGCCAACAACGGCACGCTGATGCTCGACGAGATCGGCGACTTGCCGCACGCCCTGCAGGCCAAACTGCTGCGTTTTCTGCAGGAGCGGGTGATTGAGCGGATCGGCGGACGGCAGGAGATTCCAGTCAACGTCCGGATTGTCTGTGCGACGCATCAGAATCTGAAGTTTCTGATTACCGAAGGGCGTTTCCGGGAGGATTTGTACTATCGCCTGGCAGAAATCGTCGTGAATATTCCGCCCTTGCGCGCCCGCCTCGGCGATGCTTCCTTGCTGGCGCACGCTTTTGTCAGGCGGTTTTCGGCTGACAACAATCGGGGTGCGATGACCTTGCGCGAGGACGCTCTGCGGACGATAGAATCGCATGCTTGGCCGGGCAACGTTCGCGAGCTGGAGAACTGCATCAAGCGGGCGGTAATCATGGCCGATGGCAATCAGATTACAGCCGAGGAGATCGGCTTGCTGGGCGGGGAGCAAACCGACCCGGCTGTGCTGGACCTGCGGCAGGCGCGTGATGAAGCGGAAAGGCGGGTAATCATCACCGCTCTGGCACGTGCCGACGGCAACGTCGTCAGGGCGGCCGAGTTGCTCGGTGTCAGCCGGCCAACGCTGTACGATATGATGCACAGGTTTGGGCTGAAATAAGGCTTGTTTCGGGCAACACTTTTTCGACTCCGTGGGGACCCTCATGAATACACGTAACTCGATGCACACGCTGCGCAAGGCGACCGCTTCGGCATTGCTGGCTACTCTTCTCCTGGTCGGCTGCGGCGGCGATAACCCGACAGCTCTGCTGTCTTCGGCGAAGGAATCGCTGCTGAAGCACGACCACAAGACTGCCGTCATCCAGTTGAAGAACGCCTTGCAGAAGGATCCCCAACTTGCCGAGGCGCGTTTTCTGCTTGCCAAGGCGCTGCTTGAAGGAAGCGATCCAACGGGCGCCGAGGTCGAGTTGCGCAAGGCGAAGGATCTGAACTACCCGGCCGATGAGGTGGTTCCCTTGCTGGCACGCACCCTGTTGATGCTGGGACAGCCCGAGAAAGTGACAAACGAGTTGGCCAAAGCCGATCTCACGACGGCGGCGGCGAAGGCCGCATTGCAGACTTCGATTGGTCAGGCCTACCTGATGCAGGGCAAGCCGGATAAGGCTGAGGCGGCTTATGCCGCGTCACTGGCTGCCGAACCGGGCAACGCCCCGGCCTTGATCGGCGAGGCGCGGCTGAAAGCCGGCCGCGGTGACCTGCCGGGGGCCGTCGCGCTGCTCGACAGTGCACTCGAGAAATCGCCCAGGCTGCATGACGCCTGGCAGATCAAGGGGGATCTCCTGTCTGCCCAGGGGGACGCTGCGGGCGCCATGATGTCCTATCGGAAGGCACTGGAAATCAAACCGGACTATCTCGCTGCGCATGCGGCGATCATTCGGCAGCTGCTGGCGGAGGGCAAGATCGATGAGGCTGGCGTCCAGCTTGCGTCGATGAAACAGATTGCTGCCAATCATCCCCAGACGCATTACCTGGCGGCCATGCTCGCCTATCAGAGGAAGGACTATGCGGCCGCCAGGGACTCCATTCTCCTGATGCTGCGGGCGGTCCCCGACAATCCCCTGGGTCTGCAACTGGCAGGCCTGATCGAGTACGAATTGAAGGCCTTCCCACAGGCCGAGACCTACCTGCTCAAGGCGCTGCCGCAAACTCCGCCGCTTGGTGTTACACGCCGCGTCCTGATCGCCAGCTACCTGCGCAATTCCCAACCGGGCAAGGCCCTGGGCATCCTGGAGCCGGTCCTTGACAAGATCGACAAGGATTCGAACATGCTCGCCCTGGCCGGACAGGTGTTTCTGCAGAACGGCCAGATCGACAAGGCGGGGACGTATTTTGCGCAGGCTGCCGCGCTCGATCCCAAGAATCCGGGCAAGCGCACCTCGTTGGCGATGGTCAATATGGTAAAAGGCGATAGTGATGTCGCGTTCCGTGATCTGGAACAGGTTGCGGCGGCGGACCCCGGCAACCGCGCGGATCTGGCCTTGATTGCAGCCCACCTGCAGCGGCGGGAGTTCGATGCGGCGCTGAAAGCAATCGCGGCACTGGAGAAGAAGCAGCCCGACAATCCCTTGACATACAACCTGCGCGGTACGGCGCTGCTTGGCAAGCGCGATATCGCCGGGGCGCGGAAGAGCTTTGACAAGGCGCTGGCCTTGAACGCGGCCTATTTTCCGGCTGCAGCCAATCTGGCAAATCTGGACCTGATCGAGAAGAAACCCGAGGAAGCCCGGAAGCGTTTCGAGGCAGTGCTGGTCAAAGACCCGAAGAATGTGCAGGCGTTTCTGGCTCTTGCCGAAATGCGGGCGAAATCCGGAGGAACCACCGAAGAGATCGCAGCGCTGATCGGCAAGGCGGTGACCGCAAACCCGACCGACCCGGCCCCGCGTTTGCGACTGATTGGCCTGTACCTGAGCAAGAACGAGACCAAGAGCGCTCTCACCGCAGCCCAGGAGGCGCTTGCAGTGCTGCCGGAACGGCCGGAGATCCTCGATGCTGCAGGACGCGCCCAGCAGGCTGCCGGCGACTTCAACCAGGCCCTGGCCACTTACGGCAAGCTGGCCGCACTGAAACCGGATTCGCCTTTGCCCTATCTGCGCATGGCCGAAATTGAAATGGCGGCGAAGAACAAGGAGGCTGCACTGCAGAATCTGCAAAAGGCACTCAAGGTCAAGCCGGACTCACTCGAGGCCCAGCGCGGGATCATGATGCTTGAACTTGATGCTGGACGCACCAAGGAAGCGCTCGAGGTCGCTCGTGACGTGCAAAGGCAGAGACCCAAGGAGGCCATCGGCTACATTTTCGCGGGCGACGCGCATGCCTCGAAGAAAGCATGGGGCGATGCCGCGGCGGCCTATCGCGCCGGGCTCAAGGAAGTCGGGAGCACAGAGCTCGCAGCCAAGCTGCATTCCGCGCTGCTTGCGGGCGGCAACAATGCGGAGGCCGACAAGTTTGCCGAGACGTGGCTCAAGGAGCATGCCAAGGACGCCCGCTTCCGCCTCTATCTGGCCGAACAGGCGAGCGCCCGCAAGGACTACGCCGGTGCGGCCAGGCATTACCGCGTGCTGCTCGAAGTGCAGCCGGACAACGCGGCGGTACTCAACAATCTGGCGTGGGTTGCCGGTCAGCTCAAGGATCCGAAGGCGGTTGACTATGCCGAGAAGGCGAACAAACTGGCGCCCGATCAACCGGCGCTGATGGACACGCTGGCTGTTCTTCTGGTCGACAAGGGCGATAGCGCACGCGCCATGGAATTGTTCAAGAAGGCGCTTGAACTGGCGCCGCAGGCGTCGCAGATCCGTTTGAATTACGCCAGAGCGCTGATCAAGGTCGGACAGAAGGGCGAGGCCAAGATCCAGCTCGATCAACTGGCGAAGCTGGGTGACAAGTTTCCGGCGCAGGCAGCGGTCGCGGAGTTGCAGAAGGGCCTGTAGGCTGCCGGTGTGACTCGGGAAAATCAACGTTACGGGATGGGAAATAGATGACTATTGTTGCGGTAGTGGGTCTGGGTTACGTTGGTCTGCCCCTTGCTGTTGAATTCGGCAAGCGGCAGCGCACCATCGGTTACGATCTGTCGGCAAGCAAGGTGGCGAACTATCGGCAGCACGTCGATCCGACCGGTGAGGTCAGCAGTGCCGACCTCAAGGCCGCGGTTCATCTGGAGGTTGGTTCTGATGCCGCCGCCCTGGCAGAAGCTGATTTCGTGATTGTGGCCGTGCCGACGCCCGTCGACGAGGCTCATCAGCCGGATTTCGGACCGCTGATTGGCTCATCGGAAGCGGTCGGCAGAAACCTGAAGCGTGGTGCAACGGTTGTTTTCGAGTCCACGGTCTACCCTGGTGCAACCGAAGAAGTGTGCATCCCGATCATCGAGAAGTACTCCGGAATGAAGTGGAAAGAGGACTTCTTTGTGGGTTATTCACCCGAGCGGATCAATCCGGGCGACAAGGAACGGACGCTGACGAAAATCGTCAAGGTCGTTTCCGGTGACACATCGGCAACGCTGGAGCGAGTCAGACAGGTGTATGGCAGCGTGATCACGGCCGGTGTTTATCCCGCTTCAAGCATCAAGGTAGCCGAGGCCGCCAAGGTCATCGAGAACACCCAGCGCGATCTGAATATCGCCCTGATGAACGAACTGGCGATCATTTTTGATCGTATCGGTATTGACACGGTCGAGGTCCTGGAAGCCGCCGGCAGCAAGTGGAACTTTCTTCCTTTCCGCCCTGGCCTGGTTGGCGGGCACTGCATTGGCGTTGATCCCTACTATCTGACGCACAAGGCGGAAATGCTCGGTTACCACCCGGAGGTGATCAACGCGGGTCGCCGAATCAACGACGGCATGGGTAAGTTCATTGCCGAACAGACGGTCAAGCAGCTGATCCGCAATGGCTGGCAGGTCAAGGATGCGCCGATCATCGTGCTCGGCCTGACTTTCAAGGAAGACTGCCCAGACCTGCGCAACTCCCGCGTCATCGACGTGATCCGGGAACTCGAGTCCTATGGCGCGCGGGTGCTGGTGCATGAGCCGGTTGCCGACGCCGATGAGGCCCGGCATGAATACGGTGTCGAACTGACCGCATGGGAGCAACTGCCGGCCGCAGCCGCGATTGTGGCAGCCGTTTCCCATCGCCAGTTCAAGGAGCGTCCGCTGGCCGATTACGTTGGCAAACTGCAGAAGAACGGCGTGCTCACGGACGTGAAAAGCATGTTCAACGAGGCTTCGCTGGTCGCGCAAGGGGTGACCGTGTGGCGTCTCTGAGTTCGACTTCTCCTCCCGCCCTGGCTGCGCTCGGCCACCGGCTGCTGGCGCAGCCGGCGCGCTGGCTGGTAACGGGAAGTGCAGGCTTTATCGGCTCGCATCTGGTCGAAACCTTGCTCCAACTTGGCCAGACAGTGATCGGGCTGGACAACTTCGCAACCGGTCACCGGCGAAATCTTGACGAGGTCAGGTCGCTGGTGACGCCGGAACAGTGGCTTCGCCACTGTTTCATCGAGGCCGACATCCGCGATGCTGACGCCTGTCGCGAGGCTTGCCGTGGCGTCGACTTCGTGCTGCATCAGGCGGCACTGGGTTCTGTTCCGCGTTCACTGGCCCATCCTCTGGCGACCAACGCGGCCAACGTGGACGGCTTTCTCAACATGCTCGTCGCGGCCCGCGATGCCGGAGTCAAACGCTTCGTCTATGCTGCGTCGAGTTCGACCTATGGTGATCATGAGGCTCTTCCCAAGGTTGAAGACCGCATTGGGCGGCCGCTATCACCCTATGCCGTGACCAAGCTGGTTAACGAGCTGTATGCCGAGGTGTTCGCTCGTTGCTACGCCTTTCCGTCGATCGGCCTGCGCTATTTCAACGTCTTCGGCGCCCGCCAGGACCCTGAAGGTGCCTATGCCGCGGTGATCCCCCGCTGGACCCGGGGCATGCTGCTTGGCGGGCAGGTGATGATAAACGGGGACGGTGAGACCAGTCGTGACTTCTGCTTCGTGGACAATGCCGTGCAGGCGAACCTGCTGGCGGCAACGACCGACGATCCGGCGGCGGTCAACCAGGTCTATAACGTCGCGGTGGATGATCGCACGTCGCTCAATCGCTTGTTCGAGATCCTGCGCGACACTCTGGCCGAGCACCGGCCCGAGGTGCGTAGCCTGCGACCCGCCTACGGCGATTTTCGGCCGGGCGACGTTCGTCACTCACAGGCCGACATTGCCAAAGCCAGGCGCCTCCTCCACTATGCTCCAAGCCATAGGCTGGAAGAGGGGGTGCGGGCGTCGATGGCATGGTATGTCTCACACTTCAGCGTAGCCAACGGAGTTTGTTGATGAAACCTTCCTGCTTTCAATGTCCGGCCCTGGTGCGCCGTGGCGCACTGGTCTTTTGCGGACTGCTGAGCCTGGCCGCGGCGTCCTTGCCGGTTTTCGCAGCCGGGGAGATTCCCCGGGAATCGGATGCCGAACGTCTGCTGGTTCTGCGCAAGGAGGCCCTGGCCTACGAACATGGCGAAGGCGTGCCGAGGGATCCCGTGCGGGCAGCCAAGCTATATTGTGACGGCGCACGTGCCGGCGATCCCGAGGCGCAGTTCAGTCTCGGTTGGATGTACGCCAATGGGCGAGGTCTCGAGCGCGACGATGCGCGCGCGGCCTACTTCTTCAACCTGGCCGCGAAACAGGGGCATCCGCAGTCCCAGAAGATGCAGCGCTTTGTCGGTGACCCCGCCTCTGACACGCCGGAATGCATGCGCGGCGTGTTTCCTGCCGACGATGGGCAAGATGTCATGGTCCCGAGCAGCGAAGCTCAGAAAAGGGTTCTCAGTCTGGTCCACCAGCTGGCACCGGAATACGGCGTCAGCCCGCGCCTGGCGCTGGCCGTCATCCGGACTGAATCCAACTTCAACCCGGCGGCGTTATCAAACAAGAATGCGCAGGGGCTGATGCAGTTGATTCCTGACACTTCGGCACGGTTCAATGTCAAGAAGCCCTTCGATCCGGAGCAGAACCTGCGTGGCGGTCTGGCCTATCTGCGTTGGTTGCTGGCCTACTTTGAAGGAGACGTCAGCCTTGTTGCGGCTGCCTACAATGCTGGGGAGGGGGCGGTGAATCGTTATCGGGGGGTGCCGCCTTATGCCGAAACCCGTGGCTATGTCAAACGGATCGTGAGCCTCTTCAAGCGAGACGATCATCCCTATGACGCCAAGGTGACCACGCCTTCCCCGGAGCTACCGCGTATTCGCCTGACCAGGGGTTCATAGCGATGGCCGGATTGGTGGCCGCCAGCAGATTCCTGCTGGCCATCCTGCTGGGCGGGTCCCTGTTGGCTGCCAGCCCCGCCTCGGCCGATCTGCCCGAGACGATCGAACGCATCAAGCCATCGGTGGTGGTCGTCGGAACCTATCAGCAGACGCGGAGCCCCCAGTTCGTGATGCGGGGTACGGGTTTCGTCGTCGGGGACGGGCGCCAGGTGGCGACCAATGCGCATGTGATTCAGCAAGCCCTGGATGAGGCTGCCGGGGAGCGACTGGCCATTGTGACGCGTTCGACTCCATCAGGAGCACAGCAGCGTCCCGCCAGGGTGCTGACGGTCGACAAGGCGCATGATCTTGCGCTGCTGCGTATCGAAGGGCAGGCGCTGCCACCGGTGACCCTGCACGAGTCCGACCCGGTCAGGGAAGGACAGTCGGTCGCGTTTACCGGTTTCCCGATTGGCGGCGCCCTGGGTCTTTCGCCAGTGACGCATCGCGGCATCATCTCGGCCATTACACCGATCGTCTTGCCCGGTGCGAATGCGCGCCAGCTCAATGCGAGGGTCGTCCAGCAGATCAGGAGCGGCAGCTTCGACATCTACCAGCTGGACGCGACGGCCTATCCCGGCAACAGTGGCGGCCCCCTGTATGAGCTGAGTCGTGGCGAGGTGGTCGGCATCATCAACATGGTCTTCGTCAAGGAGAGCAAGGAGTCGGTCCTCAGCAAGCCGTCGGGAATCAGCTTTGCCATTCCCGTGCGCTTCCTCCGCGAGCTCATGGCGCAAGAAGCGAAGCAGTAGTCGACCTGCCCCAGAAGCGGGATGAACGCTTCAAGGCGAAGTGTTACACCGTAGAAGCCTTGCGTCGCTTGAAACAGGAGCTATACAGCGGGGTTCGAGAGGGGCGTCTGCCCGATTCAGAAACTATGGCCTTCCTTGACAAACACATTTATGGCAAAGAAAACAAGTTGCGCCGCTTGTCTGGCAATGACTGGTTATGAACGCGTGCAGAAGGGGGCGGCAGGGAAAGCATGGCGATCGGTAGACGCGCTCTCGCTATCGAATATGAGCAGTGGCGGCGATCGGTACCGGGTTCCCTCATTGGAGGCTGTCCGGCGTCGGGGCCGGTAATCTGTCCCGCTGGTTGCCATGCGGGCGGGTTGCGCCTGTTCATCCGGGGGATTTTCGGGGCACGTAACCCCGGTTTGAAAAACTGCAGACTGGATGCTGCTGACTCATTGAATGACTGGTGGGGCGTCAGAGACTCGAACTCTGGACCTACGGATTAAGAGTCTTCACTTCGTTCATGCTGGGCGATTCCGAATTGTTCCCAACGTATTGATTTGGAAGGGTTGCAGGCCGGATTCCGGTGGCGGCTTGTTCTGTCCGCTTCTCTGGATATGTGTAATTTTCCGGGCCTGATTACACAGGAATTACACGGAGCACAAGGGGCAAGCCCAGTGTTCATCCGGGTTCTCGGGTTGCGATTCGCCGGACTATCCGCACTGCCCAATGACGCTAGACACTGGGGCGGGCGCAAATTGAGCGCTGGCCTGGCCTGGTGGTATCGGAAATACAGCAACGAACAATCAGCGCAGGATCGTGGAGCCTACGAGTTTTCAGAACAGGAAGCCAAGGCGCGGCGTGTTGGATTATGGAGGGATACTGACCCGGTGCCGCCCTGGGATTGGCGGAAGCAGGCACGCCGATGAAACAAAAGGAGTGGCCAGAGACGATCGACGAAGCGGTCGGCGTGGTGATCGCCACCCTTTCTGATGAGGACAAAGCTACGATCGCGGCCATGGCGCAGTCGGAACTCATCGGATTGCACATGGGCTTGGGCGCCTGGATTCGCAACAACCTGGGGCTGTGGTCTGGCAATCGGCCGCTGCTCGAATCGACGGGTGAGCCAAACGCCGATGATGCTTCGATGGTGATCGTAGAGGCTGTGTGGCGGCGGTTGCGGGAGATGGTGGCTGAAGGTGCATTGAGATGTGTGGCAGCTTACGGCCACGAGCGGTCATCCGTGGTTTCGCCACGAAGCGGTCGGTCAGGTTCGTTGGCGTATGCGGTTTGGGATTTTGAGGTTGTGCTGCCAACATATGGCGGGTAAGGTTAGGCCTGTCCGGTTTGGCGGAATTTTAGGGAAACGCTGATTTAATCGCAATATATCCGCATGGTATAATACGGGCATTCCAGCACACGCCGGGTAGCGAGATGAAGCAGATCAGTTTTTCCGAAGTGGAATTTGAAGGCAAGAAGCGGACGACGCGTCGAGAGGTGTTCCTTTCCGAAATGGAGAAGGTAACCCCGTGGGCGGAGGT
>JAFLDL010000051.1 GCA_017302435.1 Candidatus Accumulibacter necessarius
CGGTTTTTTTGCGCTCGCTGTGGCTGGCGCTGTGGGCGGTGATTTCAGGCAATGAACCTCGTCGGGCGGTGCGTCACGCGCCGGGCCTCGCGTTCCTGGGCTGGTAGGCGAATTTTGCAGGGCCGACGAATTGGCGCACCCTTGGCCGAGCCGGAAGAACACGAGGGCCCGACTGGCGTGGGGATCGGTGCCACGGGCCGGGTTTGCTGGTGACAACCGAGTCGGCTGAGAAATCAGCCGGGCAGGTCCGGCAGGCCGGACCAGATCTCGTTGAGGTCAGGGAAGCTCCATTTCGCTGGTTCCTCGCGGCTGACAATCTGCTGCTGACAGCCGGGTTGTGCAAGGTCAATGACTTCCGGCCGGATGCGTGCATTGGCTCGCGTCGAGAAGAAGACCTTGACGCGCGGGCTGAGCAGAGACTTGTCGCCCTGCTCCGTGACAACGCCCAGTCGTCCACAACTGAGCAGCACCAGTGAGCCGATCGGGTAGATGCCGACGCTCTTGACAAAGGCCTGAAACACCCGTGGGTCGAAATGCCCCTTGCTCCACTCGGCCGTCTTGCGAAGTGATTCGGCCGGGCACCAGCCGGCCTTGTAGGGCCGGTTGGAGGTGATCGCATCGTAGACGTCGCAGACCGCGCCCATTTTGGCAAAGAGGCTGATCTCGTCGCCTTTCAGTCGCTTCGGGTAGCCTGAACCGTCGACCTTCTCGTGGTGGTGGAGGACCACGTCCAGCGCGATGGTGTCGGCACCGCTGCCCTGGAGCAACATCCGATGGCCAGCCCGAGGATGCGACTTGATGATCGCGAACTCCTCGTCGGTCAGTTTGCCTGGCTTGTTGAGGACGTCGATCGGCATAGCCGCCTTACCGAGGTCGTGCAGCAGGCCGGCCATTCCAACCGAGCGCGTGTGCTCTTCGTCGAGGCCCAACTGCCGGGCAAGCGCGACCATCAGTGCACACACGGCAACCGAATGCATATAAGTGTAATCGTCGGCAGTCTTAAGGCGTGCCAGGCTGATCAGAGCCCCGGGGTTACGGCTCACCGAGTCGGATATTTCTTCCACCAGACGTTGCGCCCCAGTCGCGTCGACGGCCTTGCCCATGCGGGCTTCCTCGAACATCGAGGTGACTGCTCGCCGAGACTTTGCGACAATCTTGGCCGCGCGGGCGAATTCTTCCGAACTCGGAACACGCTCGGTCTCGCGGTTCTGGTGGGCAATGCCGCCCAGCTCAGCATCGACCTGCGCTTCCGATTCGGCAACCGAGACAACCGGGTCGTCGCCTGCCACATCCAGGCCCTTCTCGCAATCAATCCACACTTCCTTGACGCTGCTTGCCCGGACGCTATCGATGTCCCTCGGGTCGGTGATGACAAACGACGAGCGCCAGAAGGGATGCTCCATCCAGGAACCGCAGAACTCTTTGAGGTACATGCCAACAGCAAGCTGTTGAACGCTGATTCGCTTGAGCATCTCGATGTCGTGGCTGATGCGCCTGATTCGGGAAGCGCTAGTCTACACCTGTCCCGAGGGTAAGAGAGGGAGCAAGGGGCACAGCGGGTTCCCTTCCCCCGTGATACCGGGATGAGCCTAGAGACCGGCGTCTGCCCGCAACGCCGCTGCCTTGTCAATGGCCTCCCAGGTGAACTCGGGTTCGTCACGGCCGAAATGCCCGTAGGCGGCAGTCTTGCGGTAAATCGGGCGCAACAGGTCGAGTGACTGAATGATGCCCTTCGGACGCAGATCAAAGTGCTTGCCGATCACTTCGACGATCACTTCGTCGCTGACGCGACCGGTGCCGAAGGTGTTGACCATCAGCGAGACAGGTCGGGCAACGCCGATAGCGTACGCCACCTGCACTTCACAGCGGTCGGCCAGACCCGCAGCGACGATGTTCTTGGCCACGTAACGCGCAGCATAGGCAGCCGAGCGGTCGACCTTGGACGGGTCCTTGCCCGAGAAAGCGCCACCACCGTGCCTTGCCGCGCCACCATAGGTATCCACGATGATCTTGCGGCCGGTCAGACCGCAGTCGCCGTGGGGGCCTCCGACCACGAAACGCCCGGTCGGGTTGACCAGGTAGCGGGTGTTGGTAGCCAACAGGTGCTTTGGCAGTACGGGCTTGATGACCTCCTCGATGATGGCTTCCGAGATCTGGATGTGTGATACGTCCGGATCATGTTGCGTCGAAACGACGATGGTGTCGATGGACACTGGCTTGCCATCAACATACCTGACGGTGAGCTGGCTTTTCGCGTCCGGGCGCAACCAGGGCAGGCGGCCGTCGCGGCGTACCTCGGCCTGGCGCTGCATGATCCGGTGCGCATAATGAATCGGTAGTGGCATCAGCGCCGGGGTTTCATTGCAGGCGTAGCCGAACATCAGTCCCTGGTCGCCCGCACCCTGGTCGAGATCGATCCCCTGGCCCTCGTTTACCCCTTGCGCGATATCCGGCGATTGACGGTTGATTGCTGTCAGAATGGCGCAGCTCTTGTAGTCGAAACCTATTTCGGAGTTATCGTAGCCGATGCGACGAACGGCTTCCTGTGCGATTTCGCGATAGTTGATGTGTGCTTTGGTGGTGATTTCGCCCGATATCACCACCAACCCGGTCGAGACCAGGGTTTCGCAGGCGACGCGCGCGGGCGGATCGTCGGCCAGGATGGCGTCGAGAATGGCATCCGATATCTGGTCGGCAACCTTGTCCGGATGGCCCTCGGAAACCGATTCCGAAGTGAATAGGTACTCTTTGCTCACGCTAAGTTTGCTCCAAAAAAAACCCCGAAACGGTCGCGTGGCCGGCTTCGGGGTTCGAGCAGACGACGCTTTAGCAGTATTTGGGGCCAGTCCGTGGCTCCCTCCGCCCTGCAAGTTGTCTTGATTAACTCGGCGGATGGATAATTATAGTTTTTCTTCGTTCGGCTGGTCAAAACTTCTGACCGCCCTTTGCCAACTTTTTCACGAACGGATTGCTGCGTGATCACCCTGTCCCGCATTCTCAGCTGTTTGCCGCTCGCGTGGCTGCATGCGCTTGGCGCACTGCTTGGCTGGCTGGCCTGGCTGCTGTCGGCCACCTACCGCCGGCATATGCGCGAAAACATGCGGTTGGCGCTCGGTGAGGCGGAGGCCAGGCGGGTACGGGCGATGGCTATCGGTGAAGCGGGCAAGGGCGCACTCGAATTGGTAAAGATCTGGTTGCGGCCGCTTGGCGAGACGGCTGCTCGTGTCGTCGAGGTGTCCGGCTGGGAACTGGTTGAGGCAGCCTCCCGCCATGGCAAGGGAATCCTCTATCTGACGCCGCACCTCGGTTGTTTCGAGATTACGGCACAGTATCTGTCTACGCATGCACCGATCACTGTTCTCTACCGGCAGCCTCGCCAGGCCTGGCTGCAGGCCCTGATCGAAGCTGGCCGGGCGCGACCACAACTCCATTTGGCCGCCGCCGATTTGTCCGGCGTACGCAGCCTGCTCAAGGCACTAAGGAGAGGCGAAGCGGTTGGCATGCTGCCCGACCAGGCACCCAAGGCAGGCGAAGGACGCTGGCTCGATTTTTTTGGCAAACCGGCGTATACGATGACTCTGGCCGCGCGACTGACCGAGAGCGGGGCCGCCGTGATCATGGTCTGGGCGGAGCGCTTGCCCGCTGGCGCGGGTTACCATTTTCGCCTGCAGGAGCCGACGCAGCCGATCCGCGGCAGCATCGAGGAGCGTGCGCAGCAGATCAATCACGAGATCGAGCAACTGGTTCGCCAATGTCCAGCGCAGTATCTATGGGGTTACAACCGCTACAAGGGGCGTGGCCGGGTGCTGCCTGTCCCGGAAGAGGGTGGTCAGGGGTGAGTGACCTGGCGTATCGGCTCCCATCGCCTGGCGTCGGTGCTGGATGTCATTGATGCAGACTGCCTTCTGTCTCTACAAGTTCTTTCCCTTCGGCGGGCTGCAGCGGGATTTTCTGCGCATCGCGCTCGCCTGCCAGGCGCGCGGCTGTGCCGTTCGGGTATACACACTGGAATGGCGTGGAGAGATCCCCGAGGGCTTCGACGTCGTGCTGGTGCCGGTCAGGGCGTTGACCAATCAGCGCCGCTATGAGAAGTTCAGTACCTGGGTCAGGAATCATCTGGCAAGAAATCCTGCCGACCGGGTCGTTGGTTTCAACAAGATGCCTGGCCTGGACGTTTATTTTGCTGCTGACCCCTGCTATGAAGACAAGGCGCAGACGCTGCGCAGCCCGCTTTACCGCATGTCCGGGCGCTATCGCCATTTTGCTGCTTACGAGCATGCAGTTTTCGGGGCGCATAGCCGAACCGGGATCCTGATGATTTCGCCTTTGCAGAAGCCGCTGTTCCAGAAGTACTACCACACAGCCGACGAACGCTTTCACCTGCTGCCGCCAGGAATAGCTCTGGACCGCCGGGCGCCGGCCAATGCGCCCGAAATCCGGGCCGCATTCCGCCGGGAGTTCGGTCTGGATGCCACCGATCTACTGCTCTTGCAGATTGGTTCGGGATTCAAGACGAAAGGTCTGGACCGTAGCCTGAAAGCGCTCGCTGCCTTGCCGCCCGAGCTTGCCGGTCGTTGCCGACTGATCGCCATCGGTGACGACGATCCGAAGCCGTTCGTTGCCCAGGCGCGAGCCCTGGGGCTTGCCGATCGCGTCAGCATTCTGGTGGGACGTAGTGACATTCCGCGTTTCCTGCTTGGCGCTGATCTGCTGCTCCATCCCGCGTATAACGAGAACACCGGCACCGTGTTGCTCGAAGCGGTGGTCGCCGGCTTGCCGGTGCTCACCACCGCCGTCTGCGGCTATGCTCATCACATTGGCGATGCCGATGCTGGCGTGGTTGTCTCCGAGCCCTTCGAGCAAGCGCGCCTTGACGCCTCGCTGGCACGGATGCTGGCCGACGAGCCGGCACGTCGGCATTGGCGTGCCAATGGCCTGTCCTATGCCGAGCGAGCTGACATTTACAGCAATGCCGAGCGTGCTGCCGACGTGATTCTCAGAGATCGGCAATGAACTCTGACCAGCTTGTTCTCGAGGAGCCCTGGCGTTCGTTGTGGGCGGGAAAGGATCCCTTCGTCGCCGTCGAAGCACTCGAAGGGGAGGTTTTTCGAGAGCTTGAGGGGCGCCGCACCTTGCGCACTGAAGTCGCGGGGCGAGGCTATTTCGTGAAGATTCATCACGGTATCGGCTGGGCGGAGATGCTGAAGAATCTCCTCTCGCTGCGTCTGCCCGTTCTCGGTGCTGAGAATGAGTGGCGGGCGATCCAGCGGCTGCGCGAACTGGGCGTCGACAGCATGCGCGCTGCTGCCTATGGCCAGCGAGGCCACAATCCGGCACGACGGCGTTCGTTCCTGGTGACCGAAGAGCTGGCGCCCACCGTGAGTCTGGAGGACTATTCGCTTGACTGGGCAGTACGCCCCCCGCCCGTTCGCCTGAAACGCCTACTGATCATCCGGGTGGCCGAGATGGCGAGGCGAATGCACGCGGGCGGCGTCAATCATCGTGACTTCTACATTTGTCATTTCCTTCTCCATCTCGATCCGCCGCCGACAGCAGAGAGGCTCACATTGTCGCTGATCGACCTCCATCGGGCGCAGGTCAGAGCCAGGACACCCCGCCGCTGGCGCGACAAGGATCTGGCCGCCCTGTATTTCTCGGCACTGGACATCGGCCTGACGAGCCGTGACCTGTTGCGTTTCCTCGTGGCGTATTTTGCCTGGCCGCTGCGGGATGTTCTCAGCAAGGAGACGGCGTTGCTTTCTGGCCTGACCAGTGAAGCGCTGCGTTTGCAGGCACGGTTCGCACGCAAGTCCGCCGCCGGTGAAATGACATGATCTATTGGCGCCTGAATCCGGAATTCTCCTCAAGCTTGGCCGCAGTCCTTTTCGGCGACATTGATCGCGTCTTCGCTCTTGATGGCGAGTTGATTGCGCACGATTCGCTGAGCCGGGTGCTGCGCGTCACTGCAGGGGGCAAGCGCTATTATGTCAAGCGCTACAGCGGCACCGGCAAGAACCGCATCCGTCGCTGGTTCGGCACGCGTCGCTGGCTTGGCCCGCCGCGGGTTCGTGCGGAATGGCAGAACCTGCAGGCCTTTCGGGCCTGGGGAATACCCACCGCGATGGTGGTTGCCTATGGTCTGGAACGTCGCTGCGGTGGTTTCACCCGCGGCGCGCTGGTAACCGAGGAAATCCCAGACACGGTCGATCTGGCGCAGATGGCCCATGCCAACGATCCTCGACTGCGTGACCGTGGTTGGGTTGCGCGCGTCTCGCGACAGATTGCCGACATCACGCGTACGCTGCACGCGGCCCGCTTCGCGCACAATGATCTGAAATGGCGCAACCTGCTGGTCGATGGTGGAGCTTCGCCGACCGTCTACCTGATCGACTGTCCAAGCGGCGGCTACTACCGCGGCGTGGTGCTTGACTACCGGATCGTCAAGGACCTCGCCTGTCTCGATAAGCTGGCCAGACATTGGTTGTCTCGTAGCCAGCGCCTGCGCTTCTATCTGGACTACGTGCGCCACGGCCGCGTGACTGATGAGGACCGCAAGAGGATCGGCAGGATCGTCAGGTTTTTCCATGGACGCGAGTAGATCGGGCTTGCCGTGTTGGCAGCGAGAATACGGCGTGACCGATGATGACCCTGGCTACGTTCACCGTCGCCAATAGCCTGCAGGCAGCTGGCCGCGGTCCGGCCTTGCCTTTCCGGGTAGCGCTCGCCGATGGACGTCAGCTCAGCATGCAGCGATTGCTGCGTGTGCTGCCAGGCAAGCGGTTGGTTGGCGAGGCGGAACTGGAGGGCAGCCGGGTACTCGCCAAGCTTTTCGTTGGACGTCGCTGCAAAAAGCACTGGCAGCAGGAACGGGCGGGTCTTGAGGCACTGCTCCTGGCCGGCGTGCCAACACCCGAACTGGTCGCCGCCATGCCGATGGCCGGTGGAGGATACGCTCTGCTGACGACCTTTCTCGATCCCGCCGAGAGCGTGGTCGAATCCTGGGCGCACGTCGCTGGTCGCCAGCCGGGGGATGGCGAAGCGCTGGCCATAGTGGGTCCGGTAATGGCCATGCTTGGGCGTCTGCACGCCGCCGGCCTGGTTCAGGAAGACCTGCACCTTGGCAATTTCCTGTTTCACGAAGGCCAATTGTTCGTGGTCGACGGTGATGCGGTACGCGTCATCAGTCGCGGACAGGCGCTGACGCCATCGCGTGCGAGCGCCAATCTGGCTGTTCTGCTGGCGCAGTTGCCCGCCGAATGGGATGGCCAGGCTGCGCTGCTATCGTCCTACGCAGTTGGAGCCGGCCGTGCCCTACTTGACGTGCCGGCCTTGCACGAACAGATCGCGCGGGTCAGAGCTTGGCGGCTGCAGGATTTTCTCAGCAAGACCGTCCGCGACTGTACGCTTTTCGCAGTCGAGCGCAGTGCGACTCGCTTCAGTGTAGTGCGTCGTCAGGAAGCCGAGCCACTCGCATCGGTGCTGGCTTCTCCGGATGGTGCAATCAGCGCTGGCGTCGCGTTGAAGGATGGTGGGACCTGCACTGTGGTCAGGGCTGTCATCGGCGGTCGTGTGCTGCTGATCAAGCGCTACAATCTCAAGAGCTTGAGCCACGCGCTGGGTCGCGCGTGGCGTCCGAGCCGGGCCTGGCATTCATGGCGCGAAGCACACCGGTTGCAGTTTCTCGGCATCCCGACGCCGGCACCCTTGGCGCTGATCGAGGAACGCCTTGGGCCGCTGCGCCGGCGTGCCTGGCTGGTCAGCGAATTCTGCCCGGGGACGAATCTGCTGAGCCACCTATCTGCCGATCGCGAACCGTCCGAAGAAGTGGGACGGGCAATTCTCAACCTGTTCGAGTCGATGCACAAGGCGCGTATCAGCCATGGTGACATGAAAGCGACGAATCTTCTCTGGTACTCGGGGCGGGTCTTGCTCATCGATCTTGATGCGGTCGTCCAGCATCGGTCGCCCGTGGCGCATGCGCGTGCCTGGCAGCGCGACCGTGCCCGCCTGCTGCGCAACTGGCCCGCCGGGTCCCGGCTCCAGCGTTGGCTTGACGATCGGCTACCGGGGACTTGATTTTTCTGCCAGACGGTCGTGGTCGTCTTGTGCGGCGCTGCTCAGCCCGCCGCGGTTGCCGCGTTGCTCGCTGCTTCGGAGAACTGCATCGCGTGCAGTCGCGTGTAGTGACCGTTGGCGGCGAGCAAACCGGCGTGGGTGCCCCGTTCGACGATGCGTCCCTGATCCATGACCAGGATCAGATCGGCTCTCTCGATGGTCGACAGGCGGTGCGCGATGACCAGCGTCGTCCGGCCGGCCATCACCCGGTCGAGGGCGCTCTGGATGTGGCGTTCGGATTCGCTGTCCAAGGCCGAAGTTGCCTCGTCGAGGATGAGGATGGGCGCATCCTTGAGGAGTGCGCGGGCAATTGCCAGACGCTGGCGCTGCCCACCGGAGAGCATCACCCCGTTCTCACCAACCAGAGTGTCGAAGCCGGCTGGCAGGCGGTCGATGAACTCGCGGGCAAAGGCGGCCTCGGCCGCTGCTACGATCGCTTGCCGCGGCACCGTGGACAGATCACCGTAGGCGATATTGGTGGCGATGGTGTCGTTGAAGAGCACCACCTGCTGCGTGACCAGCGCGATGTGCCGGCGCAGGTTGCGCAAGGTGTAGTCCTCGACGTCAACGCCGTCGATCAGAATCTGGCCGCAGTCGTGGTTGTAGAAGCGGGGAATCAGACTGGCCAGGGTCGACTTGCCGCTGCCGGAACGACCGACGAGGGCAAGCATTTGCCCGGGCCTGACCGAGAAGCTGATCCTGTCCAAGACCGGCTGCGTACTGCCCGGATAGCTGAAGGACAGTTCTTTCACCTGCAAGTGGCCGCTGACACGATCCCGTTCGACCATGCCATGATCCGGCTCCGGCGTTTCATCGAGCTGGGCAAAAATGCTCTCGGCCCCTGCCAACCCCTTCTGAATCGTTGCGCTGACTTCCGAAAGTTGGCGAATCGGCTTCGGAAGCATGCCGGCAGCCGTGATGTACGCGACCAGGTCGCCGGCCGAAGCATCGCCGCGTAGCAGGAGAACGAGGACGAGCAGCACCGCCATCGCGCTGAAGGTGACAAACTGAAGTGCAGGTGTGTAGGTTGCGGCTGTTCTGACCATGCGTAACTGCTTGGCCGTGTTGTCCGCACTTGCCGCCCGAAAGCGCGCTGATTCGTAATCCTCGCCACCAAAACTGCGTACTACCCGGTAGCCCTGGATGGTCTCCGAGGCGACATGGGTGAGGTCGCCCATTGCGACCTGTATCTTCCTGCTTTGCTTGCGAAACTTCCGGCTTGCACTGCTCACCATGAGGCCGATGATGGGCAGGATTGCGACCAGTAACAGGGTGAGCTGCCAGTTCATCCAAAGTAGATAGCCGAACAGGAAGACGATCGTCATCCCCTCCCGAATGACCACCTTGATGGCCTCGGTCGCCGCTCCGGTGACCATGGTCACGTCGTACGTGATGCGTGAGATCAGATGCCCCGAGTTGTGCTGGTCAAAATAGCCATTCGGCAGCCGCAGCAGGCTATCGAAAAGAGCGCGCCGCAAGTCGTCGATGAGGCCCAGCGAGACTCTTGCCAGATAGTAGTTTCCAAGGAAGGAGCCAATCCCTTGCCAGGTGACGACAACGACCAGCAGCAGCGGTACCGCGTAGACCAACGGCAGATCGCCAAACAGGGGAGGTGCGTGCGGCATGACGCCGCTGGTGGCGTTCAATCCATCAACGAAGTACTTCAGAATCCCGGCCATCATCGGTTGTGATGAGGCGAACATCAGGTAGCCGAGGAGACTCACCGCGAACAGGCCGAGCAGCGGTCGCAGATAGCTGAGCAGGCGGAAATAGATACTCAGGGAGGGGGCGGCTTGCTTGCTTGCTGTTGGCATTCTTGGGCGCGCGGTGGCGGGAAAGGCTGGGCTTGGAGTGTAACACGCAGCCCGAATGTCGTTCCCGCGCGGGCTGCGAACGGCACGTAGCGGCCCGAGTCCCCGCTATCGTCGATCATTGGTCTGCCCGCTTCCCCAGAGATAGTTCCAGTTACCGTCGCTTCCTCACAGTAGTGAGTCCGCGATAGGCACCCACTTCCCCTTGAGGGAACACCAAACCGTCATTTATCAGCGGGCGTCTATTCGTCCATCTTGACTGCTGTGGGTATCTCATGGCTGGGCGCTTTCAGTCGAGTTCTGCAGGTTCTCCCTCGTAGCTCGCGCAAATCTGCGCCGCTGATACGTTCAACAGACCGGACGTAGTTCCAAGCTTCGCCTTGAACGTCCCCCTCACGCCGTAGGCCGCCAGCAGCGCCCGCCCTTCCTCGTCCTCCGGTTCGATCTGCAAAGCACAATCGTTGCCTTCCATTACCATCAGAACCTTCATTTCCATCTCCTGTTCACCCGACTCTCGCGCCGACAGACGGATGAGATCGCCCAGCGGCTTGTCAGTCGCCTTGGCGCCCGCTGCTTACGTCAAGGCTGAGGCGCAAATGGCGAAGGCGCAATTGTGACCTCTGTTTGAAGTCTCACTGATTGCGGCCCAGAAAGGGAAGGAACTACTGCACACCTGCTGCTGGATGTGTGATTGGCAGGCGAATGAGGAACTCGCGTATGGGCCGGTGCGGTGCGTGATCCGAGCGTCCTTGAACCGCGGATCGCAGGCAATTAGTCCGCGCGTTACTATGCGTTCCTGCCAGTGATGTCAGCGTAGAACCCCCGGATCTCGGCCATATCTGCGGAAATGTTGCCCGACGGTTGAAGCAGGCGGCCTATGCCAGCTACCTTGTCCTTGAAATCCAGATAGCCCAGGGCGATAGGAACATCAGCGCCGAGCGCAATGTAATAGAAGCCGGTCTTCCAGTGGGCGACGTCACTTCGCGTCCCTTCCGGGGAAACAACGATGGCCATTCGGGGGCTGCAGGCAAACGCGCTGACCATGCCCTGCACGAGATTTCCTGCCCGCTCTCGGTGCACCGGGATGCCGCCGAGCCAAGTCATCACACGACCAACAATGGGAGGGAAGAGGCTCGCTTTTCCCATCCAGTGAACATTCAGCCGCAAGACAAAGCACACCATCAGGGTCAAGGGGAAATCCCAGTTGCTGGTATGTGGCGCTGCAATCAGCACATACTTCGGCGCAGTTGGCGCGACCCCCTCGACGTGCCATCCGGTCAGCCATAACAGCAGCCGGGACAGCCAGTGCATGGAAGAGTTGACGACGGGGGTATCGAATATCGTCCGCTGCATAAATGACGTCTTTGCCAAGTGAACCCGTCCTCTGAGTTGCCGAAGGCATGCCTGAAGCTGGGTGCCAAAGGGGCCCTCGATTTTGCCCTGCCAAGGGCTGCAGGTGGGGTTGCCGCACGCTTGCCGACCGCTTGTGCAGTTTACTCGGAAGCTGTTTGGTTTGGCTGATTTCGATTTCTCGTGACCGCAGCGCGAGCTAGCACGCCAGATTTAATTCCGGGCCACGTTGGCACGCTCTGGCGGGAACCCACGTCACGCAAGGAGCAACTATTCAGAAAGCAAGGTCCAGTGCTATATTGAGCTGATGGGAGTCAGTATTCCTCCGTTAAACGCCGGACTACGGCTTATGGCATGTATGGTTCCGGGCTGAGTTGCAGGGGTTCTTTTGCAGACTGCACGCGTGGCTGACATGTCCTCAGGGCAGATGTATGTGGAAATCGATTCTCGCCATCTCCGTCGGTGCTGTGGTCGGTGCCTTGTTACGCTGGCAACTTGGAACCAGGCTAAACGCGATCTTTCCGACCATTCCGCCTGGCACGCTGGTTGCCAATTTGATCGGTGCCTACGTGATAGGCTTGGCGATTGCTTTTTTCGCCTCGTTCTCGGCGCTCGCGCCCGAATGGCGTCTGTTAGTGATTACAGGTTTTTGCGGGGGTCTCACCACGTTTTCAACTTTTTCTGCGGAACTGATGACACTGCTGCAACAAGGGCGCATCTCCTGGGCTCTTGGTATCGTCGCTACCCATGTCGTGGGATCGGTTTTGATGACCTTTGCCGGCATTGCCACATTCGCTTGGGCGAGGAGTGCGAGTTGATGCAGCTACTCAGCGGAAGCGGTATCGGGTACCAGAATGCATCAAGGGTATGGCAGGCTGAGGGAGAGAATCATGCGCGGATCATTCCTGAGGTTCTACGTAGGCGAAAACGAGCACCATCGCGGCGTTCTCCTCTGGGAGTGGCTGCTCGACCAGGGCAACAGACTCGGCATTCGGGGCGGCTCGGCGTTCCGTGCAATTGGCGGTTTTGGGCGACGTCATACCGTACACGAAGACCACTTTCTTGAATTGGCTGGAAGCGGCAGCATCGAGGTCGAGTTCGTTGTCACCGCGGAAGAAGAGCAAGGGCTGCTGGATCTGATCCGCCGGGAAAAGGTCCGTATTTTTTCACCCGCATTCCGGCCCGCTTCGGCATCATCAATCCGGACGCCAAAGACTTGCCAAGCCAGAGGGGTGACGACTAGCCCTTCAGGGCAGAAAGCTGTTGCCGGTAGGCGGCTCGGAACGCGCTCCAGTCTTCATCACTCCAGCCGCTCGTGTGGCGCATCAATTGGTCCAGATCATGGGCGCTCACTCGCTCACGGCTGATACGCTTGCGTAGCTTTTCCAGATCAATGAAGCGCACATCGTTTTCCTCATAAGCGCTGCTCGCCTCCGGCGTGCGACGTACAAACACATGTTTACCGTACAGGGAGCTGTGCTGCAGGCCGTGATGATGGAGGCGAGCGCAGGCGTAGGCGGTGGCAGCAATCAATGATTGGCGCTCCGGTTGCACATGTTGCGCGGCCATGGCATTCCACTCATCGAGGCTCATGAAGCTGTCGAGCGCCCGCGTTACCAGAATGGCACGCCAGTGGCCGGTTTCGCGCCTGTCGCCATAATAGAGCGCCTCAACCGTACCGATATCATGTCGATGCAGGCGCAAGATGTTCTGATACTCGCGATAGAACGTCGGGATGCCGCGGAGCGGGTGCTGCGGCGTCCGGCAGAGGTGGTTGTCCTGTCGCTTCACGAAGATGGCGCTACCGTCAGCCAGCAGATGGCGACTGACGCCGCTCCAGCCACCGCGTCGCTCGTTGGGAGCTTCATGCCAGTCGGCACGCAGCGACCATAGCCCATCGAAGCTTGCCAGCCCGCTGACGGTCAGCAACTGGCGCGCCGTCGCATCGGGAAACAGATCTCGCGCTTTCACCGGCAGGCTGGTGGCTGTGTTGCCAGCCGGCCTCTAAATCGTTTTCTTGCGCAGCACATACGCACGCCACATGAAAAGGCGGGGCAGGAAGTCGACGTGACCAACGATCTCGAAGCCCGCCTCGCGGCACTCCTGTTCAAACTGCGCGCGCGGCACGATGAAACGGTTGTCGCTGTTCTCTCCTCTTTGCCGGCGTGCATCTTCGAGTCTGCGACGGCGCCAGGCTTTGTAATTGCCATTGACCCAAAGTGACAGGACAACGGTGTCCCGGCTGACTCGATGGAATTCCCTGAGCATTGCGACGCGGTTGGTCGAGTCTCCGATGTGATGCATCAGGCGAATGCAGAAGATGCAATCGACACTGTCATCAGGCAGCGTGATTTCGAAAGCGGAACACTGCAGCAAACGAAAACGCTGCACCACGGAAGGATCACGCGTCCTTCTGGCGACCTCCAGCATGGCCTCGCTGTAATCGGCTGCCAGCAACTCGCGCTTCGGGTCCTGCGCCAACATCGACCAGAACCGTCCGGTACCACAGGGCAGGTCCAGCACCGACGACGGGTTCCCGGCAAGGGCCAGGGCACGCTGCGCCATGCGATGTTCCATTCGGTCAGAGAACTTCTTCTCGTTATGCTTCTGGAAGTACTCCTGTGAATGCGAATCGGTGTACTTGTCGGAGAAGGGCAGGTGAACCGTAGTTTTTTGCTGATCGTTCATGTCGTCGGCTGGAATTGAGCGTCCTGCAGAGGGAGCGTAGAGGGAGGGAAGAAGCATAGCATGGCACATGTCATGGTTTGGCCAAGAACTTGGGGTCTGCAGTGGCCTGCACTGGAGCGCCTTGTCGTCATGGGCCGCGTTGTGGTGACCCTGGGTAGAGTATCCGCCTCGATTCGAGAGTATCATAATTGAAGTTCAGAGTTGCCGCTGTTGGCAGCCACCAGGATAATGGGGCAGGTTTTGGTGTCGTCGGCTACGGGGAGCAGCGGAGGATACCGAAACCGGAAACGATGGTTCGGTAGCGGGCGCAGTGATGAGAACAGGTCTTCGGCGCGCGGGTAGACCTTTCGCTTTTTGTCCGACAATTAAATTCAGGGTCGACAATGACGCCAGACACCCGCCACATCGCGGTGCGGAGAAGCGATATTGATCTTGGGAGGCCCCTTCCATGGGCGGTTTATGACAGCCACGGGAATCTTCTGCTGAAGCAGGGCTTCGTACTGGAAACGAAATCGCAAGTCGATGCGTTGATTGAAAAGGGGCTGTACCGTGACCGCCAGGGAGTCAGTGTGAACATCGGTTTTCGGCGCGATGGACGCGACGCCGGCGAAGCTGGCCCCAGCGACCCATCTGGCGAGCGGATCGTACCGCTAGACGAGATCAAGCTGGCAATCGGTGACTCGTTTCAGATCCAGGCACAGGCGGAGCAGGCGGAAAGCAGGTACTACGTCAAGCTGATTGGCTATCTCAAAGGCAGGAGTGTTATCGTGACGATGCCGGAAGTGGACGGAAGGCTCTGTTTCGTGCGCGAAGGACAGGCTTTCGTGGTCCGCTTTTTCGCTGGCAGGAATGCTTATGCGTTTACAGCAAGTGTTCTGAGATCATCCAACATCCCTTTTCCGCACCTGCATCTCAGCTATCCCTCGCAAGTACGAGGTCTGATGGTACGGACCGGCGAAAGAGTGCCGGTCAGAATCATCTGTGCCGTTGCCATTCAGGATGATACGAGGACGGTTACCACGGCCGCCATGGTGACCAACATCAGTGTCAGCGGCGCCATGCTGGCGTCCAAGGGGAGGCTCGGGAACAAGGGCGATCTGCTGTCAATCAAGTTTCGCGTGGACATCCGGGAGATCGAGTTCCTGGCGTCAATTGATGCGACTATCCGCTACGTGTCGAGTGACGAGTCCGGCGAGTTCTTGCATGGTGTGCAGTTCGCTGGTTTGCCCAATGATGTTGCGATTGCATTGACCGCTTTTGTCTATCAGAAACTGGCCGAATCGTCGCGCTGAGGCAAGCATACCTTGCCGCAATGTTGGCGGCCTTCAGGTGAGAATCAGGTTGTCGCGATGGATGATCTCCGGCTCGTCGATGTAGCCGAGAATTTCTTCGATATCCTGGCTGGCGTGGCGCGCAATGCGTCGTGAATCGCTGCTGCCGTAGTTGACCAGGCCGCGGGCAACCTCCTGGCCTTCGCTGGAGACGCAGGCCACTGCGGCGCCGCGTTCAAAATCGCCCTGGACCATCATCACCCCGATTGGCAGGAGGCTTTTTCCTTCCTTGAGTGCGTTTATTGCGCCACCATCGAGAACCAGCTTGCCATTGAGCTGGAGGTGGTCAGCGAGCCATTGCTTGCGAGCCGTGAGCGGCTGCGTTTCCGACACCAATAGAGTGCCGAGGGGTTCTCCACGCGCCAAGCGTAGTATGACGTCCACCACGTGCCCACTGGCGATGACCGTGTGGGCGCCGCTTCGTGCCGCGCGCTTGGCAGCGACCACCTTGGTAATCATCCCGCCCTTACCGAATTGTGTGCCGACACCACCCGCCATCGCTTCGAGGGCGGGAAGTCCGGCCTGCGCTTCGCTGATCAGAGTGGCCTCCGCATTCTTGCGTGGATCGGCTGTAAAGAGGCCTTGCTGGTCGGTGAGAATGATCAGGCAGTCGGCTTCAACGAGGTTTGCCACCAGCGCGCCGAGGGTGTCATTGTCACCGAACTTGATTTCATCAGTGACCACGGTGTCGTTTTCGTTGATGATCGGGACCACGCCGAATTGCAGGAGTGTGCTCAGTGTCGAGCGTGCATTCAGGTAGCGTTTGCGGTCGGCGAGATCGTCATGCGTAAGGAGGATCTGTGCGGTATGCAGGTTGTAACGGGCGAAGGCCCTTTCATAAACCTGCGCCAGGCCCATCTGGCCGACGGCTGCCGCCGCCTGCAGTTCGTGCACGGCGCTTGGGCGCTTTCGCCAACCGAGGCGTTGCAGGCCGCAGGCGATCGCTCCAGAAGAGACAAGAATGGCTTGCTTGCCGGTTTCGCGCAATTTCGCGATCTGTCTTGCCCAATCGTTGATGGCTACGAGATCAAGGCCTTCGCCGTTGTTGGTGACCAAGGCAGAGCCAACCTTGATGACCAGTCGGTGGGCAGAAGCGGTGCGAGTGATGGCCATGTTCAGGGCCGCGTCTCGTCTTCGGACATGTTTTCCGGAAAATGTGCGTTAACTTCAGCGGCTGTTACGGTAGCTGACGACTGCGTACGCGGTAGCCTGTCCAGCGCCTCCTGAAGCTTTTGTGTCAGTTCGCGACAGCCGTCGCCGCTGATGGCACAGATGCGGAAGCTCGGGTTGGTTTGGGCGTCTGCTTGACACGCTTGCAGAAAGCTGGTGATGCGCACCTCGCGTTCTTCCTCTGGTATTAGGTCCAGCTTGTTCAGAACCAGCCAGCGCGGCTTCCTGGCAAGTTCCGGATCGTATTTTTCCAGCTCACAAGTTACGGTGAGTAGATCGCGGACGGGGTCCGCCTCGGGGTCTGGCGGGGCGAGGTCTACGATATGCAGCAGCAGGCGCGTGCGGGCCAGATGCTTGAGGAAGCGGGTGCCCAGGCCGGCGCCTTCCGCGGCTCCATCAATCAATCCGGGGATGTCGGCGATGACAAAGCTTCGATCGCAGTCCACTCGTACGACGCCAAGGTGGGGTTCGATTGTGGTGAAGGGATAGTCTGCTACCTTGGGACGGGCCGCAGAGACCGCTCGCAGGAACGTGCTCTTGCCGGCGTTGGGCAGGCCCAGCAAGCCGACATCTGCTAGCAGCCGAAGTTCGAGTCGAAGGTCACGTTGCTCGCCAGGTTCGCCGCGGGTGAACTGGCGCGGCGTGCGATTGACGCTGGATTTAAAATGAACGTTGCCCAGGCCGCCTCGGCCACCTTTGGCAAGCAGCACTTTCTTGCCGTCCGCATCGAGGTCGGCGACTATTTCGTTGGTGTTGACATCGGCGATGAGGGTACCGACCGGTACGCGTAGCGTCAGGTCTTTGCCGCGCTTCCCGTAGCAGTCACTGGAAGCACCGTTCTCGCCCCGCTTGGCCCGAAACCTGTGAACGTAGCGATATTCGATCAGGGTATTGACATTGCGGTCCGCGACGACATGTACGCTGCCGCCGTGTCCGCCGTCGCCGCCGTCGGGGCCACCCTCAGGTTCATATTTCTCTCGCCGGAACGAGGCGATCCCATTGCCACCGTCGCCGGCGGCAACAAGAATTTTCGCCTCATCGATGAACTTCATGATCAGGTGTCTTCCTCATGTCACGATGGGAAAGCAAAAAAGCCCTACCTGCAAGGATAGGGCTTCGTACGGGGCTGGCTTGCCTGAGCCTGCCAGCGCTCTGGCTATCAGATGACTACCGGAAGGATGCTCACCGTGCGCCGGTTCATCGCGCCCTTGATCGCAAACTGTACGTGACCATCCACCAGCGCGAATAGCGTGTGGTCCTTGCCGATGCCCATATTCTCGCCTGGATGGTAGGCGGTACCGCGCTGGCGAACGATGATGTTGCCGGCGCGAACCAGTTGACCACCGTAGCGCTTGACGCCAAGACGTTTTGCCTCGGAATCGCGGCCGTTACGTACGCTGCCGCCTGCTTTCTTGTGTGCCATGAGTCAGACTCCTCTGAAATCAGACTGAAACGTCAAGCGCAGCGTCACCGGCAATGACGTCAACGCGAATCTCGGTGTAATTCTGGCGATGTCCCTGATGCTTCTGCGAGTGCTTCCGACGACGCATCTTGAATATCCGGACCTTGTCGTGGCGGCCATGTGAAAGCACCGTGGCTCTTACCGTGGCGCCGACGACGATCGGTGTGCCGACCTGCACGGTGTCACCTTCGCCAACCATGAGAACTTGGTCAAGGGTGACCTCAGCGCCAACTGCTGCCGGTATCTGTTCTATTTTCAATTTTTCGCCGCTGACAACCCGATACTGCTTGCCCCCGGTTTTTATGACCGCGTACATGTTGGACTCCAAATAGCTAGACAATATGAAGCGAAGGACCGCCGATGATACGTTCTTTTCCTGGGCTCGTCAAAGGGTTTGCGATGCTCCCGAGAATCCCTTGCTTGACGCAGGACATGCCGGCGCCTAAGATCCTCGGGTTTTTGTGCCAAGGTGCAGTGTGGTGAGAAAGCAGCAGTTCTACAACCTGATCGGATCGGATATGAAGGCTGTTGACGCGGTAATCCGCCAGCGTTTGCATTCCGATGTCGTTCTCGTGCGGCAGGTGGCGGAGTACATCGTTCAGAGCGGTGGCAAGAGACTGCGTCCGGCATTGGTCCTGCTCTCGGCCGGCGCGCTGGGTTATCGCGGTACGCATCATCACGAACTGGCGGCGGTGATCGAGTTCATCCACACGGCCACCTTGTTGCATGATGATGTGGTCGATGCTTCAGACCTGCGGCGCGGCCGACAGACCGCCAATGCGATGTTTGGCAACTCGGCCAGCGTGCTGGTTGGCGACTTCCTGTATTCGCGGGCCTTTCAGATGATGGTTGCAGTCAATGATATGCGCATCATGCGGGTCTTGTCAGATGCGACGAACGTCATCGCCGAGGGCGAGGTACTGCAGTTGATGAACTGCCATGACGCAGATCTCGACGAGACGGGTTACCTGCAGGTTATTCGCTACAAGACGGCGAAGCTGTTCGAGGCCGCAGCGCAAGTTGGTGCGATCATTGGCGGAGCCAGTATGGCCATTGAGCAGGCGATGGCCATTTACGGCGCGCACCTGG
The DNA here is from genome assembly GCA_017302435.1 of Candidatus Accumulibacter necessarius. Classification (GTDB taxonomy): domain Bacteria; phylum Pseudomonadota; class Gammaproteobacteria; order Burkholderiales; family Rhodocyclaceae; genus Accumulibacter; species Accumulibacter necessarius. Next base: position 19,017 of record JAFLDL010000051.1, read on the forward strand.
GGACCGCGTTCCAGTTGATTGATGACGTGCTTGACTATTCGGGTGCCGAGGTGGAGACGGGCAAGCATCTGGGTGACGATCTGGCTGAAGGCAAGCCAACACTGCCTCTGATTTTCGTCTTGAAAAACGGGAATGCAGACCAGGTTGCTAGTGTGCGGCGCGCGATAGAAAATGGCGGACGCGATGATCTACCCGAGGTCCTGGCGGCCATTCGTGGGACCGGGGCGCTTGAATATGCAAAACGGAAGGCTGCGACCGAGGCACAGCATGCTGCCGTTGCCCTCGAACTCGTACCGGCTTCTCAATACAAGGATTCCTTGTTAGAATTATGCCTCTTCGCGGTTGCTAGGACCCATTAGCGCCGTTGTCGCTTCGGTCGGGGCGTAGCTCAGCCTGGTAGAGTACTGCGTTCGGGACGCAGGAGTCGGAGGTTCGAATCCTCTCGCCCCGACCAACCGTTGCTCCTCCTGTTTTCCTCCATTTGTTCTGCAAGGGTAGGCCTGCGCCTACGGCGTTCCCTTGTCCGCTGCCTGCCTCAGTCCGCTGTACTCCTGGCTTCTGCTATGCTTGAGAACTCTGCGGGACTTTGTGGAAATGACGAAATACCTATTGCTGGCGGGACTGGTTCTTTTTGTCTGGTGGGCTTGGCGAAAGGCGCGAACGAAACGGGGCGCGGCTTCACAGCCCATGCGGGAGGTCGAGCGCATGGTGGAGTGTGCCCACTGTGGTGTCAATCAGCCGGTGAGTGAGAGCATTCTGGCCAATCATCGCTACTACTGCTGTGCTGCGCATTTTCGTCAAGCCCAGTCCGACGACGGCTGACTGGCCATGCTGACCACGGTGGCTGGCGCGGAACGCTTCTCCGAGACTCACTGGAAGTCACTCCGCTACTTTAGTCTCTACCGCTGCGCGGTTGCGACGCTTCTTTTCTTCGCCGCGCTGTTGTACCCGTCAGCTTTTCCCGTATCTATCGCGCATCAGGGTTTGCCGCATCTGGCCCTGGCTGGCCTATACCTGGCGAGTGCCGTGCTGGCGGTTGTCCTGGCTTATCGTCATCGCCAGGGCTACAGCATGCAGTTGACCGCAAGCGTGCTGGTCGACGTGGTGGTGATGACTCTGCTGATTCATGTCGGTGGTGGCCTGGGCAGCGGTTTTGGCTCAATGCTGTTGGTGACGTTGGCTGGCGCTGGCCTGGTCGGCCAAGGCAGTCTGGTGCTGTTTTATGCGGCCATGGCCACTCTCTCGATTCTGTTCGAGCAGTCCTACCGGGCATTGCAGCACGAGTTCGACGCAGCCGGGTTCTTTCATGCCGGGCTATTCTGTGCCGGGTTCTTTGCGGTTGCCATCTGCGCCCGGCTGTTGGCACGGCGGGTGATCGCCAACGAGGCGCTGGCGCGTCAGCGTGGCATTGACCTGAACAACCAGACCGTGATCAGCCAGCGCGTGATCGAGGAGATGCAGGATGGCGTCCTCGTGCTCAGCCGAGACGGCCGGGTAAGACAAAGCAACCCACGTGCCAGGGAGTTACTGGGATCAAATGGCAGTAGCGAGGTCTTGTTGCCGGAGTATTCGCCAGAGTTGGCGCGGGGTTTTGCTGATTGGTGTCGGGATGGCAGTGAAGATGCCATGCTTGTGCAGGTGGCGGCGAACCAAATGCAGTTGCGCGCACGGTTTGTTGGTACAGCGAGCACGGAGCGCGACGTCCTTGTTTTTCTGGAGAATATGAGTCGCCTGCGCGAGCAGGCGCAGCAAATCAAACTGGCCGCCCTTGGCCGGCTGACCGCCAGTATTGCGCACGAGATCCGTAATCCGCTTTCGGCCATAAGTCATGCCGGCGAGTTGATGCGAGAAGAGCGACGCGGCGAGCTGCATGAGCGCCTGTTGCGCATCGTCCTGGACAATAGCCAGCGTCTGGAGCGCATCGTAAGTGACGTCCTGGAGCTAGGGCGCCGAGATCGTGTTTACCGTGAATTGATCGACCTGAGAGAAATGCTGCCATCCTTTGTCGAACAATACCTGGTCAAGGAGAACGTGCCGGCCGACGTGATCCGCCTTGAGTTGTCGGGCTTGGCTACCCTTTGTTTCGATCGTTCCCATTTTCATCAGGTGCTGTGGAACCTGTTGAGCAACGCGCTGCGTCACTCGCAGGTTTTGGCTGGAAGCGTTCGCATGCTGGTCTTTAATGCGAAGGTCGATGGTCAGGTGGAACTGCATGTGATCGACGATGGAGAGGGTGTGGGCGACGAGTGGCGGGAACAGATCTTCGAGCCCTTCTTCACCACACACCATAGGGGTACTGGTCTGGGTCTCTATATTGCCCGCGAGTTGTGTGACGCGAATGGCGCACAACTCGAATTGCTGAGTCCTGGGCCAGGTGCGGATTTTCGTGTATTGGGGAGGGCTGTCGGGTGTTGACAGGCAAGGTGGAACGTCGTCCTCGCGGCGACCTGGCACGTGTGCTGGTAATCGACGATGAGGCGGATATTCGCGAGCTGCTCGATCTGACTGTAGCTCGTATGGGGCTCTCGGCCGACTGCGCGGCAAGTGTGGCGCAGGCGCGCCAGTTGCTCGAACAGCAGCGCTATCAACTGTGTTTGACCGATATGCGCCTCCCTGACGGCGAGGGGTTGGAGATCGTCCGGCTGATCTCGGAGCGCTACGGCGAGACGCCGGTGGCGGTGATCACTGCCTTCGGCAATGCCCAGAATGCGGTCGCTGCACTCAAAGCAGGCGCTTTTGACTATCTCGCCAAGCCGGTGGCGCTCGAGCAATTGCGCAGCCTGATCAAGTCGGCACTCAACCTGCCTCGTCGCAACGGAGCGGTGGACGGTAACCAACCAGCCGGCAGTGCGACACAACTGATCGGGCACTCGCCTGCCATTGAACATGTCCGAGAAACGATCGACAAACTCGCCCGTAGCCAGGCGCCTGTCTACATCTCCGGTGAGTCGGGTACTGGAAAGGAGCTCGCAGCCCGCCTGATTCATGACCAAAGTGCGCGCCGCGCCGCGCCCTTTATTCCGGTGAACTGTGGGGCAATTCCGGAGAACCTGATGGAGAGCGAGTTCTTTGGTTATCGCAAGGGTGCTTTTACTGGTGCGGATAGCGAGCGTGACGGCTTCTTCCAGGCTGCGCAAGGGGGGACACTGTTTCTCGATGAGGTCGCTGACCTGCCACTGGTCATGCAGGTCAAGTTGCTGCGGGCCATTCAGGAAAAGAAGGTACGCAAGGTCGGCAGCACAGTCGAAGAATCTGTCGACGTGCGCATAATCTCGGCGACCCATCGGTTGCTGAAGGACTGTGTGGATGCCGGAACCTTTCGCCAGGATCTCTATTACCGCGTCAACGTCATCGAACTCAAGATGCCGCCGCTACGTGAACGCCGCGAGGATGTTCAACCCCTCGTAGAGGCCCTGCTGGTTCGACTCTGCGGAGCGGAGCCTCCACGCCTTGAGCTGCAATCAATAAAGGCGCTGGAAGCCTATAGCTTTCCTGGAAATGTGCGGGAACTCGAAAACATCCTGGAACGGGCTACAGCGCTGTGTAACGACAATACAGTGGTTCTCGATGATCTGCAGCTCGCGCCTGCCTTGGTTGTCACTGACAGCCAAGGCAGGGAGGGTGAGGCACTTGACGACTACCTGAACCGGCTCGAAAAGCAGGCAATCCTCGAAGCATTGGCCAAGACGGCTTTCAACCGGACGGCTGCGGCGAGGCTGCTTGGCGTCAGCTTTCGTTCGCTACGCTATCGCATCGAGCGGCTCGGAATCGAGGAGTGAATTCGTCGCGTAATTCTGCCAACTCAGCGATCGGGGATGACGGATGGCTCGAAGGCGTACAGCGTATTCGGTCGCCCAACCAGGACGAGCGGCCACCGGGCGAACTTGTCTCGCTGATCGTGGTTCATGCCATCAGCCTGCCGCCGGGGCAGTTCGGTGGTGACGGGATCGTGCAGTTGTTCACCAACCGGCTTGATCCGGCTGCTCATCCCTATTTTGTGAAGATCAGCGGTTTGCAGGTCTCGGCCCATTTTCTTGTTCGAAGAGATGGTCAGTTGATCCAGTTTGTCTCATGCCAGCAGCGCGCCTGGCATGCCGGCCTTTCTTCCTGGCAGGGGAGAGTACGCTGCAACGACTTCTCGCTCGGTATCGAACTGGAGGGCTGTGACGAGTTGCCGTTCGAGGAGGTGCAGTACGTCTGCCTGGTGGACCTGCTTCAGCGACTGTGTGCGCGCTACCCGATAGAGGCGGTGGTCGGTCACAGTGATGTTTCTCCAGGGCGAAAGACCGACCCCGGGCCCGGCTTCGACTGGCAGCGCCTCAGGGTGATGGGGAAGTTGCCCCGGGCTTTGCGCTGAGCGCCGCCGCATGTCGATCGAGTGCCAATGAAGCGACCGCTGGAAAGGCCTCAGCCCAGAAAGCGGCGGATTCTGTCGACCGCCTCGGCAAGCCTTACAACATCGGTCGTATAAGCGAACCGCAGATGTTTTTCCGGCGCATTGCTGCCGAAATCCAGGCCCGGTGTGACCGCGACTCCTGCCGTATCCAGGAGGTCGCGAGCGAAGCGATCACTGTTGACGGTCAATTCGCTGCAATTGACGTAGAGGTAGAAGGCGCCGTCCGGTCTTGCAGCGATGCGAAAACCCAGAGCCTCCAGAGCAGGTGCCAGGAAGTCCCGCCGTTTCTGGAACTCGCTGCGCCGTGCTTCAAGGATGTTGATGGTCGCCGGCGTGAAGGCGGCGAGCGCGGCGTGCTGCGCCGGTGTCGATGGTGAGATGAAGAGATTCTGGGCCAGCTTTTCAATGTCGCGGACGAAGCGTTCGGGGACAACCAGCCAACCTAGTCGCCAGCCAGTCATGTTGAAATACTTGGAGAAGCTTTGCACGACGAAGATATCGTCACCGAACTGCAGGGCCGTCTGAGCGTCACGCTCATAGGTTAGCCCATGGTAGATCTCGTCGACGATCAGTTGCCCCTGACGCTGGCGAACGAACCCGCTGATGGCCGCCAGTTGGTCGTTACGCAGCATGCTTCCGGTAGGATTGGCCGGCGAGGCCAGCAGAGCCCCGGCCGAGCGTTCGGTCCAGTGTGCTTCGAGTGTTGCCGGGGTGGGTTGAAAGTTGCTTTCCGGGCCGACCGGAATACCTATCGGGATACCTTCAAAGCTCCGGATGAAATGACGATTACACGGGTAGCCAGGATCGGAGAGCAGCCATTCGCTGCCCGGTTCGGTGAGGCAGGCCAGGGCCAGCAGCAGGGCGCCGGAGGCGCCGGCAGTCACCGCAATACGTGCTGCGGGGATGCTGATTCCGTAGCGTGTCTGGTAGAAGTTGGCGATTGCACGACGCAGCTCGGGCAGACCGAGCGCTGGCGTGTAGAAGACGCGGCCGCTTTCGATGCTGGCCCGGGCGGCAGCGATTATTGGCCCGGGCGTCTGGAAATCGGGTTCACCGACTTCCATGTGAATGATGTTCCGACCCTCGGCTTCGAGTGCCCTGGCGCGCGCCATCAACTCCATGACTTGAAATGGGGCAATGTCGGCAAGGCGACTGGCAGGAAAGGTGGGCATGGTTCAGTGATCACGGTTGTGGCGAAGCAGATAGTTTAACGACAGGGTGAACGTTGGGCGAAAAAAAGGCCGCCCAAAGGCGGCCTCCTTGATGGCAGAGAAAGCTCAGGCTGCCTGGAATTCCTTCTCGAACTTGTCGCGGACGTCAGCCAGCTTGGCTGGCAGCTTGTCGCCCATCTTCCCGAACCAGTCCTTCACGCCTTCGAGTTCGCTCAGCCAGGCCTGCTTGTCGAGGCTGGTGACACCGGCAAACTCTTCCTTGGAGAAGTCGGTGCCGGACCAGTCGAGGTCCTCGTAGTTGGGCATCCAGCCGAGGGTGGTTTCCCTGGCGGAGACTTTGCCTTCGCAGCGTTGGATGATCCATTTGAGAACCCTTGCATTGTCACCAAAGCCGGGCCACGCGAATTCGCCCTTCTCGTTCATGCGGAACCAGTTGACCATGAAGATTGGCACTGGCTGGTCGGTTGCTTTGCCCATCTTCAGCCAGTGGCTGTAGTAGTCAGCCATGTTGTAGCCGCAGAACGGCAGCATGGCGAACGGGTCACGCCTGACGACGCCCTGCTGGCCAAAAGCGGCAGCGGTCGTTTCGGAACCCAGCGTGGCGGCAGCATAAACGCCGTGCTCCCAATCACGAGTCTGGCAGACCAGCGGCACGGTCGAGGCACGACGGCCACCGAACAGGAAGGCCGAGATGGGAACCCCTTCCGTGCTCTGCCACTGGTCGTCGATGCACGGGCACTGCGCCGCCGGAGCGGTGAAGCGGGAGTTCGGGTGAGCGGCCTTGGTGCCTTTCTCCTTCGCAATTTCAGGCGTCCAGTCGTTACCTTGCCAGTCGATCGCATGTGCGGGCGCCGGACCCATACCTTCCCACCAGACGTCGCCGTCATCGGTCAGTGCGACGTTGGTGAAGATGGTATTCTCGGCGAGCGACGCCATGGCGTTGAAGTTGGTCTTGTCGTTGGTACCGGGGGCAACTCCGAAGAAACCAGCTTCCGGGTTGATCGCGTAGAGACGGGTGACGCCGTCCTTGTCCTTGCGCGGCTTGATCCAGGCAATGTCGTCGCCGATGGTGGTGATCTTCCAGCCGCTCAGGCTCTGCGGTGGTACCAGCATGGCGAAGTTGGTCTTGCCGCAGGCCGACGGGAAAGCAGCGGCGACGTAGTGCTTGTTGCCAGCGGGCGATTCGACGCCGAGGATCAGCATGTGTTCGGCCATCCAGCCATCGTCACGCGCCATGTTGGAAGCGATGCGCAGGGCCAGGCACTTCTTGCCGAGGAGCGCGTTGCCGCCGTAGCCCGAGCCGTAGGACCAGATTTCGCGGGTTTCGGGATAGTGCACGATGTACTTGGTGGTCGGGTTGCACGGCCAGCGCGGATCCTTCTGGCCCGGCTCCTTTGGGGCGCCAATCGAATGCACGCAAGGAACGAAGACACCGTCGGTACCAAGGACCGGGAAGACGTCCTTGCCCATGCGGGTCATGATGCGCATGTTGACCACGACGTAGGCGCTGTCGGTGATCTCGATGCCGATCTGGGCGATCGGTGAGCCGATCGGTCCCATCGAGAACGGGATGACGTACATCGTCCGACCCTTCATGCAGCCTTTGAACAGGCCGCTGAGGATTCCGCGCATCTTGGCCGGGTCTTCCCAGTTATTGGTCGGGCCGGCGTCTTCCTTTTTCTCAGAACAGATGTACGTGCGGTCTTCGACGCGGGCAACATCCGAAGGATCCGAAAAGGCCAGGAACGAGTTCTTGCGCTTCTTGAGCTTGATGAAGGTGCCTGCCTCGACCAGTTCGGCGCAGAGACGGTCGTATTCTTCCTGCGAACCGTCAGCCCAGACAACCTGGGCTGGCTCGGTGAGTGCCGCGATTTCGGCAACCCATTTTTTCAGGCGTTCATGTTTGACGTAGTCGGGGGCATTGATGGAAACAGTCTGGTTCATGGTAATCACTCTCGAAGGAAGGTAGAGAAGCAGAAGTTACCGTGGAGCGGCGCGCGCAGAGCGAAAGCAAAAGGGCTGGGAGCCGTAATAGTTTTTCCAGCCCAGTCGGGTGCGACGCGTCGGTCGCGGCTGGCGATAAACAAGCCTCGTGCAGGGGTGTGATACAGCATGCTAGGCGTTGGTGCTACAAGTCTGTGAGAGTTTGTGTAATTATGCCACAGGTCCGACCAACGCTCACGGTCCACCGAAAGTGTCGTTCTGGTGAAAGGCCTTGGCAATGTTTCTGAGATGTCATCGCTTGACAGTCGGCTACCCAGCGCAGCTGCCATGGCCCGATAGTCGCAAGGAGAGTGAAGAATGCACAAGGAAAAAGACCAGCTCCGTACTGCCGCCCTGTTCTACCATCGCAACCCAAAGCCCGGCAAGGTGTCGATACAGCCGACCAAGCAACTGGCGAACCAGTATGACCTGTCAATGGCTTACTCTCCTGGAGTGGCTGCTGCCTGCGAAGAGATTGTCGCTTTTCCGGGTGAAGCGAGCACCCTTACTTCGCGGGCCAACTTGGTTGGCGTCATTACCAATGGCACGGCGGTTCTTGGCCTGGGCGCGATCGGTCCGCTGGCTGCCAAGCCAGTGATGGAAGGTAAGGCGGTGCTGTTCAAGAAGTTTGCCAATATCGACGTGTTCGACCTCGAAATCGAGGAACGCGACCCCGATCGCCTGGTCGAGATCATCGCCTCCTTGGAGCCGACCTTTGGTGGCATCAACCTCGAAGACATCAAGGCGCCGGAGTGCTTCTACGTCGAGAAGAAGCTGCGTGAACGGATGAGGATTCCGGTCTTTCATGACGACCAGCACGGTACCGCGATCGTTGTTGGTGCAGCAATCCTCAACGGTCTTTTCCTTCAAGGCAAGCAACTGGACCAGGTCAAGGTGGTGACCTCGGGCGCCGGCGCTGCCGCGCTCGCCTGCCTCGACTTGCTGGTGATGCTGGGCATCCCGGTCGACAATATCTGGGTGACCGACATCAAGGGGCTCGTTTACCAGGGGCGCGTCGAGGATATGGACGAGATCAAGGGACGGTACGCCAAGCAGACGGACGCTCGGACCCTTAACGAGGTCATCGAAGGAGCTGACGTTTTCCTCGGGTTGTCGGCCGGTGGCGTCCTCAAGAAGGAGATGGTGGCCAGGATGGCGCCTTCACCGCTGATTATGGCGTTGGCCAATCCCAATCCGGAAATCAGGCCTGAAGATGTCAAGGCCGTGCGTGGTGACGCGATCATCGCCACGGGCCGTTCGGACTACCCTAATCAGGTTAACAACGTGTTGTGCTTCCCCTTCATTTTTCGCGGTGCGCTCGATGTCGGGGCCACGACCATTACTGAGGCGATGAAGCTGGCTGCCGTCAAGGCGATCTCGGAACTGGCGCGGGTCGAGCAGTCGGAAGTGGCGGTCCAGGCGTATGGCGAAAAGCACGCCAACTTCGGTCCGGAGTACCTGATTCCCAACCCCTTCGATCCGCGCCTGATCGGCAAGATTGCGCCGGCGGTTGCCGAGGCGGCGATGGAGTCCGGGGTCGCAGCCAGGCCAATCAGGGATATCGATGCCTATCGCGACAGTCTGGACGAGTTCGTCTATCACTTCGGCTTGATCATGAAGCCGGTCTTCTCACAGGCCAAGCAGGCGCCAAGGCGGATTGTTTTTGCGGAAGGGGAGGACGACCGCGTGCTGCGCGCAATACAAGTCATCGTCGACGAAGGAATAGCCAGACCGATTCTGATCGGCCATCCTGGCGAGATCACGCGCAAACTCGAAGCTCTCAACCTGCGAGTCAGCCCGGGGACCGACTTCGATATCGTCTATGCGGACAACAACGGGTTTTTCGATGAGCATTTCGAGCCGTACTGGCGGGAGTACCGGCATCTGATGGAGCGTAAGGGTGTCTCGGTCGAATTTGCCAGACGCGAAGTCAGGCGCCGCGCCTCGCTGTTCGGCGCCATGATGGTGCGCATGGGCGACGCAGACGGACTGATCTGCGGCACCTTTGGTCGCCACGATGTACATCGCGAGTATGTCGAACACGTTATCGGTCTGGCGCCGGGAGTCCGGAACCTGTATGCGATGAGTCTTCTGGTGCTGCCCGATCGCACGCTCTTCCTGGCGGACACCTACATCAACTACGACCCATCGGCGGAGCAGCTGGTGGACATGACGCTGCTTGCTGCCGACGAGGTCCGTCGCTTTGGCGTCACGCCGAAAGTTGCCCTGCTGTCGCATTCGTCGTTTGGTTCCGAGAACACGCCAACTGCACGCAAAATGCGCGAAGCACTGCGGTTGCTCAAGGAGCGTGCGCCACGGCTCGAGGTCGAGGGCGAGATGCACGGGGACGCAGCGCTTGACGATCACATCCGGCAGCGGGTTTTTCCAAGCGACGCTCGCCTGAAAGGGCAAGCCAACCTCTTGATCATGCCTACGCTGGATGCAGCCAACATCTCGTTCAATCTTCTGAAGATCGCTTCGGGTGACAACCTGACGATTGGACCGATCCTTTTGGGTGCTGCTCAACCCGTGCACATCCTGACTTCGACGGCGACGGTGCGGCGGATTGTCAACATGACCGCGCTGACGGTGGTTGATAAACTGATGAATGAGCGCTAACCGCTTTTTCCACCCCGGCGCCAGTGCGCCGGTCGATCTCGCTCACATGGGTCCCTCGCGTCGTCGAGCAAACTCACAGCCTTTCTGTAACCCGGACAGGCACATCATGTGATAGATAAGATACTATCGCTATCCTGTTATTTTTGATCAGCTATGGTGTTACGATAACGGCCTGTTGTAGAATTGGGAGACATTGAATCCCGCAGGAGGCTTGTAATGCGAATGATGCTGAAAGCACTAGTGCTGGTGCCTTGTGTCGTGGGCACGACCATGTTCGCGATGGAAACTGCAGAGGCCGTCGAGAAGCCTAAGGGCAGGGCCGAATTACAGAATAGCAAGGGCGTTCAGGTAGCGCAGAAGGGCAACGTCGCGCCGGTAGCCAAGAAGGGCACAGCCACGCCGATAGCGAGCAACGCCACCCTGAGCAAGGGCAGCAGGGTTAAATCGGAGCAGGCAAAGGGCATTCCGGTGGCGGAAAAAGGGAAAGCCAAGCCGGTAACTGCCAACGGCAAAGCCGTGCCGCTGGCCACGAAAGAAAACGCGGTAGCTCGGTCAGCGCAGCCCAAACCTACAGCTTTAGCTCGAAAAGGCAGGTCTATCCCTGCGCCCGCAAGGAGTTCTTTGACGCACGCGGCACAGCAGCGGAATTTGACCAAGGATCTTGCCTCGCATGTCGACATCTGGCAGGAACCCGGAAAGTTGGCGGTTCAGTCGGGATCGGCGCTGGTGATTGGAGGCGAAGGCGGAGAGCTTTTTTATGAGAAGAACGCCAACGTCGTCGTACCGATCGCTTCGATTACCAAGGTGATGACGGCGATGGTTGTGCTCGACAGTCTTCCCAATCTACAAGCCACGATTACGATCAGCGACGACGATGTGGATTATCTTCGGGGTAGTCGTTCGCGCCTCGGCGTGGGCGCTGAAATCACTCGCGAAACTGCTCTCTTGCTGGCGCTGATGTCGTCGGAGAATCGTGCGGCGAACGCACTGGGGCGTCACTATCCGGGGGGCTTGCAGGCCTTTGTGGCAGCCATGAATCGCAAGGCTCTGTCCCTCGGCATGAAAGATACGCGTTTTGAAGACCCGACCGGTCTCAACAGCAACAACGTATCCACGGCGCATGACCTGGCACGGATGGTTGCTGCTGCGCATCGCTATCCCTTGATTCGCGAGTTTTCGACGACCCCCGGAGCGCGCGTCGAAGTGAAAGGTCGTGATCTTGACTTTCACAATACCAATCAGTTGGTCAGCAGTCCGACTTGGGCGATCGGACTGTCGAAGACCGGTTACATTCGGGAAGCGGGCAAGTGCCTGGTCATGCAGGCGCAGGTTGCCGACAAGCCGGTGGTCATTGTGCTGCTTGACTCGGCGGGCAAGCAGACCCGCATTGGTGATGCCAATCGCATCAAGCGCTGGATGGAAAGTGCCTCAGCGACCGGCAGGCTGCTTGCCCGTGGGTGATTCCTTCGGGCCGAGCACGAGCCACGGTGCGCCGTGGCTTTTTTTTGTCCAGCACTCTTGCAGCAGGGTGATGGTACTTGGGCGGACATTGGTCTGGGACCTCGTGAAAGGATTGGTGCCTGCCCAAGGGTAGGAGGCATGACTCAAGCCGGGTCAAGTCGGGGCATTCTCCGCTTCGCCAAAGGTGATGGGAGAGGGCGGGTCGGGAATTGCGACGGCAAACCCGTTGAAGCTTGATTGCTGTTTCGATGGCTGATGGCGTTGGTGTTCGAGGAGGCGCGAAACGTCGAATCCATTGTCTGGTAGGATGCGCTGTGATGGAAACGATTCCTGCCATTAAATTCGGGACTTCGCTGGTGCGAGTGGTTTTGCTCTGTCTTTTCGCGATGGCCCTGCTCGTAGCCATCGCCCATGCCCAGACGTCTGAGCCGGTGATGGTTGCCATCGCCCATCCTGCCACGAGCGAAGACACGATTCCCAGATCTTCCCTGCGCGCCATCTTTGGCATGCGCTTGCAGAAATGGCCGGCCGAGACGCCGGTGAAGGTGTTCGTTCTCCGGGATGACACGTTGGAACATGCCACCTTTAGCAAAACCGTATTGCAAGTGTTTCCTCATCAATTGCGAATGGCCTGGGATCGGCAGGTTTTTTCGGGGCAGGGGCAATATCCGGAGCAAGTCGGTTCGACACAGGAGATGCTGTCCAGAGTGGCATCCACAGCAGGGGCGATCGGTTACGTCAAGGCGAGCGAGGTTGGTCAGAATGTGCGTGTACTCAAGATTCGCTAGGACGACCTCCTGCATCGCCCTGCTTGGCATGTTGTCGCTGTGGGCCACGGCGGCACGTGCGCTGGACTTGCTGGGTGGCGATTTTCAGCTGCACGGTTTCGCTTCTTTGACGCTGGTGAATACCACCGACAACAACTTTTTCGGTCAGAGTGATGACCAGGTGAGCAAGGATTTCAGGGAAGTTGGCGTCAATGCATCGTGGCGGGTGACGCCTGCACTGCAACTGTCAGCCCAACTGCTTTCGCGTGTGGCTGGGGAGATTGATAACGGCGGCGTCCGTCTCGATTACGGATTGGTCGACTGGGCAGCACTGTCGAGTGAGGATGGACGGGGTGGAATCCGTTTGGGACGGGTCAAGACCGCCTATGGTTTGTACAATACGACTCGAGACGTGCCTTTCACCCGACCGAGTATCATTCTGCCGCAGTCGATCTATTTCGAGCGGACGCGCAACCTGACGGTATCAGCCGATGGTGCCGAGCTCTATTTCGAGCGTTACGGCGAATCCGGTATGCTGTCTGCCAGCTTCGCTTACGGGCAGCCCCAGACAGATACCGACGCGGCCAAGGTGGCCTTGGTCGGATTGAATCGCCCTGGAAGTGTGGATTCGAAACTTGCTCCGGATTTACAGGTGATGTACGAGGGAGCTGGCAGCAGGTATCGGCTCGCGTTCACTGCCTTGCGCCTCGACCTGCGATACAGGCCGGGCTATGGCGATGTCCTTATGGCCGGCAGATTCAAGCTCACGCCGCTGATCTTTTCCGCCCAGTACAACGCCGAGGCTTGGAGTCTGACCAGCGAGTACGCCTTCCGTCGAACCTCTGTCGACGATTTCGGGCCATTTTTTTACAACGGCAAGGCGGACGGGCAGAGCTATTATGTCCAGGGAACCTACCGACTCGCGCCACAGTGGGAAGCTCTGGTGCGCTACGACGCGTATTACGCTGACAAGGATGATCGTGATGGCAAGGACTTTGCAGCCGCCACTCGCCTGCCGCGTTTCACGCGCTTCGCCAAGGACTGGACGGTTGGCCTGCGCTATGACGTCACTCCACAGTTCATGTTGCGCGCCGAGGTACATCGCGTTGATGGCACCGGTTTCCTGGCAGCGCAGGACAACCCCCAGCCCCAGGCGCTGCGCCGCGACTGGGATATCTTCATGTTGCAAGCTTCCTTCCGCTTCTAGTGTAGTGTTGCATTCTTGAGGGAACTTGTCTGGATACCACGTCTCCAATGCACGTTGTGTGCGGAGTGGAGATGCAGATGCGAGTTGCCCCGAAGATTGTCTTGTCCGAAGAGGAG
>JAFLDL010000052.1 GCA_017302435.1 Candidatus Accumulibacter necessarius
CGCTTGTTCAGTCTTCGGTCCCCCAGATCAACTTCCTTCAGCTCCTCCGCAGCCCAGCCCATCCTGACACCTTTTCAAAAAAATCGGCAGCTTACAGCGAGGTCCTGAAGTTGTGTATAAGGATATGGGGCTGACCCCCGGAACGTCTGGTTGCTCGTACGCCTTCCGCGGAAGACGGGACGCTGCGTGTTGACATTTGCTACGGGACACGCGTCGACGCGGCCAGCCTCTTGACTACCTGCCGATTTCTTGTGACTGGCATCGTCCTGCTCGGCGTTGCCCTGGGCGGCGGGGCAATTGGCCCGGCATTGGCTGTCGACTCAGATCCTGCTGCCACTGCCACCTGCCCGGCGGCGTTCCCTGCCCAGCCGCCCGCTCTGCCAGCCGATCGCCCGGCAGAGCTCGTTCGCATCGAAGGCTTAGCGGAAGCCTGTCGCGACCGGGCGGGCTATTTCGCCTACCTGGGCGTCCTGATGCTGACCCAGCAACGCCCGCAGGAGGCGGCGCTGGCGCTGGAAAAAGCCTTGCTGCTCAATCCGGAGCTTGCCGGTACTCAGCTCGATTATGCTCAGGCACTCGCCGAGTTGGGTGACCTGGCGTCGGCGGTAAGCCTGGCGGACGAGGTCTCGCAACGCCCCGATATTCCGCTGGCGCTGCAAGCCTGGCTGTCCACGAACCTTGATGCCTGGCGGGGAGACAGTTGGCGTGCCGACTGGTCGATCGACGTCCTGGCGGGCGGCGAGTCGAATCTCAACAGCGCGCCCGGCATCCGCTTCCTGACCCTGACGGTGCCCGGTGGCAGTGTTCCGTTCGAACTGGCGGCCAGCGCGAAGCCTCGCTCTGGCGGGGCGCTGCGGACGATCCTGGTGGGATCCGCTGTTCGCTCCCTGGGCCGTGGCCTGCTCCTCTTCGCTGGCGAATTCACCGCTCGCAACAGCCCAAGCCATTCCGACACCAACCAGCGCCTTGTCAGCGCCAACGCCGCTTATGTACAACCCGCGCTGGGCGGACAACTGGGTGTGCGAGTAGTCCAGACCCGACTGTGGATAGGCAACGAGCCCACGTACAACAGCAGTGGCTGGCGCCTGCTGTATCACCTGCCGGAGTCGTTGTCCTTGGGGCCCTGCGGCAACCGTCTGGGCTATGGTGCGGAAAGCCTGGACTTTCCGGGTGCCAGCCTGCAGGCGGGCCGCTATACGGGCGCCGAGGCTTGGCTGTCGTGCCGCAGCGAAGACTGGCAAGTCGACTTCGGCCTCCAGGATGGCAACGACCGGCCCAGTCACGCGACCAGACCCGGAGGCGCCCAGCGGCGCTCGGATCTCATCCTCGGCGTCGCGCGCAAGCTGGGCGCGGCGACCCTGTCGCTGTGGGTGCAACGCGGCCGGGCTACGGACGAGCTGCCCTACAGCCCGCTGCTTGGCGACCAGGCGCGCCGCATGGATCGGCTGACGAGCCGCTTGTTCTACGAGCATCCTGTGGTAAATCAGTGGTCTATTGTCGGATACGCAGAAACTACCTCACAAAAAAGTAACATCGATCTGTTCAAGATGGACAACAATGCGATATACTTTGGTTTACGGTGGCGGGGGCTATAGACGGAACGGCTGTTCTGCGCGCCGTGATGGGGTTCGGGCGCTGCCTGGATCCACCCGGAAATTGGTTTCATGTGATTGGGATCACAATGCCACGGGGCTTGGGCGGGCTAGGATTCAATCGTCCGGTAGAACGTGGCATCTATCGCAGCTGTCGGCACCGACCAAAATAAGCCGTGACGGTGCCAGCACTCGCTTTTGGCAGGCGGGACACTGGACAAGACGCTCTGGCGCAGAATGTCTTGTCGAGTGTCGAAAATTCGGGCCTCGGCTTTGTGCACAAAGTTCTCACAACCTTGAAAGGATTTTGCATGATCAATATTTCGACCAACGAAGTCGTCATCGCACGTTATGCTGGCGCTTTGTACGACGTCGCGCTCGACAAGAATACCGCGGATGCGGTGGAGGCAGCCATTGCGGCTTCGTCGCCCGCTACTGGCGTCAACGACTTTCTCAACCAGATTTATGTTCGCGACTTTGGCGCCCAGGCGACCGACGTCGTGGCGGCGACGATCGCCCAGAACATCGGCCTCACGCCACCCCTTTCCGACTACGCCGCGACGTACATCACGGGCCTGTTGAACGCCGCTGCGCCTGAAGCTCGCGGTGCCGTGGTGGCGAACGTCCTGAATCTGTTCGCTACGTTTACCGACAACGCGGACCCCGCGTGGGCCGCCGCCGCGACCGCCTGGGAACACCAGGTCACCGCAGCTGTCGCTTACAGCAACAACGCCGCGAACACCGTCCTCGCCCCCTTGCCGCTGCCGACCCTGGATGGCAAGTCGTTCAACCTTGTGTCAATAGACGTACCTGCAGGGCCAGGTTTACCTGATTTCCAAGCTATGCGCCTCACCGGTGACCAGGACGTGCGTATCGACTTCACCAATCCCGCCAACCAGATCAAGGGCCTTGACCTCAATGGCAACGGCGTGATCGCCAACGACGGTGTTGAAAACAACATTACGGGCAGGGCCGCAAACTTCGAAATCGTCGATGCCTATGCGCGCAATCCGCTCAACCAGTTCGATATCAGCCAGAACTTCCTGGGCGATATTCGCTACGACGGCACCGGTTTTGCTGGCGACGGCGTGTCCACCAACGGCAACCTCGTCCTCGGTGGTCTGGGCGCTGACACCGTCCTGGGTGGTATCGGCAACGACTTTCTGGCCGGTGGCGGCGTCGCTGCCGCCAATCCCGGGATTGATAACCTTCAAGGTGGCCGCAACGCCGACTTTTTCTTCGCAGAACTCTCGCTGCTGGATCAAACCGACGGCAACAGCTTGTCAATCAACGGCGGATCCACCTCGGATGACGCCGCTGTTGGCAACAACACCCCGCAAGACGCCGACTGGCTGCTGATCGAGGCGTCCGATGACGAAGATGGCACGGTCATTCAGTTGGCAGTTGAAGGAAGCCAGAGTGTTGTGACGGGCGCCGGCCAGTCTATCGTTGGCATGTCCGAAATTGAGCACGTCGATGCCTCGGGCAACCTGTATGGTTTCCTGGACGACTATAACAACGTGGCTCTGGGTGGTGGTGGCCACCTCACCGCTGCTGGTGAGAACGTCGGTATTGGTGCAAGTGCGCAACTGCACATCATCGGTTCCGTGGCCAACAACATCCTGATCGGTGGCTACGACAACGATCTCATTGAAGGTGGCGATGGTAGCGACCTTTTGATGGGCGGCAATCTCAACTACGCTTTCAACAACCCCAATGCTCAGGGAATTACCAACAACGGCATGGACGAGTTGTATGGTAATGACGGCGCCGACAACCTTGCCTGGGAAGCTGACAGCGGCATTTATGAAGGTCATACGGACCTGGATGTCGATGACGAGGCCCCAGCTGACGCCGACATGGCCAACAACGATACGCTGTGGCTGACGCGCGAAGCCCTCGGTACCAAGACCACCGCTCAACTCACCACCGACGGCGTCCTGCGCTTAGATCTCGGTGTGGGCAAAGAAGGTGGGCTGGCGAACTACTCGGGCTACGGCGGCGCCGACCAAGACAGCTCCCTGAACTACACGGCTGACCAAACCAACTATGTTGCTGGGGTTGCCCGCACCACCACGGCAGACATGGAAAACGTCATTGCCACTGGCCTCGGTGCAGTCGACTACCGCGCTGCCGGGAGCAACAACCCGGATCTGGCTTTCAAGAATCAGCAGAATCACTTCGCCTACAACGGTGACCTGGACCTTCGCGGCACCATGGGCGCCAACACCCTGTACGCGGCTGCCGGTAGTGACGTGGTTGAAGGCCGTGAAGGCAACGACCTCCTCTCCGGTGGCGAAGGCAACGACGACTTCATCTTCGAGTTGGCCGGCGGCGAAGGCGTTGATGTGATTCATCGCCAGACCGACGTCGGCAACAACCTGACCGACGGTACCTTCGGGCGCGACTTCGGTTTGGGCGGCAGCAGCACCACTGGACCCTCGACTCTCTCCGTGGATTTCGCTGCCGCCAACCTGGCAAGTTCCAACGTGTGGATGTCCTCGTTCTCCGTGGTCATCGGCGGTGTGACCTTCGCCGTGATCGACATGGCCGCACTCGCCGCAGTCGACAATGTGGCTGATCTCGCGACGCTGGCCAATACGCGCTTCCAGACGATTGACTCCAATGTCACTGTGACCGCCGCCGGTAACGTGTTGACCATTACCGACGCCACCCCGACTGGCGGCCGCGACATCTCCGACACGCAAGCGGAAGGCTATGCCGTTTCGACCTCGGTGACCGCGCCGGGTACCAGCACGCTGGGCCTGCCGGTATTCACCGCACCGGGTCAAGCAGTAGCAGAAGACCGCCTGATCTACGCCGCGTACGAAGACCGTGCCGATGGCGAGCTGGTCGACGACGACTCGTTCGTCGGCTCCACCATCTCGCTGGGCGATCACAACTACGCCCAAGACCTCGTCGTTGACTTTGCTGCCGACGGCACCCGCATTGCCGAAAGCCAAGCTTATACGGTCACCTTCAATAACCTGACTACGCAAGACAAGGTCACCCTCGCGGTAAACGGCGTGAACTACTCGCTGCAGGTCGGCGTTGACCTCGACGGCAACATCCAGGCAAACGAGGATGGCATTGGTGAAACCCAAGCCGCGATTCAGGCCAACTTCCTGGCCCGTTTCACAGCCTTCATCAACTCGTTCAACGACACCAACACCGCTGCCGGGGAGATCTCCGCTGCCCTGGCGGGCAGCACGATCACCATCACCCAGGTCAACTACAACGGCGAAGAAACCGTGTTCATGAAGACGCCGGTGGTGACGCTGCAAAACCTGTCCAATGGTCAGCCGCCGACTGCCGTCGTTGCCAACGTCTCCAGCCATGAAGTACATCTGCTGAACTTTGATGGCCGCAACGCCGAGTTGAACGCTCAAAACGTCCTGTTCATCGGCGACAAAGGCGTCAGCCGCGCCGTGTTTGCAACCGCCAGCGATGCCGGCGGCGCACTTAACGGCTCCGACGTCGTCGTGATCGACGGCGGCGCCAACAACCTGGTCGATGTGGCAACGGGTTCGTCGCTGATTGCGGTCAACAACACGGCGACCAACGGTGCCTTGGCAACCAATTTCACGGCGCATGGCGACGATCTGCTGATCGGTGGTATCGGCAACGATACGATTACTGCCGGCACCGGCGACGACCGCGTCATTGGCTCCATCGGTAACGATACGGCCGACGGCGGCAAGAACGTCTATAGCGTGCAAGTGCTGGGCGAGGCCAAGGCCCGTGTGTATGTTCTCAACGTCTGGGAAGCCGCTTCGGTGGCCAACCTCAAGACGGTTTTGCCTGAATTGGCAGCGGCGACCATCACGTCCATCACCAACATTGCGCAAACGGAGACCGGCTTCGGTTTGACCACCGGTATCTACCAGGATACGCTGCAGTTTCAGCAGGCTGATATTGGCGCCAACGCCCGCTTTACTGTCGTGCTTGACGGCTTTAGCACCACCGGCGCCGCGCTTGCCAGCAACGTCGAGTTCCGCAACGGCGGTGCAGGTCACGTACTGACGGATGCAGACGGCAACGGTGCTACCGAGTCCACCACCGCCTTCACCAACTTCGAGAACATCCGCACGGTTTCGGGCACGGGCGCTGCTGACGCCAGTCAGGGTCAAGGTCGTGACACGCTCGACGTGTCCGCGCTGTCCTCTGTTGCGGCAACGGGTGGTGTGTCTTACAACCTCACCAATGACGGCGGCAATGGCGAAGTTCGCTACAGCGAAAATGCCACCTCTGCCGTGCCGGTGGCGGGTGACTATGAAGCCCTCGCTATCCGGGTCGATGGTGTTGAAAGCGTGCTTGCCGGATTGGGCAATGACCTGCTGTTGATTGACGAAACCGAAGCCAACAAGGACAACACCTTCCAGGCCGGCCTCGGCGTTGACCGCGTCATCTACTCGAACCAGTACGACGGTGTATTTGCAATTGACACACTCGCGCAGCCGTCCATGACGCTTAACTTGCTCGGCGCCGGTAACCTCGACGTGACGAGCACAGCCGGCCGCAATGGCACGACCGTTGCCACGGACACGCTGCGTGGTGTGGAACGTGTGTCGCTGACACTTGGTACCGCCGAAGGCAGCCGCGAGAATGACGTCCTCGACGTGACCGCTTACGCCGGTGGCGTAGTGGTCGACTACACCAACGGGCAGGTTCGCACGGATATCGTCCCTGACGTTGGCGTCCAGGTCACCATCGATGGCATCGCCCGCATCGAAAACGTCTGGGGCGATGGCAGCAACGACACGGTGGTCGTCGCCAGCTCCGGCGCGATGAGCGGTGCCAATGCCACATCGGACGGTTTGGCTGACCAGAAGGACATCAGCTTTGCCCACTTCCGCGACTTTGACACCCTGGATGCCAATAACGACCGTGTGGCGTTCCAGGATCAAGACTCGGCAGACCGCGCCAACATGATCAACGAGGGGCAATACACCTTCGACCTGAGCCATGTCGGTGGTGGCAATGACGTCGATACCGTCGACTACAGCAACGCCACGGACGACATCGCCGTCGTGGTGCGCCCCGAATCGGAGATCAACCAATACGTGATCGTCGAGACGGTTACGTTCGGCGATGAGGTGGTCGATCTCAACGACCGGGTTGACGTGCTGTTGGATATCGAGCAGGTGGTGGCGTCGCAAGGGGAGTCCGTGCTCGATTTCACAGGCTCCAGCAACGTCGAGATCAAGTTCAGTTCACCCAATCCGTTGCTGCAGGTTGCCGCGCTTGACCGGGCCGTATCTTCGGTGCAAATCGCTGATCTCACGTCCGCCGTCCCGCTGAATCGTGGCTTCCTCGAGTACCGTGATGCGGGCTTGTCGGCTGTCGTTACGCAGGCCACTGCCACCTGGAATCGCATCGAGGGTGGTGATCTTGGCGAGCGTGTGATTCTGGCCAGCGTGCAATCCACGGAAGATGTGGTGATGAACCTGCGTGGTGGCGCGAACACGGTCAAGTACAACGAACTGAGCCGTTCCATCACCAGCACGCTCAGTGCGGAAGCGTTCGATGCGGCTGATCCTCTCAACAGCGGGGTCATCACCTTGGTGACCACCTTCCAGGACGGCGACGGTCTCCCGCTACCGGGCAGTGGCACGCACCGAGCCACCAGTTACACGGTGGACAACGGGATTGCCGCTGGCACGCTGCGCGTGGCCGCTTCGCAAGATGCGGAGGACACGCTGGAAGTCGCGGGTCTGGATGGCAAGCTGTTCCTGCTCGCCGAGCAGGGCACCACGGACAACCAGATCTCGGTGAAGCTTGGTAGCGGTGCTGCGGCGAACACCGTGGTTCTGACGGGCTACGAGTTTCTGCAGGACGCAGCTTCGGACGATGCCTACGACATGGGCTCGTTGAGTTCGGTGTTGGCCGGCCTGACGTTGACCGATAACGTGGCAGATGACCATGATGCTATTGTGGTACGAAACGACGCGATCAACTTCAATGCTGCGGGTGCCAACACGATCAGCCTGGTGGCACTGAACAACGCTGTTGGAGGTTTCAACTT
Organism: Candidatus Accumulibacter necessarius; assembly: GCA_017302435.1. Lineage (GTDB taxonomy): Bacteria > Pseudomonadota > Gammaproteobacteria > Burkholderiales > Rhodocyclaceae > Accumulibacter > Accumulibacter necessarius. Next base: position 7,618 of record JAFLDL010000052.1, read on the forward strand.
CGACTTCGACGTGCTGGATGTCACCAAGGTCACCAACTCCAACCTGATTCTGGTTGGTACGGCTGGGGTTACCGACGAAGTGGTCCTCGGAGCGCTGTCCAAGGTGGCATCGATCAACGCCTTCGAGTCGGTGGTGCTGACCGACGCAACGGTGGTAGCGGGCAATACCTTCACGCTGAACAGCGCTACCGGCGTGCTCAGTCAAGGGTCCACAAACGTCACCATTGGTACCAACATTGTCAGCTTCGGCGGTTTGGTGCTGGAGCAAGACGGTGTGTACGGCAATAGCTACGTTGATGACGTGGCAACGGCAGTCAGTGTCACCGTCACCGGTGGTGCAGCGGCGGAAGTGCATGGCGGCGCCGGTGGTGACACCCTTGTCGGCGGCGGCGGCAGCGAAACCCTCCGTGGTGGAGCAGGCAACGACACGCTGGACGGTGGCATCGGAACCGAAGTACGGGAGATGAACGTTCAAGGTATCTTGGACGTGGCCGCTGGCGGGTCGGTTTCGCTGACTTTCAACGGCTTTGTTGGCGCCACCGTCACCGAAGGTGCGGAGATCGTGGTTGGGGCGGGTAACGACGCAGTCGGTACAGCTTTGGCTGCAGCGGTCAATGCCAATATTGCGGCGATCAACGTCGGGGCAGCCTGGACTGCAGGTGCGCTGACGGGTGCGGCGTACGACACCGGTACCGATCTGCTGACCTTCACCTTCGCGCCGGGCGTCGATGTTCTCAATGCGGAGACGATCGTTGGGGCGGTGGCTGGCGATGCCGGTACGCTGGCGTTGTCTGCCGAGACGGTGGTCAGCGAGGGCTCTGACGGTGCAGCCAACGTCTTCCTGTTCGAAGAGACAGGCACCGGCAACGGCGTGGATACCATCCTGAACTTCAAGAATGCTGCAACCGACGACGTGCTGGACTTCACCGCTTTCCTGGGTGCTGCCGCGGTCTATGACGGTGACCAGGATGAGGATGCTGCCTTTGAGGTCATGACTTTGACCGGTGGTGAGAATGTCGGTCTCTTCTACAACAGCGCTGCGCTGACGACAAGCCGCGTCGAGTTGAACGGTTCAGCAACCATAGTTAATGGTGATGTGGTTATCGACAATGATGCGAAGGCGGTGGTGTTGGTAACTGCTGACGTCGACGGTTTTGCCGATGCAACCAACCAACCCTACTCGGTGTACTTCGTTGAAGATACCGATCAGGGGGCTGGTTTCACCGCTCAGGTTACCTTGGTAGGTACGATCAACAGCGTGTCCGAACTGAACGCTTTTGATTTCAGCGGCGCTAACTTTGCCTAAGAAAGATCTATAGGGGACCAGCCACGCTCGAGCGGCGCGGTTCCCTAGCCCTCAGAACGCCGAGGGTGCAGCAAACCTCAAGACCCCGCCCCTCACGAGGGGGTGGGGTTTTCCATTGGATGAGCAGGACAAACGACAAGGAGTTTCGTATGGTCAAGACTGGAATAATCACTATCGACAATCAGGAGTACCCACTGGAAAGCCTCAGCGAGGTCGCCAAGCAACAACTGACCAACCTGCGGATTGTCGATCAGGAAATTGCACGCCTGCAGACGCAACTGGGTATCGCGCAAACCGCTCGCGCGGTCTACGCCAACGGCGTCAAGAGCAACCTACCGGGGACCCCGGCGACTGAGTCCCCGGCCGCTGATTAGTAACGGTCCAGGAGAAGCGACCGCCGGCGCCATGTGGATGACGGGGTAGGGGTGCGGGGTGGCGCGTCGATGTGTGTCGGTACGCGTCAGACCCGTGGCTACTCCGGGGGCGCCATCGACGATCAGCGGCCGCGCGGCCCAACGGACGCTTCCTGACCACAAGAGAGGTGATAGGCTGCCGCAATGGAGTTGCAAAAGTTCACGACTCGCTACAACCCCTACCAAGACCGTCTGTGTATCGATGGACAAGACCCCGCTGGCGCAGTCGTCAGACTGTGGCTCACTTATCGCTTGAGTCGGCAGCTGATTCCGCTGTTGGTCAAGCTCATCACCCCTGCTGCTGATGGGGAGGAAAAGTCCGTGATCTTGGCCGAATGGGCCCTGAGCAACGCATGTGCGCAGCAGGGGCCTGAGACCGCGGTAAGGCGGCCATCGGTCGATAGTCGGTCGCCCCCCCCTGCTGAGCCGCCCGTAGTTTGGTTGGTGAGCTCCATTGAACTGAAAGCCTCTGCCAAACAAGCTGTTCTAGGCTTTCGCTCTGGCGAGGACAAGGTCGTCGCCAGCGTCTCGCTTCGGCCGGACCACTTGCGCCAATGGCTGAGCATCGTTTATCGTTTGTGGCGCAACGCCGGATGGCCGAACAAGGAATGGCCGGCCTGGTTGGAGCAGGTTCATCTGGCCGCAGCGCCGCGAAGCGAGGTGCTTCATTAGGCCGCCGCCAGATCCCCGAGCGCATGTATCGAACCCGCACATCAGCAAAGGGCGGAGCGGCTAGCCCGCGTGGGGCCGAAGCGCGACGCCCCTTGAACTGCCCACCCATTTAGCGAGGCCTCTACCCATGCCCCACTACGTTCCCATTTCACGCGAACGCCATAGCCAGAAGTACTGGTTACGCCCTTCGTCTTACGCATTTGCTGCCACCAGCTCCGTTGTTCAGCTGGTCGGCGCCGAGCTGCCGAAGCTTGCCACGGTGATGCCGATCGCCTTCGTCGAGCAGCCGGGCGGTTTTGTCCCGGTGGCGGTCCTGGGGTTGCAGCCAAACAAGAACCTGTTCCTCGCTCCGGATGGGCGCTGGATCGGAAGCTACATCCCGGTCGCGTTCCGCAGCCACCCGTTTCGTTTGACTGAGGCCGAGGCTGGGCAACAGGCGCTGTGCTTTGACGAAGAGAGTGGTCTGCTCAGCGATGGGCCGACAGGCGAACGTTTTTTCACCGAAGCGGGTGAGGCAAGCCAAGCCACCCTGGATGTTCTCAGCTTTCTCACCCAGAGCGAGCGAAATCGCCTTGTGACAGCGGCCGCCTGCGCGGTCATGCAGAAGCACAAACTGTTTTGTCCGTGGCTGATTGCCTTGAAGGCAGGCGATGCCGAGCAAGCGCTCAGGGGCCTGTTCCAGGTGGACGAAGTCGCACTCAACCAATTGCCGGCCGAGGCCCTGATCGAGGTGCGTCAGGCGGGGGTGTTGCCTATGGCCTACTGCCAACTTCTGTCGATGCAGCACCTGCCGCTGCTTGGCCGCCTGAGCGACGCTCATGCGAAGGCCGCGGAAAATGCAGGGGCGCTCCGGAAGCAGGCCGCGGTCAGTGGTGTCGACAGCGCCTTGTTCACGAGCAATGAGACGATCAGCTTCGCGGGTCTAGGCTGACAGGGTTGCCGGTCAATGAATCAGCAGCGCTTGGTCGGGGTCTGCTGAAGTCATCGGTTTGCCGTGATCGGGAAACGCCGCCGCGATCTGGTTTGGCCTGTCGGCGAATACGTAGGCCGAGCGGTCTTGCGCCGCGGCGAGCGGGTGGTGATCGACGAAGCGCGGACGGTCACTGTGCATTGAGCATCGGCCAGAGCTACCCTTCAGCGATCGAAGCGGATGTCAGCAGAGGCGTTTCATGTGTTGTAGCAGGCGTGCCATGCCATCCCGGAGAACTATCTCCGGCTGCCACTGCAATAGGCGCTGCGCTTTGCTGACATCGAGGATATTCATCGGTGCATCGAAACTGCGTGCGGGCAGCAAACGATGGCGGACCGGTCTGTCAAGTAACTGCTCGAGGATGTGCAGTAATTCGTTCAGGTTCGTCCCTTTCCCGCTGCCGATATTGAAGATATGGTGGCTCCCCTTATAGGATGCTGCCAGCAGCAATGCACGGGTGACATCGGCGATGTGGATGTAGTCCCGCACGATACCGCCGTCACCCCAAATGTCTATGGCGGTGTTCGCCAGAGCCTTGTGCATGAAGACGGGAATGGCGCCCTGAATGGCGTCGAAACGCTGACCTTCCCCGTAAGGGTTGGCGAGCCGCAGCACGATGTAGTCGATACCATGCAGGCGGTGATACAGGCCAAGGTACTTTTCTATGGCCAGCTTGCTGATGCCATAAGCGCAGATAGGATCGGTTGGATGACTCTCCGGGATCGGATTGGTCTGGGGATCACCATAGACGGTGCCGCCGGAGGAGACAAAGATGATCTTGCAGGGGAAATTTGCCTGCCGGATCAAGTCCAGCAGGCGCAAGGTGGCAGCCACATTGCTTTCAAGGTCATAAACCGGGTTGTCGTTGGAGGTTTTCGGCAGGGTCGTGCTGATCAGGTGATAAACCTTGTCGCAACCGGCAATAGCCTCTGCGACATCGACCGGATTGGTGAAGTCGCCCTCGTGCCACTCCACATGCTGACGAAGCTCCGGGGTGTCGTCCAGCTTGAGTCGCGGACGTTCGAGCACACGAACCCGCTCGCCTGCCGCGAGCAGTGCCTCACAGAGATGCCCACCAATAAATCCGCCGCCGCCAAGTACCAGACTCGTCACTTGCCAGCCTCCAGCTTGTCGCCGAGTGCGGCGCGATATAGCGCCAGCGTATGGGCGTAAATGATATCGTCGGAGCAGCTTTGCTCGCTGTAGTCTCGGGCGTTTTGTCCCAGCCGTTGGCGCAGCAGGGCATCGCGGCAAAGAACGAGTGTCATGTTTGCCAAGGCGGTGGCATCGCCGGCCGGGAAAACCAGCCCGGTTTCGTCATGACGAACCATCTCTGGCAGCCCGCCAGCGTCGGAAACCACCACCGCTTTGCCGCAGGCCATCGCCTCCAGGCAGGTAATGGGGAAATTATCGTAAAGCGAAGGTACCCAGACGATATCGTAGTCATGAAAAATACCTGGCAATTGCTGAAGCGGCACATGATCCTTGAAATCGACATGGTCCCGGTCGCCGGTCGCTGTAAAGGCCGCTTCGAGAAATTGCCTGGCCGACGCATGGCCGCGGATGTTGGGTGTGTCGCTGCCCAGCAGTGTGAGCTGCGCCCCTGGGCAGGCAGCCCTCACCTTGGGAAATGCCTCGGCGATCGTTTCGATTCCCTTGCGGTGTTCTAGCCGGCCCACGAAGAGAATGCGAGGCGGTCCATCGTCGAGGGGCGCAGCCCGCTGCGGAGCAAACAGGGATAGATCCAGCGGGTAGCCGAACACTCTTGCCGGGACCCCGCTGAAGGCGAAGAGCTTTTCGCTGCGCCGCACCAGATCCAGGCAGGGTGCATAGAGAACAGTCGACCGGGAAAGCGCGATCCTCTCCAGCGCCTTGATGAGCCAATAGCTGGGGCCCTTGCGGTAATCGTTCAGACCCATGGCGACCAGCAGGGCAAAGGGCGTGTGCAAGCGGGTGACAACGGGAAGCTTGCCCGAAAGCACGGCGAACAAACCTTCCGCCAAATGGTCAGGTACATCGATCAAATCGAAAGGCCGTTCGCGGTGAAGCTTTTGCACCGCGCGGAAGACGACCGCATTGAACCCGAGGATCAGGGAAGGCAGAAACCGGTATGAGCCGAAGGGTGCGGGGATATGCAGCTTGTGGACTTCTATCCCGCCATAATCCAGCAGCTGGGAGGGCCCAAGACTTTGGCTGAACACCGTCACATCGTGACCATGGGCCTTCAGCATGCGCGCCGTGTCAAGGGAAAAGGTCGCAATGCCGCCGAACGCCGTATCAGGCGGGAATTCGCGGCTGATCATGCAGACGTTCAAGCGGGTAACCATTTGGCTGTGGCGGATTTCGCCAGATTGGCGCCAAGGTGGAGGGCTACATGAACTCTTTCGCCCAAGCCCGGGTAGTAGCTCGAAGCCATGTTTGCCAGCTTCAGCACGCTGCCCAGCGGGATTCGCCCGTAATGGCTGACGGTGAGCCTGTCCCATTCCCCGAGAAATCGCTTGAAGGCTGCCGTACGCTCCGCTGCATCGAGAGTGAAAGCGCTGGCGATGTAGTGCTGGACGTCAAGGAATTCACGGAAATAGGTCAAGTCGAGTACGGAATTCTGTGTGTGCTTTGCTTGATGCTGGCGATGGAAATTCATCGGCTCTGAAACATAGGCGACGTCATAGTCATGTAGCAGGCGACAATAAGTCAGCCAGTCGCCGCACATGCGCATGGTTTCCGTGGCATAACCGATTGCGGCCAAGGCTTGGTGGCGGAAAAGCACGCCGCTGACGTTGGTAATGGTGTTTTTCTTGCCAAGATAAGATCTGACCTCGGCGGCGCCGGATGCGAGGAAATCGGCATTCCAACGCTGCTTGTCCAGCGTTGATACGTAACGCAGATAAAATCCATCGTCCAGCGATACACCGTTGCCATCGACCGGTAAGGTGTGACAGTGCGCCAGGCCAATGCGCGGTGATTGGGAGATGGCAGCAAGCATGCGCTCAAGAAAATTGGCAGCGCAGTAATCATCGGCTTCGGCAATCCAGATAAATTCACCGCGTGCGAGATGTGCTCCGCGGTTCCATTGCACGAAGGGGTTGCCCGTATTGCTGGTGTTGACAACGCAATGCCGGAGGTACCGAGCATACCTGTCCCGCACCAGAGGCACGCTGTCATCCGTCGAGGCATCGTCGAGGAAGATGATCTCGAAATCTCTATACGTCTGATCGAGGATCGACTGAAAGCGCTGCTCGAGAAAACGGGCGTAGTTGTAGTTGGGAATGACGACGCTGACGCGCGGCAGATGCTCGCTCAATTTTTCACCATGACGGCCTGAAATCCGTTTGCAGCATAAGTCTGGTTGGGCGAGGGAGTTTGAAAGCTGCGGCTCGCCAGGTAGATCGGGAGCCAGCAAAGCAACTTGCCGATACGGCTGCGGCGCTCCTCGAGATGGGCCCAGATCAGCCATCCTAGGGTTTGGGCCAGGCTATGGACGGGGAAAGTCTCCACGACAGCAAAGCCCGCGCGCTCGCCCAGCTGCGTCAAGCCCGCGCGAGTAAAGCGGCGGAAGTCGAAGGGGGTCGGGTGATACGGTTGCAGAAACGGAACGGAAACTACCAGGTGTCCTCCGGGCACGAGCAGACGATAAAACTCCGCCATGACGGCCTCCGCATCGGGTACATGTTCGAGCACCGCATTGCACAGAATCGAGTCATAACTCCCGTCCGGCTGCGGAATGCTTGTCAGGTCGCAGAGAAAGGCGCCCGGTATGTCGGTGGCGATATCACAGTTGCTGACCGAGCTGGCATGCCAGGAAGTCAATAGACTGCTGATGTCGCGGTTACCACAGCCAGCATTCAACACTCGTCCCTTGAGAGATCGGGACACGGGTTCGAGCTCTTTCTCGATCGAAACAAAATTGACGGGAAATTTCACTGGGGGTTTCCTGGGGAATGGCCGATCTGTTGCTTGATGATATTGTAAATATGTTGCCCGCCGACAGAGATGTCATGGCGCTCCATGACCTTCTTCCGAGCACGGTCGCCAAGACGCCGGCGCAAGTCCGGATTGTCGTGGAGCCGGCGCGCCGCAGTTGCCATTTCTTCGCAGTCCAGATAGGGAACGATGATTCCGGCGTCTTCCTCGACGAGTTCCGGGGTTCCTCCGGCGCCGGAAAAGCAGATAATCGGTACGCCAAACGAGGCTGCGTCCATGGCAACCAGTGGGAAGGGATCTTCACGGGAAGTGAGCAGAAAGACATCGAAGCGGGCCAGATACGGCAAGTGCGCCTTGACCGGCCCTGTAAACAGGATCCGCGAGTTGATTCCCAGTTTTTCAGCGTCATGCTTGAATTGCTCGAGGTCGTTCGCGCTGATCGCACCGCCAACCCAGACGAAGTGGACTGGCTGCCGAGAATGCGCGAGCACCAGGCGCGCTACCTGGACAAAGAGATCGGTCCCCTTCCGCCAGCCAAGCATTCCACAAGCCCCGATGACGAAGGTATCATCTGGCAGGTCAAGGGACGTCGCACGGGCGGAAGCCGCGGCAAGCTGATTTTGCTCGACGTCGATGAAGGGATAGGCTAGTACCACCTCGTTGGCGGGGCGCTTCCTCTGGTGCACCAGGTAGTCAGCGACCGCTCGTGAACCGGCAAGGAATACGGAAGTCGATTCCATCACCTGCTGGATCCCCGCCTGGTCGAAGTAGTGATCGATCGAGTAGGCCAGTTCGTGTACATGACAGAGAATCGGACAGCGCAGCGCTTTAAGTCGTCTCTGCAAGATGCCGTTGGTGATCGTGTTCGAATAGACTAGGCGAACGTCCCTGTTCTTTAGCCAGGCAAGGGCAGTTGGAACTGCGTCACTGCCCTCGTTGAGGACAAAGGTGGTGCCGCGTTTCCTGAAGTCGGACTCCAGTTCGCCTCCGCGACCGAGCAGAATGACAGGTTCGTACTCACCAGCAGCAGCCAGATAATGTATCAGGCTGAGGAGAAACACCGGCGCACCCGTGCGGCTCGCCTCGTGCGAAATGAAGAGAACTGCTGGCCTGTCCGACGCCACGGAAGACGGACAGTCAATAGCAGGCTCCGGCTCAATGATGGCTGCGGCCGGGTGACCAGGCGCGTCCACAGTTCCGACCTGATTGTGTGCCAAGCGCAGTACTTCTGCTGAACCACGTCTGCGCCACGCTTGGTAGGTAATGCGAGTGAGAGCGCGCCACCCTCCAGTGCGAGCGGCAATGGCAGGCAACGCGTGGATTGCTCGCCTAATCTTCTGCCGCAGCTTGCCATAATCGCGCAGGGGGGCAGTCAGCTTCCAAGCAGTCGATAACAGAATCTCGTCGAGCAGGGTGGTTTGCCGGGAAATGTCTTCGCGCAGGCGCTGGTTCTCAATCCGCTCCCGTTCCAGCGATTGACAGGCGGCAGCCAATTGCTGTTCGATCGTGAGTACGTCGCTCGGGTCTGCAGGGTGCGTAGAATCTGCCGGAGGAGTCATGAATCCTGATCCGTGTGTGAGGGTTTTTTCCCCCCCATGCGCAGCTTCGCTGCCAGCGAACCTAGCCGACGCAACGGGCTGGTGATGCGCCATGAAGTCGAATTTATCAGCTCGCTTTGTCCAGCGAGCAGGTGCCGACATTCGTTTCTAAGATCGTCACACTCACTCAGCAGCTGGTGATGCGCTGTCAGGATCTGGTCACGCTCACTCAGCAGGTGGTGATGCGCTGACAATAGCTGGTCACGCTCACTCAGCAGGTGGTGATGCGCTGACAGTAGCTGGTCACGCTCACTCAGCAGGTGGTCACGCTGGCCCCGCGTGACAGTGAGTTCCTGGTCCAGAAAAAGGACTTGTTCTTGCAGTCCGCGCGCCATGACATCCAGTCCGTGGATGTCAGCCTCCATCTTCTGCAGGACAATCCGGAAATCATGGTCCCTCGTCGCCAGCTGGCGATCGCGTGTGGCGATCTCGTCTGTTAGTGCGGCGGCCTCATACCCATGGACGATCTCATTTCCAAGTCGTTGGAGCAATGACTTGAAGCGTTCCCGGGTTTCTCCATCAAGCCCCAGCAACTGGCGCATCGGCTCGGGTAGCTCGCTGCCGATGGCCAGGACCCCCAGTCCATGGCTGTGGGTGAATTCCAGTGAGGGATAACGGCTGCTTACTTCCTGCCACAACTGCCAGACGCCAAAATCGCCCTTGCGCACCTGCGTGTCGTGGAACAGCACAACCCCGCGGGTACTCATCTTGGGTAGCCAGGTCTCGAAATCGTGGCGTACAGCCTGGTAAGTGTGCAAGCCATCGATATGCAACAAATCGACCGAACCGGCGGCGAAGCTGGCTGCGGCGTCGTCAAAGGTCGTTTTCAGCAGAGTCGAAAACTCAGTATAGCCAGCCTGCACCTGGTAATTATGCAGTGCCTCAAGAATTTCCGGTCCATAGCAGCCTGCCTGCGGGTCACCCTCCCATGTATCCACGGCATAACAGCGAGTCGGGTAGCCCAAACGCTTGACCGACTGGCAAAACGCATTGAACGAGTTTCCCGAATGCGTGCCGAGTTCGACCAGCTGGTCTGGCTTGAGTAGTTCGATGCAAAACATGCCAAAAGGAATATGACCCGCCCAGGCAAGCGGTTGCATGACTCTGTCCGGAGCTGCAAAAAGCAGTGGGTGATCGAGAACGTTCATCGGCCAGCGTTCACGCCGTTGGCGCGGCGCAAATGGGCGACAACCATTGCCCGGACACGGTATGCCGCCGGATACTAACCATGTGGCTTCCACAACAGGTCCAATTGACCCCACTGCCACCATTGCCAAGGGTTCGCGCGAACGTCCTTGTGCAATTCCTGAATGGCGGCAGCCATCGCTTGCTCTGGCTTCTCAGGCAACGATCGGATCTCTGCGCCAACGACCCGGCCATGGTCAATGGTCACGCCGTAAACAAGGCGCGCCCCCGTTTTTTGCAGCAGGCGCAGGATACCCACGGGAACGGACAAGGTACCGCCCAGGAATTCGGCCTCGATGCGTTTCTTGGCATCTACCTTGGGAACATCGAGCATGATAATGATTGACTCACCACGCTCCATAGCCGCGTAGAGCAGGCGAGGACTATCCAGCGTCGTAAGCCAAGTGCCACCCGCCTGGCTAATGGTACGTTCCATCTTGTACTGCAAGTATATCTGCATCACTGGATTGAGGCCAGAGTTGCGCGCGTCCACCGCTTGCGACAGCATGCCGATCTTGAACCCGCTCAGGCCAAGCGCTGTACTCAGCATGATCGGCCTACCGTAATGCCCCATCGCGATGATCGTCCCCCGCCCCGGCTGTGTCTTACTCAACGTGTCGAAGCCGCAAGGGATCAGCGTGCGCCCCAGATCGCGCCGTCGCAACCGTGACAAATAGAACACATCCAGAATCTCGCGTGCCGCCATGTCATAGTGGGCTTTGACCATCTCCGTGGCAAAGCTGGCGGGTGCGTCAGGATAGGCAAGGCTCACGCCCGCGATCATCTTCTCCACCCATGATTGCTCCCGGCAGTATTTCTCCCGCGCTGCTCGCTGGACCAAGCGATAGGCCATCCCGGGCGGCAATAGCGAGAGTCCGCGAAAGGTGATGAAATACTGACGCCAGATCTCCTTTAGATCGGCATTGAGTTGGCTCGGCGGGAAAAGTGGGATGGCTTTCATTGAGCCCAATGATGGTCGAGACTAACCACCCCTTGCTCGAGATCGGTCTGCGTCACGTGCAAGGTGGCAACGAATTCTGCAGTGTCGTACATGTGCAGACCGGCCTCGCACATCAGCCAGATGCTGACCATATAAGTGCCCTTGAGCAGCGGAAAAGCTGGGAAGTCGATGCGCACCTCGCCGCTGCCATCCGCCTGACGCGATAGCGTGATGCCGTCGTTATGGGTGCCAGCGGTAGCCACCGCCTGCCCATTTGCCGCCAGGATGCCAACGGCTACGGAAGGGGCTGGCAGTGTGGGATCCGAAACGAAACGAGTGCGGATGCTGACCGTGGAGTGTCGACTTGTCACTGCCAGTGTCTTTCCGCCACGGTTGTCGGCCAGCACCTCGATGCCGGCAATCCGGGCGGCGCCGGCTGGCGCGAAAGTCGGGGCTGGCGTGACGGCAGCGGCTGGCGTGTTTTCCGCTTCGCGGCCGAGAAACGTCTGGTAGGCTGAGACGACAGACGCCGGTGTGTCCAACGCCAGCGCCTGACCCTGCTCGAGCCAAAGGGCTCGACCGCACAACGCCTCAATTTGGTAGAGCGCGTGCGAGCAAAACAAGATAGTCTTGCCCGCCTCCTTCAGGGAGATGATGCGGTCGAAAGACTTACGGGCGAACTGACCGTCGCCGACCGAAAGCGCCTCGTCGATTACCAGGATGTCGGGATCGACGCTGGTGGCAATCGAGAACGCCAATCGCACATACATTCCGCTCGAATAGGTTTTCACCGGCTGATCGATGAAGTCGCGGACGCCTGAAAAGTCGACGATCATGTCGAAGCGCGCGTCAATCTCCGCCGATCTGAGACCGAGTACCGCGGCCGCGAAATAGACGTTCTCTCGGCCGGAAAACTCGGGGTTGAAACCTGCACCCAGTTCCAAGAGTGCCGCTACCCGGCCATTCACCGCCACCTTGCCTGATGTCGGCGTCAGCGTGCCGCAGATGAGCTGCAACAGTGTCGACTTGCCTGCCCCATTGCGGCCAATGATTCCCAGCACCTCACCCGGGCGGATCTTGAGATTGACATCGCGCAATGCCCAGAACTCGCGGTAATACTTGCGCCGTGCGCGCCATAGCATCTGTTTCAGCCGATCGGCCGGTCGATCGAACAGCGCATAGCACTTCGCCAGATTCTCGGCGCAAATGGCCCAATCAGAGGACATCGGCAAATCCCTTGCGCGTGGCAGCAAACCAGCCTGCACCGAGCCAGCCGATCAACAGGGCAGCGGCCGCATAGAGTGCGAGGCTGTCCCAATTCGGCCAGAGACCGTCAAGCATGATGCGCCGCAATTGTTCGATGGGCAGCGTCATCGGGTTGAACAACAGGAATGGCTGCCAGCGCTTGGGCAAAGCGTCGGCCGGATAGAACACCGGCGACAAGAACATCAGCGCCGTCATCACCATACCGATCAACTGACCGATATCGCGCAAAAAAACGCCCAATGCTGCCAAGAGCCAGGAGAACCCCAGCAACAAGGGGAGAAACGCAGCAACGATCAAAGGCAGGGCAACAATAGTGGGTGGCAGACTGCCGCGAGTCACCAGGGTTGCCGTGAGCAGGACTGCAAGATTGATGACCAGATGAAAAATCCCGGCCAAGATGGCCACCCATGGCAGGATCTCCAGTGGGAACACCACCTTCTTGACAAGATTGGGTTGATCCAGGACCAAGCGTGGTGCACGCGCCATGACTTCCGCAAACAGATTGAAGACGATTAACCCGGCATACACCTGCAAGGCAAACTCGACGTTGCCGTCACCCAGGCTGCCTCCCTGCGCGCTTGCCGGCCAACGGGCGTTGAATACCTCGCGGAATACAAAGGTGTAGATTCCGAGCATCAGCAGCGGCGTCAGAAAGGACCAACTCAAGCCCAGTAGGGAGCCCCGATAACGGGCCAGCACGTCGCGGCGGGCGAATTGCCAGATTAGCGAGCGCTGTCGATGCGGCAGAAGGTAAGGCAGAAAATAAGTCAATGGAGTCTCTTGAAAAACTGTAGCACGGGAGTTGCGGTACGGAACCCCTCGCGTGCCCTGAGCGATGGATGGCGCGGCGAAGTGCTCTCTTCCCGCCCGGCTATGCCAAGAGGATGGACTTCTGGCGCGGCACGAGCATCATACTTCATCATCGAATGCACGGGGGCAGAGAAGCAGCGTAGGCGGTCATCGGTCCGCCAACCTGGTCAGCGGAGAGCGACGGATCGGCCTGCATCTACGCCCGGCGGCGCCATGGGGTCTCCTAGCCTTCAGATTGCAGTGCAAAACTGAAGAGGGATCGCGCTTCATGAGGAAAGCAATGGTATAATTTCCTATATGAATCCTCCGATCCACCTTCTCCTGAACACCACGCTCGAACAAGCCGCGCGCCTCAAGGCTTTACAGGTCGCATTCGCGGAGGTGTGCAATGCGGTGGCGCCGGTGGTGCAGCAGTCCAGATGCTGGAACAGGGTGGCCCTTCACCACCTCACCTACCATGGCCTACGTCAGCGGTTTCCTCAGCTAGGATCTCAGATGGTATGCAATGCTATCTATTCGGTTTCTCGCACTTGCCGGCTCGTACTACAACACCCCAATAGCCCTTTCAACGTAAGCAAGCATCCGGAACGTCCTTTGCCCCTCCTGCAATTCCTGCCGAGTGCGCCGGTGTACTTTGACCGGCATACCCTCAGTCTAAAGGATGGTCTGCTCTCCCTGTACACGCTGGACGGGCGCATGCGGTTCCAGCTCGCGCTGAGCGCGGAGGCGGAATCGCGCTTCCATCGCGAGAAGTTGCGGGAAATTGTCCTCGCACGCACCCCTCTCGGTTACCAGCTTTCATTCTGGTTGTCGATGGCAGCGGAAGATGAGGAGCGGTGGCCTGTGGTGGAAGCCGAGATGCCTGAATACGTAGTGGTGCACTCGGCCCAGTCAGAAGTGGCGGAGAGTAGCGTCTCGTGAGCATCCTGTTCAAACCTGCCTGCCCAACCCCCTCGGGGCCGTTGCGCGCATTCGGAGAAGAGCGCCATGCACCCTGCTGAAACTCGCCCGGAACTGCGCGAGGCGATACTCGAACTCAAGCCCTTCTTCACGAAGGCTGCTTTGTTCAGCATTTTCTGTACCCTGTTGATCCTCGCTCCGACGGCCTACATGCTTGAGGTGTACGATCGAGTCATCAACAGTCGCAGTTTGAGCACTTTGCTCTTGCTGACTCTGCTAGTGCTGTGGTTCTACGCCGTCATGGAATTACTCGAGTGGGCGCGTGGCGGCGTGATGCATCAGGCCGGTCTGGCGCTGGACCGGAAACTCCGCGACCGGGTCTTCAACGCGATCTTTGAAGCCAACCTGCGGCGCATTCCCGGAGGCACCAGTCAGGCCCTGAACGACTTGCGTACCGTCCGGGATTTCTTGACGACGCCCGCGCTTATGGCCCTGATGGACGCACCGGTCTCCTTGCTGTTCCTGATCCTTATCTACCTAATCAATCCGCTGCTGGGTTGGATCGCGGTGCTTGCCGCGATCCTCCAGGTCTTCCTGACCTATTTGACCGAAAAGAGAACCCAGCCTCCTCTGGTTGCCGCCCAGAAGGAAGCCATCGCTGCCCAGAACTACGCGAACAGCTCCTTGCGCAATGCGCAGGTGATCGAGGCGATGGGCATGCTGCGGAGCATTCATCAGCGCTGGATGAAGAAGCAGCACGGCTTCCTGCGTCTGCAGGCGGAGGCCTCCGATCATGCGGGCGGCAATGCCGCCCTGTCCAAGATGCTGCAGATCACCCTTTCGGCCGCCCTTCTTGGCACCGGCGCCTGGCTTTCACTAAGAGGGGATCTGGCGGGCGGCGGGGGGATGATGATCGTCGCCTGGGTGCTCGGGCCGCGGGTACTGGCGCCTCTGGTGCAGGTGGTTGCGATCTGGAAGAGCGTCGTCAATGCGCGAGATGCGTATCAGCGGCTCGACCAGCTCCTGAAGGCGCTGCCCGATCTCCCCGAAGGAATGTCGCTGCCGCCGCCGAAGGGCAACCTGACGGTGGACGGTTTGATCGCCGCAGCCCCCGGTAGCCAAGTAGCGATCCTTCAGGGCGTCTCGTTCGCCGTACCCGCCGGCCACATTCTGGCCATCGTCGGCCCTTCGGCCGCCGGAAAGTCCACCCTGGCGCGCCTGCTGGTGGGGATCTGGCCGGCTGCTAAGGGCAAAGTGCGACTCGACGGCGTTGATGTCTATCCCTGGAACAAGGCGGAGTTGGGACCTCATGTCGGCTATCTGCCGCAGGGCGTCGAGCTCTTCGATGGTTCTCTGGCCGAGAACATCGCCCGCTTTGGCGAGGTGGACATGGTACAAGTGGAAGCGGCAGCCCGTGCCGTGGGAGTGCACGACATGATCTTGGCGCTGCCCGACGGCTATGAAACGCTGATTGGCGACGACGGCTGCTTTCTCTCCGGAGGGCAGCGCCAGCGGGTGGGCCTGGCGCGAGCGATCTATGGCAGTCCGGCTGTTGTTGTGCTTGACGAGCCAAACTCGAGCCTGGACGAGGCTGGCGAGGTGGCCCTGGTGAACACCCTGCTTGCGCTCAAGGCACGCGGCACCACCGTGGTCGTGATCACGCATCGCACCAGCGTTCTTGCGGCGGCGGACCTGATGCTGGTGTTGCGCGATGGCCAGGTACACATGGCCGGGCCGCGTGACGAGGTGTTGGCGGCGCTAAGCGGGGCGGCTGCCCAGGTCGCCGTATCCCGGGGTAGTTCTGCCGCCGTTCCCTCCGCTTGATCTTGACGGTCCCTCATGAAAACACTCTCCTTCTTTCAGCGCAGCGAACTGACCGCGATCCTTTGGGCCTTCAGGCGGGAGTTCCTGGTCGTGGGAATTTTCAGTCTGGTGGTCAACCTGCTCATGCTGACCCCTACCATCTATATGCTTCAGGTCTACGATCGCTTCATGATCAGTGGCAGTGAACTGACCCTCGTCGTCGTTTCTGCGATCACGTTGTTTCTCTTCTCGGTGATGGCCTTCGCTGAATGGTCACGTTCCCGTCTTCTGGTTCGCCTTGGCGTGCGCATGGACGAGCAGCTGAACAGCCGGGTATTCAATGCCTGCTTCGAATCCCATCTCAATCAGAGCCGGGATAACCCGGTACAGGCTTTCGCCAATCTCACCAACATCCGCCAGTTCCTGACCGGCAACGGCATATTTGCCTTCTTCGATGCCCCCTGGTCCCCCATTTACCTGCTGGTCATCTTCGTGTTGCACCCGTTGCTGGGCGTGCTATCCCTGATTTTTGCCGCCATCCTGACGGGCCTGGCCATTGTCAGTCACCGTCAAACAGCGGCCCCGGCGCAAAAGGCCGCCGACGCGGCGGTGGAGGTCGGGAAGTACCTGCAGAGCAAGTTGCGCAATGCCGAAGTCATCGAGGCGCTTGGCATGTTAGGACACCTGCGCCACCGCTGGTTGGGCCGTCATCAGCGCCACCTGGCGCTGAATTCCACATCTCTGGAGGTGCAGCGCCGTGTTCAGGCGTTGACCAAGTTCGTCCGTTACAGTCAGCAATCCCTGATGCTTGGGGCCGGCGCCTTGCTGGTGATCAACGGCGAGTTGACGGTCGGCGGCATGATCGCAGCGAACGTGTTGATGAGCCGCTGTCTGCAGCCGATTGATACCATCGTCGGGAGCTGGACGAGTTGGCAGTCGGCCCGCCAGGCCTTCGAATCGCTGGAGTCGCTCTTGCGTGATCACCCGCAAAGAGCGGTCGGTTTGCTCCACGAGGATCTGAGGGGTGCGGTGACTATCGAGAACCTCGTGGCGACGGCGTCGAATCGCTCCCAACCGATCCTCGCTGGCCTTTCGGCCGAGTTTCCGGCGGGAGAAGTGATTGCCATCGTCGGCCCGTCTGGCTCGGGGAAATCGACTCTGGCTCGCTGTCTGGTGGGGATCTGGCCGGAAGTCCAGGGCAGGGTGCTGCTGGATGGTCAGCCGATCGAAAGCCTGGATCGGGGGGAACTGGGGCCATTCATCGGTTACCTGCCGCAGGACATCGAGCTTTTTGAAGGCAGCGTGGCAGAGAACATCGCCCGCTTCGGCGAAATCGAACCGACGAAGGTCATCGAGGCTGCCCAGCGGACCGGCATCCATGACATGATCCTCCGCTTCCCGCGTGGCTACGACACGCCGATGGGTGAGGCCGGCAGTTTCCTTTCCGGTGGACAGCGTCAGCGTATCGGTCTGGCGCGCGCTCTGTACGGCAATCCCAGCCTGATCGTGCTTGACGAGCCCAACGCCAATCTGGACGACGTCGGCGAAGCGGCCCTGATCGAGGCTATACGGGACCTGACGGCGCACGGCAAGACGGTCTTTCTGATTACCCAGCGTGCGAATATTCTCGGCGTGGCAGACCGGATACTGGTCCTGGGCAACGGCGAGATTCGGCTTTATGGCACTCGTCAGCAGGTGATGGCTTCTGTACAAAAGCCGACGCAACCCCGTGCCGCCGAGAACATTGGTGCTGCAAACCCCCAACCCGCTTGATTTCTGATTCAGGACCACGGTTATGGCTATTCGCAACATGTTGACTCGTCTCCAGGGGCCCAAGGCCGTGCCCAAGACGCTTGATGGAGATGCTGATCTGCCAATGGACACCGGCCACCCGGTGCGGGTTGGCTTGTGGGTGCTGGGGGTCGGTTTCGGCGGCTTCCTGGTCTGGGCTGCTCTGGCACCCCTGGACCAGGGTGTGCCGACGAGCGGGCAGGTGGTAGTGACCGGCAATCGCAAGGCGGTGCAGAACCTCAGCCCGGGAATGGTCGAAGCGATCCTGGTCAAGGACGGCGACGAGGTCAGGAGTGGCGACGTTCTGGTTCGGCTCGACCCGACCATGGCGCGCTCGCAGTACGAAACAGCGCGTAGCCAGTGGTTCGTGGCGAAAGCCGCGGAAGCGCGCCTGTTGGCCGAATCGCAGGGTCAGTCGGAGATCCTCTTCCCCGACGAGTTGTTGAAGGAAAAGGACGATCCGCGGGCGGCGAGTGCGATGGCCGTGCAGACACAATTGTTGCGTGCCCGGCAGTCCGGTCTGCAGGCCGAACTTGGGGCGATGAAGAATACGTTGGCGGGCCTCCAGTCATCAGCCGCAGGTCTGGAGGCCACCCGGCGCGCCAAGGAAACGCAGTCGAAGCTCCTGCTCGAGGAACTCAAAGGCCTGCGCGAACTGGCGGCAGATGGCTATCTGCCGCGCAATCGCCTGTCTGAGCAGGAACGACTGCTGGCGCAACTGGGGGGTGCCATTTCCGAGGATCTTGGCAACCTCGGCCGCACTCAGCAGAGCATCGGCGAGATCCGAATGCGGATGCTCGCGCGACAGCAGGAGTATCGTCGGGAGGTTGAGAATGGTCTGGCGGACGCGCAGAAAGAGGCAAGCTCTCTCGACAGCCGCCTCAAGGGACTGGCCTTCGACCTGGCCAATACGGAAGTGCGAGCACCGTCCGAAGGGATCATCGTCGGTTTGAGTGTGCATACCGTTGGCGGCGTGCTGGCGGCGGGCACGCCGATGATGGAAGTGGTGCCAAAGAACGAACCCTTGCGAGTCGATGTTCAGATTCCCACGTCGATGATCGACAAGGTCAGGCTCGGCTTGCCGGTCGAAATCACCTTTCCGGCCTTCAACCAGAGGACGACGCCGCAGATCCCCGGCGAGTTCGTCCATGTCAACGCCGACGCCACAACTGATCCGCAGGGCCGCTTGCCACCGTATTACCGGGGCGAGGTGGTTGTTACCGCGGACGGCATGAAAAAGCTGAAGATGCACGAAATCAAGGCGGGAATGCCCGCTCAGGTATTGATCAAGACCGGCGAGCGGACGCTGCTGAACTATATCTTTAAGCCCATGATGGATCGATTGAATGCGTCTTTGACCGAGGAGTGAACATGATGCAGTGGACCGCGATGCTGGCTGGCTGCACGCTGGGCCTGTTGTCTTCGGGCACGTTCGGTGCCGGCCTGCTGGACGCCTATCAGGCGGCTCGGCAGAACGATCCGACATTCAAGGCGGCGCGCTACGAGCGCGAGGCCGGTCAGTACGCAATCGCCATCGGGCGCGCCGGCTTGTTGCCGAATCTTTCGGTCACCGGCTCGTACTCCCAAAATAGGGGCGAACGCGATTCAACAACGGTCAACCTGACGCAGAAGCTGGACTACAACGATACGGGCACCGCCATCATCCTGCGCCAGCCACTGTTCAACTACGACAGCTTTGTGCGCTATCAGCAAGGGGGGGTTCAGGCGGCCTACAGCGATGCCGTTTTCGACCGGAAGGAAGCGGAACTTGCGGTCAAGGTGTCCGGTGCCTATCTTGACGCCCTGCTGGCCATGGATCGACTGGCCCTTGCCGATGCGGAAATTGCTGCGTACGGCGCGCAGCGTGAGCTCGCCGAGCGGCGACGCAAGGGGGGAGAGGGCACGATTACCGATGTTGCCGATGCCGAGTCCAGACTGCAGCTCGCTCGTGCGGGTCGCGCCGATGCCGTCGACCGAGTCGCGGTGACGAGGCGCAGGCTGGAAGGTATGACGGGTAAGTCGATGGCGCCGCTCTGGATTCTACGTCCGGATTTCATGCCAACTGGCGAGCAGCATGGCCGCCTCGACGACTGGGCGACACTGGCGCAGGAGAACAATCCGGAAATTCGCGCTAGGCGAAAGTCCTACGAGCTGGCCAGCCTGGAGGTTGATCGTAATCGTGCCGGGCACATGCCGCAATTGGACTTCGTCGCCCGTTCGACGCGAGCAGAAAACGAGACAATATCCACACTCAACCAGAAAAGCTCGATCAATACCGTGGGTGTACAGCTCAACATTCCGCTGTTTGCCGGGGGAAGAGTTGTGGCCTTGACGGACCAGGCGGTCGCCAACCGTGAGCGCGCGTTGGCCGAACTCGGTGCAGCCGAGAACGACGTTCTGGTTGAGCTGACGCGCCAGTTTCTTGCCGCTGAGACGGGCGCCACCAAGGTTACGGCCTACCAGAAGGCGGTAGACGCCAGCGTCGTCGCGGTGGAGGGGACAAAGCGCGGGATGGCAGCCGGAATCCGCACTACGACCGATGTTCTCGACGCAGAACGCGTGATGTTTGTTGCCAAGCGTGATCTCTTCCAGGCGCGCTACGAGTACCTGATCAGTACGCTGCAGTTGAGGGCGGCGGCCGGTGTTCTGTCGGAAAAGGACGTGGCGGCTACCGCCGGACTTTTCTTGCCAAGCGAGTAGGCGAGCGGACCCCGCCGCAGTCAGCGGCCTTCGTCGAACCCAACTTCGGTCTGCCGCTTGCGTCCTTGTCCTCTCTGACCGACACGGTGGGGTGCTGCGGATCGCGCTGCTGTCTCGCCTACACGTGTGTGTTGCCGGCGAGCCGCCTGGGCAGGTCCTCGCCCCGCACGCCCTGGCATGCTGCTCGCGGGAGGCGACTACGCGGCAGCCGGGGCTGAACCTCGGAGCCGCAGGGGTGGCTAACGGTCATTGCCAGGACAGGCAGCCACCCCGTATCATGAAACATTCGAAGGCGCGGTCTGCTCGCCAGCCAAAGTTAGAGGCACCAGGGGTGGTGCTTGACCGAGGCACCAGAGCGACCCTGCCACGCTCTTTTCCTAGCATCGCGGCGTCATCGTCGGCGATGCTTTTTTGCGCCCGAAAGCCGGGTTGTTTCACATTAAAAGGACGTGGCGGCTACCGCCGGACTTTTCTTGCCAAGCGAGTAGGCGAGCGGACCCCGCCGCAGTCAGCGGCCTTCGTCGAACCCAACTTCGGTCTGCCGCTTGCGTCCTTGTCCTCTCTGACCGACACGGTGGGGTGCTGCGGATCGCGCTGCTGTCTCGCCTACACGTGTGTGTTGCCGGCGAGCCGCCTGGGCAGGTCCTCGCCCCGCACGCCCTGGCATGCTGCTCGCGGGAGGCGACTACGCGGCAGCCGGGGCTGAACCTCGGAGCCGCAGGGGTGGCTAACGGTCATTGCCAGGACAGGCAGCCACCCCGTATCATGAAACATTCGAAGGCGCGGTCTGCTCGCCAGCCAAAGTTAGAGGCACCAGGGGTGGTGCTTGACCGAGGCACCAGAGCGACCCTGCCACGCTCTTTTCCTAGCATCGCGGCGTCATCGTCGGCGATGCTTTTTTGCGCCCGAAAGCCGGGTTGTTTCACATTAAAGAACCTGATTAGCAACGATCGTCAGCTGGGCGCATCTGGTGAGCCCAGCTGGGCTTATCCTGAACTCTGTCACCACAGGGAGGTCAGGGCCATGGCAATGAATCGAATTCAGTTTCAACCCGGTTTGTCGATGCCAGAGTTTGCTAAGCGCTTCGGAACCGAGTCGCAGTGCGC
>JAFLDL010000053.1 GCA_017302435.1 Candidatus Accumulibacter necessarius
CGGCTTGTCCGCCATCACCCCCCAACAGAAGGAGCTGTTCGAAACCGTCGCCCTGCCCGAGCCCTCCGCCAGACGCCTGTAGTGCCAATTTCGAACCCGTGAATTCAGCACAAACAATCACTTGGCCATATTTTTGTCGAACTCGGGGGCGCCGGAACGGTGGAATGAGGGATAGCTGAAAGCAGTGCTTGGGCGGGAAGCCGGCGTTGGCGGGCTGCCTGCTCGAGAGCATAAGCCGCCGCTGAGTTTTCGTGGTTCGGTGACGGCAACCGACCCAAAGGCGACGGTCCTCTTGTCAAGTGTTAAACGGCCGGTATCTGGGTGGAGCAGTCGCCCAGTATTGCCTGCCGCGGACAGTACGGGTCAGCCAGAACTGTCCGCAGTTATCAACGGGCCTGACGAACCAGCGGTGCCCACGGAATAGTTTCTGGTTGAAAGGTTGGATGATCGATGCTTCCGCCGCTCCGTGTTGCAAGGCTGCGAGGATTGCCGGCCACTCTGACAGGTTGGCGATCCGCACATGCGCCGTCAGCGCTGGATGCTCCCCGGAGAGCGACAGACGTGCAAGTCATGCACCTCGATCACCCTTGGCACGGCGGCCAGCTCCTTTCCCAAATGCTCAAGATCGATGGTGAAGGGTACGCCGTCCATCAAGCCATGTACTGCATCGCGGAGCAGGCGCAGGCTGCCAGCCAGAACCAATCCGCCAATCAGCAGGGACAGCAGCGGATCGATAGGTGTCCAGCCTGTTAGCCAAACGACGACTCCGGCAACAACAGCGGCCACCGAACCGAGCACGTCGCCGAGTGCATGTAGGAAGGCCCCGCGGACGTTGATGTTTTCCTGGCCGTGCGAGAGTAGCCAAGCCACAAACAGATTAACGCCCAGGCCCAAAATAGCGACCACGCTGACCAGCAGGCCATCAATCGGTTGCGGCGTAGTGAATTGTGACCACGCTTCGACAGCAATGCCGGCGACGACGACAAGCATGGTCAATGCGTTGATCAGTGCGGCGATAGTTCGGCTCGGCCAAAACCCTAGAAATGACGCGACGAGGGCTTGCGAGAAGCAAACCAGGTGGCCAATAACGCGAGGCCAAGCGCCGCACCGTCCGTCACCATGTGGCCGGCGTTGGCAAATAACGCCAGCGGGCCACCCCGCCAACCGGCAAAGGCCTCGACACCAGCAAACCCCCATGTGAGCCCAATGGCTATCAGCAGACTACGTCGCTGATCGGGATTGTCGGCATCAGTGCCATGAGAATTGGGGGTGGTTAGGGGCTAAACCGACTTTAGCCACGCGGTAATCTCTTCTTTGCTCGGCATGCGACCAGCGACTTTGACGTCTTCGTCGATCACCAGTGCCGGCGTGGCCACGATGGGATAGGCCATGATCTTGTTGATATCGGTCACGTAATCGAACGTGGCTTCGACACCGATAGCATCAGCGGCTTCTTTGGTCAGTTGTTCGAGTCGCTTGCATTTGGCACAACCACTGCCAAGAATTTTGATGTCCATGAGGGGCTCCTGCGAGTGAATGAGGTGGTTGGAGTGACGCCTTATAGGGCGGGTGCGGCGTGTTGCCGTTTATCCATGTAGTGCAAGGCACCAAACAAGACCGCCATGAACGCGACGAATCCGAGGGCGACGGTGCTGATCGATGTGCCGTCAGTCCATGCCCCATAGGTCAGCCCGGCCAGGGTAGAAAATACGGCAACCAAGCCGACGTAGGTCCAAGCCTTGAGCTTGCCGATGATCGCCGACGTAATAAGGATGCTTTGCAAGGAAAGTTCCGGATCGGCCATCAAATAGGCGATCAGTGGGCCGGGGTGCATGCCTAGCGAGAGAAACATCTTGGCGATAGGTACTTCAACGAGCGTCGGGAAATACATGAAAACACCAAACACGACGCCCGCCATATTGGCCAAGACCGAGTTACTGCCGGCAATAGCCTGCACCCATTCGGGGCGAATGAACATCCGTATCACACCGACCGCAAATACCCCCACGATCAACAGCGGGAAAATCATCTTCACGAAACGCCAGGTTTCCCACAGCCACTGCTGTATGTCCCATGCTTCAAAACGACGGCTCAGCGGCCACAAGCTGGCGAGCATCGTCGCTACGACAAGGGTGCGACCCGACAGGGTGACGACGAGGCCGGTATCGTTGGTCACGATGCCCAGCGCCGCGAATATCAGTGTGGCGGCAATCAAGCCAAGTGCTACAAAAGTCAGACAAGTGAAGCCGTCATCGACCTTACCCAGACCGCGCCAGGCGGTAAGGGCAATCAACCCGAGCATGCCGATGAGAATAACGCCCTGTACGCTCAGCCCTTCGTCGCCTTTGAGCAGATCGATAGGGACCAGCACATTGAGCGCCTTTTGAATCGCTACCGCGGCCGCCCAGGGCAGCTCAACGCTCAGTAACGGCGTGGTCAGGAAATCCAGCTTGAGCGTACCGCCTACCAGCAACACAATTAGCGCACCGAGAAAGATCAGTGTATGGCGGGATATCCCCTCACCGCCTTCAAAGGCGGCGGCATTGTTGAGACGTGCGGTATCGCTGCGATGAAAAATCAGGGCCATGATCAGCCCGATGCCGATGCCGAATACCAGCGACAGCACCAGTCGGGCAATGGCAAAGTCAGCACCCAGCGCAACCCCGGTGTAAGACAGGGCGAGGATGTTGGCGGCCGGCGCGAAGAACATGAAGGTAATGGCTGGGCCTAGCCCCGCGCCTTTGCTGTAAATGCCAGCGAAGAGCGGCTGCACCGTGCATGAGCACACGGCGAGCAAACTACCCGCACCAGCAGCGGCCGGATACGCCACCCACTTTGGCGCAGCGGGCCCAAGGAAACGCACAATCGATTGCTGGGGTACCAGCGCCGAAAGAGCACCCGCAATGAAGAATGCCGGCACCAAGCATAGCAGTACATGGGCCGCCAGATACGAGGCGAGGCTGGCTATGCCGCTTTGCAGAGCCGTGAACGCGATATCCATGTTTATCTTTTAGTTATGTGGTTCGATCTCGCGCTGTATTTCTGTCTACCGCCAGCTTCAAACACCATGACACTTCAACAAAAAATTGACTGTGCGGTAGCGCACATTTCTGCGGGCACTCACTACATTGGCACCAAGAATCAAATCTCGGGCGTCGCTGTTGAGTGCAAGGCCACGGCCGATGCCAAGGCCGCGCAGTGAATTGACCTCGCATGAGGTATCGACGCTCAGTGTGATGGCAAGCCGTTCTGCCTAGTCTCTGGCAATCCCGGACATCCGGGGCCGAGTGATGCGCATTGTGGCCCGATGATTCGGCCGTTTCCTGAAGTAAAGCAGCCATTCAAATGGGTGCGATCTTGAACAGGAGTCTGACCGCTCTTGGCCGGTAGCCGACCGACACCATCGTACACCCACTGACCGCTTCCCGCGGCGTAGCGGCCGGTCAGGCGAGAAAAATTGACATCCCCCCTGCAATGGCTGCTGACCGCTGAACGCTCCAGATCAGCGTCGGCTATGGAGAAACATCGCTACCGTCACTTGGTCGCCGGATGGAGACAGTCGAGCTTTGACAGAGGCAACAAACCTGCCTGATTCCACCAGTGACCCAGATCAGCCACCACTTGCAGCGCCCAGCGGCACGAAGGCCGGCTGTATCCCTCGTCGCTCAATTGCCGGGCAAATTCATCAACATAGGCGCCCAACGGAACTTCACGCATATGCACCAGCGTATGCGGATCTTTGTAAGGCTGTTCCATTACGATCTCCTTCCATAGGGACGTATTGCCCTGGAAGAAGGTAGACCAGTCGCAGGGGATAGGGGGCCAACGGAGGGCATCGCGCTCGCGCTTATCGTTGCAACCGGTAGGCCAGGGCAAAGCCGACTGCCAGCAGTGACGCCAGCGGTGCGATCCAGAATTCGGGCGCGTCCATCGCCCACAGTGTCGCGCCGGTGATCAGGCACCAGGCGGCCGGAATCGGGAACAGCCAGCGCGCATGCCGCAGCTGGATTGCGAGCAGCACGCCGAGCGTGGCCAGCGCGGTGGGGTCGGGCGCCATGCCGAACAGTTCGGCTGGGGTCCAGCCACGGCCCAGCAGCGGGGCCAGCAGCGGGTAAATCACCCCTACGGCCCCCAGCAGGATCAGGCCAAACCCGCGCCGCACGATGGTTGCCGACGCTGCATCGAAACGGCCCTGCCATGCTGCCACACCCAGCAGCACCGCCTGCACACCCCACGCCCACGCGAAATACTCGGCGGCCCAGTTGATGGGGGCGTAGCGTTGCGCGTGCCAGGCCCACGCCACCCACAGCCAGCAAGCGGCCAGAACGATGAGCAGCGTCCGGCCTGCCCGTTCGCCGCCGCGCCAGGCGAGCGCGAACAGCACGGCGCCGAGCGCGAGTGCGAACAGCGGCAAGGGCCACCATTCCTGGTTGTGCAGTTCGAACAGCCGGGTGTAGGTGCGCTGCGAAAACAGCAGCAGGTCGCGCAGGCTGTAGGTCCACCACTCGCTCATCCACGGCTCGTCGCGAAGGCGGCCATGCGGGCGCGCATGGCGGCGTCGGGCATGCGTCCACTGGCGGCAGCGAGGTTTTCGCGCACATGACCGACGCGGGTGGTGGCGGGAATCGCACAGGTGACGGCCGGGTGGGAGATGATGAACTTGAGCGCGACCTGCGCCCAGCTCGTACAGTCAATTTCGGCCGCCCACGCCGGCAGCGGGCGGCGCGCCAGACGGTCGAGCAGCGCACCCTGCTGGAACGGACGGTTGGCAATGACGGCGATGCCGCGCGCCTGCGCCAGCGGCAGCAGGCGCTGCTCGACTTCGCGGTCGACCAGGTTGTAGGTGAGCTGAACGAAGTCTATCGGCTGGCTCGCCATGATGCGCTCCAGGTCGCCGTGACGGCGCCCGTGCGAGGTGGTGATGCCGACGTAGCGCAACTGGCCCACCGCCTTCATGGCGAACAGCGTGGGCAAATGGTCTTCCCACGCCAGCAGGTTGTGCACCTGCATCAGGTCGAAGCGCGGAATACCCCACAGCCGGCGCGAGGTCTCCATCTGCGCGCGGCCTTCGGCGCCGTCGCCGATCCACACCTTGTCGGCGGCGAACAGCCCGGCCGGGCGGCCGAGTTTGGCCAGGCCGTAGCCGATGACTTCCTGCGCCGAGCCATACATGGGTGAGCTATCGATCAGGCGCCCGCCTGCCTGGAAGAAGGCGCGCATCACTTCGGCGCTGGCATCACGCGCGACGCGGTCGTTGCCCACGTTGAAGGTGATCCAGCTGCCCAGCCCCACCAGCGGGATCGCCTCGCCGGTGGCGGGAATGGCGCGGGTTGAGGGGCGGGCGGGCTGCGCAAGGGCTACCGCCGGGCCGAGCAGCGAAGCGGTGGCGAGCGCGCCGAGCAGGCGGCGGCGGGTGTCATTGGGTTTCATCGCGTGCAGGACAAGGGACAAGAAATCCACTGGGCTTTCAGCGCCTATGGTACGCCGGTGCCACTGTCAATCGCTGGTTTTTGGGCCGGCATGCGTCGTGATTTGCCGACAGGCCGGCTGTATGACTCCCCAAGCACTGCCTGATGACCATGCAATTGTCGTCGGCTACCCGACCCGCTGCGGCCGCATGCCTTCGCAAATGGTGAGCTTCCTCGACCAGGCTGGTGGTCTGTAGGCGCGCGGCGTGTTGAACGGGAAGTTCGGAGCGCCTTCCCCTCGACCGCTACCCAGCACGGCGGGCAGGAAGTCACGCTGTTCTCGGTAATCTCCCATCTGATTTTTCCCTCAATCGGCCCGCCATTGCGGCAGCCGCCAATCGAACACCAGTGCAAGTCCGCGCAGGACGGTCGCCAGCGAGGCGCCTGCCAGCAGACCAACCCAGCCGGCCAGGCCCAGCAGGTCCGCGGCGACCACCAGCCAGCCGCCGGCAAACGAACATACGGCATAAGGTCGATGATCGCGGAACGCCTGCGGGATTTCGTTGCAGACGATGTCGCGCAGGACGCCGCCGAACACGGCGGTGATCATGCCCATCAGCACTGCGACGATGGCCGGCATGCCGGCGGCGATGGCGAGTTGGCTGCCACCTGCGGTAAACAGGCCGAGCCCGATGGCATCAGGCCACTGCATCGCGCGTTCGGTCAGCGCAAAATGCCGCGCCTGCAGGAAGAACATCGCCAGGACCGACAGGGCAATCAGCACCCACAGCCACACTGAATGTTCTACCCAGAAGAAGGGACGGCGGTCGAGCAGGATATCGCGTAGCGTACCGCCGCCGAAGGCGCTGAGGCCGACGACGATGCAGACACCGACCGCGTCGAGCTTCTTGCGCGCAGCCTCAAGCAGGCCGGAGATGGCAAAGGCGAGGATGGCCGCTGCCTCAATGGCAAACTGTGCTGTCGAGAAGGTCAAAGCGTTGGAGATCATATGCTGATGATCGAAGCGGGCGACGGGACCATGGCAACCGGTTGGCCGTGAATCAGCCAAGCAAAAAGCCAATCCGAAGATTGGCTTTTTGCTTTGATTCTATTGGCACGCCCGGAGCGATTCGAACGCCCGACCCCTTGGTTCGTAGCCAAGTACTCTATCCAGCTGAGCTACGGGCGCCTTGCCGTGTTGGAGCGCGAGATTATACCGAGCTGGTTCGCCCCGCTCAAGCACTATTTGGACCAAGCGTCTGGACGCTGGCGCTGCGGCGGTTTGGCGAGTGGTCTTGTGCGCTGCCGGCGCCGACCGGGATGTGCCGTGTCGCGCTAGGCCAGGGCTCGCCCGACGATCTCAAGCACGTCTGACGACAGGCCGTCGATAGCCCGCAGACTTTCGAGCGAGGCTCGCGCGTATGCCTGACGGCCAGAGTCGAACTTGCGCCAGCGATCGAAACGCCGCGCCAGGCGTGCCGTCACCTGCGGATTGCTGGGATCAAGCGCGCCGATCTGCGCCGCCAGGAAGCGGTATCCGCTGCCGTCGGCGGCATGAAACCGGACATGGTTGTTGCCGAAAGTATTCAGCAGGGCGTAAACCTTGTTCGGGTTGTGCAAGTCGAACGCCGCGTGAGCCAGCAGTTCCTGCACCACCACCAGCGTTCCGGGCAATCGGCTCGACGCCTGCACCGATAACCACTTGTCGACGACCAGCGCTTCGTCGTGCCAGCGCGCGTAGAACGCCGCCAGGGCCTGCGCGCGTTCGTCGCAGTCGTGTTGCGCTAGCGTTGCCAGGGCGGCGAACTGGTCGGTCATGTTGTCGGCTGAGACGAATTGCTGCATTGCCAGGATCCGGGTTTCGGCGGTATCGAGCTCGCTTAGGTAGCCCAGGCAGAGGTTGCGCAGGGCGCGCCTGCCAGCGGCTGCCGGTGTCGGCTGATAGGGCCCGCTTGGCGCGAGCGCTTCGTAGCATTGCAGCAGCTCGCGCTGCAGTTGCTCGGCGACGAAGCAGCGCAGGCCGTTGCGGGCCGCGTGCAATGCATCGGGGTCGACGATGGCGATTTCTTCAGCCAGCGTCGCTTCGCCGGGCAGCGTCAGGGCTTCTGCGGCGAAGGCCGGATCCTCGTCGGCGCGCAGCAGGACCTGCAGTGCTGCCTCGGCAAAGCTCAGCGGCCAGTGGGCCGGCCGGCCGGCGGCGATGTCCACGGTGGCCGCCAGGATCAGGCGGCTGGCCAGGCGTTGTCCGGCTTCCCACCGGTTGAAGGGGTCACTGTCGTGGGCGAGGAGGTGGCTCAGATCTTCATTGTGCCAGTTGTAATCGAGAATCACGGGCGCCGAGAAATCGCGCAACAGCGACGGCACCGGGGCGACGGGCAGCTCTTCAAAGACGAACTCCTGTTCGTTTTCCGTCAGGGAGAGGACGCAGGTCGTTTGCGGCGGGTCGGCGCGATCGCTTTCTCCGGCCAGTCGGAGGGGCAGGTCGACGCCATCCGGGTCGATGAGCCCAATGGCGACTGGAATGTGGAAAGGGGACGGGGAATAGGGCTCGGTGGCCGTTGGCCGCGATTGGGACAGGGTCAGGATGTAGCGGCGGGTTGCCGCGTCATAAATCCCGCTGGCCCGCAGGTGAGGCGTGCCGGCGTGATCGTACCAGCGCTTGAACTGGCTCAGGTCGATCCCCGAGGCATCGGCCATCGCGGCGACGAAATCGTCACAGGTTACTGCCTGGCCGTCATGGCGTGCAAAGTAGAGGTCCATGCCGCGCCGGAAGGCTTGCCTGCCGATCAGCGTCTGGATCATGCGCACGACTTCGGCGCCTTTTTCATAGACCGTGCTGGTGTAGAAGTTGTTGATCTCGATGTATGAGTCGGGACGCACCGGATGCGCCATCGGGCCGGCGTCCTCCGGGAACTGGGCGGCGCGCAGCGCGCGCACGTCTCGAATGCGGGTGACTGCGCGACTGTGCATGTCGGCGCCGAACTCCTGGTCGCGGAAAACGGTCAGGCCCTCTTTCAGCGAGAGCTGAAACCAGTCGCGACAGGTGACGCGGTTGCCGGTCCAGTTGTGGAAGTACTCGTGCGCGACGACGCGGTCGATGTTCTGGTAGTCGCCGTCGGTCGCGGTATCGGCCCGGGCGAGAACGTACTTCGTATTGAAGATGTTCAGGCCCTTGTTTTCCATGGCGCCCATGTTGAAGTCACCGACGGCGACGATCATGTAGTGATCGAGGTCGCATTCGAGTCCGAAGACTTCTTCATCCCAGCGCATCGAGCGCTGCAGTGCGTCCATCGCATGCGCGCACTGGTCGAGCTTGCCGGGCTCGACGAAGACAGTGAGCTGGACCTGGCGACCGCTGCCGGTGGTGAAACGATCGCGCAGCACGTCGAGGTGCGCGGCAACGAGCGCGAAGAGATAGCAGGGCTTGGCAAACGGATCCTCCCAGCGCGCCCAGTGACGGTCGGCGCCTTCGTCGCCGCTGCCGATCGGGTTGCCGTTGGCGAGCAGCACCGGCAGCGTCGCCTTGTCGGCGTGCAGGGTGACCAGGTAACGCGACATGATGTCCGGGCGATCCGGGAACCAGGTGATCCTGCGGAAGCCCTGCGCCTCGCACTGGGTGAAATAGCCGTCCTTTGAGCGGTAGAGCCCCGACAGGCTCGTGTTGTGATCCGCATCGATGCGCACCAGCGTGCTCAGTGTCAGCGTGTCCGGCGGACTGGCGATGGTCAGCCGCGAGTCACTGCAGGTATAGTCGTCTTCGCCGAGCGGGGTGCCGTTGATTGCCAGGGAGAGTGTTTCGAGCCCGTGGCCGTCGAGTTGCAGGGCCTGTCCCGGTACGGCGGCCGGATTGCGCCGCAGGCGGAGCTGGCTGCTGACCAGCACTTCGTCGCGGAGGAACTGGACGTCGAGTTCCACCTGGTCAACGAGAAAGGGCGGCGGGGTGTAATCCTGGCGATGGATTCTCTGCGGGGTTTCGGTTTTCATTGGCGCCTCCATGGGGGCTTGCCGGCGTTGCCGGTCGACAGGACGTCGGCGGTCAGGGCTTCTTCAGTAATCCGGTGGCTTGCAGCTGCTCGGCAATGCCTTCTGCCAATTTACGATAGCCGTCGGCGTTGGGGTGGATGGCATCGGCTTTCAGCTCCGGGTCGGACAGGATGGCGGCGAGAACCCCGGCTACCAGCGGCAATTTTTCTTCGCTGGCGAGTTCGGCGTAGATCGTCGATTCGGGCAGTTTGCCGGTTGCCACGCCAATCAGCGAGAGCTTCGGTACGGCGACCAGCACGACCTGTGCGCCAGACTGCCGGATGGCGGCGATGATCGCTCGCAGGTCCTCCTTCACCGCCGCCTCAGGTCGCCTCCTCAGGAAGTCATTGCCGCCGATTTCGACGATGACCAATGCCGGACGTGTGGCGCCGAGTTGGTCGCGGATCCGGTCGCGGGCCGCGGCCGCGGTATCGCCGGGGAGGCCGGCGTTATGGACCTGCCAGCCGCTACTGGCGGCCAGTCGGCTCGGGTAATCCTCGGCGGGGTTGGCGCCGGTGCCGAAAGTGATGCTGTTGCCGAAGGCAAGCACGCTGCTGCCGGCCGGCAGCGCGGCAAGGCGGGGCGAATCCTGGCAGCCGGCGAGCAGCGTGAAAGCCAGCCAGAGCAGCAGGCGCAGGCGGCTCATTTTCGGGCGATGGGGTCGGGTTCTTCGCGGCTCACGGCAGATCGTCGCGGTGCAGCAGGAAGACATACTGATCACCGGCTGTCGTATCGAGCCAGGTGAAGGGTGTCTCCGGGAAGGCGGCTTCGAGTGCCTCGCGGTTGTGGCCGATCTCGACGACCAGCAGTCCGTGGGGCCTGAGCTGCCTGCGCGCTCCGGCGAGGATGGCACGCGTCAGATCGAGGCCATCGTCGCCACTTGCCAGCGCCAGTTCGGGTTCGCGTCGATACTCGGCGGGTAGCGTCGCCATCGCGGCGGCATTGACGTAGGGCGGATTGGCGATGATCAGGTCGTAACGCCGGCTCTTCAGCCCGGCAAAAAGGTTGCCTTCAACGAGACGAATGCGCGCTGCCAGATCATAGTCCGCGACGTTGTGCCTGGCCACGGCAAGCGCATCGGGCGAGAGGTCGACGGCGTCAATGCGGGCTGCCGGAAAGGCGTGCGCCGCCAGGATTGCCAGGCAAGCCGAGCCGGTGCACAGGTCGAGCACGTCAGCCACCGCGTCCGGGTCCTCGACCCAGGGCGCCAACTGCTCGCGCAGCAGTTCGGCGATGAACGAGCGCGGAACGATCACCCGTTCATCGACGTAGAAACTGAACTCGCCCAGCCAGGCCTCATTGGTCAGGTAGGCGACCGGCAGACGTTCCTTGACCCGGCGTTCGATGACGTGCAGCAGGTCGGCGCGTTCAGCGCTGGTCAGCTTCGCGTCAAGAAAGGGTTCGAGCCGGTCGAGCGGCAGGTGCAGGCTATGCAGCAGCAGATAGACGGCTTCGTCCCAGGCGTTGTCGGTCCCGTGCCCGAAGAACAGGTGGGCCTCGTTGTAGCGGCTGACGGCGAAGCGCAGCAGGTCGCGCAGCGTCGAGAGTTCGGTCCTGGCCTGTTCAAGCATGGCCGGGCAGCAACTGCTCGATGATGCGGCGATAGATGGCGGCCAGTTGCGGCAAGTCGGCTAGCGCCACACACTCGTTGACCTTGTGGATGCTGGCGTTGACCGGGCCAATCTCGAGGACCTGCGGACAGATGTTCGCGATGAAGCGACCGTCCGATGTGCCGCCCGTGGTCGACAGCTCGGCTTCGATGCCGGTTTCAGCGGCGATGGCCTGCAGCGCCGCGTCGATCAAAGCGCCGCGGCCGGTGAGGAAGGGCCTGGCGCCGAGTGTCCAGGCGATGTCGTAGTCCAGGCCTGCGCGGTCGAGGATGTCGCACATCGTCGCCTGCAGTTGCTGCGGGGTGCTGGCGGTGCCGAAGCGAAAGTTGAAATCGATGATGACACTGCCGGGGATGACGTTGTTCGCACCGGTGCCGCCGTGGATGTTCGAGATTTGCCAGGTCGTTGGCGGAAAGAAGTCGTTGCCATCGTCCCAGACGATGTCTGCCAGAGTGGCGATCGCCGGCGCCACGAGATGGACCGGGTTTTTCGCCAGATGCGGGTAGGCGATGTGGCCCTGAATGCCTTTGACGGTCAGTCTCCCCGAGAGTGACCCGCGGCGGCCGTTCTTGACCATGTCGCCGAGACGGCGGACCGCGGTGGGTTCGCCGACGATGCAGTAGTCGAGCAACTCGCCGCGCCGCTGCAGGGCGTCGGTGACGACGACTGTGCCGTCCACGGCATCGCCTTCCTCATCGGAGGTGAGCAGGAAGGCGAGCGAGCCGCCATGCGCCGGCTGCGCGGCGACGAAGGCTTCCGCCGCCGTCACGAACGCGGCCAGCGAAGCCTTCATGTCGGCGGCGCCGCGGCCATACAGCATGCCATCCCGATGCACCGGCAGGAACGGGTCGCTGTGCCACTCATCGAGCGGTCCGCTAGGGACGACGTCGGTGTGGCCGGCAAGACAGACTAGCGGACTGCGGTCGCCTCGGCGAGCCCAGAGGTTGGTGACACGGCCGCGATTGATGAACTCGCAGCTGAAGCCGATCGCGGCGAGGCGGCTACTGATGATCGCCAGGCAGCCGGCGTCTTCGGGAGTGACCGAGCGACAGGCAATCAGCTGCTCGGCCAGTCTGACCGTGGCGTCGCCTGTCGCTATGCGGCTGCTGTCACCTGACATCTGCTGGTTCCTGCCTACTGCTGCTCCGCGTCATCCAGACTGAGGGAGAATTCCTTGTAGGAAGGGCCGCCAGGGTTGGTGCTTGACAGGTCGAAAACAGCATCGTGCGGCTTTGCTTCCGTCGCCAGATTGCCGGTTGCTTCGTGGTTGTTGATCAGCCACGACAGGTTGGTGGGTGAGTCCGCATTGAGCAGTGCTTCCTGCAGCGTGATCACGTCGTTGCGATAAAGCCGGAACAGATCCTGCTCGAAGGTCTGTGAGCCGGGTGCGAGGCTCTGTTCCATCGCTTCCTTTAGGGCCGGGACGTCGCCAGCCTCTATCAGTTCCTGCACGTGGTAACTGTTGAGCAGTACCTCGACCGCTGGGGTCAGCTTGCCGTCCCTTTTTTTCACCAGCCGCTGCGAAACGATCGCCTTCAGGCTGACCGAGAGGTCCATGTACAGGGCTCCCCGGCTATCCAGCGGGAAGAAGTTGATGGCCCGATTGAGCGCGTGGTAGCTGTTGTTGGCATGCAGCGTGCCGAGGCACAGATGGCCGGTCTGGGCGTAGGCGATCGCCGCCTGCATGGTCTCCCGGTCGCGGATTTCGCCGATCAGGATGCAGTCGGGTGCCTGCCGCATCGCGTTCTTCAAGGCGTTTTCCCAGCCCAGGGTGTCCATGCCGATCTCGCGCTGGTTGACCAGGGACTTCTTGTGCCGGAACAGATACTCGATGGGATCCTCGATAGTGAGAATGTGGCCCGAGCAAAGAGTGTTCCGGTGATCGAGCATCGACGCCAGGGTGGTCGATTTTCCCGAGCCCGTCGCGCCGACGATGAGGATCAGCCCGCGTCTCTCCATGACCAGGTCGGCCAGCACGGCGGGCAAACTCAGCGAGTCCAGGGGGGGGATGTTGCCCATGACATAACGGATGACGATCGAGATCGAGGCGCGTTGCCGGAAGAGGTTGATGCGAAAGTTGCCCAGGTTGGGGACGCCGAACGAGAGGTTCATCTCCTTCGTTTTTTCGAAGGCTGCTGTCTGCTCGGGATTCAACAACTCGGCGGCGATCTTCTCGATCATCGCCGAATCCATCATCTGTTGATTGATCGGTACGGAATTGCCCTGGATCTTGATGTGGATCGGTGCACCGGCGCAGATGAAGATGTCCGAAGCCTGCCGGTCGGCCATCACCTGAAAGAGCTTGTCGAGGATCATTCGTCTTACCGCCGATTCAACACCGAGGGGGGCGATCAATCGCCGCGCAGCAGATCATTGATGCTGGTCTTGGCTCGCGTCCGGGCGTCGACCTTCTTGACGATCACCGCGCAGTAAAGGCTGTAGCTGCCGTCTTTTGACGGCAGGTTGCCGGACACCACCACCGAGCCCGGCGGCACGCGGCCGTAGCTCACTTCGCCGGTTTCACGATCAAGAATCTTGGTCGACTGACCCAGATAGACGCCCATCGAGAGGACCGAGCCTTCACCGATGATGACCCCCTCGACGACCTCCGAGCGGGCGCCGATGAAGCAGTTGTCCTCGATGATCGTCGGGTTGGCCTGCAGCGGCTCGAGCACGCCGCCGATGCCGACCCCCCCCGAGAGGTGGACGTTCTTGCCGATCTGGGCACAGGATCCGACCGTTGCCCAGGTGTCAACCATCGTGCCTTCATCGACATAGGCGCCAATATTGACGTATGACGGCATCAGGACCACGTTCTTGCCGATGAAGGCACCGCGACGGGCGGTTGCCGGTGGGACGACGCGGAAACCGCCGCGGAGAAATTTTTCGCTATCGTAACTGGCAAACTTGTTCGGCACCTTGTCGAAATAGCGCATCGCGCCGCCATCCATCAGGCTGTTGTCCTGCAGTCGGAACGACAGCAGCACGGCTTTCTTGAGCCATTGGTGCGTGACCCATTCGCCGTCAATTTTTTCGGCGACGCGCAGGGCGCCTTGGTCAAGCTGGTCGAGAACGCTGGCAACGGCTTCGCCGATGGCTGCGGGCGCCGTGCCGGGTTGTAGCGAGCTGCGGTTTTCCCACGCCTCATCGATGGTCTGCTGGATAGCCTGCATGTCTGCTGTTCCTAGAGTTTGGAAATGAATGAGCGGATTCGCTCGGCGGCTTCGAGGCAATCCGCGAGCGGCGCAACGAGCGCGATGCGGACGAAGCCGGCGCCTGGATTGACCCCTTGGGAAGTGCGTGCCAGGTAGCTTCCCGGCAGAAGAATCACATTATAGCCGGCGAGTAGCCGACGGGCGAACTCGCTGTCGCTGACCGGCGTCCGGACCCACAGATAGAAGCCGGCGTCAGGGATGGTGGCCGGCAGGACCTCCGCCAGGCGAGGCGTGACGGCCGCGAACTTTTCCCGGTACTGGCGACGGTTTTCGCGAACGTGCGCCTCGTCATTCCAGGCTGCGACGCTGGCTGCCTGCACCGCCGGGTTCATCGCACTGCCATGATAAGTGCGGTAGAGCAGGAAAGACTTGAGCGTTGCCGGGTCGCCGGCGACGAAGCCCGAACGCATGCCGGGCACGTTGGATCGCTTGGACAGGCTGGAGAACATGACCAGCCGCTCGAAATCGCGTCCGAGCAGGCTGGCCGCCTGCAGGCAGCCGAGCGGGGGGTCGGCTTCGTCAAGGTAAATCTCCGAGTAGCATTCGTCGGAGGCGATGACAAAGCCGTAGCGGTCGGCTAGGGCAAACAACTGCTGCCAGTCCTCGAGGTTCAGCACCTTGCCGGTCGGGTTGCCCGGCGAGCAGACGAAGAACAGCTGCACCCGCCGCCATTCGGCTTCGCTCAGCGCCGTGAAGTCAAACGCGTAATCGTTGGCCGGCAAGGTATTCAGGAATCTCGGCTCGGCACCGGCAAGGTAGGCCGCGCCCTCGTAGATCTGGTAGAACGGGTTGGGGCTGACGACCAGCGGCGTGTAGCCCCGCGATGGATCGATGATCGTCTGCGCAAAAGCGAACAAGGCCTCGCGCGAGCCATTGACCGGGATGACCTGCGTTTCCGCGTCGATGCCGTGCAGGCCGTAACGCCGCTCCAGCCAGGCGGCAATACTCCGCCGCAATTCGCTGCTGCCGAGCGTGGTAGGATAAGTGGCCAACCCGGCGAGGCCAGCTGTCAATGCGTCCTTGATGAACGCCGGCGTCTCGTGCTGCGGCTCGCCAATCGACAGTCTAATTTCGCGCTGCTGCGGGTCAGGCGTGACACCGGCAAACAGTTGCCGCAACTTCTCGAAGGGGTACGGTTGCAGCTTGCTGAGGAAGGGATTCACTGGCTTGCACGTCTCGTGGCGGGACGCTGGATTATAAGGGGCATCGAGCGACGGTGAAAGCAAGCGCGGCAGACACGGATTGGCGGTTCCCCGCGTGCCCTTCGGGCCGCCGCACCGGGATACCGCCAGTTGCGGGCCAGCGGGCATGCAACCTGCGTGCAAGCGACGGCAGCAAGCACGGCGCTTTCTGGCGAAGGTTCTACACGCTCTCAGCCGGCACGGCGCCGCAGCATTTCTTGAACTTCTTGCCGCTGCCGCAGGGGCAAGGGTCATTGCGGCCGATCCTGGGGTCCTCGCGGCGAATGGTCCCTACGCCGCGGTGTGCGACCCAGAAGCGGTAGATGTTGGTCACCGCCTGCGGCAGGTTTTCTTCGCACTCCTCGCGCAGACGATCGAGATCCTTGCCCGAAAGCCATTCTTCGCCGGCTGCACTGGCCGCCGCTTCGGCGTCGCCGGTGAGCATGAACAGCGGAAAGAGTTGCTCGTCAAGGTAAGCGATCTCCTCGCTGTCCTCCTTGTCATCATCCGCGCCAAGCGCCTCGAACCAGCCTGCGGGTGCGGTGTCGATCCCATGCAGATAGGCCTGGCACCAGGGGACGTAGTCGCTGGCGGAGTTCTCGTCTTCGTCCATGGCGTAGAGCAGTAGCAGCGGCGGATCGCCGCTCGCCAATTCGGCCTGCAACTGGGTTCCCAGCAAGCGCAGCAAGTGTGCCGCTTCGCGCCAGTGATCACCGGCAGTTTGTTCCGAGTCGCCGAGCACCTCGCTCAGCCACTGTGACTCGGGGGTTGGCTGCGGACCGGAAAGTGCCGCGCAGAGATAGCCCTGAGCTTCGTCAAGGCGCATCGCCTGCGCCAGCACGGGACCACCGAGAAGTTGCTCGAGTCGCAGGAGTTGGTTGTCGCTAAGTTGTGCCTGGATGCTCATGATCTCGGCCCCGGGTGCTGGATTGACTGGGAAATTCCGCGAGTTGCACCGTCGGCGCTGGCGTCCAGCCTTTCTGGCGGTGTTCGGCGACGACCGTGGTAAAGATGCCGCCGCGGACATAGAAGCGGGCCGTCAGTCGCATGTAGCGAGGTTTCGTCGCGCTTGCCAGATCGTCAAGGATGCGGTTGGTCACGTCCTCGTGGAAACAGCCGGTGTTGCGGAACGACCAGACGTAGAGCTTCAGGCTTTTCAGCTCGACGCAGGTCCGCGCAGGAATGTAATCGAGAATCAGTGTCGCGAAGTCCGGCTGTCCGGTTTTCGGGCACAGGCAGGTAAATTCAGGGATTTCCATGTGGATATGGAAATCGCGCCGCGGGGCCGGATTTGGGAAGGTTTCGAGGGTTGGGACCGGATGGGTGCTCATTGTGATTCCGGGTGGCATTCGGGGGGCAACGAATCGGGCGGACGGAATGCTATTATAGTCAGTTGTGATGGCATTCCGGGGGAATATTTTTCGCTCGCTTACTGCCGGGGTGAGGGCTGACAGTCGCTCCACATCATCCTCTTGTTGATCTCTTCTGACGCGACTGTAGCGGTTGCGTTCTCGTTCATGCGCCTGACCAAACTGAAACTCGCCGGCTTCAAGTCCTTCGTCGATCCGACGACGCTCGCCTTGCCTGGCCAGCTCGTCGGCGTCGTTGGCCCCAACGGTTGTGGTAAGTCCAACGTCATGGATTCCGTGCGCTGGGTGCTAGGCGAATCGAAAGCCTCGGAGTTGCGTGGCGAATCGATGCAGGATGTGATTTTCAACGGTTCCGGGAGTCGGAAACCCGTTTCGCGGGCGGCGGTCGAACTGGTGTTTGACAACTCGCTCGGTCGTCTCGCCGGCCAGTGGTCGCAGTATGCGGAACTCTCGGTCAAGCGCCTGCTGACGCGCAACGGCCAGTCCGAGTACTACATCAACAACCTGCATGTCCGCCGCAAGGACGTCACCGACCTCTTTCTCGGTACCGGCCTCGGGCCCCGCGCTTACGCCATCATCGGCCAGGGGACCATTTCGCGAATCATCGAAGCCAAGCCGGACGAACTGCGTGTTTTTCTCGAAGAGGCAGCCGGTGTCACCCGTTACAAGGAAAGGCGCAAGGAGACCGAGAACCGCCTGCGCGACACACGCGAGAACCTGACGCGGGTGGAAGACATTCGCCTCGAGCTCGGGTCCCAGATGGAGCGCCTTGAGGGTCAGGCCAGTGTCGCTCGCCAGTATCGTGAATACAGCGACGAGCTCGCACGCAAGCAGCAATTGCTCTGGCTGCTGCGGCGCAATGAAGCGCAGTCGGAGCGTGAACGGCTGACGCGCGAGATCGAACAGGCAGCGACCGATCTCGAAGCCCGGAACGCGGCCCTGCGTGATCTCGAGGCTCGTCTCGAGGAGGCGCGCGAAGCTCATTTTGCCGCCAGCGATGGGGTGCATGCGGCACAGAGTGACCTATTTGCGGCCAATGCCGAGGTTGCACGGCTGGAAGCCGAGATTCGCCACCGGCGGGATTCGCGCCGCGAGTACGAGACGCGGCTCGCCCAATTGACCGACGACCGGGCGCATTGGCAGGCTCAGGCCGGGAAGCTGGCGACCGACGACGAGCGCTGGCAGGGCCTGCTGCTGGTTGCTGATGAGCAGGTCGAACAAGGGCAGCTGCGCCTCGAAGCGCGGCAGGAACGCCTGCCTCTCGCCGAGGAGAAGTACGCTGCGGCTCTGGAGGCGGTCAACCGCGAGCGCACGGAAATTGCCCAGGCCGAACAGCGGCTGCACGTCGAGCAGGCGAATCGCGGGCACGCGCAGCGCTCGCTGCAGATTGTCGCCAGCCGTCGTGAGCGCCTGGCGCTCGATCGCCAGGCGATGCCGGTCCCCGATGACGCTGCATTTGCCGACAAGCAGGAGGAGCTTGCCGAGCTGCGTGAAAGGATCAGTGCGGCCCTGGAGAGTCAGAAGGGCCAGCAACTCGAGCTGCCGCGGCTGGAACAGCGACGGCGGGAAGTGCTGGCGGAAGTTCAGCACGCTCAGAAGGAACGTGCCGAGGCCAACGCTCGTCGGATTGCGCTGCAGCAACTGCAGCAGCGCCTGCAGACCAACGGCAAACTGGACGAATGGTTGCGCCGGCACGGGCTGCAGCAGGGCGAGCCGTTGTGGAAATCCCTGCACGTCGAAGCCGGTTGGGAAGACGCGGTCGAAGCGATCCTGCGCGAACGGCTGTCCGCTCTGCCGGCAGAACGCGCCGACCCGGCGTGGAGCAGGGACCGCCCGGGCGGCAAGCTGACCTTGTTGTTGCCCCTGGCCGGCGCGAACCCACCGCCGGCAACTGCCGACGAGTGGCTGCTGGCGCGAATCCGCTGCGACGATCCGTCCTTGTCGTCGATTCTTGCCGACTGGCTGGGCGACGTGCTGACTGCTCCCGATCTGGCTGCGGCTCTGGCGCGGCGCAGCCAGCTGGCAGCGAACGGATGCTGCGTGACCGCCGGTGGCGACATCGTCAGCCGGCAGAGTGTGACGCTGTTTGCGCCGGACAGTGCGGCGCACGGCCTGCTCGAACGTCAGCGCGAGATTGACGCGCTGGCGGCGGTGATCGCTCAGCGGGACGAAACGGTGGCGCACACGCAGGCGAGCCTCGGTGACGTCGAACGTCGCCTGGCCGATGCGCAACACGCTGTGCACGAGGCGCGGCAGCAACTGGGCGTTCTGCAGGACAAGGCGCATGCCATCCAGGTCGAGACGCTGAAGCTGTCGCAGGCCCAGGAGCGCTTCCGTGAGCGGCAGGCGCAGATCGACGAGAGTCTGGCTGAAATGGTTGCCGAGGAAGAGACCGAGAGCGAGCGCCTGTTTCTCGCTGACGAAGCCATCGACCTGCAACGTCAACGGGTGAGCGAGCTGCAGACGGTGATGCAGGCGGCGCGGGTGGAGTTCGAGCACAGCGAGCGGATGCTGCGCGACGAGCGCGAGCAGGTCAACGGCGCTGAACGCGAACTGCGCGAGGCCGAGTTTGCGCAGCGCGAGTGCCGCAACAAACTGGAGGAACTGGCCGGCAACCAGGAGCTTGCGCGGCAGCAGCTGGCACGTATCGTTGAAGAACTGGCGCGCTGCGAGGAAAACGCCAGCGCCATGCAGGCCGAGGATCTCGAGCCCGAACTGCAGCAGGCGCTCGATCATCGCGTGGCTCGCGAGCACGCGCTGGCAAACGCTCGTGATGCCCTCGAGGCGGCGGCAAACGGTCTGCGCATGCTCGACGAAGAGCGCCTGAAAGTCGAGCAGAGCCTGGACCCGCTGCGCAACCGGATCGGTGAACTCCGGCTCAGGGAACAGGCGGCCAGTCTCAGTTGCGAGCAGTTCGCGGCGCAGTTGACCGAAGCCAATGCCGATGAATTGTCGCTGCTGGGCGAACTCGCCGGCGCGCGCGCGGGCGGCTTGCAGAATGCGATCGCCGCGCTGCAACGCTCGATTGAAGCACTCGGTGCCGTCAATCTGGCGGCCCTCGACGAACTGGAAGCAGCACGTGAACGCAAGGGGTACCTCGACGCCCAGTCGGCGGACCTGACGCAGGCGATGGAAACGCTCGAGAATGCGATTCGGCGCATCGACCGCGAAACGCGCGATCTGCTGCAGACGACCTACGACGCGGTCAACCGGAGCTTTGGCGAACTCTTTCCAACGCTTTTCGGCGGCGGCGAGGCCAGGCTGATCATGACCGGCGACGAGATTCTCGATGCCGGCCTGCAGGTGATGGCGCAGCCGCCCGGCAAAAAAAACTCGACGATTCACCTGCTTTCCGGCGGTGAAAAGGCGTTGACGGCGATTGCGCTGGTATTCTCCATGTTTCAGCTCAATCCGGCGCCCTTCTGTCTGCTCGATGAAGTCGATGCGCCGCTTGACGATACCAATACCGAACGCTTCTGCGCGATGGTGCGACGCATGTCGGCCAATACGCAGTTTCTGTTCATCAGCCACAACAAGATCACGATGGAGATGGCGCAACAGCTCGTCGGTGTGACCATGCAGGAATCCGGCGTCTCGCGCATCGTTGAAGTCGACATGGAAGAAGCGCTGCGCTTGCGCGAGCAACTCGTTTAGGAATGGACATGACAGACTTGCAGATGGGTTTGATCGGCCTCGGTGGCGCCGCGGTCGTCGGCGTGCTGGCCTACAACAAGTGGCAGGAACACAAGCATCGCAAACTTGCCGAGGAACTGTTGAGCGCTCGTCAGGCCGACGTCCTGCTCGATGAAGCGGCGGCTGACGACCGGGCTGACGAGTACGCCGGCGAGGCTTCGCGGGCGATTGGCGACTCCCATTTGCCGCCGGCCGTCGCCGGCGCGACCGCCAGGGCTGGGCAGGAGCGGGTCGAGCCGCTGTTGCGCGAGGCGTCCGCGCTGGCAGAGCGGGCGTCGGACAGCGACGCGGATGCCGCCGGCGAGACTGTACACGCGGCACATCCTGCACACCCGACTTCGGCGCCGCTTTGCCTCGTATCGCCGGCGATCGATTACATTGCCGCGATCGAGGTCTCCGAGCCGGCCGCGGCCTACCAGATTCGTGAAGCGCAGCGCGCTGCCCTGGCGCGGCTTGGAAAAACCGTGAACTGGATCGGTTTCAACGAGCACTCGCACGAGTGGGAGCCGATCCTCGAGGACGGTGATGGCGCCTACCGGCACATTCGCGTCGGGCTGCAGCTCGTTGACCGCAAAGGTCCGGTCCGTGACGGCGACCTGTCGATCTTCCATGTCGCCATCCAGGATCTGGCAACCGAATTGATGGGCGTTGCCGAGTTGCCTCTACGTGAACCGGCTTTGCAGCTGGCGTCGCAACTTGACGAGTTCTGTGCCGGGGTCGATATCCAGATCGGCGTCAACGTCATCAGCCAGGGGCAGGTTTTCCCCGGGACCAAGTTGCGTACCCTCGCCGAATCGGCCGGCATGGTCATCGACGCGGACGGCCGCTTTGCCCGTTTCGATGACGAAGGCAATCTGCTTTTTGTGCTGCTTAACCAGGAGACACAAGGCTTTTCGGCCGAATCGATGCGCGCCATGAGTACTCACGGCGTCACTTTCCTGCTCGACGTGCCGCGAGTCGCGAGTGGTGATCGCGTGTTGACCCAGATGCTCGAACTCGGGCGGCGATTTGCCGACTCGCTGCACGGCGCGCTGGTCGACGATAACCGGCGTCCGCTGTCCGAGAGCGCGATCGAGCCAATCCGGCGGCAGGTGGTCCAATACCAGACAGCGATGGCGCATCGCCAATTGCCGGCAGGCGGGGCGCTGGCCCGGCGCCTGTTCTCCTGAATCCTGAAGGTTGGGGCATGAGTTTCAGCGAGCGCGCCCGTGCCCTGCGGGTCGAGATCGAGAAGCACAACCACCGGTATTATGTCCTCGACGCACCGC
Organism: Candidatus Accumulibacter necessarius; assembly: GCA_017302435.1. Lineage (GTDB taxonomy): Bacteria > Pseudomonadota > Gammaproteobacteria > Burkholderiales > Rhodocyclaceae > Accumulibacter > Accumulibacter necessarius. Next base: position 21,769 of record JAFLDL010000053.1, read on the forward strand.
TGATCAGCGACGCCGAGTACGACACCCTGTTCCGCGAGCTGCAGTCGCTGGAGGCCGAACACCCCGAACTGGTGACCAGCGATTCGCCGACGCAAAGGGTCGGCGCGCCGCCGCTGCCCGAGTTTGCGTCGGTCGTCCATGCGACCCCGATGTTGTCCCTCAGCAACGCCTTCGCCGACGAAGAGGTACAGGTTTTTGACCGCCGTGTCCGCGAGGGCCTGGGCAGCGAAGCTGAGGTCGCTTATGCGGCCGATCCCAAATTCGACGGGCTGGCGGTCAGCCTGTCCTACGAACAGGGCATTCTGGTGCATGGCGCAACGCGCGGTGACGGCACGACAGGCGAGGACGTGACGGCCAACCTGCGCACCTTGCACAGTATCCCGCTTCACCTGCAGGGCAGCGGCTGGCCGGATCGGTTCGAGGTGCGCGGCGAGGTGCTGTTCTGGCACAGCGATTTCGAGCGGCTGAACGCCCGCCAGCGCGAAAGGGGCGAGAAGGAATATGTCAACGCGCGCAATGCCGCAGCCGGCAGCCTGCGCCAGCTCGACTCGAGGATCACCGCGACGCGGCCGCTGCGCTTCTTTGCCTACGGCGTGGGCTCGGTCAAAGGCGCCGCCTTGCCGGCGACGCACTCGGCCTTGCTCGACCAACTCGCTGAATGGGGTTTTCCGGTGGCGCCGGAACGGCGCCGGGTCAGCGGCCTCGCGGGCCTGCTCGCCTATTTTGCCGAGATCGGCCGCAGCCGCGAGTCACTGCCCTACGACATCGATGGCGTGGTCTACAAAGTCGATGACCTGGCGGCGCAGGAACGCCTGGGTTTTGTCTCGCGCGCACCGCGTTTTGCGCTTGCGCACAAGTTCCCAGCCGAGGAAGCCGTCACCGAGTTGCTGGATATCTCGATCCAGGTGGGTCGGACCGGCGCGCTGACGCCGGTGGCGCGGCTGGCGCCGGTGTTCGTCGGCGGCGTCACGGTGACCAACGCCACCCTGCACAACGAGGACGAGATCCGCCGCAAGGACGTGCGCATTGGCGATACGGTCGTCGTTCGCCGGGCGGGCGACGTGATTCCGGAAGTCGCCCGCATCCTGCCCGAAAAGCGTCCGCTGGCTGCCAGGCAATTCATCATGCCGACAAGCTGCCCGGTCTGCGGCTCGCAGGTGGTGCGCAACCCGGACGAGGCGGTGGCGCGTTGCACCGGCGGACTCTACTGTCCGGCGCAGCGCAAGCAGGCGTTGCTGCACTTCGCCTCGCGCCGCGCGATGGATATCGAAGGTCTCGGTGACAAACTGGTCGAACAGCTGGTCGATAGCGCCGTCGTGCGCACGCCGGCCGACCTCTACCGGCTGGGATTGCTGGCCCTGGTCAATCTCGAACGGATGGCCGAGAAGTCGGCGAGCAATCTGCTGACGGCGATCGAGCACAGCAAGCAGACGACGCTGGCGCGCTTCATCTACGCGCTTGGCATCCGCAACGTCGGCGAAGCGACGGCCAAGGATCTGGCGCGCCACTTCGCCAGCCTGGACCGGCTGCTGGCTGCCGACGAAGCACAATTGCTGCAGGTGACCGATGTCGGCCCGATCGTCGCGCAGAGTATTCGTCAGTTCTGCAGCGAGCCGCACAACCTCGAGGTGATCGAGCAGTTGCGTGCGGCCGGGGTGGTGTGGAGCGAAGGCGAAGCGCCGGTGCCGCCCCGCGGCGCCGTGGTCGGCAAGGTGTTCGTCTTGACCGGTTCGCTGCCTTCGCTGACCCGTGATGCGGCCAAAGAGCTGATCGAAGCGGCGGGTGGCAAGGTCAGCAGCGCGGTTTCGAAAAAGACCGATTTCGTCGTCGCCGGTGCCGAGGCCGGCAGCAAGCTCGAAAAGGCCCGGCTGCTCGCGATCAGGGTGATCGACGAGGGGCAGTTGCTGACTCTGCTGAACCTGGAGCAGCCAGCGCCATGAACTGGTCCAGCGATCCGATGGCGCGGCAGCACGGTCACCGCGGGGCTGTCCTGGCAGAACATCCGGCGAGCCCGGAGGAGGGGACATGAGCGACCCGCGACAGGCCATGGCCATCCTCGCCTCGGCCGATATCATCCACTCGGCGGAGACGGTCGCGGCCGCGGTCAGCCGCGTCGCGTGTGAAATTGCCGAAAGGCTGCGCGACAGCAACCCACTGCTGCTGTGCGTGATGAACGGTGGTGTGCCTTTTGCTGGCCAGTTGATGACGCAGCTGACTTTTCCGCTCGACTTCGACTACGTGCATGTCACGCGTTACGGCCAGCAGATCGCGGGTGGCGCCTTGTCCTGGCGCGCCGAGCCGTCGACCCCGGTGAGCGGGCGCACGCTGCTGCTGGTGGACGATATCCTCGACGAAGGGCTGACGCTGGCCGCGATTCGTGAACGGCTGCTGCAGCGGGGCGCCGACGCCTGTTATACCGCGGTGCTGGCCGACAAGCTGATCGGCAGGAAGAAGCCGATTGCGGCCGACTTCGTGGCGCTGACCGTACCTGACCGCTTCCTCTTCGGTTACGGCATGGATGTCTTTGGCGCCTGGCGCAATCTGCCGGCAATCTACGCCATGCGGGACGATTGAGATGCTGGCAATCATCGGCGGTAGCGGCCTGACCCGGCTGGCCAGCCTGGAGGTTTCGCATCGCAAGCTGGCAGGCACGCCTTACGGCGAGCCGTCCGCGGCGCTGACCTTCGGCCGCATCGGCGATCGGCCGGTGGTTTTCCTGGCGCGGCACGGCGATGAGCACAGCATTGCGCCGCACCAGGTGAATTACCGGGCAAACATCTGGGCCCTGGCGGAGTGTGCGCCAGTCGGAATCGTCTCGGTGGCGGCCGTCGGCGGTATTCGTTCGGACCTCAGGCCGGGCGATCTGGTCATTCCGCACCAGATCATCGACTACACCTGGGGTCGCCATTCGACCTATCACGAAGGCCCGGACAGCCCGGTCAGACACGTCGACTTCTCCCATCCCTACGATCAGTCGTTGCGCCGAAAGCTCTGCGATGCCGGCACGGCGATCGGCCTCGTGGTCAGCGATTCTGCGGTCTATGCCGCAACGCAGGGGCCGCGCCTGGAAACTGCCGCCGAAATCAACCGCATTGAGCGCGATGGCGCCGATGTTGTCGGCATGACCGGCATGCCGGAAGCCGCCCTGGCGCGTGAACTCGGCGTGCCCTATGCGGCAATCAACGTCGTGGCCAACTATGCCGCGGGGCGGGGCGACAGCCACGCGGGCATCAGCCTGGATGCCATCCATCAAGTCCTCGAGGGGGCGATGGCGCAAGTGCGTGCGCTCATCGAAGCGATGCTGAACAGCGATGATTAGACCTGTCCTGAGAATGGGCGACCCGCGCCTGTGGCAGCAGGCCAGACTGGTCGAGCGTTTCGATCGGCCGGATCTGCACGCGCTGATTGCCGACATGGAAGAGACCATGCATCACCTTGACGGTGCCGGCCTGGCGGCGCCGCAAATCGGTGTCGGCCTGCGCGTGGTGATTTTCGGCGTCGAATGTAATCCGCGCTATCCCGATGCCGAGCTGGTTCCACGGACGGTGTTGATCAATCCGGTGTTGACGCCGCTCTCGGCAGCGATCGAGGAAGGCTGGGAAGGCTGCCTCTCGGTGCCGGGGCTGCGCGGTTGGGTGCCGCGCTGGCGCAATTTGCGCTACACCGGCTTCGACGCCGTCGGTCGGCCGATCGACCGCACTGTCGCAGGTTTCCACGCGCGCGTGGTGCAACACGAATGCGACCACCTCGACGGCATTCTCTATCCGATGCGGATCAGGGATTTCAGCCGCTTCGGTTTCGTTGACGAGCTTTTTCCGAACGGCGGTGCCGGTGCGGTCGAATAGCGTGTTGCCGCGGGAGCGCTGTCGGCGGCCGTTGGCAAGACGGCGGTGGCCCCCAGCCACGGCCCGGTGCGGGAACGATTTCTGATGAGGACGCCAGCCGCGGCCAATCGATACCGGATTCTCTTCGTCTGCATGGGCAACATCTGTCGTTCGCCGATTGCCGAAGCAGTCGCCCGAAGCCTGGCGCAGAAGCAGGGCCTGGCGGCCATGCTCGAGTTCGACTCGGCAGGAACGCATGGCCATTACCATGCCGGCGAGGCGCCGGACGCACGCGCGCGGCGCGTTGCCGCCAGGCGTGGATACGATCTGTCGAGACTGCGCGCCCGCCCGGTAATTAAGGCCGATTTCGATCGGTTTGACTGCATTCTGGCCATGGACGAGGCCAACCTCGCGGCATTGCAACGCCTGCGCGCGGACGACAGCCGGTCGAAGCTTGGGCTCTTCCTCGACTACGCCGAGGGCCTTGGCATCTCCGAGGTCCCCGATCCCTACTACGGTGCCGAGTCAGGTTTCGAACGGGTGCTCGATCTCTGCGAACTGGCGGCGAAGGGTCTGCTGGCCGACTTCGCGCGCCGTCAGGGCGGGCCGGGCAGGGGGTAAGCGGCGCTATGGCCCACCCCGGCCGGCGGCGGCATTTCTGTCGCCGCTGGCTTCACGGTGCACGCACCAGGTAGCAAAGTCGCGGCTCGTGACACCGGGAGTCAGGCGACCCGGTTCTGTGGTTCACCGCGAACGAAAGCTTCGAGGTTGGCAGTCAGTTGATCGGCGAGGGCCTGCATCGCCGGCTGGCTCGCCCAGGCCACGTGCGGCGTCAGCAGGAAATTGGGCAGCGCGAGTAGTTGCGGCGCCAGCAGGAGGTTGCCATCGCCTGGTGGCTCGACCGTCAGCACATCGAACCCGGCGCCAGCGATCCAGCCCCGCTGCAGGGCGCTGGCCAAGGCCGCTTCATCAACCAGCCCGCCGCGCGCGGTATTGATCAGCAAGGCCGTCGGCTTCATCGCGCGCAACTCGGCTTCGCCGATCAGATTCTTCGTCGCCGCCGTCAACGGGCAGTGCAGAGAGATCGCGTCGGCCTCCCGCAGGGCCTGCTCGAACGGCGTGTAGCCGGGCCGTACGCGGGTCTCGCCCTTACGCTCGCTGCGCAGCACGCGCATGCCGAAGGCCTCGGCCAGCCGGGCGACACCGCTGCCCAGGCTGCCGCTGCCGATCACCGCCAGCGTCGCGCCGTGCAGGTCACGGATCGGGAAATCGAAACAGCAGAACTGCTCGGAGCGCTGCCAGTTGCCTGCAGCCATTGCCTGCCGGTAGGCGACGAGATTGCGCGACAGCGCCAGCAAGAGCAGAAAGACATGCTCGGGGACGGTATGCGCGGCATAGCCGCGGATGTTCGAGACGATGATGCCGCGGCTTCGGCAGGCGTCGAGGTCGACGTTGTTGGTGCCGGTCGCCGCGACGGCGACCATCTGCAGGGTCGGCAACGCGGCGACCAGCCTGGCGTCGATCTGGAGCTTGTTGACGATGGCGATCGTCGCCCCGGCAAGTCGCTCCTCAACGTCTGGCTGCAGCGTCTTCGCGTGTTCAACCCAGAGATGGGGGAAATCAGGCCGGCGCACGTTGGCGATGATCGACTCACGTTCGAGATAGACAATCCGGTGCATGGCTCAGCCCAAAAAAGGCTTGCCGTGGCGGCCGGCGATGGCAGCCACCTTGCTGCCCAGCGCGGGGTCGCCGGCAAAGAGCAACAGGCTGACCTCCTCGGCGGCACACAGGCCTTCGATCGCCGCCAGGTCGCCTTGCAGGATATTGAAGACGCCCCCCGGGAAACCGCTGCGTGCCGTCAGCTCAGCCAGTGCGAAGGCCGCGGAGGGCGCCTTGGGGCTTGGCTTGAGGACCATCGTGGCGCCCGCCAGCAGCGCCGGAGCTGCCTGCTGCAGCGGGCCAAGCAAGGGTGCGCGGTCGTCGCTGACCACCGCCACGACACGGCCGCCGCCGGTTGCCGCGGCGCCGGCCGTCGCCGTGCGCAGCACCTGTAGCGCGGCGCTCACT
>JAFLDL010000054.1 GCA_017302435.1 Candidatus Accumulibacter necessarius
ACTGGTGCCGGCGTGCTGGCGGCGGCTGGCGCTGCGGCCTTGGCCGGATCGGCTTTGGCAGCACCTGCCGCTGCGGGTACCGCAGGCGTCGCCGGAGTGGCGGTCGCAGCAACCGGCTTCGCCGCGGCCGGCGCTGGTGCTGCCGCCGGAGTGGCTGGCACGGTCGGCTTCGCCGCTTCGCTGGCTGGCGGCGTTGCCGCCCTGGTAGCCGGCGCCCCGGTCTGAGCGGCCGCCTTCGGCGTCGTCGCGCCGGTCAGCGTCACGTCGCCCTTCATCTTGCCGAGCACGGCCGGACCAATCCCGGGAACCTTGGTCAAGTCGTCCACCGACTTGAAGGAACCGTTCTTCGTCCGGTAGTCGACGATCGCCTTGGCCTTTGCCGGGCCAATACCGGTAAGCATCTGCAGTTCCTCCTCGTTGGCCGTATTCACATTGACTGCAGCAAAGGCATTGACAGCGACCATCAGCAGAGCGAGCAACAGGGTAATCAGCTTGTGCATGGAGTTCCTCCTGGTGAGATTGGGATTCGCAATCACCAGGCATCTCCGCTTGGCGTCTTGCAATAGTCATTAACGGCGCTTGCCGCCGTTGCGTTGACCAAAGGCTGCAATCACCTGCGCGCAGGCCTGCGATAGCCCAGGGCCTGCGAGATCTCGCTGGCCGTCGCCTTGATCGGCGTCACCCAGTCGGGATTGTGGCGATCGGCGGGCGCGGAAACCGACAGCCCGGCGACCAGTTGACCTTCGTCGTTGCGAATCGGTGCGGCGAGACAGCGCAAACCGATCTCGGCTTCCTCGTTATCGCAGGCAAATTCATGCCGGCGAATCCTGTCGAGCTCCTTTTCCAGCGCGTCTAGCCGGGTCAGCGAATGCGGGGTCTTGCCCGGCAGACCGGTACGCCTGGCATAGGCACGGACATCGGCCAGCCCGTCATCCGCCAGAAACAGCTTGCCTACCGAGGTCAGATGCAGCGGTGCCCGCCCACCAACCAGGTAAACGACGCGCACCAGAGAACGACCGCTTGAGGTCCGCTCGACGTAGATGATCTCGTCTTCGTGGCGAATACCGAGGTTAACCGCTTCGCCCACCAGTTCGTGCAACTGCTGCATATGAGGCAAGGCGACCTGACGGATGTTGATCCGCGACTTGACGATGTTGCCGAGTTCGAGCAGCCGAATACCCAGCATGTAGCTCCCGGCATCCTGCCGCTCGACGATCGCGGCACTCGTCATTGCTGCCAGGATGCGATGCGCGGTGGATGGATGCAAACCGGTGCTCTGCGCCAGCAGCTTGAGACTCGCCGGCTCCGGCATGTCCGCCAGCACCTCGAGTAGCGACATCATCCGCTCGATGACCTGAATGGAACCCTTGTCTGCCTGTTTTTCGGTCATAGCCTTCCTGTCCAGCTGCCGATCCCGCGCCGCAGGGACTCCTCGCCGGCGTTCGGCCACTTGCCCGCTGCAGCTTGTGCGGTGCAATATCTTACCATCATGAGTGGTCCCGGGTTCGCCCATGCCGTGCTCGCGGCGGATCGCCAGAGACCATGAGCTCTGCAGGCAGGCGACCTCCCTTTGAGCATGCCAGCGGTCTGACTCGTGCGCCGGCAGGTTCGCCGGCAGCGGAAGCGGCAACAAGCTTCCAGCCGCGGCCACATGGAATCGAACAGCGCTGCCACGGTGTTGCCGTCGTCACCAGCGCGGAGAAGAAGGCGAAGGGCAAAGGCTGAGACAGGTGGAGGAGCTTTTTTCTTCTCGATCCCTACCCGTATCGAGCTACCGAGGACCGCCAGAGTAGCCGCCGTCTTTGGCGAACTTGACCCACCACGCGGCTTCAGTCGAGTCCTGCTGCACCCCGAAGCCCTGAGAGAAGTTCTGACCAACGTAGTAAGCCGCGTAGGCTGCCGGGTCCTTCAACCCTTCAGCGCGATAGGCCGCACGCCGAAACCACCTTACCGCTTCCTCGCGATCCCGGGTCACCCCCCAGCCGTATGCGTACATTTCACCCAACAGATGCTGGGCACGAGCGTGCCCAGCCGTCGCCAGCCATTCAAGCTTTGGTCTTGCGGTCTCGTAGCGACCACCCTTCATTGCCATGACAGCACTGTCGAAGGTCGAAGAGACAGCAGCTATCGCCCCACCAATGAGCAACACGATTGCCGCAACGACCATCACCAGCTTGCGCCTCATTGCGTCACCGTGAGTGTGTTCGCTCCGTTTTCTCGCTGCAGCAAGCGGTCAATCCGGTCGTACTGGCGCATGGTTTTCGGGTTCGTCGGATCTGCGGTAATGCAACCAAGGGAAACCGTGCCAGGATGCAACATGAAGCCACAACGATTTATGCCAAGCCGGCACTTCCAACCAGGAATTGGCGGATTAGGCTCCAACCGCCAGAAACCTTCGTTACCCTCCCGGTCGTCCTGATTCATCTTGTAGTTTCCGGGCGGAATTGGCCCTTCATCCTTGTTGTCTGCGCAATCAGGGTTGTTGCGACATTGCCCTGGCACCCCGGAGAAGACCCCCACCGGACCAAGCGTCAAAGATCTACCGCCGCTATTTGGCGTGCATGTCATCGAGTGTGACGAGATTGAGTACGTGCAAGACGCCAGCCCTTCCGGATCAACATTCGAAACCGGGTTCAGATTTGCGTAGACATAGGTGTTGTTGCCCCCTTCGAGCCCAATCGGATCACTCTGCACATACCGCCCCGTCCCCGGATCGTAATCCCTGAAGTAGTTATACTGCAGCTGTGTCTCCCGGTCGAAGTACTGCCCCGGGAAGCGCAGGTTGATCACCGTCGCCCGTCCGTCGCCGTCGGGTTCTTCCTCCGGCAACGCCATCCCGAACGGCTCACCGGTCGGCAGGTTGCGCCAGACGACGACGTTGGCTTCGTTGGTCGCCACACGCGGTGTGCCGAGACGGTCGCCGTGCAGGTAGAGGACGGTCGGCCCGCTACTGGTGACCGTGATCGCTACGGCCGGGCTGCTGCGCATCGCGCCGAGGTTGTCGGTCGCCTTGGCCGTCAGGCTGTAGCTGCCGGCCGGGACGTTGCTCCAGACGGCGCTGTACGGCGGCACGGTCGCAATGCCAATCAGCGTTGCCCCCTGAAAGAACTCGACCTTGGCGATCGTCCCGTCGGTGTCGGCGGCGGTCAGGGTGAGCTAGGCGGCTATTTACTCTGGCCCCTTTCCTGCTTTCCTGTGAGCCACTGCACCGCCTTAATCAGCCCCGCTATCGTGAATACAGAACCGACAATACCCAAGATTTCAAAGACATGGTGCATCGCATTAAAGCCCCTGAATTTCTCTAATGACATGAGCGAAACTACTACAGCACCGCCAAACTGCAAGATGGTTTGAGATACAAGCAAAGCGGTGCCGACCACAACCAATCCCCATCCAGGCGGCCGAAGGTGAGAACGGGCCAGCGCTAGCGCCGCAATAAAACAGACCAAGAGCAAAATTTGCGCTGCAGCAAACCCGATAGTTCGCAGCACATCAAGTTCTTGCATAAGAAAATCACTCCTTATTGACACTCGCACTTCGTCTTACACTGGTTGAAAGGCACCGAACATTTTTCAAACTCTTGCAAGCACCTGAGAGAGGCTCCAGATTGAAGTCCCCTAGGCCTGCCCATTTCAGGATCTTTATATTGCATCATGCACATGGCGTACGCATTGGCGCATCTGATCTGGAGAGCGTCGTTGGCAGTAGCACATTTCAGCTTACACATGACCTCGTCCGGCGGGAAATTCCCTGGGCCTTGGCCCGGCGGATATTTACCTCTTCCCGCTGCTACCCCCATTAGACCGAAGGGATCGGCCAGGCTAACCGGATTAGCCTCGACATAGCCATACGTATTGATCCCCCCCGCCAACCCAATCGGATCACTCTGCACATACCGCCCCGTCCCCGGATCGTAATCCCTGAAGTAGTTATGGTGCAGCTGTGCCTCCCGGTCGAAGTACTGCCCCGGGAAGCGCAGGTTGATCACCGTCGCCCGACCATCGCCATCCGGGTCCTCTTCCGGCAGCGCCATGCCGAAGGGCTCGCTGGTCGGCAGATTGCGCCAGACGACGACGTTGCCTTCGTTGGTCGCCACTCTCGGCGAGCCGAGATGATCGCCGTGCAGGTAGAGGATGGTCGGCCCTGCTCCAGTCACGGTGATCGGCACCGCCGCACTGGTCCACGTTCCGCCGCGGTCGTCGGTCGCCTTGGCGGTCAGACTGTAACTGCCGGCCGGGACGCTGTTCCAGGTGACGGTGTACGGCGCCGCGGTGGCGGTGCCGATCAGCGTCGCGCCCTGGAAGAACTCGACCTTGCTGACCGTCCCGTTGGTGTCGCTCGCCGTTGCCGTGAGCGTCACGTTCGCGGGTGCCGTGAAGTTCTCGTTGACGATCGGGCTGACCAGACTGACAGTTGGCAACGCGTTCGCCGCCTGCACCGTGATGCTGCGCGCCGCGCTCGTCGTCACCCCACCGGCGCTGTCGGTCGCTTTCGCCGTCAAAATGTAGCTGCCAACCGTCGTCGGCGCCCAGAGGATGGTATAGGGACTCGCCGTGCTGCCGCCGATCAGGGTGGCGCTCTGGTAGAAGTCCACCCGGCTGATCGGCGTATTGACCTCGGCTCCGCTCGCTGTTGCCGTCACAGTCACGGTGACCGGCAAGGTATAAACGGTGCCCTCGTCCGGCGCGGTCAGGCTGACCGTCGGCGGCGTGTGGATCACGGAGACGCTCACCGCATCGGGGGCGCTGGCAAGTTGTCCGTCACTGACGATCAATTGTGCGAGATAGTCGCCCGGACGGTCGGCGGAGAAGGTCGCGCGCGCACTGTTGGCGGCGGCGAGGACAGCGCTGCTGCCAACAGGCCTGCCGATCAGCGACCAGGTGTAGCTGAGGGGCGCTCCTTCAGGGTCCAGGGAGACGCTGCCGTCGAGGACGACCAGCTTGCCCAGGGCAACGCGCTGGTCGGGGCCGGCATCGGCCAGAGGCGGGCGATTGATGTTGAGCAGCACACTGGCCGAAAACAGCCGCCTCAACATGCCCTTGAAGCCCGCCGACACCCGCAGTCGAACCGGCGTGGTCTCGGTGAAGACAGCGTCGAGGGTGTAGACTTGGTCACCAGCGACGGCGTCGCCGTTCAGCCCGTCGTCACGTAGCGAGCCCACGACGGCGACCGCCGCCCCGGCGTCGTTGACGCGCTGCAGGTTGACGCTGCCGGGGATGACTGTCGGATCCGTAATCGTGACAGTCACGCGGATAGTCGTCGGCGCACCGGGTGCGACCGTGCTCGGTGTGATTTGCATCCCACCGATGCTCGGCGCAGCCCAGGCGGCGAATACCGTCAGCAACAGGCTTGCGGCAGCCAGCATTTGGGCGAGCAGGGTCCACCGAAATGGCAATGACGCTCCCGCCTTCATTCTCAGCGTGGCTGCGGCAGGCACGAGGTCGATCAGGGCGAGCAAACGGAAGCTGGCGTAGTGAAGCAGGTCGTGGCAAAGACTTCGCATGATCCGTCCCCTGTCCTACTGAATGATGGCCAGCGGCTGGTCGCCGAGCCAGACGTAGTCTTTGCGGGGGGTGCCGTCGGGCGCGGTTTCGCTGATCAGTCGGCCTTCCTGGTCGTAGTGGTAGACGGTGTCCTCGGCCCCGGTCTTCCGGATGCGCTGCCCGAGCGGGTCGAGACGGTAGGTGGTGGTGGCGCCGGCTACGGTGACACCGGTCAAGCGGCCGCGCGCGTCGTAGGCGAAGATCTGGCCGGCGCCATCGCCGGTGACGCTGCCATTGGCGTCATAGGCGTACGCCTTGGCATTGCTGCCGGCGATGGCCGACAGGCGATTGCTTGCCGGGCTGATCGTATAGCTGCGAGTGGCGCCGCCGCTGGTCTGACTCAAGCGGTTGCCCGTGGCGTCGTAGGCGTATCCGTGGGTGACGCTGGGCAGGACAGCCTGGGTCAGCCGGTCGAGCGGGTCATAGCCGTAGCTCGCGGTCTGGGCGGGTGCATTGATGTTGGTCTGGGCGGCGATGCGCGAGGCCGTGTCGTAGGCGATCTGCCAGGTCTGGTTGCCGAGGGTGTAACTGCTCGGCCGGCCGTCGGTATCCTGGCCCCAGGTCAGGAGCTGCCCGGCGCCGTTGGTGAGTTGCCTGATGCCGCCGAAGGGGTGATACGCGATGGCGGTCGCGAGTGTCCTGACTTGGCCGCCGGTGGTGAGTCGGATTTCGCTGATCTGCCCCTGGGCATCGAGGGTGTAGTTGATCTCGTTGCCGCTCGGGTAGCTCAGGCCGACCAGGCGGCCTTTGGCGTAGCGGTACTGGGTGACATAGGCGACGCCGGCCAGGCTGCGGGTTTCCTGCGTCAGGCGGCCGTGTGGGTCGTATTGCCGGCCGATGGCGGCGACGAGCGTGCCGGCGGCGTCGCGTTGCTCGATGCGGGCCAGACGTCCTTTGCCGTTGGCGCCCAGATCCCAGAGCAAGACGTCGTGGCTGTTGTCAGCGTAGGTGACGCGGGTGAGGCGATTCAGGGCGTCGTACTGGCGGCTGGTGGTCTGGCCCTTGGCGTCGGACGTGGTCAGTTCGTTGCCGGCGGCGTCGAACGTCCGATGGGTGGTGCCGCTGTCTGGGGAGTTCAGCTGGCTGGTGTTGCCCAGGCCATCGATGGTGTAGCGCGTGGCGAGAGTGCGCGGGTCGGTGACGCGAATCAGCTGGCTCTGGCCGTCGTAGGCGTATTGGGTGATGCCGCTGGCCGGGTCGGTCACCCGGATCAGGCGGTTGAGGGCGTCGAAGGCCTGGGTCGTGCTGCGGGTGCCGGCACCCTGCGGGGTGGTGATGCCGCTGAGGTTGCCTTGCGGGTCGTAGGCGTATTCGGCGTGCAGCTGGTTCAGGGATCCGAGTTCTCGGCTGAGGCGGCCGAGCGCGTCATGAACGCGCGGCTTCGTCTGGCTGAGCTGGCCGGCAGGGTCGCGGGTGTCTTCCCGGATACGGTTGCCGGCAGCGTCGAGGGTGTAGGTCAGCGTGTTGCCAAGGCTATCGGTGACCTGCGTGAGGCGATGCGCGGCGTCCCAGCTGTAGCTCAGGCTGCTGCCGTCGGGCAACGTAATGCGGATGAGTTGACCGGCGGGGTCGTAGGTGTAGGCCGTGTGTTCGTCACCGACGGTCTGGCCGGCAAGGCGGCCGCGAGGGTCATAGCTGAGGGTGGTGGTCAAGCCGTTCGGATCGACCACGATGAGCGGCCGGCCGTCCAGATCATAGGCGGTGACCTCGGTGACGTGGCCCAGGGCGTTGGCAACTGTCGCGAGGTTGCCGCGTTTGCCGGGGTCGGGGTCGGCGGCGTCGTGGTAGCCGTAGGTGGTGAGGTCGGTGAGGTCGCTCCGCGGGCCATCGGCGCTGAGGACCTGGCCAAGGGAATTGTAGGTGAAGGTCCAGGTGCGGGGGCTGCCGACCACGGGGGCGGCGAAGCCAAGGCTGCCATTGCCATCGGTGGTGGCCTGTTCGCTGCGGCTGAGAGTGTTGCCGGAGTCGTCGTAGGTGAAGAGGGTGCGCTTGAGGGGTTCGGCAATGCGCAAGGGCAGACGGTAGCTGGCGTGCCATTCGCTGCTGATGGTCCGGGCTTCGGCCTGGCCGGAGGCTTCGAGGCGTCTGATCTCGAGGTTGCGAGTCAGGTCGTAGGTGTAGGTCGTGAGCCGACCGTTGAAGTCGGTGCGGCTGGCAACGTTGCCGTTGGCGTCGTAGGTGAAGCTGCGGGTGAGGCCGGCGATGAGCGGCTGGCTGATGGTCGACACGCGGTTCGCGCCGAAGAGGTTGTGGAAAGTGTATTCCGTAACCGCGCCCAGGGGGTTGGTGACGTTGCTGCCGGTAATCCTGCCGGCAGCGTCTTTTCGGTAGGTGAAGGTATGGCGATCGACACCACCGGCGTGCTCGCTGCTTGCGGCGAGGGCACTGGTGTCGTAGGTCCAGGTCGCGTAGGGGTTGGCGTTTTCATCAGTGAGGCCAGTGAGAAGGGCGGGTTCGACGTTGCCGCCGACGCTGACGCTGGTGTAGCTGTAACTGCGCACGTGAGAGTCGGGGCGAGTGACGGTGGCGAGGTTGCCGTTGCCGTCGTAGGTGTAGGTAATTCTCTCGCCAGCGGGTGTGGTGAGTTCGCTGAGGAGATTCTGGGCGTTGTAGGTGAGGGTGAGGCTGCGGCCAAAGTTGTCCTGGATGCCGGCGAGCCGATCGCTGCCGGGCACGTAGCTGTAGCTGAGCGAGCGTCCACCTCGTTCGACGCGGGCGAGGCGCCGGCCGGCGGCATCGAAGGTTTCGACGGCGTCGTCGCTTTCGCGCCAGGTCCAGCCGGTGGCGGTCTTCTTCAGTTGGCCGACGATGTCGGCGTCGCTGACCCAGTCGGTAGCGCTGCCGGCCTTGGGGCGGAAGTAGAGGATCTGGCCGTCGTCGCGGAGCAGGAGGACAAGGTTGGCGCCGGCGGCCGGATTGAGCAGGACGTCGTGGTTGTGTCGCCAGCGGTTGCCCAGCGCGCGTTGGGCGGCACTCCGGTCATGATAGGGACTCTGACTGTGATAGTAGCGCTTGAAGTTCAGCGGTGAGGCGCCGCCGAAGGTGTAGTCGGTTTCCCACTGGACCTTGCAGCCCTGGCCGGGAACGATCGGGTTGCCGATGCACAGGTCGGGCGCCTTGACCACCGGCGGTGGCGTACAGGCGGCGGAACCCGGCAGCCTGGCCAGGCCGCCGGTGCAGCCGCAAGGGATTGGGAAACCCTCGCCCGGCGCGATGCCCTTGACGAATTCGTCGATGTAGGTGGCGTTCAACGGGTGGGCCGACAGGCCCAGATCGACGGCAACCACGCCGTCATCGATGGTGCCGAGAAAGCGATCATGCGCGATCAAGCCCATCGAGCCGCACTGATTGCGAAAGACCCGCGTTGAATTCAGCGATCGGTAGGCCTGAATGACGGCAGCTGGGGTTCCTGTGAACGAGGTGCCGTTGAAGTAGCTCGGCACGCCGCCCGAGCACAGGAGTATCGTGACCTGGTACTCATAGCTGCCGTCCGGGTATGCGGCGGAAGCGAAGAACTCGTTGCCGATCGTTCTGACGCCGGCTCCGACGGTGCAAGTCGCAGCTTCCGTCACCAGCGGCAGTGCCGATGCGGCGACGAACGCCAATTGGATGGCAACGTGCAGCGGCCGCATCATGCGCCTGCGGTTTCCCATACCCCTTCCCCTCGAACGTCGACAGCCTAAAACCCCGATCCCCGGCCCATCTGCCTGTTCGACGCCCTGCCATCAGCGCCATTGCGCAGCCGGCGGCGGACAGGCGACTACCGGTGCCGAAGGCGTCTGAAGCAAGCAGGTCCAGTCGATCCGACGGCGTCGGAGCGAGTCTATATCTCTGCCTGCAGTATGGTCAACTCTCGATCTGAGGCTGCCAATGCGTGCCCTGGTGCTTGCACGGGGGCACCGGCCAGCGACAAAGTCGAACGTGAAAACCACTCGTCCCTGCATGCCAGAGGGTCCAGGAGCAGCCGATTGGCGACGCTTGACGATGGCCACAGGACAGGTAGAAACTTGGGCAGGGTCCCGCGCGAGTTGCCGGCGAGTTGCCGATTTCCCTGCAGCGAGAAACAGAGTCCGAGGAGGATGACAACCCCCATGCACCCATCGAGATTGGGTCTGACAGCTTGCGGCCGGCTCTTGGGTCTGGCCGCCCTCAGCTTGGCGCTGCCCGCTCTTGCCGAGCCCTCATGCGCCAACCCGGCGATCACCTCACCGGCCGACGAATCGACCGTGGCGTCAGTCAGGCCGACGATTCACTGGCAAGCTGTGGCCGGCGTGGCAAGCTATCGTCTCCAGCTCGTCAGCCGAGAGCCGGAAGGCCGGACGTTGGCCACCATCGATACCCTCGTCAGCGACACCCGTTTCGTGCCACCACAGGCGCTGAGCGACGGGTTCGCGCGGGTCAGCGTGCGCGTGACCAGCCAGTGCCCGGCCGGGGCGTCGTCGAGGTCATCGCCAGGTCGTGATCATCGCTTCCTGATCGACGCCCGGTCTGCCTGTGCGGTCGCCGGTATTGGCCTTGATTTGACCGAGAAGCGTCTCCGCTGGGCAGTGACCCCCGGCGCCGATCGCTACGAAGTCTTCGCCTACGATCCGGGCGACGGCCGTCTGCTGTTCAGGCAGGAGACGAGCCTGCCTGCCGTTGTCCCGCCGACCTCCTCTACCGGGCCCGTGGTGGTCGCCATTCGTCCCCGTTGTGGCGAAGTGTTCGGGCAGACCGGCTACTTCGCTTATTGAACGACGGGTGGCGCGGACTTGTCGCTGGCCCGCAGGTGGCGATCGCCGAGGCTACGCTTGATGACCCGGCGCCCGATGGCGCGGCCCAACCGCAGTCCCTCGTCGTTATCGCTGCGAAAGTGGATGCCGCCGTAAAGCCGCGACATCGCCGCCTCCGCGGCCGCTGCGTGCAGTTCGCCGGCCTGCTCCGGAAAGAAGGCGGCGAACACCTCGGCCGCCGCCCCTGAGGCCGCCGCATGTCCCGAGACATAAGCGGGGAAGGGCGGCGTGAACAGGTACGGCAGAAAACTCGGATCGAGCTGCTCGCGGATCACATTGACCGGCCGCACGGTCCAGTGCTCGAACTTCGCCCGCCAGCAGGCGACGAGCGCGTCCGCCATCGCCACATTGAGCGCCGCCAGCAAGCGCGCCGTCTCGGCGGTGTCGAGGCGGTGCCGCGCCACGAGGTTGATCGCCTTGCGGTTCCAGACCCCCGGCGGTGTCACCGAACCCTTGTCGAGGTTCCACTCGTCGGCGATGCGCTTCTGCTCCGCGGTCAAGGCGCGTGACACCTGCAGCACCTCGCGAGCCTCTTCCCGGTGGCGATCGCTGCCGTAGGGCGGAGGCGGTGGCGGAGCGATCTCGCCGCCGTCGGTCAGAGCCCAGGTCCGCCACCGCCCGGCCAGCGATTCGGTGGGCTGGTATAGATTGAGCGGCGGTGCCGCGCGCCAGACTGGCGCAGCGGCCGCCGGACGATCCGCCGGGTTCCAGGTCGCATCGCCGCCATCGTCAAGCGCGCGCCGGATCGCCGCGGCGGCGATGCGGTGGCCTGCCTGGCGAGCGGCGGCAAGCGCCTCCGGTGAGATGCCTGACTTGGCAGCGACCGCCAGCATGGCGCCGATGCCGAGGGCCTCGAGGCGTCCCGGCGACTCGCGCGGGTAGAAGTGCGCCAGGACCGCGGCGCTCGCCACATGCACTGCCACCGCTTGCGCTGCCTCTCCGCTGCGCGTTGCCGCCAGCTCTCCGATCGCGTCGTTGGCCGCCGCGTGCACGTGCGCCAGCACGCGTGCCGCGCGCAGTGGGTTCTGCTGGTACTTGACGATCAGTTCCAGAGCAAGTGCATTCCAGGGCAGCGACGCCGGGCCGACCGCCCACTTCCGGGCCAGCACATCGCTGGTGAACCGCTGTTGAATCGAATCGTCAACGATCATCGCCAATAGCGGCGGCGCAGCGGCTTCCGGTACGGCGAGTAGACTGCTGACGGATTGCTCGGGCAGCCACAGCACCCAGCGGCCCGGGTCGGCTGCCGGCGCCGCGGATCCCCGCGCTGGCGGCACGTCCGCCGCCAGGCCGTCGGTGCACAACAGCAGGCACAGCCCGCCAACAAGCGCTCCGACCAATCGGTACCGAGAGAAAACGTCAGTCAGCCTGCTGGGGCGACGAACGAAGCCCGGCCCGACCTGCCAGGCCCTTATCCGCGAAGGTGAGCAGTGCGGTGGCATTGGCCTAGATCGTCGAGAAGCTTCAGGCACCTGACCCTGAAATTGTCGGCGCCAACCGTGGTTTCCATCAGGTATCTCCATTGTACTGTGGTCATAGGTAGCCGCGACGCAGCGCCGCGCGGGCGGCGCTCACTCCAAAAGGGCTGATGATATTCCATCGCCCTCCCGTCGAGAATTGGCTTTTGAAAAGGCCCGGCGTGTCGTTCCGGGGATGGCGAACGATCGCTCGCAGATCGCTTGTTGGCATAAGCGCGGCGAGCCTCGCCGCGCGCCTGCTATCACGTGATGCGGGAGCAAATACCGTTTGACGGCAGCGGGCATTCGCCTGAGGAATGGAGCGGAGGCGGTGAACCATGCACGGGGTTGGCTGACAACCATCAGACCTGATTGGGCCGCCGTCCTCCTCTCTGCCCGACTTGATCGGTTCGCCTCTGCCCTGAGCCACCAGGGGTTGGTGCCCGAAGCCCCGCCTTCGAGCAACCACAGATCTGTCATCGGCGCGAGCCGTGCGGCATGGACACGCGCAGGGCCCCGACGGTTTTCCGGGGCCGCCATGGCGGCCAGGGGCGTCATCCGAACTCGCTCTGGACGACAGCCTTGATCCTGATGGGTGACTGGTGCGGGCTGGTTCCGACACTGCAAGAACGAAAACCTGGGCGCGATCGTCGAGTGGAAGCCAAAAGTGTGGGGAACGAAAATGAGTCGCGGCTACAGCGCGAAGAAATTTGTTCGCCCGGCTGACCGGAGCCGGCTAATGGGGAACCCCGAGTGGGCCAAAGAGCTTGACGTATGCACAAACATGCTTATACTCAGGCTGTGCGCTATACCTAACGGATGAAGAAATCCGGTTGATCTCGATGCGGAAGGCGGAGCGAAATGAACAGGAAATCTACTTTGGCAACCTTTGACGACGACGCCCCGATCACACAGGGTGACATCGATGCTGGCCGGCTGGTCTTGCGCAAGCGTGTCGAGGGGCGGGTGGCGCCAGCGAAGAAGCGCGTCACGCTGTATCTCGATGCCTCTCTGGTTGAGCATTTCAAGGGAATGGCTGGCGAGCGCGGCTATCAGACGCTGATCAACGAAACCCTGAAAAAGTCGCTACAGCAATCCGATATTGAAACGATGATCAGGAAAGCCATCCGCGAGGAACTGATGAGCGGGAAGGCGGCGTAAGTGGCTTCAGGGCAGAGAAAGAACAAGGCAAACCTGCCCTTGCCTCCGTCGCCGGTCGATGCGTGAGGGGTAACCTTCTCGCCACTCGCTATGCGCCCTGTATGGCGTCTGACCGCTGGCAGCGAGTATCCAGTCCGCCATGAGCTCATCCTGGTGAATTTCAATCCAGGCCTGCACGAGCTTCATCTGGCGAGAAGGCAAGTTTCCCTCGAGCTTGCCGCGCCACATCGAAGTTGTGCGCAGGGATGCGAGATTACCAGGCCCGGAGGCGTGCTGAAGGAAAGTGCTGTAATGTTGGTCTTGATCCCGGCGGAGTTCCGGCTTGGTGCTCTATGCGACCGGGTGATGCTTCAGGGCTGGCAGGCGACCGTTGACGTACCAAACATGTCATCAAATGATGTTATGATCAATGCTTCTGCAAGAAGGGGAAACGCATGCGGACCACAGTCGCACTCGATGATGACTTGCTCGCCAAAGCCCAGGCTCTGACAGGCGTTTCCGAAAAAACAGCCCTGCTTCGCGAGGCCCTGCGCGCCCTGATTCAGCGCGAAAGCGCGAAACGCCTCGCACTTCTCGGCGGTTCGGAGCCGCAACTGGAGGACGTGCCGAGACGCCAGGCTGAGCCGGCATGATCCTGGTCGATACCTCCATCTGGATCGACCATCTTCGCCAAACTAACGAGCGGCTACGTCGCATGCTGGAGCAAGGCCGCGTGTTGATCCACCCCTACGTGATCGGCGAAGTGGCCCTGGGTAACCTCCGCAATCGTGACGCGATCCTGAACGCGCTACAGGATTTGCCGCAGGCAGCCGTCGCTACGGATGTCGAAGTACTGCGTTTCGTGCAGCAAAATACTCTCCACGGGATAGGCATCGGCTATATCGACGCGCATTTGTTGGCGGCGGTACGTCTTTCGCCCGGGGCAACCTTGTGGACGGCAGACCGAAGGCTGCTTGCTGCTGGCCAGAGCTTGGGATTGACGGAACACGAGATTCATTGAACAACGTGGCGCCGGCTGATCGGTCATCCGCTTTCTGCGTTTCTGCGTTTCTGCCGACGACTATCTGGCGAAGGGCTCACATTAACGAACGAGCGTACCACTCCGCTCACGTTGGAGTAGCAGCGATCAGAAAAGGAGACAGGCTGGATTGCAGGACTTGATCCCGACTCCCTGTTGAAGCGCGCCTTCCTTGTTCGAATGTCGGACTGGACAGCGGAAGCTGCCGGAAGCCTCTGGTATCGGCAGGCATCAGCGTATCGCCATCGTCTCGGCGCGGGATGTCCTTGCTCGGGATGATGCGAAAGCCAAGGCTCTCGCTCCGGACGATAGCCTGGATCCTGATGGGTGACTGGTGCGGACTGGTTCCGACACTGCAAGAACGAAAACCTGGGCGCGATCGTCAAGTGGAAGCCAAGAGTACGGGGAACGAAAAATGAGTCGCGTGCACAGCGCGAAAAACCTGTTCGCCCTGTTGACCGGAGCCGGCTAATGGGTGACCCAGTCTTTCCATTTATTGTTGCGTGTGCTCGTGTGCAGCCAGATCTGACGCGCACGGGTAGAATGGCTTCGTCACAGGAGGCAGAGATGAAGACGTTCGATCGCATCACCATGGATCCGGCGATGTTGGGTGGCCAACCGACGGTGCGCGGCATGCGGCTCACGGTCAGGCGGGTAGTGGAAGCCGTAGCGCTATACCCAAATCGCGACGACCTGTTTGCCGAATATCCGGAACTCGAAGCGGAGGACGTCCGTCAGGCGCTGGAGTTCGCCGCGCAAAACCTCGATGACCGGGTGATAGTTTTGGAGCTGGCTTGATCCGGCTGCTGCTGGACCAGGGGCTGCCACGCTCCGCCGTCCGATTGCTGGGCGATGTCGGCTGGAACGTGGTACACGCGGGAGACATTGGCATGGCCCGCTCATCGGACAGCGACATTCTGGACTACGCTCGCCGGGAGCGTCGCGTCTGCGTGACCCTGGATGCTGATTTTCACGCCCACCTCGGGAACGTGGTACACGCGGGAGACATTGGCATGGCCCGCTCATCGGACAGCGACATTCTGGACTACGCTCGCCGGGAGCGTCGCGTCTGCGTGACCCTGGATGCTGATTTTCACGCCCACCTCGCCGTGAGCGGCGCTGCACGCCCTTCGACGGTCCGTGTCCGAATCGAAGGCTTGAACGGCTGCGCTGTGGCCGAGCTGCTGAAGAAGGTGTGGCCGGTGATTGGCGATGCCCTGGACCGGGGCGCAATGGCGACGATCACTGAACGCGACATTCGCCTGCACCGCCTGCCGATCGGGCGGAGCGACGAGCAAGAACAATAGACCCCGGTGACTGCAGGCGGGTTCGCGAAAGGCTCGAAACTCCCGCGAGGACTGATGCTCACGGTATTCTCGTTGCGGTCCAGTCATCCGAGGGTGGTGGAAGCAGCCGTCAATGGCCGCGCGAAACCCACGCTGCGAACGTGGAGTTGGAGCCACACTCGCGGCAAACAACCATCAGTCGCGCCTACAACGCGAAAGAAATGGGTTCGCCCTATTGACCAAGGCCGGCCAATGGGCGACGCCGCTCTTGTGGTTGGCGAAGACCAAGACCAGATCCCGACAGATGACCCCGACAGATAAGGATATAGTGCCAAGGGCTGACCCCATCCTTAAAGGGCAAATCATTCTCGGCAGTGTGTGTGTGTTAGTGGCTGCGAAGAACCGCGGATATCTGGCGCGCAAAGATGGCGGAGAATGGTTGACTGTTGGAGTCAACAAGAAAGGGGCCGATTGAGGCCCCTTGAAGTCTGAGCGGTCGGCGGCGTTCAAAACGGCGGTTCGTGAGTCCAGTCGTCGGCTGGGCGGTGGTTGGCAGGGAGAGGTTCGCCGGGGCTGCCGCGTTCCTCGCGCAGCAAGTCGAAGAGGGCCAACTCGTAGTGGGCCCAGATACGGTCACGCAGATCGTCGAGCAGTTCGATGACGGCCAGCGCCTGATCCGGCGTCCAGTCGGCGCAGATCAGGAAATCGAGCCCACCGCCCAGCCCGGAAGGCAGGTGATAAGGCTTCATGCGGCAGCCCCGACCGCGGATCGACGTTTCCGGGCCCGTTGCTCCGCCCGCTCCTGCGCCTCCTTGCGACGATAGGATTCCCCCTTGATGGCGACGATCTCGGTGTGATGAACGAGACGATCGATCAGGGCGACGGTGCAGGCCGCATTGGGGAAGACCTCCGACCACTCCGAGAACGAACGGTTGGTCGTGATCAGGGTGCTGCGGGACTCGTGACGACGGTTGATCAGCTCGAAGAGCAGATCGGCGTGGCGGTTCGAATACGACAGATAGCCGACCTCGTCGATCACCAGCAGCGCCGGCGCTGCATAGTGACGCAATCGCCGGCGCAGAGCCGAATCGCTGTCGATCGCTGCCAGGTCGCCGAGGAGCTGACCGGCAGTGGCAAACAACACCGTATGCCCGGACAGGACGGCCCGGTGCGCAATGTTGCGGGCGATCGTCGACTTGCCCAGCCCACTCGCCCCGACCAGAATGGCATTGCTCGCACTCTTCAGGAACTCCAGGCTCATCAACTCGCTGATCGCTGCCCGATCGCACTGCTCCGGCCAGTCCCAATCGAAATCCGCGAGCGGCTTGAAGCGGCCGATGTGCGCCTCGGCGAGACGGCGCTCCAGACTGCGCCGGGCCCGTTCGGTTTCCTCCCAGGTCAGCAAGGGCTCGACCCAGGCGCCCTCGGTCAGCTCCGACCAATGGGCCAGCAAGCCATGCAGATGCAAGGCTTCCGCCCGTTTGCGCAGGGCCTCACTCGGGATCATCGGCAGCCTCCGTGAGCCGGTCATAAGGCTCCAGCCGGTGCGGCCGAACCGGCGTATCGCGGCGCTGCACGTGCTCGGGCAAGGGGATCTCGACCGGTGGCGGCCGGTCGGTGGTCTCGCGCCGGCGCTCCAGCGCCAGACGCACCGCGTTTGGGTGCGGCACCTGACGGGCCAGAGCCTCCTCGATGCCGGCCCGCAACTCGCTCGCCCCATAGCGATCGAGCAGGCGCAGCAGCGCCGCCGTGATCGCCCCCAGATTCGCCCCGCGGCCGGCCGCCTGGACGAGCAACTCCCGGCTCTCCGGCACCGCCCGCGTCAGCCGGTCGGTCCCCCGGTGCAAACTGGCCTGGTGCTTCTGTTCGACCAGCGTCGCGATATGGGCGGGATCCTCGATGCACTGCCCCCGGTCATAACTGCGCCGGTGCGTCGCCAGCACCGTCTGGCCATCGACAATGCGGACCAGGAGCGGATCGGCGACCACCGTCAGGGTCTGCTGCACCTGCTCATGGGGTACCGAATAGTCGTTCAGGTCGAAGCGCACATAGGGCGTCTTGCCGACCTTCACCGCCACCTGCTCATCGGTCGGATAGGGAGGGTCCGGCAACGCCAGCAGGTGTGCCGCTTCCAGGGCGAAGGCTTCGCGCACGCTGAGCGAAGGGTCCTCGGGGCAACGCCGGTCAGCCGCTTCTCCCGTACACCAGGCCTCGGCCTGCGCATTGAGGTCCGCCAGCTCCAGGAAGGTGCGGCCCGCGAAGAACGCGTCCCGGATATAGCGTACAGCTTTCTCGACCCTCCCCTTCTCATTGCCGCGCGCGATCGCCACGGGGCGGGGCTCGTAGCGATAATGACCGGCGAACTGCAGCAAGGTGGGGTTGAAGCGGATCGCCTGCCCTTGTCGCTCGAGAACGGCGCTCTTCAGATTGTCGTAAAGCAGCACTCTCGCCAGGCCCCCCCAGGCGTCAAACGCGCCGACATGGCCGCGCAGGAAGTTCTCCATGCGCGCATCCAGAAAGAAGCGCAGGAAGATCATTCGCGACCACGCCAGCACCATCACGAAGGCCATCAGGGGCCGGCGGGCGCGGCCGATTTCCAGGTGGCCGAAGTGACCCCAGTCCACCTGGGCCTGTTCGCCAGGCAGCGTGCGTAGCCGCAGGTAGGCTTCCGCCTTCGGTCGCGGCCGGTGCAAGGCGACCAGATGACGAAAGTGATCGGGACGGCCAGGATAGCCGCGTTCCTTGACCATGACGTACAGCCGGCTGGCAGTCAGGGTCGGAAACTGCGCCAGGGTCTCGCGGACGAAGGGCAGGTAGGGGTCGATGCGGGAAGCGCGAGGCGCGATACCGGTGCGGGGGAGACCCGCCTGTGTCAGGACACGCCGGACGGTGCCATGATGGACGCCCAGCTGGGTGGCGATGGTGCCGATGCGCCAGCGCTCGGCATGGTAGTAGCGCAGAATTTGCGCTTCCGTTTCAGGGGAAATGGTCAAGTCGGGTTCCTCTTCGATCAGGTGAGATGGCGGATGGAACCCGGCAGCTACCCAGGAAGCCCTGCCTGAGCAAGCCCGAACAGCGCGTACCGCAGAAGTGGCAGCACGCCGTCCGGCGTGTGGCCGGCAACCCGGCTGCCGCCGGTTCCCGGCCCACCGCCGAGTTCGCCGCCAGTAGATCACTTTGTGCCAGTGACGTAGAACCCTGATGCGTCACATTCTGCTGGCGCAACCGGTAACGGCGGCTTCTCTCGGCATGCTTGAGGCGGCCTCTTCGGCTCTTCTGGTAGCGGTGGCCGGCTTCCTGGACGGCAGCGCGGCGTGCGACCTGTGCGCAGCCAGCGGCGCAATAGATCTGGCCCCGGTCGCAGCGGCTGCAGACGATGACCTGGGTTCGGCAGCGATGGCAAAGGAAGAGTCGGCCGGTGGCTTCCATTGGCGGTTCCCGTTACGCCAATGCGCGATCTACAGGAAGAGGCCGCTCGTGAAATACTCTCCCTGCACCCCTGCCCGGCACGGTGTGGGGCACGGCATCGGTGTCAACTTTGCGGGTTTGGCCGGTGTCGTGCTCGTTCTTCTTGGCGGGCCCTTTTTACCGCATCGCGAACCGGCTTGTCATCCCCGCGTGGCCCCCTTGGCCGATCAGCGCCAACCTCCCCAGATGGTCGGCGCGCGGCAGGGGGCGTGTCTTCAGTCGCCCTTCGGGCTCCTTCCGACACGCCCCCTGCCGCAACATCGGCGGCCCAGCCGCCCTCAAAACCCCGATTTGTCTCGGCCGCGGACCATCCCTCGCCAGCAGCCTCCTCTACGCCTCGCAGCCAACTATCGGCAGTTCTTGACCGCCATTGACATGTGTGCAACACGAGGTGCTAGACTGTCCGGCGTTCACTTCTGGAGGTCGCGGCCATGGCACGTACAATGCAGTTGACGGCAATCATCGAACGTGAGGCGGCCGAGTACGTCTCGATCTGCCCGGAACTGGACATCGCCAGTCAAGGAGCCACAATCGAAAAGGCACGCGACAATCTGCAGGAGGCGATAGAGCTGTTCTTCGAAACGGCCGATTCCTCCGAGATAGCCACCCGCCTCCATGACGAGGTGTTCGTCACCCGGCTTGAGGTCGCGGTTGGTTAGGCTTCGAGTCTTCTCCGGAAGGGACTTGTGTCGGCTGCTCGCCGACCACGGTTTCGAAGCGGTCAGGCAGCCACGCGGTCATGCAGAAGCGGACAGCAGGCACCACCGTAACGGTCCCGGTCCCGCTGCACGACGAAATTCGCATCGGGACACTTCAATCCATCATCCGTCAGTCAGGCCTGCCCAAGTCCCTGTTCGAGCAAGGTTGAGCGTTCAGGCTTGAAGAGAAAGCGACTTGTCTTCGTCTCTCCAGCGCCGAAAGGACACGGGGCAAGCCATCGAACTATTACGGGGGTGGCGGACGAGAAAAGCGGGGCCGCATCTCGCTGGCATGGTGGCATTGTGCGCATGCGCAGCTATGCGATGTGCAGTTCTTCGCGCAGCACTTTGCGCAGCGTCGCCACTGTAATGGGCTTGTCCTCGGCGTCTTTGCTCGCCGCATCGGCAACTACCGCGCGCAATGCCGTGTTTATCATGGTCTGGTATCCCGCCCCTAGCGCCTCTGCCCGGGTTCGAAAAAACTCGATGACTTCGTCGTCAAGCATGATCGTAATGCGGGTCTTCCCCGTGGATGGGATGACGGCACCCCGCTTGCCGTTGCTGAAATCGTATTCTTTACGCATGGTATTGCTCCGCTTCGCCTTGACTGGCTTTGCGCGCAGAGATCAACCGGGTTCGGCTCTCGCGCGGTGAATGGACGATGACCAGGACCCGTCCGAGTGCGTCCCTGCCCAGCGTGACGAAGCGCTGTTCTCCCTCTGCGTCCGGATCCTCGATGGTGACAGCCATCGGGTCACGGAGGGCTTGTTCGGCGTGGGCGAAGCTGACCTGGTGCTTGGCCAGGTTGGACCTGGCCTTGGATGGGTCGAATTCGATGTCCATCGACGCATTATGCATACATTATACATATAGTCAATCGGGCGACCCGGGACACCCGAGACAGCGAACCTCAGGGCGCCAACGGGTGGTCCGTCGACGTGCGCAAGGATGTGTGATTGCCAGAACCCCGGAGGTGTGCCGAAAGAAAATGTTGGAATCTTAGACCCCGCTGCGGGTGCGTTTTACGGCAACGCATGCATGGTCTTCTGATTGCCTATTTGGCCGTTAAGATATATCGTGAAGGCACAATAGGCCAAGGAAGCCGCCATGACACAAGTTGCAAAAGCTCGTGATGAAGGAGCGACTGCCCCGCCACGTCAATCAAGACGACAGGCGGTGCGAACCGGCTCGGGCGCTCCCGCAGTTGCTGTGGTTCCCCTGGAATTCCAGGAGGGTCTGGCACGCGTGGTTTCGTTGCTGGAGCGCGAGGGGCGTAGCCAACTGCTCGACAAGGCAGACCAGATTGCGCGGCTGGTAATCGAGGTCACGCCGCCGTCGGATGCACTGCTCCGGGAGCGCACCGCCCGCCTCAAGACGATTGCCTGCCTCTTCGCCGAGACCCAGTGGTTAACCGCCCAGCAGATTCACGATCTGCAACCGAGGCCGCCGAAGAACCCTTCAGCTCCCGCGAGTGACTGGAAAAGGCGCGGCAAGATCTTCTCCGTAAGCTGGGACGGGAAAGAGTACTTCCCCGCCTATCAGTTCAGCGAAGCGCTTCAACCGCTGCCGGCAATTGCCGAGGTTCTCGCCCAGTTCGGTGAGGTCGCCGACACCTGGCAGATCGCGGCCTGGTTTCATTTCCCCAACGGTCGGCTCGCTGCCGGCGATCCAGGTCACGCTCAGCGCGCTCGTGCCCCTCGCGATTGTCTGGACGAACGAGAAGCACTGCTCCAGGCCGTCCGCCATCGCCTGGGTAGCTATCAGGCATGAGTTGCGGCCTGCCGGCCCCGGGACCATCCGAGAACTTCACCCTGGAGACCGTCACCCGCCGGCAAGCGCCGATGTGGTACCACGTCTTCTGCACCCGGGACCACCCCAATACCCCGGAGAGTTTCTCACTGGGCTGGGGCGATACGCGATTCGCGCCGCTCAAGCTGCCCGACGGCCGTCCGGTCGGCACTTGGTACGCGGCCACCAGCGAACGCGCTGCCTGCCTCGAATCCGTGCTGCACGACGTGCCACTCGATCCGCCCGGCGTCTTCAGCCTCGCCGACCTGGCGCACTACCGCATCGCCGCGCTGAAACTCGACGATGCGATCCAGTGCGTGTCGTTTCACACTCCGTTCCTGCCAAAGCTGCATCTCACCCGTGGTCAATTGATTGACAGCGAGGCCGCCTGCTACGCGGAAACCCGTGCCTGGGCGCAGGCTTCGTTCGATCAGCGCCCAAGCGCTCAGGGCATCGTCTGGGGCTCCAGGCGAGACGACTCGGCACGCTGCCTGATGCTCTTCCAGCAGCGCTTCCGCGGATCACCGATCCGAGAGGTGCTGCACGAGACGCCACTGGCAAGTCCGCCGCAACGGGAGCAATTCGTCGACCTCGCGCTGCGCCTTGGCATACATCTGATCTGAAGCCGGCGTCGGTTGGAGATCGCCTGTGGACGGTTCGCCGGTTTGACGCTGTCCGTGCGAACACCGACGGAGAAGCCCTGTCGAGCCCTACCTTGTCGTCCTTTGTTGCAGTTCGTAATTGCGGACGGCGCGGCTGACGGTCATGTAGTGCACCGCGAAATGTCGGCCGATTTCCGCCATCGTATAGGCACCGGACTGGTAGGCCAGGGCCATGGCGAGATCTCGCTCGGGGTAGCGCATCGCGTACTCATCGAGCGACAAAGCCACTGCGCGCCTATGAGCCTTCGAGACCTCGCGCAATTGCTCCGGAATGCCTTTCTGGCAGTGCCGTTCCACGAAAGCGCGATCGCCCAGCACCAACTGCTGGCGAGCTTCGAGAACGGGACTCGGCAAACCCCTGCCAGCCAGCAGAAACTCCACATAAGCGCGACGAGCCTCGCCGCGCTCAGGGGCAAACTGCCGCAGCAGCCAGTCCGCATCCAGCCATGGTGGCGGAGATTCCCGGCCGACAACGAACGGATAGCTGCTCCAGTGCCAATCATCGAGCGAATCGACCATCCGGGCGCGCAGCGGATTCAGGACCACATAACGAGTCAGCTCCAGCAGGTAGACTTCCTTCTGCACCAGGATCGCCTTGTAGCGCCCCTGAAAAAGATGCCCAACCAAGCCGTGGCGGCGGTTGAAGCGCTGCGTGTAGAGGCCGTTCAAATGCCGCATCCCGAGCGACAAGTTGCCATCCGGCGTCTCCAGCAGCAGATGATAGTGATTGGTCATCTGGCAGAAGGCGTGCACCACCCAGTTGAAGCGCGCGCAAACGACGCCCAGCACCTCCAGCCAGTCGCTGCGGTCAGCATCGTTCAGGAAAATGTCTTCCCTTCGATCCCCGCGCGAGGTGACATGATAAACGGCCCCGGAGAATTCCAGCCTTAGCGGTCTAGCCATCTGGCAAGCGTAGCATGTTTCGTCGGGTGTTGTAATGTTAGACCTGACCCCGCCGTTTGCGTTTGCGTTTGCGCCGTTTGCGTTCTGCTCACGCTCATGGTTGGGCCTTGCCGGTCCCGTCCGATTGGAACACAGAATAGTTTTGGCTACCCGTTTGGGGAGGCGATGGGAAATGATATGGTGATGGATAAGCTGGTGCTGGCCATCTAAACGCGCTGTCTACAAGGCGTTGCCACGTTGACTTGACTCCCTTATCCCAGCCCTGTGCTTGTAGGATTAGAGCCAGCCAATCCACGTAACCCTTCAACGCAATCCCCGCGGCAGCGCCTGCCCCACAACCACAAGGAACACCAGCTACGGTTGGCCCTGTCACTAGCATCCCAACAAGGCATCCAGCGCCGGCGGCCGCTGTATCTTCCGCGAACGACCTGCCAACGGCCTTCAACAAGTGCTCCACTCCCCATTCCTCGCGGTGCTCTCTTTTCTCCAACTCAAGTCCACCCACTTCCTGGACTAGCGTCTCACCCAAGTCAGACGCACCCCATAGTAGACCGAACGGATCAGACCCGCCCGTTGGCGAGCCATCGCCGTAAACATAGGTATTTAAACCGCCTTTGAATCCCAAGGGGTCTTCCTTGAGGAACCGCTTGATGCCTGGCTCATAATACCTCGCCCGATAAAAATACAACCCCGTCCCATCATTCTCCCTCCCCGTATACTGCGTCGAGTTCCCGCTGTCCTCCCCACTCCGCACCGTCTCCCCATACGGGCTATACCCATACGCCGTCGCGATCGTCTGATCCGCCCGCGCCTCAGCCACCACACTCCCCAGCGCGTCGGTCAGCAGCGTCCGGTCGCCGCTCGCCGCAAACCGTCCGATTGCCTCGTCGATCGCCAGCCCGGTGAGCAGCGCTGCCTCGTTGGCGCCGAACTCCGCGAGCGCCTGCACGCCGTCGTAGAGATAGCCGGTGCTCAGCCCATTGACCACCCGCTGCACCCGCCGCCCCAACGCGTCGTAGCGGAAGCTCGCGGTGACGCCCGGCCCGGCAATCGCGATCAGCCGGTCACGGGCGTCCCAGGTGTAGGTCGTCGTGCCGCCCGGGCAGGCCTTGCTCGCCAGGTTGCCGTTGGCGTCGTAGGCCAGCGTGCAGGTCTGGCCGGTGGCCGGGAAGGTGATGCTGGTCATGCGGTTGGCTTCGTCGTAGGTGCCTTTCATCGGCGTCTCGACGTTGGTCGGCAGGTTCATCGTGCGCGCGACGCGGCGGCCGTTGGGGTCGTAGGCGTAGGCGATCGAATCGATCAGCGTGCCGTCAGACTTGCGGAAGCGGATCTCCGTGAGCCGGCTGGCCTTGTCGTAGGCGTACTCCTGGCGGATGCCGTTGGGCAGCACCTTGGCGGTCAGGCGTGAGGCGGCGTCCCACTCGTAGCCCACCGTCTTGCCGCGGTAGCCGATCGTCGTCAGGCGCGAGGCGAGGTCGTAGGCGTAGGTCGTCGGGTCGATGCCGTTCACCGTCCGCCTGATTCGTCGGTCGAGGGCGTCATACTCGTACTCGACCGTGTTGACCAGCCCGCCGACGTCGGTGATCTCGCGCACGACGCGATCGAGCTCGTCGTAGTTAAAAGCGATCGTGCCGACGCTGTCGCGAATGCTGATCAGCCGGCCGGCCGCGTCGTAGTCGCGCCGTTCCGTACCGCCACCGGCGTAGGTGATGCTCGTGACGCGGTTCTGCCGGTCGTATTCGAGGTTCGCCCGCTGGCCCTTGCGGTCGGTGGCCGCGAGCAGGCGGCTGGCGGAATCGTAGTCGTAGGTCTCGACACCGCCCTTGGCGTCGGTGCGGCGCGTCAGCCGGTGCATGTCGTCGCTGACATACGACTCGACCGCGCGGCCGAGCGGATCGATCACGGCCGTCGGGTCGCGCTTGGCGTCGTAGCTGAAGCTCGTCACGCCGGAATTAGCGTCGGTGATCTTCATCACCTGGTCGACGCGGTTGTACTCGCTGAAGGTACTCGCGCCGACCGCGTCGGTCACGCGCTGCAGGCGGCCGACCAGGTCGCGCTGGAACTCGACCGAGTTGCCGAGCGCGTCGGTCACCGCCGCGAGATCGGCCGCCGGGCTATAGGCGAGCGTCGTGACGTTGCCGAGCGGGTCGGTCACTTTCTGCACCAGCCCCTTGGCGCCGCC
>JAFLDL010000055.1 GCA_017302435.1 Candidatus Accumulibacter necessarius
CCCGCCGGGCCGGCCCAGGCGGCAGGCGCGGCGCCGGCGCCCGGGCCAATGGATCTGCGCGGCCTCGAACGCCGCACGCTGCGCCTGACGCCGTTCACCACCGACCTGCAGTTCTACCGTCTCACGCCCGACGGCCGCAGCCTGCTGCTGGTGGCGGCCGACCCCGCCGGCAAGGACATCGGTTACGCCATCGACCTGGCGTCGCGCCAGCCGCGCGTGCTGTTCCAGCGGCCGCGCGGCGCGACGACGATGTACGAGGCCGATGCCAAGGGCCAGACCGTGCTCGCGCTCGGTGCGGCGGGCATCGACCGCTACGACGTGGCCACCGGCAAGGCCGACGGCAGCGTGCCCTTCAACGCCGAGATGACGCGCGACGCGCAGGCCGAGATCGCCGCCATGTTCGACCACGCCTGGCGCCTGACCCAGGTGAAGTTCTACGACGCAAAGATGCACGGCGTGGACTGGGACCAGGTCGGCGCGGACTACCGCCGCTACCTGCCCTACGTGCAGCAGTGGGAGGAGCTGGTCGAGATCCTCAACGAGATGGTGGGCGAGCTCAACGCCTCGCACCAGGGCAGCTTCTTCACGCCCAGCGGCGCCGAACGCGACGCCACCGCGTCGCTCGGCGTCTACCTGGACGAGGGCTGGCGGGGTGCCGGCGTGCGCCTGGTCGAAGTGCTGGCCGGCGGGCCGGCCGACCGCTCGCGCAGCGTGCTGAAGCCGGGGGCGGTGATCCTGGCCGTGGACGGCCAGCCGGTCACGCCCGAGACCGAGCTGGCGCAGCTGCTCAACCGCAAGGCCGGCCAGCCGGTGCTTCTCAGCGTGCGGCCGGCGCAGGGCGGCGCGCCGGTGGACGAGACCCTCACGCCGGTGGGCCTGCAGCAGGAGGCCATGCTGTCCTACCAGCGCTGGGTGGACAAGCGTCGTGCGCAGGTGGAGAAGGCCTCGGGCGGGCGCCTCGGCTACCTGCATATCCCGCACATGGCGATGCCGGAATACCTGAGCGCCTACGGCGACCTGTTCGGCCGCTACCGCCAGGCCGAGGCGGTGCTGGTGGACGTGCGCTTCAACCGCGGCGGCAACCTGCACGATCCGCTGGTGGCCATGCTCACCGGCCAGGGCTTGGCCGAGTTGGTCACCCGCGACGGCGTGCGCATCGCCGAGGTGCCGGCGTCACGCTGGACCCGGCCGAGTGCGTTGCTCGCAAACGCCGGCAGCTACTCCGACGGCTCGGTGTTCCCGGCGCTGTACCAGCGGCTCAAGATCGGCCCGCTGCTGGGCGAGAGCGTGCCCGGCACCGGCACCGCCGTGCTGTGGGAGAACCTGCTCGACAGGCGGCTGGACTGGGGCGTGCCGCAGTTGGGCTTCAAGGGGCGCGACGGCCGCTTCTTCGAGAACCAGGAGATCGTGCCCGACATCCCGGTGGGCGCTGATCCGGCGGCGGTGGCCGCGGGGCGGGATCCGCAACTCGAGCGCGGCGTCGAGGTGCTGTTGCAGCAGATCGGGCCGGTGCGAAGCGCGCGTTGAGAGCGCCACCATGACCCAAGCCACCGATCGCTCGTCGTGTACCGCTCGTCGACGCCACTCCGGCCCGCCTGTTCATTGGCATCTTTGCTTGCGCTGGCGTGCGGCCTTGCCGCCTGCCGGCTCCCACCCCGTCACCTTTCCTGACCGGAGAACTTTCATGGATCCGGAGAACGCGCTCATGTGTGCCTTGATAGTCGCAGTCCACCGCGAAAGGAGTGAGCCGTCGCAAATCCCTCGCGTGAGCGGGCAGGCCGATACCGCTTTCTGTCACGAGCAAGCCGAGTTCTTCCAGGTTGTGAGTCCGGGGAAAGGTCGCGCCATGCGCAGTCAGGAAAGCCTTAACGCCTTTTCCACGCTCTGCTGGGCATGGAAACATGTGGCGGTCAGGGAGGCATCCGGATGGGCAGCGAGGATACGGTAGGTCTGCAGGTCGCGCTGAGCAAGGCGCAGCAGGTGGAGGGCTTCCTCAATGGAGGGCGTCATGCAGCACCTGACCTTCGATGCGTGCCTCGAACAACACCGTGCCGGGAACCTGGCCACGCCGCTCGTATTCACTCAGCGGGTAAATCAGCAAGTCCAGGCCAACCCCTGGAGCAACCCGACCGACGGCATCCATCAGGCGCATGTATTCTGCCGCCCAATCCGGCACTTCCCGTTTGATGACCATCAGGTCGAGGTCCGAACCCTCGTCGGCTGTGCCGCGCGCGTAGGACCCGAACAGGATGACGCGGGCGGGCGAGGTAGCGGCAGCGACCAGTCTGGCAGCGGCTGCACGTATGGTCTCCATGTCGATCATCGTTGGCGTTCCTGCGGAAAAACGGCGCAGGTTTAGTGGATGGTAGGGGTTGTACCGAAGCAAGCAAGTGACGGAAATCCGACGGCATCGCCAGAAGTATGTGCGCTTGGCTCAATTGCGGTCAACCCTGGTTACGCCACCGCCAACTCCACACGCAGCGTCTGCTAAAGGCCACGGCAAGTCCTGACCTCGGGCCATCGAGAAGGCCGGCAATGCTGCCATGCACGGCCGTTTGGGGAGAAGCATGCGCGCTTGACAGGCGGTGAACCGGTCACCGATACTCGGGCGCTTGAAACTCCCGTCCCTGGGCATGGTCGTGAGGCCTTGTTCCGCCTTTTCCTGTTCAGCTCAAGGCGTCCGCCTTCGCAGAAAGCAAGACGACGATGAAGACCTATACTGCTTTGGTTGTGCTGGCCTTGCTCGTGGTTGTAGGGCTGCAGCTCTGGCTGGGCATGCCCCACTGGGTGGCGCTCGTGATTGCCCTACTCGTGATCGCGATTGCCCGTCTGCCGCCGAATCCGGAGGTGAAACTGTTCTTCTACGCCATTGTTCTCTACGTGGTGAGCGCGGTGCCCCTACTGAAATACACGCTCGACCTATCCACCCTGGCGGCGATCGCCATTGCCGTGGTGGTGGTACCGGTGGTTGCATTCAACTGCATACCGCGGATGAGTTACTCCGTGCTTGCGGATGTCGCGCTCAAGCGCCTCGCGCAGGATCTCCGAATGGAACTGGTTGCCCAGGGCCTGGGCATCCTCGAAGTCGAAGGCATCTGGGGTTACGGCTGGCCCAAGATGGCGATCTTGTTTGAATCGCCAGAAGCTCTTGAGCAGGCGGGGAAGAACGGCTTGCTCGACCGGCTTGCCGGTCGCATCGCAGAGGCTGTGCGGGGCGACCCGGCTTATGGGCGAAGCCGCAAATCGTTCGACGCCAAAAAGGCGGTTTGGGGCCTGAGCGAGCAAGCCAGCTGGGATGCTCTGGTCGCGAAGGGCTCTTTCCCTTAAGGGAATTCCGGTACAGTCGAGATGTGGCGCGGTGGCGATAGGTTCGGCTTGTCTGTTTCCGTCCCTTTCGTCTGACGGTGCCCACGTAGCCTTGCCATAACCCCGTTTCCACATCCTGCTCATCGAACCGGACACGCGCTTCTCGCGCATCCGGCTCTCAGACAAGACATAAAGCCAGGCGCCAACTCTTGATTGGTCTCGCCGCGAGCATCAGCCGGGGAGGCAGCGCAGGTCGAGGCAGTAAGCCCCGAGACCGGCAACCGGGGCAGGGCCTTCGGGTGTGGACGGGTCGCGCGGCAGGACTTCGAGGGTGACCCGCTCGGCGCGGCGCGCAGCGGCGGCGGCGAGATCGGCGGGCAGGCCGGCGTAGCCCTCACCGTCGGGGCGCCATTCGTGCAGGGTGACGAGATGGTCGGCGGCGAGCTCGGGATGACGCAAGCGCAGGCGTAGCGGCGCCTGCGCCGGCAGCGCGGGATGCAGACCCCAGCCGGGGACGAAGCTGCGGTAGCGCAGGCCGAAGACGGCGAGTTCGCCGCGGCCATCGCATTCCCGACGCAGCGGCAGGGCGACGCCAGCGGCGACGATCTGCCACGCATCCCAGCCGGCAACGTCCTCTTCGCGAGGCCGCAGGCGCAGTTCGACGCGCGCCGTGCTGGCGTCGACCAGGCGGGAGCTGCCGCCCTGCTCGGGGCTGGCGGCGTCACCGAGTAGTGGCCAGAACTCGAGGGCGCGTCGTACTTCCAGTTTGCAGCCAGGCAGCGTGACCTGTCCCCAGAGGCGGAATTCGTCGCGCAGGAGCACCGCCTCGATCGCCTCGTCGAGGCCCAGCCCGGCCGCCGCCAGCCCCTGCAGGACGGCGTGCAGGTCCTGCTCGAGGTAGAAGGGCAGGGCAAAGCGCTCATGCAGTTCGCGGCCCCAGTCGATCAGCGGCGGGGCCGATGCTTCGCCGGCCAGCATGGCGACGATGGCGCGCAACAGGCAGGCGAGGGCGGTGGCCCTTTGCGGTGAATGCTGCATGCGCAGGGCGCGGAATTCGACCAGTCCCAGCCTGCCTCGCCCGGCCAGGAAGGGATTCCATAGCTTCTCGATGTTCATTTCGGCACGATGGCTGTTGCCCGAGGCATCGCAGAGAAAAGGTGCCAGGCTGTGCCAGAGAAGTTCCGGTGAGAGCTTCTCGCTACGCTCGAGCAGCGCGAGGGTCAGGTTCAGTTCGTCGATGGCGTCCAAGCCACGCTCGTCGGCGCGTACCGACTGGCCACTGCTGCCAACGAAGTCGTGCGAATAGAGGTACGACAGTGCCGGGTGACGGTTGAGGAAGCGCACCAGGCGGGGCAGCAGGCGGGGCTCGAGCAGGAAAGGGCTGCGTGCCGGCGACGGGCCGCCGAGGGTGATCTGGCCGGCGCCGCCGGAATCGGCGACGGTGCCGTTGAAGTACAGCCGGTAGGGGGCCAGACCCTGTGCTGCGGCCGCGGCGTGGATCTCGCGGCTGCGCCGCAGGAAGTCGGCGGCATCTTCGCTCGGGGCGCTGTTGATCTCGATCACCGCCGGGTCCGGCGTGACGGTGGTCCACTCGACCGTCGCATCGACCGGTGGCGGGTAGCCGGAGAGCAGCAGCGTCGGCAGATGGCTGGCGAGGGCGGCTTGCGCGACGGCTTCCAATATCGCCAGGAACATCGCCACCTCGGCGATCATCGGCAGTTCGAGGCGCGCCGTCGGCACTCCGTCCAGCTCGTGCAGGTGCAGCACGAAGAGATAGGCGCCCGCCTCAGCGAGTTCATCGCGCAGACCGCTGGCCGGGGTGGGGCGGGCGTCGACCGAGTTGCGCCGCAGGCGAGGATCAGTGGCATCGGGCGCGACGGCGTCGTCGTCGGTGCGCATCAGCAGGCGTCGTTCCAGCGGTTCCTCGACCGCCAGCGGGGTAACCAGCCAGTTGCGCGCTGCCAGGCCAGCGGCCAGGGCGGTGGCCCAGCGATTGAGGTCGGCTGGAGCGAGTCTTCTGGCGGCTCCGCCGGGCCCGGGCAAGCCTGCGCTGGCGGGCATGGCCAGCATCGGGTCGAGTGGACCCGGCCAGACCGGATCGCCGTTGCGCCGCCGGTAGAGGCCCAGGTTCCAGCGTGGCCGATCCTCACCGGGGTACTGCCGTCCAACGCTGCGCAGCAGCAGGCCACCGGGGAGGCGCTGGCAGAACTCGCAGAGCAGTGCTTCGGCCCGTTGTTCCTTGTCGCCGCCCAGGGCCTTGGTCAGCCATTCCGGCGACTGTGCGCGGGGGTCGGTAAAGGTCGGCTCGGATCCGACCCAGATGCTCAGGCCCAGGGCTGCGATGTCGGCGTCGTGACGGCTGACGGCCGCGGCGAATGCTTCATCGAGGGTAGACGCTGGGGTCATCGCCTCGCCTCAGAACGCACTCTTGATCACCCCGCCGTCGACGCGGAGCGCCGCGCCGGTCGTGGCCGAGGCCAGCGGGCTGGCGATGTAGGTCACCAGCGAGGCCACCTCCTCGGGCGTGGCGAAGCGTTTGATCAGCGACGTCGGCCGGACCTGCGCAAAGAAGTCCTTCTCGAACTCGTCGAAGGACTTGCCATCGGCCTTGGCGAGCGCGTCAACGAAATCGGTCACGCCACGCGATTTCGTTGGCCCCGGCAGGATGCTGTTGACGGTGATGCCGGTGCCGGCGAGCGACTCGGCGAGTCCGCGCGCAATGGCAATCTGGGACGTCTTGGTGGCGCCGTAGTGGATCATCTCGGCCGGAATCTGCACGCCGCTTTCGCTGGAGATGAAGATGATGCGCCCCCAGTCGGCCCGTCGCATCGCGGGCAGGCACAGGCGAGCGAGGCGAACGCCGCTCAACACATTGGTCGCGAAGAAGCGCATCCAGTCGGCGTCGGGGATTTCATCGAACGGCCTGGGCTCGAAAATGCCAAGATTGTTGACCAGGATTTCAATCCCGGGATTCTCCCGCACCAGCGCCTCGGCTGCATCCGCCGTGCTGAGATCGCCGGCAAATCCCGACACGTCGCTGCCCGTCGCCGAGCGGATCGCCGTCACCGCCGCGTCAACAGCGGCCTGCGTGCGGCCATTGACGATGACCCGGGCGCCTTCGCCAGCAAGCGCTGCGGCGATCGCGTAGCCAATTCCAGCCGTGCTGCCAGAGACCAGCGCGAGCCTGTTCGTGAGTTTCATGTCCATGCGAGGTGACCTTTCAGTGGTTGGCAAAGCCGGCTTCCTGCTTCGGGGAGCTTGATCTGCACTCCTGACTTCCCGAGGAGTGCGGCCTGGAGCGTGCAGTCTAGCTCTGCCGGGCCACCTTGGCCAATAGCGGTGCGATCAGTGCCCGGGCTTGCGCGCCGCTCGAGCAGGACGCGGGGGTTGTGCGGGCCGATGCGCAGATCGTGCGCCGTGAAGGTGCGGTGGTCCAGAAAGCGCGCCCCGTCCGGCAGGCCGATCGCCAGGGCAAATTGAAGTCGATACTCTTCAGGCTATCCTTCGGTGCAATCGATAGCTCATGCCATCTGGCTGATGGTCTTGCGAAAGCGGCTCAGTGAGGCGATGAACAGGAGGCTGCCAATCGCCAGAATGGCCAGAAGCTGCGGCCATACCACGTCGATTCCGGCGCCGCGATAGAGAATCGCCTGGCCGGCCGAAACGAAGTGCGTCGTCGGCGCTACCTGCATGATGCCCTGCACCAGTTGCGGCATGCTCTCGTAGGGCGTGCTGCCGCCCGACAGCATTTGCAGCGGCAACAACACCAGGACCAGCAGCATGCCGAACTGCGGCATCGAGCGCGCCAGCGTCGCCAGGAAAATTCCCATCGAGGTGGTGGCGAACAGGTGGAGCGCAGCAGCCAGCATGAACAGCGCCACCGAGCCCTGGATCGGCACCCGCAATGCCCCCTGGACGACAAAGACCAGCGCCACCAGAGCGGCCAGCAGGACCACCAGGCCCATCGACCAGACCTTGGCCAGCATGATTTCGGTGGGCGTTACCGGCATCACCAGCAGGTGTTCAATGGTGCCATGCTCGCGTTCGCGGATCAGCGCCGCACCCGTCAGGATGATCGACAGCATGGTCACGTTGTTGATGATCTCCATCAGCGAGCCGAACCACGCTTGCTCGAGATTGGGGTTGAAGCGCATGCGCAGCGCGAGATCGACCGGCGGCACTGCCGAGCTGCGATAGCGCTTGATGAATTCATTGACCTCGCTGGTGACGATCTGCTGGATGTAGGCGTTGCCGGTGAAGGCCTGGCCCATGTGCGTGGCGTCGATGTTGAGCTGCATTGCCGGCGTGCGCCCGGCCAGTACGTCGCTTTGGAAGTTCGGCGGAATGTCGAGTGCAAAGGTGTAGGCACCGCGGTCCATACCAGCATCCACCTCGGCCAGCGAAACCATGTCCGGCAGCTTGAAATGAGGCGGGTAGAAGCTCGACACAATGCGTGCCGAGAGCGGCGAACCGTCCTCATCGACAATGGCGATCGGCGCATTGTGCAAGCTGTCGGGCATGGCCGTGGCAGCAACGTAGATTGCCACGGTGAAGGTCCAGGCGATCAGCACCAGCATCATCGGGTCACGCACCAGGCTCCACAGTTCCTTGACGCCGAGACGGAATACGTTCTTGCTGCTGATCACGGGCTCAGGCCTCCTGCTTCCTGAGCAGCGCGATGGCCAGGCCGAGGATCACCGGGACGGCGGCGAGCAGGGCCCAGAACGAGGGGCCGAGGCTGAAAATGCCAAGCCCCTTGCTGAACACGCCGCGGCTGATCGTCAGGAAATGGGTCGCCGGGTAAATGTGCCCGATGAAGGCGCCCATGCCTTCGAGCGACGACACCGGGTTGAGCAGGCCGGAGAACTGCACGCAGGGGATGATGGTGCCGATCATGGTCACGAACATCGCGGCGATCTGGCTGCGGGTGAAGGTCGAGACCAGCAGGCCGAAACCGGTCGAGCAGACGACGAAGATCAGCGCCCCCAGCGCCAGGGTGAGGAAGCTGCCCTTGATCGGCACCCCGAAGACCGTCACCGCCATCAGCGCCAGCAGCAGGAAGTTGACCATCGCCAGCGCGATGTAGGGCAACTGCTTGCCGAGCAGGAACTCGCTGCGCGTCACCGGGGTGACGTAGAGATTGATGATCGACCCCAGTTCCTTCTCACGTACCACCGACAGCGCCGCGAGCATCGCCGGAATCATCATCAGCAGCATCGGGAGCTGGGCTGGAACCATGGCCGGCAGGCTCTTGACGTCCGGGTTGTAACGGTAGCGGGTTTCCAGCGTGCTGGGCGAGGTCAGCGTCATCCCCAGCCGATGTTTCGCCATGTCGCCGAGCCACATCTGGTGCATGGCCTGAACGTAGCCGCGAACGGTCTCGGCGCGCGTCGGCATGGCGCCGTCGACCCAGGCGCCGATCGCTACCGGCGTGCCGCGCGCGATGTCGCGTGCAAATCCCGGCGGAATCTCGATGGCCAGAGACAGTTCGCCGTTGCGCATGCGGCGGTCGAGGTCTTCGTAGTCGGCAATCGGCGGTTTCTCGAGGAAATAGCGCGACCCCGACAGGTTGAGCGAATAGTTCTGGCTGAGCACGGTCTGGTCGCGGTCGAGCATGGCATAGGTGAGGTTCTCAACGTCCAGATTGATGCCGTAGCCGATGATGAACATCAGGATCGCCGAGCCCAGCAACGCCAGCGTCGCGCGCACAGGGTCGCGCCGCAGTTCCAGCGTTTCGCGCAGGGTGTAGCTGAAGGCGCGGCCCGGGTCGAAGCCCCAGCGCGGGGTGATGGAACGGGGCAGGGCGGTCGGCGACGGCGTCTGGGCGGCCGGCGCGGCGACTTTTTCGGTGCTTGCCGAGGCTTCCTCGAGATGCGAAACGAAAGCCTGCTCCAAGCTTTGGGTGCCGCGCTGGCGCATCAGTTGTGCCGGGCTGTCGCTGACCAGTACGCGGCCGGCGTGCATCAGCGAGATGCGATCGCAGCGCGCCGCCTCGTTCATGAAGTGGGTCGAGATGAAGATCGTCACCTGGTCCTGGCGTGAGAGGTCGATCATCAACTGCCAGAACATGTCGCGTGCGATCGGGTCGACGCCGGAGGTTGGTTCGTCAAGGATCAGCAGTTCGGGTTTGTGGAGCACCGCCACCGCCAGCGACAGGCGCTGGCGTATGCCCAGCGGCATGTCGCTGGGCAGGGTGTCGACGACATTGGTCAGGCCAAAGCGTTTGACCAGTTCGTCGACGCGCGCGGCGATCGCAGCTGCGGGCAGGGAAAACAGTCGCGCATGCAGCACCAGGTTCTGGCGCACGGTGAGCTCGCCGTAGAGCGAGAAGGCCTGCGACATGTAGCCGACGCGCCGCCGCGCATTGATATCCTGGGCATTGACCGGCTGGCCGAAGAGTAGCGCGCTGCCCTCGCTGGCGGGCAAGAGGCCAGTCAGCATCT
The DNA here is from genome assembly GCA_017302435.1 of Candidatus Accumulibacter necessarius. Taxonomy (GTDB): domain Bacteria; phylum Pseudomonadota; class Gammaproteobacteria; order Burkholderiales; family Rhodocyclaceae; genus Accumulibacter; species Accumulibacter necessarius. Next base: position 9,750 of record JAFLDL010000055.1, read on the forward strand.
TCATGGTCGTCGACTTGCCGCAGCCGTTGGAGCCGAGGAAGCCGAAAATTTCGCCGCGTCGGATGCGAAAGCCGACGTGGTCGACCGCGACGAAGTCTCCGAAGCGCATCGTCAGGCCCCTGGCCTCGATGGCGATGTTCTCTTCGCCACCCGTGGTGCTGACGGCCAGCGGCGGCACCACGATGGCCTGGTGTCCGCGCCGCTTTTCGACGGGCAGCAGCGCGATGAAGGCTTCATCGAGCGACGCCGTCGCGGTGCGGCTGTGCAGTTCAGCCGGGGTGCCGGTGGCCAGCACCTTGCCTGCATCCATCGCCACCAGCCAGTCGAAGCGTTCGGCCTCCTCCATGTAGGCGGTGGCGACGATGACGCTCATGGCGCGGCGCTCGCCCCGGATATGGTCGATCAGGTCCCAGAATTGCTTGCGCGACAGCGGGTCGACGCCGGTCGTCGGTTCGTCGAGGATCAGCAGGTCGGGGTCGTGGATCAAGGCGCTGCAGAGCCCGAGTTTCTGCTTCATGCCGCCCGAGAGCTTGCCCGCCGGGCGCGGCAGAAAGGGCTGCAGGCCTGTGCTGGCGGTCAGTTCGTCGATGCGCTGGCGGCGCTGGGCGGCGTTGTGGCCGAACAGGCGACCGAAGAACTGCAGGTTCTCCTCGACCGACAGCGTCGGGTAGAGGTTACTTCCCAGACCCTGTGGCATGTAGGCGATGCGCGGGCAAATGCTGTCGCGGTGGCGCTTGCTCGCCATGTCGCCGGCCAGCACCTGCAAGGACCCCTGCTGCAGCTTGCGCGCGCCGGAAATCAGCGCCAGCAGGCTCGACTTGCCGACGCCGTCGGGACCGATCAGGCCGACCATGCAACTGGCCGGGATCGCCAGCGTGATGTCGTCGAGCGCGACAGTCTTGCCGTAGCGCAGGTTGATACCGTCAAGCCGGACCACCGGCGCCGGGCCGCTGGCCGCCGGCTTGCTGCCTGCGTTCATTGCGGGACCTTGACCGCCAGTTCAGCGGGCCATGCAGCCTGGCCGTCGAGCTTGAGCCAGGCGATTCCGGGCAGGCCGGTCTTGATCTGCGTCAGGTTCTTTTGCAGCAGGTCGCGGCCAATCTGCGCCTTGACGCGGAACATCAACTTTTGCCGCTCGCTGGCCGTCTCGACGGTCTTCGGCGTGAATTGCGCGGTACTGGCGACGAACGAGACCTTGGCCGGGATCACGTACTGCGGCGCGGCGTCCAGCACGATATGGACTTCGCTGCCCATGGCCAGCTGGCCGGCAATGGTTTCGGGCACGAAGAAGGTCATGAATACGTCGCTGAGATCCACCAGGTTGAGCACTTTCCCGCCACTCGCCAGCACTTCGCCAGGCTGGGCAATGCGGTACTGCACGCGGCCGTCGCGTGGCGCGGTGAGCGCACTGTCGTCGATGTCGACCTTGATACGGGCGATGGTGGCCTGGGCGGCGTCAACCGTTGAGCGTGCCCCGGCGACCTGCGCACGTGCGGCGGCGATGGTCGCCTGCGCCGCCTGTACCTGCGCCCTGGCCGCGCCGACCGCCGCCTGCACGCTGCGCACGCGGGCCCGATCATCGTCGAGTTCCTGCCCCGACGAGGCGCCTTCGCGGGTCAGTGTCTCCGAGCGCACCAGACGCCTTTTTGCGGCGTCAAGCTCGCTCTCGCGCTGCGCAACGAGGGCCAGCGCCGCTTGCCGCTCGCTGTCACGCACCGCGACCTGGGCTTCGGCGCTGGCTACCGCCGTGATCGATTGCTGGTGCCTGGCGCTCGCTTCGTCGCGTTGCGCTTCGAGGGTCTGCACCTGCATGTGCGCCAGCGTCTGGCCCGCCGTGACGAAGTCGCCATCGGCCACCAGGATGTCCTGCACACGTCCGCTGAACTTGCTTGACACGTCGATTTCCGTAGCCTCGATGCGGCCATTGCTGCTCACGAACCCTTCACCAGGCCCCTTTGGGCGCAGCATTTGCCAGGCCAGCAGGGCGGCCACTACGACGGCGCTGACGATGAGGGCTGGAATCAGCCACTTTTTCCATTTCGTCAGCATTGACCCAGCCGCTGACCTGGGCGGCGCGGCAGTCTCTGGCTCGGCTGGCGGTGCGACCCTGGCGGCGGCTGGGATGGCTTCGGGTATGACTTCGGGACTGGCTGCGGCAGCGCCCGTTGCGGCGCCCGTTGCAGTGACTTGTGCGCTGGCGGGTGCGGGGGCAAGTGGTGCAGCCGTTGGGCTGACTGTGACCGTCACCGGTTCGGCTGCCACCGGGGTATCCGCCGGGGCGACTGCGGCGGCGAGCGGCGGGGCAAACGTTACCGTGACCGTTACTGAAGCCGGCGGCGTAGGCGGTGCGAGGACCGGTGGGGTGGCGGTAGTGTTCATGGGGCGCTCGTGGCTCGTGGGGGGTCAGGCTTGTCGCCTGCGACTGGCGAATCGAAATCCAGCGCGCCACCGCCGAGCGCGGCATACAGGCTGACCTGGCTGCTGAGCAGTTCGCGCCGCGTCTGCACGAGTTGTTGCTCGGCGTCGAGCAGGTCGCGCTGGGCATCAAGTACGTCGAGAAAGGCCGAAGCGCCGTTGTTGAAGCGCAGTTGCGAAAGCCGTGCGCGCTCCGCCTGCGTCGCCAGCGCGGTGCGGGCAATCGCCACCTGCTGCCTTAGCCAGACACGTGCGGAAAGCGCATCCGATACGTCACGGAAGGCCACCTGCACGGTCTTTTCATACTGGGTCACGGCCAGATCGCGACGCGTTTCAGCCAGGCTCAGGTTGTTCTTCCGGCGCCCGCCGTCGAAGATCGCCAGCGAAATGCTCGGCGAAAAAAGCCAGGCGAGGCTGCCCGAGGCGAACAGCTCATTGAGTTCGACACTCGCAGTGCCTAGCGAGCCAAGCAACGCAATGCGCGGAAAGAATGCGGCACGTGCGGCACCGATGTTGGCATTTGCCGCTTTCAGCAGATGCTCGGCAGCAACGATGTCGGGGCGTTGCAGCAGCAGATCGGAAGGCAGGCCAGGGCGCAGTTCGCGAAAGACATTGCTTTCGTCGAACTCGCCTTGCTCGGGGGGCAGCTCGACGGGAGCCCCGACCAGCAGGGTCAGGGCATTGAACTGTGCTGCTCGCGCCAGTTCAAGCTGGGCGCCAAGCGCCTGCGCCTGGGTGAGCAGGGTTTGCACCTCGGTCAGGTTGAAGCGCGAGGTCGAGCCGACCTCGACGCGGCGGGTGAATATGCGAAAACTTTCCTCGCGGCTGGCGATCGTCTGGCGTGCCAGTGCGATGCGCTCGTCGAGTCCGCGTAGCGCGAGATAGCCATTGGCAACTTGTGCAACCAGTCCGATGCTGGCCGCACGGCTTGCGGCGTCGGTGGCCAGGTAGGTTTCCAGCGCCGCGTCCTCCAGGCTGCGGACGCGCCCCCAGAAATCGATCTCCCAGCTCGCCAGGCCCAGTCCAACCTGGTACTGGCTGGCGACCAGCGGCCTGCCGGTGAGACTCATCCTGGCCGGTGTTCGCGAGCGGTCCCCTCTGGCTTCTGCGCCAATGGTGGGGAACAGCTCAGCCCGTTGGATACCGTAAGCGGCGCGCGCTTCCTCGACGCGCAGCACGGCGCTGCGCAGATCACGATTGTTGTCCAGCGCCAGGCTGATCAGGGACTGAAGTTGCGGGTCGGTGAAGTAATCACGCCAGCCGATGGCCGCAACGCTTGCACCACCCTGAGTGGTCACCGACGCATAGCGGGGTGACACCGGCAAGGCGGGCACCTCGTAGGGCGGCGCCATCGAGGCGCAACCCACCATAAGCAGGGCGACGGCAGCGAGCCTGAAGCTGGGCGATGCCGCATGGACCATCAGCACGCTCGGCTCGATCAACGGTCAGGCGAGCCGGGCCATACTGATAGCGGAATGTCGCGCGGGGTGCTGTCGCTGAAGAGGTAATTCACCGGCCGAGTGGTTCTTGCTCTTTGTGTTGTGCGTGCCATGGTTCGAATATTGGCGCAATTTGGCTGCGCTCCTCTGTTCGCTAGCGCACGCAGTGTTCGGCTGCTTGCCTTTGACGATCAGCGCTCATGGCCAGGCAAGTCGCATCAGCGCGTCTCGTCGCGGCGCTTGCCGGTTGAGGAGCGGTGGCTCCGGTGGGCTCTCCGCCTGGTGTACAGATCCATCAAGGGCGTCACGGAAATGCCATGGATGACGATCGAAGCGGCCACTGCCGTCAGTGTCAGCGTGATCGCCTGCTCGACGACGGGGCCGGACAGTCCGTGGTTGAGGGCGAACATCAGATAGTAGATCGACCCGATGCCTCGGATGCCGAACCAGGAGATCAGAAAGCGCTGATCGCGCGACACCGATGCGCCGAGCAAGCCAAACCACACTGATAGCGGGCGGAGCACGCCGAACAGCAGCAGCAGGAAACCGAGGGTGGTCCAGTCGGGGCGCGCATAGGGCAGCATCGCGCCAACCACCAGAACGATCACCAGTTCGGCAATACGCTCGAGTTGCTCGTTGAAGCCGCGTACCGCCTGCCGCATATAGGCGCCGGCCAGGCCAGGATCGGTGGCAACGGCAAGGTGTGCCGTCTTGCCCTGCAAGCCGGCCGGCCCTTCTTTTGCAGCGCCCGGCGAGCCGCTGTCCTCCCTGACGCGCTGCAGGGCCAGACCGGCGGCAAACACTGCCAGAAATCCCAGAGTGTGGGCAAGCTGCGCCACGCCGTAGGCCAGGGCGACGAGACCGAGAGCCAGGAACTCATCCAGCCCGACGGCTTCCTGGTGATGGGTGCGCAGATAGAGCACCAGTTTGCCGATCATCGTGCCAAGCAGAGCGCCAATGCCGAGACCGCCCGCCAGCCCCCAGAGGACATCGATGGCGAACCATCGCCAGCCGGCGACTCCGAGATCGTGCAGACCAAGCAGACCGAGACCGAGAAAGACGAACGGGAAGGCGGCGCCGTCGTTCAGCCCCCCCTCGCCGGTCAGGCTGAAGCGCAGCAGGTCACGGTCTCCGGGCTCGTCGACCTGGACGTCAGACGCCAGCACCGGGTCGGTCGGCGCCAGAATTCCCCCGATAAGGACGGCGGCGCCCAGCGGTAGTCCCATGAGAAAGAAGGCGACGGCGGCGATCAGCCCAACCGTCAGCGCCATCGACGCAAATGCCAGGCGGACCGGCAAACGCCACTGCCGGCTCGAAAGCGGCAGGCCCAGTTTCAAGCCGACTGAAAAGAGCGAGATCAACAGCGCGACTTCGGCAACACGTTCGAGAATATCCGGTACCTGTCGCGGGTCTGGCGTCATCAGCCCCCAACCGGCAGTGCCAAGGCCGAAGCCGACCGCCAGATAGAGCATCGAAGCGCTCACCGGCAGGCGCTTCAGCAACGAGCCGGCAAGGGACATGGTGACCAGCAACGCACCGATGACGAGCGCCCAGAGGGGGAAAGTCATCGCCCTGGCACCCGTACCGCCTGTCCAGGCACGGCCGCCGGTGGCTGGCGAATCGCGCTCACCCTGACGTCCCGTCAGTCCTACGCCGCCGCACCGAGGACGAGGACCGCGTTCGTTCCTCCGAACGCGAAGGAGTTCGACAGCATCGTCCGCACGGGGGCCTTGCGCGCGGCGTTCGGCACGTAGTCAAGGTCGCACGCCGGATCCGGCACCTGCAGGTGCATCGTCGGCAAGACAACCGCGCTGTCCATGGCCAGCAGCGACAGCACGCATTCGAGCGCACCCGCCGCGCCCAGCAGGTGTCCGTGCAACGCCTTCGTCGCACTGATCGGAATACCGCCTGCCTGCTCGCCAAACACCGCCTTGATCGCCGCCGTCTCGATCGCATCATTGGCTAGCGTCCCGGTGCCGTGCGCGTTGATGGCGTCGACCACCGAGGGCACGATGGCAGCCGCTCGCAGGGCCGCGTGGATCGCCGCCGCCTGTCCTTCGACGCTTGGACGCGTGATGTGACTGACATCCGTCGACAGCCCGTAACCGAGAATCTCCCCATGGATGGACGCGCCGCGTGCGACGGCGCGCTCCCACGGCTCGAGCACGAGCATCGCCGCGCCCTCACCGAGCACCATGCCGCTGCGGTTTTTCGCGAACGGTATAGTGGTCCCAGGAATTGAGACAGTAGTTTAAGCTAGGCGCTGTCATAGGGAACGAGAAGCGATGAGCGAAGTGAAGACGCGGAAGGTGCATACCCCGGAGTTCAAGGCGAAGGTAGGTCTGGAGGCCTTGCGAGGGGTGAAGACGATCAACGAGATTGGCCAGGAACACGGGGTTCATCCGGTCCAGGTGGGGCAGTGGAAGAAGGCGATCCAGGAGCAAGCCAAGACCTTGTTCGAGGGCAAGCGCGGTCCCAAACCGGTCGCCGCGCATCGGGAGCCGGAGTGGCTGTACAGCGAGATCGGCAAGTTGAAGGTGGAATTGGACTGGCTCAAAAAAAAGTCTGGGATCAGCCTGTCGTGATGCGAAGAGCCTGGATCGAGCCTGGGAAGTCGTTGGCAGTAGTCCGGCAATGCGTCCTGGCCGGGGTGTCGCGTGCGACGATCTATGCTCAGCAAGAGGCTTCAGTGCTCGACGAAAGCGACTTACTACACCGGCGTCTGATTGATGAGGAGTACACCCGGCACCCGTTCTACGGCAGCCGCAGGATGGTGGTCTTCCTCGGGAAAGGGGGTCACACAGTCAATCGCAAGCGAGTCCAACGACTGATGCGGCTGATGGGCCTGGCCGGCATGGCGCCGGGTCCGAACACCAGTCGGCGACACCCCACGCACAAGGTCTATCCCTACCTGTTGCGCGGGGTTGCTGTGCTCAGGCCGAACCACGTCTGGAGCACGGACATCACGTACATCCGCCTGCCGCGTGGCTTCGCCTATCTGGTGGCGGTGATCGACTGGTATAGCCGCAAGGTGCTCAGTTGGCGGATCAGCAACAGCATGGAAGCGATCTTCTGTGTCGATTGCCTGGAGGATGCCTTGCGCACCCACGGCAAGCCGGAGATCTTCAACAGCGATCAAGGCTCGCAGTTCACCAGCGAAGCCTTTACCAACGTCCTGACCAGAGAAGGGGTGGTCATCAGCAGGGATGGACGAGGGCGAGTGTTCGACAACATCTTCGTCGAGCGGCTCTGGCGGAACGTCAAGCATGAGGACGTGTATCTGAGGGGCTATGCCACGATGGGCGAGCTGACGGTTGGCCTGACCGAGTACTTCGCCTTCTACAACGGGGAGCGCCCGCACCAGTCGCTGGGCGACCAGACGCCCCAGGTGGTGTATCAAACCGGTATCGGTGGCGGGGCGATGATCGTGGATAAATTCGGCGGCGCGGGGGGAGGAACCCCTGTTCCGCTACGCTCCACAGGGGTTCCTCCCCCCGCAGAAGCAAGATCAACAGCCACAGCACAAACCGAAGCAAAGGCACAACCGGGGCAGCGCCGTCCAGCTGCTACTGAAGTCAAGTGCCCAGCTTAAACAGGCTTGATTCTTGTCTTGACTTCGGGGTCCACTTTACTCCGCCTTGGTGTAGCGCGTTGGTGGCGTTGCCGTGCCGATGCCTCGGAAATACATGTCTAGCGGGCGTTCATCGGAGCGACTGCAGTGCCGTGGCCAGGAGGCTTCTTCATGCCACGGTCGTCAGCGAATCGCCGACAATGTCGCGCACCAGCGTCGTTTCCGCTTCAGTCCGGGTCTGCGCCACGAGAACGACGTGGCCACTGCGGATGGCATCCAGCACGAGATCAGAGAACTTCCCTTCTTTCTTCTCTTCCGGCTTCTCGGCACCGACGGCGGCACCCACCAGGCCACCCAGGGCAGCTCCCCAGCCGAGCATGGCCAGCGGCCCGATCAGCGGGCTGGCGACGAACAGCGTCACGTTGGCGGCGATCAATGCCACCTCTGCGACAACCCCGAGGCCAGTGCCGACTGCGGCACCGACGGCACCATCGACCAGGACATCCTTGAGGGCTTCGTCGTCGTCCACCATCTTGCTGTTGCCCGCAGCATGCGCGTGATCAACGATCCTGACCTGTTCGCGCGGCACACCGGATCCGACCAAACGGTCGCAAACGGCTTCGGCTTCGGCACGACTGGTGTAAATCCCGCTGATGATATGAGTCTGCTGATCCATGATGATGTCTCCTGCGTGTGGATGGAACGTGGGATGGCTTGCGCCAGGGCATCGCGTAGCCAGTGCCCGCTGGCCGACGCGATCCAAGGTTTGCTAAGTCACCGCGAGCAGGCAGCCATCGTAGCCAAGGCGCGCAAGGGTGTATGTGCGCCAGCGAACCGACGCCCGGCCGCGGGGAGGCATGGGGTGTACTGGCCGACAAAGTTCCAGGATTTTCTCCAAGTGCCTTGCAGAACAGCGCGGTGCCCCTCGGCGGCCGAAGTCCTGCCGCGAGCCGCCGCACCGCACGTATTTCTCGCCTGCGGTAAGATGGCGCACCCCGATCTACTCACTTGCAGCCCTGGCCCCGGGTCAGGGAACGCTGATCGCCTCGCCGGCCGTTGGCAGGCTCGCCCAATCAACCGGTGCGGGCTTGACGGCAGCCAGATGACCTCGCTCCGAACTCTTCTCCGAGAACCATGCAAACACCTCTCGATCGCCCTTTTCTCTCGCTGATCCTGCCCGTGCTGAACGAAGCGGCGACGCTTCCGGTGCAGTTGGCGGCACTGCAGGGGCTGAGGACGCGCGGAACGGAGCTGATTGTCGTCGACGGCGGCAGCGGCGACGGTACGGCAGAGCTGGCGCGGCCGGCCGCAGACCGCCTGCTGGATGCGCCGCGCGGCCGTGCTGCGCAGATGAACGCGGGTGCAAAGGCTAGCCGGGGCGAGGCCCTGCTCTTTCTGCATGCCGACACGACGCTGCCGCCGGCGGCCGACGACCTGATCCGCAGCGCAATTGCCGCCGGTGCCGCCTGGGGGCGTTTCGACGTGCGCATCGACGGCCGCCAGCCGCTGCTGCGCGTCGTCGAGCGGATGATGAACTGGCGCTCGCGGTGGAGCGGCATTGCCACCGGCGATCAGGCGATCTTTGTTCGTCGCGATTTGTTCGAGCGGGTTGATGGCTACCCCGAGCTGCCCTTGATGGAGGACATCGCCCTGTCGACGCGGCTCAAGCGGTTTGCGCCGCCGGCCTGCCTGCGCCAGCGGGTGATCACTTCCGGGCGCCGGTGGGAGAAGCATGGCGTCCTGCGCACCATTCTGCTCATGTGGCGTCTGCGGGCGAGTTATTTCCTGGGCGCTGATCCGCAGCAGCTGGCGATTCGCTATGGCTATGTACCGCGCCAGAGCTGAACCGCTGGCCATCGCCATCTTTGCCCGGGCGCCACTGGCCGGGGCTGCCAAGACCCGCCTGATTCCCGCCCTGGGGGCAGCCGGTGCGGCCCGGCTGCAGCGCCGCCTGACGTTGCATGCGCTGGCCGTCGCGCGGCGGGCAGCGATCGGCACCGTCAGCCTGTGGGGGTCGCCGGATGACCAGCCACGCTTCTTTCGCGCCGTCCAGCGCTGCTCTGGCGTCGATCTGCGCTCGCAGTCGGGCCCTGATCTGGGTCAGCGCATGGCCAACGCCTTCGCGGCGCAGGCCGGTCCCCTGCTGTTGATCGGCACCGACTGCCCGGCGCTGCAGCCGGCGCATCTGTCGGCCGCCGCCAGCGCTCTGCTGGACGATTGCCAGAGCGGCAACGACGCGGTTTTCATTCCCGCCGAGGATGGTGGCTATGTGCTCGTTGGCCTGCGTCGCCCGCAGCCGGGCCTGTTCGCGAGCATCGATTGGGGCACCGAGCGGGTCATGGCGCAGACGCGGCAGCGTCTTTGCGAGCTGCGCTTGCGCTGGGCCGAACTGCCCCCCCTGTGGGACCTTGATCGGCCGGGCGACCTGGCACGCCTGGCCACCCTGGAAGGATTTGCCGCATGGATCCGATGAACAACCGGCGTCGCCGGACCTCACTGGCGCTGCTGGCGACGCCAGTCATCAGCGCCTTCAGCCTGCTGCCGACGCCCGCTGCCCGCGCCGAGAGTGCTGGCGTTGCGCGAGTGGACCTGCCACGTTTCTCTGCCGAGCCGGCGGGTAACCGGCTGCCGGCGGGGTGGACGCATCAAACGCTGCCGTCGGTTGAGCGAGCGAACCGCTTTGACCTGCTGGCTGACGACGGCCGAACGGTCCTGCGGGTGCTTTCGGATCGCTCCGCGTCCAGCCTGGCGCTGGCGAAACGGATAGATCCCGCGGCCACGCCACTGCTCAGGTGGCGCTGGCGAGTCTCGCATCCCGTAGCGGGCTCGGACCTGCAGCGCAAGACGGGCGATGACTACGCGGCCCGCGTTTATGTGCTGTTTGATCTGCCACCCGAACGGCTTGGCGTCGGCGACCGGATGAAGATGGCCGCGGCGCGCCTGCTGCACGGTGCCGAGCTGCCGGCGGCGGCGCTGTGCTACGTCTGGGGTACGGCGCAGGCGGCCGGCGAGTCGGGATGGAATGCCTATACCGATCGCCTGCGAATGATCGTCGTCGATTCCGGGAACGCTCATGCCGGGCAATGGCGAGACGTCGTTCGCGATGTCGCCGCGGATTTCCGTGCCGCCTTCGGCGACCCCCTGCCGCCCATCTCGGGCATTGCTCTCGGCGCCGATACCGACAACACCGGCGAACGCGTCGAAGCCCGCTTTGGTGACCTCTGGTTCGACGCGCGGCGGCAGACCGGAGGTGCGGCCTGAAGCCGACCCGGCCCAAGACTTGGGCCAGCAACGCCTGCGGAGGAATCGACTCGGGTTGTACGGCGGCTTGGATACGAGAATGGCGCCTACAGATCCTCGGGCGAGAGACCTGTGTGCTTGGCAATGCGGGCAAACATGCGCGGGCCAAGCTCTTCGCCGTCGTGAAAGGCAAAGACACAATCCAAGCGCTCTGCGATGGCAGGTAGAGTCAACACCCCGGCCTTCGGCATGCCGACCGTAGTGGCGTGTTGAGCGAGTGGTCAAGCGGCACTTGCGGCAGTACGAACGCGGACCTGAGGAGGGCTACCTGCTAAGTGACACCTCGTACGTGGTGATCTCGTACGGATTGCCATCCGGGTCCGCGAAGTAGAGCGACACCGAGGCCTCGTGATCCTCGAAGGTGACCGCTCCAGGCAGTTCGTGCTCTAGATGGGACTGCCACTGCCTGAACAATGAGCCGTGGACGCGCAAGGCGATGGTTGACCTGCATGGTTTGGCCGGACGCTCGAACAGGGCTATGTGGATCTGTGCTGAGTCGTCCTGGAGCGTGAGCGGCCCACCGTCCTTGGCCCAGAACTCCAGCTCAGGCGTGCGCCTGAGTCCGAGCACGCGCTCATACCAGCGCTCTGACTCCGCCCGGTTAGCGACGAAGACGTGAATGTGGTCGATAGCCAGGAGCTTCGGAGGCATGGGTGTGGGTGGTAGGAGACGGTGCGTTGTGTCGCCTAACATTTGGCTTGAGGGGCGGCCGGAGCCCGAAGGGCGGAGCGTACCTGCAAGCCCAGCTTGCAGGCCGTCCCCTCGAAGCGATGGTTAGCCCTCACGCGGCACCCAGTACAGACTGAAGCGTTCTTGCGCCAGAGGGCGAAAACAACCAGCCGAGTGCTCCGCAGTTGAGCACAACGGTGACCCAAAAGGTGGCTTGAAAGGAAGCCTTCGCCGACTTGTGCCGAAGCAGCCGCTGTGCCGCCAAGGCGCCGGGCCACCCACCGAGAAGAGCGAATAAGTGCAACGTGCTTTCTTGTGTTCGCCATTGATTTCTTAAGGCGGCTGACTTATCGAAGGCGTAAGCGAAGAAGGCCACGAGACTTGCAACAAGGTAGAGCGCAAGAACGACAACCGGGAGGCGACCGGCGATAACTGCCCCAACAACAAATGCTAGAAAGCAAACGGCAAATAGCGGGGGGATGTTGCTGCGACCGGGCGGGGCCGACGGAGTGGGCGTTTCACCGACAAACGCAACGGTATTCGCCTGCGCTCGGCCCTTACCGTCTATTTTGAGTTCGTAGGTTACGAGTTCGTTTCCTTTCGGTCGGCGCTGGCGATTGGAAAAGGAGCTGATGTGTACGAAGACTTTTTCCCCACCACCATTGGGTGTGATGAAGCCGAAGCCTTTGTCATCCGTCCATGTGGTGATACGACCTTGGTAGCGCATGGCAAGTGGGTATGAGGGCTAACGAACGAAGTGAGGGGGCGAGGGGCTTCATTGCGAAGCTCCCCTCGACTGCCAAGTTAGCCCTTTCGCTCCATGGTAAGAAGCCTCGCAGCAAGGCCGAGAAAGACAACACCCATCAGGCGCTCAAGCATTACCTGGCGACGGGGACTCGATAGTAACCATTGCCCAAGGCTACCGCTGGCGATAGATAAAGTAGCCTGGAATAGTAGGCCGAGAAACGCCAAGACCGCGCCAAGGCCAACGATTTGCTGGAAGATCGACCCATAGGATGGGGAGGCAAACTGCGGAAGAAACACGCCAGAAAACAAGATGGCCTTGGGGTTTAGCAAATTCGTAATGAACCCACGGCGGAAATTTTCTACAGGGGAGCGAGCGGTAACTTGAGTGCCTGCGACGAACGGTTTTGAGCGAAAGGATTTATACGCGAGAAAGATCAGGTATGCGGCGCCGCCGAAGCGGATGACATCAAAAGCAAGGGGCGACGTGGCTACGATTGCCGCAACTCCGGCAGCAGCAAAGACTGAATGAGCAAACATGGCCAATGAAATGCCGGCAGAAGCCAAAAGCGCAGGTCTTCGACCCTCAGAAACGCCCGTGGCAACGATAAATGCCACATCAGGTCCGGGGGTGACGAGCAGAACCAAAGACGCCGCAAGGAAAACAGGCAGAACAGAAATATCAAAGGGCATGGCGCCTCCTTTAAGTGAAAGGGCTAACGAATGAAAGGGACTTCCCCGTCCCGAGGCTGCGGCGGAAGCCGCGAACGGCAACGAGTGCCATGATGAGAGTTCTCGATCACATCAAGACCACGAAAGGGGAAGTCGATGAGTATTCTCACTGTTGGAATCGATCTGGCGAAGAACGTCTTTGCCGTGCATGGCGTTGATGATAACGGCAAGCCGGTACTGGTCAAGCCAAAAGTGGCTCGCGACAAACTTGCGGAACTGATCGCCCAGCTGCCGCCGTGCCTAATCGGCATGGAAGCCTGCTCCGGCGCGCACCACTGGGCACGGCAGTTCCGCCCGTACGGCCACACCGTGAAGCTGATGGCGCCCGAGTTCGTCAGTCCCTACTGCATGTCCGGCAAGCGGGGCAAGAACGATGCGGCGGACGCCGCAGCCATCTGCGAGGCCGTCACCCGGTCGCACATGCGTTTCGTCCCGGTCAAGGAAGAACACCAGCAGATCATCCCGTGCCTGCACCGCACCCGGAATGGGTTTGTCGAAGGAGGGAAAAAGGTGCCTGGCTCACCCATCGAGTGACCTCTGGTCCTGTGGCTCCGTTTCTTCAAGCATTGCCTTCCGTGGCCGACCCCGCGGGCGAATTTCGCGCCGTTGTCCAGTGGCCCGTTCGATACTTTCGATAAAGCGCGCATCCCCGAGCGGCTGCCCCTGATCCAGGGCCATGCGGATGTCGCTGATTGCGTCGGTATCCAGTTCCGGGCGGAACAAGGACCGATAGGTCGCCAGCCGGTCAGCCTCGTTTGCCCCCAGACTGCAATACACCGCATGCGGAGTCAGCAATGAGTCAGGTTGCCCCAGTCCGTTCGCCCGATAACTGCTCCAGCGATAATGCGCCGGGTCATCGACCATCGCTGTGCGCACGGGATTGAGTTCGATATAGCGCTGACAAAGAAGTAGATAGGCATCGGCCTGCACCAGAGAAGACTTGTAGCGGCTGTCCCACAAGGTGCCGGTGCGACGGTACGTCTTGTTGATGTACTGCACGTAGCGCCGGCCGAGCGAAATCATCAGCCGGGAGACAGCCTCGGACTCCGGCGGAGACAGCAAGAGGTGCACGTGGTTGGTCATCTGGACGTAGGCGTGCAGCGCGCAGCCGGTCGCTTTGCACGCCTCGCCCAGCCATTCGCGGTAGGCGAGGTAGTCTTCCTCAGCGAAGAAGCAGGCGTCGCGGTTGTGTCCCCGCTGAACGACGTGCAGGGGAAGACCTGGGAGATGAATGCGGGGGCGACGGGGCATGTCGTTGAGGATAGCAGGTTCTGCCAGTTAAATCGAGCCTGGCCCCTTTAGCTTCTTCCGTTGCCCACAGCCAAGCCCGTTGTGCCATGCATCTGACCGACCACGATCTTCGCCAACTCGACCGCGATGCTCTGTCGCGGCTTGAGGACGAGGCGTTGCGGCGGTTGGCGGAGCGCCTGCTGGCTGACCTCAAGGAGGCGCGGGACCGATTGAACCAGGACTCCCGTAACAGTTCGCGTCCGCCCGGAAGCGATTCGGTCTATCGCCAACCGCGTGGGGCCGCGGAGCGTGATCCGCCGACGGACAGTGCGTATGGGGATCCGCCGACGACCATGGCCGACGAACCCGGAGAGGCGGTTGAGGCGAGCGACGACGGCGCTCCGGTGGCAAAGGCGCCTTCCGGCACGGCGGCCCCTGCGGCGCGTCGCCCGGGGCGGCAGCCGGGCGCGCCCGGGTTTGGCCGAACCCAGAAGCTGACTGTCA
>JAFLDL010000056.1 GCA_017302435.1 Candidatus Accumulibacter necessarius
TGCGATGACCGACACCGACCTCGTCGAGAAGAGACTCGCGTTCATCGAGACCTGTGTGCGCGAGTTGCGCGATCTGTGCCAGCCGGAGCGCATTCCGGTCGACATTCGCGAGGAACGATTTGCCGCCCACACGCTCCAGATCGCGATTCAAGCCGCGCAGGACATCGCTTCGCACATCGTTTCCGAGGGCCGCCTGGGTGAGCCGGAAAGCAACCGTGACCTATTCGCGCTGCTGTGTGCGGACGGCTGGATCGCACCTGAACTGTCGGTGGTGATCCAGAGGATGATCGGCTTCCGCAATGTCGTCGTGCACGGCTATCAGCATCTGGACCAGACGATCGTGGTCGACGTCGTGCGCAATCGTCTCGGCGACTTGCTCGCCTTTTGCAGCGCGATTCGCGCGCGGTTGCATGCAACTCCGGGCGCGGGTCGCTGATTCCCTGCCCGTCGGATGTGGCTCTGGGCTTCCGGCATTCCGTTGAGCCGGGCAGCGGCACAGGGCCAGCGTGGCTGACGCAGGTCATCGCCCCTGCCGGGGACGTTCCCGGGGACAGCAGCACGGTTATGGAAACACGATCGGCAAGTCCCTGGGTTCTGCCTGGACTACTCGTACATCGCCCGCATCGGCCGCGTGCTGCCAGCCGGTGAGGCGATGGAACCGATTCATCTGCGCACCTGACAAAAGGAAGCGGGAGGGTGGCGCCGCACACCCTGCCGGCAGGACGTCTTCCCCCCGCGACAAGCCATCAACCCACGGAGACCCCCATGATTCCCATGCCCCGCCTGATTTCCCGCAGCGCCCTGGCGCTCGCCCTGATGCTCGGCGCTGCCGCCAGCTATGCCGACGTGTTACGAGTGTCGGCGATCCCCGACGAGGCGCCGACCGAGTTGCAGCGCAAGTTCAAACCGCTCGGCGAGTATCTCGAGAAGGAAACCGGCCTCAAAGTGCAGTTCACGCCGGTCAGTGACTATGCCGCAGTTGTCGAGGGCCTGGCGGCGAAGAAGATCGACCTCGCCTGGCTGGGCGGTTTCACCTTCGTGCAGGCGAAACTGCGTACCGGTGGCGAGGCCATGCCGATAGTCCAGCGCGCCGAAGACGAGGTGTTCACCAGCAAGTTCATCGTGCCGGCCGACAGCCCGGTCAAGTCGCTTTCCGAACTGAAAGGCAAGACCTTTGCCTTCGGTTCGCCGTCGTCCACTTCGGGGCACCTGATGCCTCGCTTCTTCCTGCTCAAGGACGGTATCGATCCCGACAAGGACTTCAAGAATATCGCCTTCTCCGGCGCGCATGACGCCACGGTCGCCTTCGTCGCTTCTGGCAAGGTCGACGCCGGCGTGCTGAACGCTTCCGTGATGGACAAGTTGATCGAGAAAGGCGATGCCAACGCCAAGCGGGTCAAGGTCATCGCTACGACGCCGCCCTACTTCGACTACAACTGGACGGTGCGCCCCGGCCTCGACCCGGCGCTGCGCCAGAAAATCACCAATGCCTTCCTCAAGCTCGACCGGGCCGATCCGGCGCAGAAGGAACTGATGGACCTGCAGCGCGCCTCGAAGTACGTGCCGACCACGACGGCGAACTACGACGGTATCGAACGTGCGGCGCGCAGTGCCGGGTTGATCAAGTAGGGGCGAAGCCCTCGCGGGCCGCACGCCGCCCTGGCCGGCTGGCGCGCGCCATTGACAGACAGCGGCGTCCGCCGGCAAGCGGGCGTACGCTGGAGGGAACACACGAATGGCATTCGAACTGCAAGGCGTCGGCCTCACCCACGGCAACGGCTTTCGCGCGCTGCAGCGGATCTCGATCCGCCTCGGGCGCGGCGAACGGGCAGCGGTCATCGGCCCTTCCGGAGCCGGCAAGACCAGCCTCATCCGGCTGCTCGGCGTTGCCACAAGGCCGAGCGAAGGGCGGCTCAACATTCTCGGCAGGAATCCCTGGCAATTGCCGGCTGGCGAACTGCGGCGGCTGCGCGCGCGCATCGGAACGATCCATCAGGCGCCGCCGATTCCACCGCGTCTGCGCGTGATCACCGCGATCCTCGCCGGCCGGCTCGGACAATGGCCGGCTTGGAAGGCGCTCCTGTCGCTGCTTTATCCGGTGGATATCGCGGGCGCGCAGGCGACACTGGCCCGTTTTGACCTCGCTGACCGCCTGTTCGATCGCTGCGACCGCCTCTCTGGCGGCCAGTTGCAGCGTATCGGGATCGCCCGCGTGTTCTACCAGGAGCCCGACCTGATCCTGGCCGACGAACCGGTTTCGGCTCTCGACCCGGCGCTCGCCGATGCCGCGCTGGGCGAGTTGGTCGCCGAATCGGAACGTCGCGGCGCCAGCCTGTTCGCGTCGCTGCACGCGGTCGATCTGGCGCTCAAATGGTTTCCCCGCATCGTCGGTCTGCGGGCAGGCGAAGTCGCCTTCGATCTGCCGACCGCCGAGGTCAGCAACGGCCTGTTGCATGAGTTGTATGCCGCCGAGGGCAGCGTTCTGCCGACTCAGGCCAGTGCGCCAGCGGCACTGCGTCATGGCGGCGCCACCGCTGAAGCCATGGCCGAAAGCGGTGACGGCACGCTGGCAGCCAACGTCGTACGCCTTGACACCTGCCGCGGACGCTAGGATGAGACGGCCCCCCAGTGCTGGCTCGCGAAGGTCCGGCAGCCGATTGCCGGCCTGCCCGCCGGCGTGCCAATGAACACGGACACTGATGCGCGGCCGTACGCGGCCCGCGACCCCGACACGAGGGCACGTCTCGGCTGGACGCTGCTTGCCCTGGTGTTGTTGTGGCCACTTCTGCTGCTCGCCGAATTCCGGCCCTGGGCGCTGTTCGAGGCGAACAACCTGCAGGTGATGGGCGCTTTTCTCGCCGGCTTCCTGCCGCCCGCGACGTCGACCGAGTTTCTCGGCCTGCTGCTCAAGGCGACGCTGGAGACGCTGGCGATCGCCACCGCCGGCATCGCGCTGGCCCTGTTGATCGCGATACCGCTGGCGATCCTGTGCACCCGCGCCCTGGCCGTGTCGCTCATCGGTCCGGGGCCGGGCCGCCTCGGTGGCAGCGCGCTGCGCGCCGCCGGGCGCGCGCTGCTGACCTTCCTGCGCGCAATTCCGGAGATCGTCTGGGCGTTGATGCTGGTGCGGGTATTCGGCCTCGGGCCGGCCGCCGGCGTGCTGGCGCTGGCGGTCACCTACGGCGGCATGCTCGGCAAGGTCTACACGGAAATCTTCGAATCGACCGACACGCGGCCCACCCGCTCGCTGCTCGCGGCGGGTGCCGGCCGCTTTGCAGCGCTGACCTACGGCCTGCTGCCCAACGCCGCGCAGGAGCTGACTTCCTACACCGTCTATCGCTGGGAGTGCGCGGTGCGTGCCTCGGTGATCATGGGCTTCGTCGGCGCCGGCGGGCTCGGGCAGCTGATGGATCAGTCGATGAAAATGCTCAACGGCGGCGAGGCCGCGACGATCCTGCTCGTCTTCCTGCTGCTGGTGGTGCTCGCGGACGCCCTCAGCGCAACGCTGCGCCGGGCGCTGGCATGAACGCCAGGGAAACCCGGGACCCATGCTCGCCGCGTGGCGCTGGCGACTTCTGCCTGTCCTGCGTGCTGACCAGCGGCCTGCTGGTCGCCGCCGTGGTGGCAAGTTTTGCCTATCTCGAGATCGACTTCAGCGCCCTCTTCGCAGCCGACTCGGCGACCGCGATGGCGCGCTTCGCGGCCTCTTTCTTCCCCCCCGACCTCGCCCCCGACTTCCTGCAGAAGACCGCCCATGGCGCCCTGCAGACGTTCGCGGTGGCCATGATCGGCACCCTGCTCGCCGCGCTGGCGGGACTGTTGCTGGCGCTGCCGGCTTCCGGCCGCCATGGGATTGCCGCCGGCCGGTTGTCACGTTTCCTGCTCAACCTGCTGCGCAGCGTGCCCGAGCTGGTGTGGGCGACGCTGATGGTCCTCGCCGCCGGACTCGGACCCTTCGCGGGCGTACTGGCGTTGGCCCTTCATACCACCGGCGTCCTCGGCCGGCTGTTCGCGGAAGCGATCGAGAACGCACCGCCACAGCCCGAGCAGAGCCTGCGTGAAGCGGGCAGCGGCGGCGTCAACGCCTTCCTTTACGGAACCCAGCCGCTGGTCTGGCCGCAGTGCGTCGCCTACGGACTCTACCGCCTGGAGATGAACATCCGCATGGCCGCGGTGCTGGGTTTCGTCGGCGCCGGCGGCCTCGGTCAGATGCTGTACTACCACCTGTCGATCTTTCAGCAGGCGCAGGCGGCGACCGTGCTGATCGCGATGTTCGTGCTGGTGCTCGCCGTCGACGCGCTGAGCGATCGCCTGCGTACGCGGATGGCGCGCAGCTGAAACGAGCCACCCCGCGGTATGGCGCGCCTCTCCCGGAGGCATCCGGTGGCAGACCGCCGTCCGCTTGACCTTGGTCAGCCACTGGCGTAAATTACTGACCAGTCAGTCATTAATATCGCCCGATGAGTCATCCCATTGCCAGCCCGGCCTCCAGCCTGCTTGCCGACAGCTCCCCTGGCGGTCGTCGACGCAAGGATGCGCGTCCGTCCGAACTGACGGCGGCAGCCCTGGAACTCTTTGTTGACAAGGGCTTTGCCGCGACCCGACTGGACGATGTGGCCGCCCGCGCAGGCGTCTCCAAAGGCACCCTCTACCTGTATTTCAGCAGCAAGGAAGCACTCTTCAAGGCGGTCATCGAAGACGGCATGGGGGCCGCACTGGCTGCTGCCGAGAAGCGCCTGTCCGACTATCAGGGCTCGGCGGCAGATCTGCTGCACGAACTGCTGCTCGGCTGGTGGGAACAGATCGGCCAGACGCCGATGGCCGGCGTGAGCAAATTGATCATATCCGAATCGAGGAACTTCCCTGAGCTGGCCCGCTATTACCATGATCGCATCATCACCCGTGGCCGCGCGCTGTTGCGCACGACGCTGCAGCGCGGCATCGCGGGCGGCGATTTTCGCCCGGTCGATGTGGAAGCGGCGATCGACGTGATCATCGCGCCGCTGCTGATGCTGGCCATCTCGCGCTTCTCGCTCAGTCTGTGCGGCCAGGAGGTCTCGCCCGAGGCTTACCTTGAAACGCATTTCGCCCTGCTGCTGCACGGCCTGCAGGGTGCCGGACGAAAGGTATGACTCTGAACACTCCGCAGGCACGGAAGGTTCGTCGGCGGCTGCTCGCGCTGCCATTGCTCGCCCTGCTGGTCGCTTGCGGCAAGGCGCCGGCACCGCCCGAGCCACCCCGACCGGTGCTGACGCGCGTCCTCGGCGACACCGCCGGCGAAGAGACGCTGACCTACTCGGGAGAGGTTCGCTCGCGCTACGAAACGCCGCTGGCATTCCGCATTCCCGGCAAGATCACCGCCCGGCTGGTCGATGCTGGCGCGGTGGTCAAGACGGGTCAGGTGCTGGCGACGATCGATCCGGCCGACAGCGCGCTGTCGGCGACGGCCGCCGCCGCGCAGCTCGATCTGGCGACCGCCGATCGGCAACGCTTCCGCCAGCTGCACGAGAAGAATTTCGTCAGCCAGGCCGCGCTGGATGCCCGCGAAACCAGCTACAAGGCGGCGAAGGCGCAGGCTGAACTGGCCCGCAACCAGACGTCCTATACCGTCCTGAAGGCCGACCAGCCGGGGGTGATCGGCCTGGTCGCGGCGGAAGTCGGGCAGGTGGTCGCGGCCGGGCAGACGGTGATGCGGCTGGCACGCGCCGACACGCTTGAAGTCGCGATCGCCATCCCCGAGGGACGGATGCCCGAAGTACGCGCCCTCGGCGCCGCCGAGGTGACGCTGTGGGCGGACGACAAGGCGCGTTATGCCGGCGCGCTGCGCGAAGTGTCACCGGTTGCCGATCCGCTCACCCGGACCTACGCCGCGCGGGTGTCGATCGATCAACCGGATGCACGGGTTCTGCTCGGGATGACCGCCAAGCTGCGTTTCCTGCGCCGCGACGGCAGCACCCGCCTGACAGTGCCGTTGACCGCCATCTTCCAGCACGACGGCAAGCCGGCGCTGTGGATCGTTGGTGCCGATGGGACCGTCAGCCTGCGGCCGGTCGCCGTCGCCAGTTACCGCGAAGACACGGCGGTGATCGAAAGCGGCGCCAGGGCTGGCGAGCGGATCGTCGTTGCCGGCGTCCACAAGTTGACTGCCGGCGAACCGGTACACATCATCGGGCAAGCCCACGCCGAGCCGCCGGCGGGGCGCCCGGACAAGCCGGCACCATGACGCCACCCAATCTCTCCGAATGGGCACTGCGTCACCGCTCGCTGACCGGTTACCTGATCGTCGTGCTGATGCTCGCGGGGGTGTTGGCGTACTTCAAACTGGGTCGCGCCGAAGACCCGGACTACACCTTCAAGGCAATGGTCGTGCGCACCTTGTGGCCCGGCGCCACGGCGCCGGAGGTGCAACTGCAGGTCACCGAACGCATCGAGCGGCGCCTGCAGGAGGTGCCCTGGGTCGATGTGCTGCGCTCGCAGACACGCCCTGGCGAATCGCTGATCACCGTGCTGCTCAAGGACTACACGCCGAAGACGGTAGTCCCCGAGACCTGGTACCAGGTGCGCAAGAAGATCGGCGACATGCGCCATACGCTGCCACAGGGCGTGCTCGGGCCCTTCATCAACGACGAGTTCGGCGACACCTTCATCACCATCTACGCGCTGACCGGCGATGGCTTCGACCTCGCCGCACTGCGCCGCGAAGCCGATCGCATCGGCCGCGAGCTGCGCCAGTTGCCGGACGTCAAGAAGATCGAGCTGTTCGGCGTTCAGGACGAAAAGGTCTATATCGAGGTGTCGCACGCCAAACTGGCGACGCTGGGCCTCAACCCGCTGGCAATCCTCGACGCGCTGCAGAAGCAGAATGCGATGAGCCCGGCCGGCTTCTACGAGACGCCGTCCGACCGGGTGCGGATTCGCGTCTCGGGTGACTTCGAATCGCTGGCGCATATCCGCGAGATCGGCATCACGGCGGCTGGGCGCCTGTTCCGCCTGGGCGACATAGCCAGCGTCGAGCGCGGTTTCGCCGACCCGCCGACGCCGCGCATGCGCGTCCAGGGGCAGGACGCGATCGGTATCGGCATTGCCATGAACAAGGGCGGCGACGTGATCCGGCTCGGCGAGCAGCTGCACGCCGAAGCCAGGCGGCTGCAACAGCAGCTGCCGCTGGGAATCGACCTGCATGTCGTGGCCGACCAACCGCAAATCGTTCGCCAGTCGATGAACCTGTTCATGTCGTCACTGGCCGAGGCGGTGCTGATCGTCCTCGCGGTTTCGTTCATCAGTCTCGGCCTGCGCACCGGTGCCGTCGTCGCACTGTCGATCCCGCTCGTACTGGCCATCACCTTTCTCCTGATGTACGCCTTCGGCATCGATCTGCAGCGTATTTCGCTCGGTGCGCTGGTGATCTCGCTCGGCCTGCTGGTAGACGATGCGATCATCGCCGTCGAGATGATGGTCGTGAAGATGGAACAGGGCTGGGACCGTTTCCGTGCCGCGACCTTTGCCTACACCTCGACTGCCTTCCCGATGCTCACTGGCACGCTGATCACCGCCGTCGGCTTCATGCCGGTGGGTCTCGCCAAATCGGGCGCCGGCGAGTATACCTTTTCGATTTTCGCGGTGGTCAGCATCGCGCTGCTGGTTTCCTGGGTGGTTGCGGTGCTGTTCACTCCTTACCTCGGTTACCTGATGCTCGACGCCGAAAAGCTGCAACGCAAGGCGCAGCAGCACGGCGAAGACCCCTACGACACCGCCTTCTACCGCCGGGTCCGGGCAACCGTCGAATGGTCCTTGCGCTACCGCTGGCTGGTCATCGCAGCGACGCTGATCGCCTTTGCCGCGTCGCTGGCGGGACTGGCGCTGGGGGTGCAGAAGCAGTTCTTCCCGGCGGCGAGTCGGCCCGAACTCCTGGTCGACCTGTGGCTGCCCAATGGCTCGTCGCTGAAAGCCACCGAAGCGCAGGCGGCAAAGGTCGAAGCGCTGCTCGACGAGCCGGAAATCAAGCGATTGATCCGGTATTACGCGAGCTACCTCGGCAACGGCAGCCCGCGCTTCTATCTGCCGCTCGACCAGCAACTGTTCAACGACGGCTTCGCCCAGTTCGTCATCACGACACAGGACATTGCCGCACGCGAGGATCTCAAGCGCCACCTCGAGCAACGGTTTGCCGACGCCGGCGGCGAGTGGAGCGGGCTGCGGACGCGCGTGCTCCGCCTCGAGAACGGGCCGCCGGTCGGTTTTCCGGTGCTCTTCCGCGTTTCCGGCGAAGATCTCGGCGAGCTGCGACGGGTTGCGGCCGAAGTGGCGGCAGTGATGCGCACCCATCCCTACCTCAAGGAGGTCAACTTCGACTGGAACGAGCTGAGCAAGGCAATCCGTATCGACATCGACCAGGACCGCGCACGCGCGCTCGGCATCAGCTCGCAGGAGCTCTCGGCTTTTCTCAATTCGATGCTCAATGGCGTCGCCGTCACCCAGATGCGCGAGGGTGACCAGTTGATCGACGTCGTTGCGCGCGCTGCCGGCGACGAGCGCGCGCGCATCTCGGCGCTGGCCGACATCAACATCCACACCGGCAGCGGACGCTACGTGCCGCTGGCGCAACTGGCGAAGATCAGCTACGGACTGGAAGAACCCGTGATTGCGCGTCGTAACCGGCTGCCAACGGTGACCGTGCGCGCCGATATTCGTGACGGCATGCAGGCGCCCGCCGTCACGGCGCAGATCGACCCGCAACTCGATCCGCTGCGCGCTCGGCTGCCGCCCGGTTTTCGCATCGAGGCCGGCGGCGCCACCGAGGAATCGGCCAAGGGCGAGAATTCGATCAAGGCCGTGATGCCGCTGATGCTGGTCAGCGTGATCACCCTGCTGATGATCCAGTTGCAGAGCGTCGGCCGCATGCTGCTGGTGCTGCTGACAGCGCCGCTCGGACTGATCGGAGTCGCCCTGGCACTGCTGCTCTTCGACGTGCCTTTCGGCTTCGTCGCCAATTTGGGCGTCATCGCGCTGTCGGGGATGATCATGCGCAACTCGGTGATCCTCGTCGACCAGATCGAACAGGACGAAAAAACCGGCAAACCGGCCTGGGAAGCAGTCGTCGGCTCGACTGTCCGCCGTTTCCGGCCGATCACGCTGACTGCCGCGGCGGCAATCCTGGCGATGATTCCGCTCACCCGCAGCGTCTTCTGGGGACCGATGGCGGTGGCGATCATGGGCGGGCTGGTCGTCGCGACGCTGCTGACGCTGCTCTTCCTGCCGGCGCTCTATGCTGCCTGGTATCGGGTGAAGCCTGACGGGCAAGCGCCGATCGGCCAGCCGACCAGCGGCTGAGCCTTCAGTCCGGCAGGAGGTCCCCGAGCGTCCGCCGACCGCGCGCAGACAACGCTTCGGCTTCGCCGAGAAAGAGTTCGGCCGCAGCCAGCGCATCTGAAAGCGCGTGATGCATCGCGTAACGCGGCAGGTGATGGCGGGCACGCAGTGCCGGCAGGCGAAGGCTGCCCGGCGCTTGCCCAACGCGGGTGCGCCGGCCAAGGTCGAGGGTATCGATGACCAGCGGCAGAAAAGCGCCGCCAAAGCAGGCTCGGCAGGCGGTGTCGATGAAACGCA
Source organism: Candidatus Accumulibacter necessarius (assembly GCA_017302435.1). Classification (GTDB taxonomy): domain Bacteria; phylum Pseudomonadota; class Gammaproteobacteria; order Burkholderiales; family Rhodocyclaceae; genus Accumulibacter; species Accumulibacter necessarius. The sequence goes on from JAFLDL010000056.1 coordinate 9,607, forward strand.
GCTCGGTGGGCGAGTAATGGGCAATCAGCACGCGGTCCTGCAGCTCGGCCAGAAAATCCGTCAGCACGCTGCGCAGCTTTTCGCCTGCCGCCGCCCGATCATCGGTGATGCGGTGGATGGTGACGCTGGCTTCGTTCAGCGCCCGGCGCGGCAGGACCAGGCGATGCCGCGCGCCGTCAAGGCGAATCTCCGGACCTTCCAGGCCGACCCAGCCAAAGCTCAGGATGTCGTCGCGCAGAGACTGCCTGTCGCCTGTGCTCAAGCTCGCCGGGGCAACAAAGTTGTCTGCCCTCAGACCCTGGCTCAGTTGCTCCTTCTGATGACGGGTACGCAGCGCGAGCAGGAACTCGAAGGCGGCGCCCAGTGTCTCCGCCCCGTCTTGGCTCAACAGCTTTCCGGCAGCCGCAGCGCGCAACCGGGGCAGGGTACCAGTTTCACGGACCCCGGCAGCGAGGGCATGGATGCGCGCCAGGTCGACAATCGGCAGCAGGCCATGGCGCTTGATTTCGAGGTCGCCCTCGTGCTCGCCTTCGCCGATCACCACCAGTTGCCGGAAGAAGCCCAGCGGCGGCGGGATGGAACAGGCGTTGGCGACCAGATGGACGAACAGGGTCTCGTGCCGCGGGCAGTTGCGGGCGATCTGCCGGCGCAGGGGGCGACCCAGCTGCTCATCCCCGTGAACGACCCGGAAATCGAACAGATTGGAAGCAAGGCGCGCCATAGACGATCCAGGCGTAAGGCACGGGCGGCGGACCACGGCGCATCTCGGCCAGGGTGAGCAACCGACCGGCGCGTCGGCGATGCCGGACACAATCCGCCCGAGAACCGGCGTCGTTTCGCTGCGTCTGGCGAGGTTGAACCAGAGCTCCGGAAGTTCTGCCGCATGCGCCACCAGTTCCGCCAGGTCGCCGGCTCGACAAATGCGGTCAGCCGGATGAACGCTGCTGACGCCCTGGGCACGCAGCAGGTCGGTGCTGCTGACCAGGCCATGCAGTCGCCCGTGCTCGACGACTGGCAGACGATGAATGCCGCGGTGGGTCATCGCCAGCACGGCTTCAAAGCCGGGCGCATCAGGCGGCAGGGTACACGGGTTGGGGGTCATGATCGCCGAGAGCGGCGTGTTGTCGGGCAGGCCGGGGGCAAGGCGGCGGCTGCGCAGGTCGCGGTCGGTGACGATGCCGCAGAGTCGCCCTCCGTCGACCACACCAGCAGGGCTGAAACGCGCTCCCGGGTCATCCGCATGGTGGCCTCGCGAATCGTCTCGGTTGCCCTTGCGCAGACCGGCGAGCGAGCAACGAGGGTGGCAAGCGGCAGGCTGCCGAGGTCGCGTTCGATCGGCAAACCCCCGCCGCGCCGAGCCTGGCGGAGGCGCTGCCCGAGATCGTCCAGCGCCTGCTGCCGCAGATCCAGGTGGTCTTCCCCGAGCTGTTCCAGATCGGCCTGCGGCAGGCCGTAAAGCAGCGTGTCCTCGACTGCGCGTCCGCTCCATTGTCTTTCCAGCGAGTCGGGCAGGCAGGCCGCATCATGAACGTCGCCCTCGGCCATCCGTCGGGCGAGTTGTCCGTCGGCCGTACGCAACTCGATGGCCCCCTGGCGGATCAGCCACAGGCAGGCGTTTCCGTCGGGCGGGAAGGTGGCGCCACGCCGCAGATAGCGAATCACGAAATGCCTGGTCAACGCGGCCAGGCTGGCCCTATCGAGGCCATCGAAGGGGGGACAATGCTCCAGGAAATCGCGTATCTCGGCCAGTTCGTCATGCACGTGGCTTTCCCTTTCAGGGTGGTCTTCGGGCTCCCCGGTTCATGTGGTGGCCTTGAACCCTGGCCCGTTCGGCCTGCCCGGCACCGGGGCACGCTACACCGCCGTTTTTGCCCGGCCAGTCTGCAAAATAACATACTGGCTCGCGCCGCCCGGCAGATCGCCGCCGACTGGCAGCTCCAATACGGTTACCACCCGCTCTTGCTCGAAACCTTCGTCGAGCAAAAGCGCTTTCGTGGCACCGCCTACCAGGCTGCTAACTGGCTCTGCCTCGGACAAACCTCCGGCCGCGGCAAGCTCGATGTCCACCACCAGGCACTGCTGCCTATCAAAGCCGTCTGGGTCTATCCGCTCGACAGGCACTTCAGACGGGTGCTCTGCGCGTGAACGCGTTGCTCCGACGCCAACCCAGAGCCATTCTCATGCCCCGGGTTTTTGAGAAGTTACAGCAAACTACAGTAGATCGCTGATTTCACTGGGAAGATCGCCGGCGAGCGGCGGGCATGTCAGTAGCTCACTTTTCGCCCATCGGTGCGTACTTGCGCGGACATTCGCAATGCGAGCACCTGCTCTGGTCGGTGTCTTGTTGGCGAAAACCAGCGTCCGGATGGCTCCACCGGCCTGGCTGTCGTCAGGGGAGACAAGGGTGAGCAGACCATCGCCAAGGCAGGTTATGCTGCCACGAGCGACGGTTCCGCGCCCGCTTGCCCGGTCGCCGTCAATGTTTCGGTGATCGGCCCTACGGACATCGTGCACAGCACGCACGACAACGAGCAACTGTTTCTCCGACGCGCTACTGCGATTGCCCAGGTACTTAAAAATAGGGGGCATCAAGGTTCGCGCCCTGACAGTCGAGTCGCATGGCAGTCCATGCTCAGGCGCATGACGGCTTCGCCTTGGCAATCTCGATCATGGTCCCGGATGTTGGCGAAGATGGCGTCGGTTTCGGGGACTTTTTTTGTGGTTTGGCCTTGAGCACCGGACGCATGCCGCTTCGGGAGGGCAGGACCTCGTCCGCAAATCCCAGCGCTCGCAACTGCTTGATGGCTGCCTCGGCCGTCAGGCGGGTGAACGACAAGGTCGTGCGAAGGATCGGGTCTTGTTGGGCATGACTGTCCGCCAGTGCCCACAGGGCCTGCGCCACCTCCGGGTGTTTCTTCTCCCACATTTTCGCACCGTAAAACGCGTGATGCCCCAGAGAAACGATCCCGGTGCGTTTCTCATGCAGACCAAGCCGCACGGCCTCCCGACTCCATCCGAAAATGTCCTCAGCGCACCGAGCGCTGCCACGACAGTACTTCAACGCCATCTCCGCCTGAAACGCCCTGCGCTCCGAGCCCGTCATCTTGCTCGACGCAAGCCGGATATCTTCAAGATGACTGGCTTCAAGAGAAACCTTCTCTTCAGTGACCGTGGCGACCCTCATCAGTGACTCCCGAGATCTGGGAATTCACTCGACGTATCGCATACAACGGTATGAACAATAGACGATATAACCTTAGCCTGATCCAGCCCATTTCGCCTGAGTGTTCGCTGGCGCACAGAACAACGTGCAGGCAATCCGGTAGTCTGCCCCGAGAGCAATTCCGTGAACGAAGGAGTGGGTGTGACTGTCCGTTGGCAACACGCCCGCAATCGACTGCTCGCATCGGAGACGGAGAAAAAATGCGCCATGGACTGACTGTGCTGTGGATGGTGATTTGGTCGGTGACTTCGGCCGTGGCTCAGGTGAGCATCGGCATCGGGCTTCCCGGCGTAAGCATCGAGATCAACCTGCCGGACTACCCTGACCTTGTCCGGGTTCCTGGTTACCGCGTTTGCTATGGCTCCACGACTGGATTCACTTCCTCTACGATGGCATGTACTGGGTCTATCAGGGAGATGACTGGTACGCCAGCTCCTGGTACAGCGGGCCTTGGGCGCGCGTAGCGCCGGCGGTGGTGCCGCTGTTCATCCTGCGTGTCCCGGTAAGCTACTACCGCAATCCGCCGGGGTATTTTCGCGGCTGGCGGCCGGATGCGCCACCGCGCTGGGGTGAGCACTGGGGCCAGGGATGGGAGCAGCAGCGAAGCGGCTGGAACCAATGGAATCGCCGTTCCACGCCAGCGGTTGGCCCGCGACGGGGTCGAGGCGGCTCGGGCCGCCGCCATTACCCTGACCTACGCCGAAGACCTGTAACTCACTGGAAATGGCGCGCAACGCGCTTCCGACCACCGCAACAGCCCTGCTTGGGCGAGTGCCGGCGCAGGGCAACAGAAGGGAACCGATCATGATCCATCTGACCCAGGGAAACATCCGCCTCAACGCGCAGGCGCGCGACAAGACCGAGGCGATCCGCATTGCTGGCAGCCTGCTGGTCGACAGCGGCAACATGCAGCCCGGCTACGTCGACAGCATGCTGCTGCGCGAGAAAGTGGCCAATACCTATCTCGGCAACGGCATCGCCATTCCGCACGGATTGCCCAAGGACCGGGAACTGATCGTCCAGACCGGCATCTCGGTGAGTCAGTTTCCCGAGGGTGTGCAGTGGAATCAGGGTGAAACGGTGTACCTGGTAGTCGCCATCGCCGCTCGCTCCGATGAGCATATCGAACTGCTTGCCAACCTCACCGACGTGCTCGACGACCCGGAGACGGTGCAGCGCCTGGCGCGGACCAGCGAACCCGCGGACATCATCGAGCGTCTGACGCAGCCGCGTGACGGCGGAGCCGTCAGCACCGACGCACCGGCCGGCGCCGCCGACGATTTCGCCAAATGGGTCGATGTCGCGATGACCGGCCCGGCCGGACTGCACGCCCGCCCGGCGACCGCCTTCGTCGACATCGCCAAACAGTTCCAGTCGGAAGTGCGCGTCCGCCACATCAGCAAGGTGGCCAACGGCAAGAGCCTGGTCTCGCTGTTGAAGCTCGGCGCCGACAAGCAGGCCACCCTGCGCATCATGGCGCGCGGCGTCGATGAGGATGCGGCGCTCGAGGCCCTGGCGGCGGCAGTACGGCACGGCCTCGAAGATGAGGAGGAAGCGCCGACGGCGGGCTTTGCCGCCCCGACCCTGACGTTGCAAGCGCGGGCGATCGCCGGCATCGCTGCTTCGCCGGGCGTGGCGATCGGGCCCCTGCGCCACTTCCGGCGCGAGAAGATCGTCGTCGCGGTCACCGCCAACGATGCAGCGCACGAAAGGACACGGCTGCACCAGGCGATCGCCGCGGCCAAGCTGCAATTGCGCGAACTGCACGACGAGGTCAAGGCGCGCAGCGGCGCCGCGAGGGCCGCCATCTTTCGCGCCCACGAGGAGTTTCTCGACGACCCCGACCTGATCGATGCCACGCAGCGGCTGATCGACGCCGAACACAGCGCCGGCTGGGCGTGGCGCCAGAGCATCGACGAACGCGCGCAGGAGGTGGCGTCGCTCGACGACGAGCTGCTCAAGGAACGCGCGGTGGATCTCCAGGATGTCGGACGCCGGGTGCTGCGCCTGCTGGCCGACACGCTCGAAGAGGAGCCGGGTTCGTTTACCGCCCCGGTGATCCTGGTCGCCGAGGATCTGTCACCGTCCGACACCGCGCGGCTCGACCCGGCGATGATCCTCGGTATCTGCACTGCCGGTGGCGGCCCGACCTCGCATACCGCGATCATCGCCCGCTCGCTGGACATTCCGGCCATCGTCGGCGCCGGGCCGGCGCTGCTGCATCAGGCCGAGGACAGCCTGTGCATTCTCGACGGCGATGCCGGCAATCTTTATCCGGATCCCGGCGACGGCGATCTGGCGCTGGCTCGCGAGGCGCAGCATACGTGGCAGGCGCTGCGCGAAGCCGAAAAGCTGGCCTGCTATCAGCCGGCGATCACCACCGACGGCCACCGCATCGAGGTGGTCGCCAACATCGGCGGCGCCGTCGAAGCCGGGCAGGCGGTGGCCGCCGGCGCCGAGGGAATTGGTCTGTTGCGTAGTGAATTCCTCTTCCTGCAGCGCGCCGAGCCGCCCAGCGAAGACGAGCAGTTCGTCGCCTACAGCGCGATGACACGGGCGCTCAACGGCCTGCCCTTGATCATTCGCACGCTCGACATCGGTGGCGACAAGGAAGTGCCGTACCTGTCGCTGCCCGCCGAAGAAAACCCCTTCCTTGGCGTGCGCGGCATCCGTCTGTGCCTCGCACGCTCCGACCTCTTTCGGCCGCAGTTGCGTGCCATCTACCGCGCCGCCGCGACCGGTCCGGTGAAAATCATGTTCCCGATGATCGCCACCGTCGAAGAGTTGCGCGCCGCCCGCGCCATTGCCGAAGAGGTCCGCGTCGAACTCGGCGCTGCCGTAGTCGATATCGGCATCATGATCGAGGTGCCTTCGGCGGTGCTGATGGCGCCTGAACTCGCGGCGCTGGCCGATTTCTTCTCGGTCGGCACCAACGACTTGACCCAGTACGTGCTGGCCATGGACCGGGGGCATCCGAGTCTGGCGCGGCAGGCTGACGCCCTGCACCCTGCGGTGCTGCGCATGATCGACATGACCGTCAAGGCGGCTACGGCCGCCGGCCGGTGGGTCGGCGTGTGCGGCGGCATGGCCGGTGATCCGAAGGGCGCGCCCTCTAATGGAAACGACGACCATGAAGCCATCGACAGGCATCGCCACCCTTACCCTCAACCCGGCCATCGACCAGAGCGTGGCGATTCCCGATTTCGCCGCCGGGAGCGTCAACCGGGTCGCATGGGAGCAATCCGACCCCGGCGGCAAGGGGGTGAACGTCGCTTCCTTCCTCGCCGACCTGGGTTTTCGTGTCGCCGTCAGCGGCCTGCTCGGGCGCGACAATGCGGGGGTTTTCGAGCAACTCTTCGCCAGCAAGGGGATGATCGACGCCTTCGTGCGTGTCCCTGGGAAGACCCGGGTCAATGTCAAGATTATCGACGAGACATCGCAGGAGATCACCGACATCAACTTTCCCGGCCCCGCCGCGACCCCTGACCACCTCGCCGAACTGGCGCGGACGATCGAAGCCATGCTCGCCGACCACGACTGCTTTGTGCTTTCCGGCAGCGTTCCCGCCGGCGTTCCGGTTGCCTACTACCCCGACCTGATCCGCCGCCTCAAGGCGGCAGGAAAGCGAGTGCTACTCGACAGTAGCGGCGACCCCCTGCGGCACGGAATCGCCGCCGGGCCCTGGGCGATCAAACCCAACATCGCCGAACTGGAAGAACTGGTGGGCGCGCCGCTGCCCGACCAGGCGTCGGTGATCAGCGCGGCGCGCCAACTGCTCGCCGCCGGGCTGGGCTGCGTGGTGGTGTCGATGGGCAGCGAGGGGGCCTTGTTCGTCACCGCCGATGACTGTCTGCAGGCCATCCCGCCGGTGGTCGAGGTGAAGAGCACGGTCGGCGCCGGTGACGCCATGGTAGCGGGCTTCGTCGCCGGCAGTTTGCGCGGCTGCAACTTGGCGGACTGCGCGCGCCTGGCTACCGCCAGCGCCCTGGGCGCGCTGACCCAGCTCGGGCCACGCCTGCCGTCGCCGGCAGTCATCGAGTCATTCATGGCGCAAGTCACCGTACGCCAGGTCGCGGACCTGACAGGCCGCCCGCCGGTATCGTTGTAATCACGAACGAGGTACACACATGGCAAGGATCATTGCAGTTACCGCATGCCCCACGGGCATCGCCCACACCTACATGGCCGCTGAGGCCTTGAAGAAGACCGCCGCACTGATGGGCCACAGCATCCGAGTCGAAACCCAGGGCGCGGCTGGCGCCAGGGACATCCTCAACGACGCCGACCTGGCCGCCGCCGAATTGGTCATTCTCGCCGCCGACACGCACGTCGAAATGACCCGCTTTGCTGGCAAGGCGGTCCATGAAACGACTACCAGCGTGGCGATCCGGGATCCGCGAGGGGTCATCGAGGCGGCCCTGGCCGCGATCGGGATCAGCGCCGAGCGCCAGCCCAAGCCAGAGCCTGCACCGGCAGCGCAGCCGCCCGCGCAACCGGCCGCCCCAAAAAAGATTGTGGCGATCACCGCCTGCCCGACCGGCATCGCGCATACCTTCATGGCTGCCGAGGCCCTGAAAAAGGCCGCGGCCCAGCATGGGTACGAGATCAAGGTCGAGACGCAGGGCTCGGTGGGCGCAAAGAATACGCTCACTGCCGAGGAGATTGCCGCCGCCGATGTGGTGATCATCGGCGCCGACACGCACGTCGACACCAGCCGCTTCGCCGGCAAGGCAGTGTACGACACCTCGGTCGGCCGGGCGCTGAAGGAAACCCAGAAGGTCCTGCAGGAGGCACTCGCACTGCCCCCGCCAAGTGGCGCGGCGGCGGTGCGCGCAGCCGTCCAGGCAGAGGCGCGGCCGGCCGAGAAGCCGGCTGGGGCCTACAAGCATCTGCTCACCGGCGTGTCCTACATGTTGCCGATCGTCGTCGCCGGCGGTCTGGCGATCGCCCTCTCCTTCATCTTCGGCATCGAGGCGTTCAAGGAGAAAGGAACTCTGGCGGCCAGCCTGATGGAAATTGGCGGTGGCGCGGCGTTCGCACTGATGATCCCGGTGCTGGCCGGCTTCATCGCCTTCTCCATCGCCGACCGGCCCGGACTAGCGCCGGGTCTCGTCGGCGGCATGCTGGCCAGCCAGTTGCAGGCAGGCTTCCTGGGTGGCATCGTCGCCGGCTTCCTGGCTGGCTATGTCGCTCGCTACCTGCGCGACCACATCAAGTTGCCGGTCCATTTCGAAGGCCTGAAGCCGGTGCTGCTGATTCCCCTGCTCGCCACCCTGGTCGTCGGTCTGCTGATGATCTATGTCGTCGGCAGCCCGGCGCGCGCGATCATGGAGGGGCTCACCCAATTCCTACAGAGTCTGAGCGGCACCAATGCCGTCCTGCTCGGCCTGCTGCTCGGCGGCATGATGGCTGTGGATATGGGCGGACCGATCAACAAGGCTGCCTATACCTTCGGCGTCGGCCTGCTGGCGAGCAACACCTTCATGCCAATGGCGGCGGTTATGGCTGCCGGAATGGTGCCGCCGCTAGGTATTGCGCTCGCCACCTTCGTTGCCAAGAACCGCTTCTCGGTCGACGAGCAGATCGCCGGAAAAGCCGCCGCGGTGCTCGGCATCTCGTTCATCACCGAAGGCGCGATTCCCTTCGCGGCGAAGGATCCGCTGCGCGTGATTCCTGCCTGTGTCGCCGGCGCGGCGACGACGGGCGCGCTGTCGATGTATTTTGGCTGCACGCTGCACGCGCCGCACGGCGGCATCTTCGTACTGGCGATTCCCAACGCCGTCGGCCAGTTGCTGCCCTACATCGGCGCCATTGCCGCCGGTACCGTAGTGACCACGCTGGCCCTGATCGTGCTCAAGAAGCCCTTGGCCGAGGATGCGGCGATGGCGGCCTAGAGAGTCCAGCTGGGCGAGGGGGCCTCCTCTTCCGCTTTTCCTTGAACCCCCGACTCCTCACCCGCGTGCGGGTGACGGTAGCTTCCTGAGTTGCGGACGCAGCTCTTGCGGTAAGAACCACCCCCATGACGGTGCCGGGCATGACGGGGGGGTTCTCTCGCCCGAATTTCCTGGAAGGAAGGATCTGACCATGCGCGCATTAACCCTTAGCTCAGTCACCCCGCTTGTCGTCGCCCTGTTGTGCGGCCAGCCCGCCGGCGCCGCTGAGGCCGGCGACCCAAAGGTCATCGATACCGACGTCGGCGGTGTCGAGGCACCGGAAATACCTCTCGCGGAGGTGGCCCCGAAACTTGCGAAGGATGTGGGGGATCTCGTCGTCGCTGGCTACCTGCGCGCCCTGGGTGGCATCAACTCGGAAGGGAGCCGGGCCGCCTGCTTCCAGTTGGCCGGCTCGCAAGCCAAGTACCGGCTCGGCAACGAGTGCGAGATCTACGGCGAACTGTTTCTCGGCAAGCAACTGGCAAGTTTTGCCGACGGCGCGACGATCACCGCCAATGTGATGTTCAGTGTGAACACCCCGACGGCCTACAACACGGCGGGTAACAGTACCGAGGGGCGTATCGCTCAGGCGTATATGGCCGCCGAGAAGCTGTCGCCCCTCAACGGCGGCGCCGTCTGGGCCGGCCGGCGCTACTACAAGCGCGAAGACATTCACATCAACGACTTCTTCTACTGGAACCCGCAAGGTCTTGGCGGCGGCGTCGAGGACATCGCCATCGGCGGCGCCAAGGTCAGCCTGGCCTTTTTTCGCGAGGACTACCAGGACCAGCCGATCAAGGCCGACCGCTACGATTTTCAGGTCCGCGGGCTGAAGGCCAATCCGAATGGCGAACTGGAGTTCGGCCTGAGCGTGATTCCCGAATCCGGCCATGTCTACACCGGCGGTGATTCCGGCTGGTCGGTGACCATGCAGCATCGCCAGAGCAACATTCTGGGCGACGGCTGGAACAAGTTTGCTGTGCAATACGGGGTTGGGCCGGGAACCGGACTCGGCAGCACCGGGCCGCTCACCAATACGACTGCCGACAAGCGCTGGCGTGTAGTCGACGGCATCTACGCACAAATGACGCCGAAACTCGGCGGCATGTTGACGGCGGTGTACCAGAAGGACGAGTCACCCGCGGGCGACCAGACCTGGACCTCGCTCGGCGGCCGCCTGACCTACGGCCTCACCGAGCACTGGAAACTCCAGGGCGAACTCGGCCATGACCGCGTCAAACCGAGCACCGGTGAGACGCGCAATCTGACCAAACTGACGATCGCGCCGACGCTGGCGATGGCCCGCGGCTTCTGGGCGCGCCCCGAACTGCGCCTGTTCTATACCTATGCCCGCTGGAACGAAGCGGCGGCGCTGGCGGCCAATGGCTCCGGCAATTCCGCCGTCGCCTCGACCGCCTCGACCGGCATCTTCGCCAGCGGCAATCAGGGCTCGACGATCGGCCTGCAATTCGAGGGGTGGTGGTGAGCGGTCGCCTAGCGGTCAGGCCTGAGCACCACCACCGCCAGCGGCGGCAAGGTCATCTCGATCGAATACGGCTGCGACTGCCAGCGGATGTCGGCCGCTGTCAACGGGCCGTCGTTACGCACGTCGCTGCCGTGGTACTTGGCCGCGTCGCTGTTCAGGACTTCGCGGTAAGTCGTCAGCATCGGGACGCCGAGGCGATAGCCTCGCCGCACCAGCGGCGTGAAGTTGGCGACGACGAGCACGCAGTCCTGCCAGTTCCTGGCACGCCGGATGTAGGAGATGACGCTGTGCTCCCAGTCGCTGGCGTCGATCCACTCAAAGCCCGGCCGCTCGCAATCCTGTTCATGGAGCGCCGGTTCGCCGACATAGAATCGGTTCAGGTCGGCCACCCAGTCTTGCAGGCGGCGATGCGGTTCGGCGCCGTGCGGCGCGCCGCCTGGCTCGATGAGGTGCCAGTCGAGGCTGTGATCCTCGCTCCACTCGCGCCATTGGCCGAAGTCCTGGCCCATGAAGAGCAGCTTCTTGCCCGGATGCGTCCACATGAACCCGTAGTAAAGGCGCAGGTTGGCGAACTTCTGCCAGAGGTCGCCGGGCATCTTGTCGAGCATCGCCTTCTTCAGGTGGACGACTTCGTCGTGCGAGATCGGCAGGACGAAGTTCTCGTTGAAGGCGTACATCAGGCCAAAAGTCAGCTTCTGGTGGTGGTACTTGCGATGGATCGGATCGTGGGCGATATAGGCGAGCGTATCGTGCATCCAGCCCATGTTCCACTTGAAGGTGAAACCCAGGCCGCCGAGGTAGGTGGGCCGGCTGACCATCGGGAAAGCGGTGGACTCCTCTGCAATCGTGACGGCGCCAGGATGCAGTTCGTACACCATCTCGTTGAGACGGCGCAAGAAAGCGATCGCTTCCAGGTTCTCGCGACCGCCGTATTCGTTGGGTAGCCAGTCCTGACGCTCGTAGTCACGATAGAGCATCGCCGACACGGCATCCACCCGCAGCCCGTCGATGTGATAGCGGTCGAGCCAGAAGAGCGCGCTGTTGATCAGGAACTGCACTACCTGCTTGCACTTGTAGTTGAACACCTTGGTACCCCAGGCCTTGTGCTCGCCGATGCGGTCGTCCACATACTCGTACAACGCGCTGCCGTCGAACTTCACCAGCCCGAAGTCGTTCTTGCTGAAGTGGGCCGGTAACCAGTCGAGGATCACGCCGATGCCGTTGCCATGCATGTGGTCCACGAAGTACTGGAAATCGTCCGGCGACCCGAAACGGCTGGTGGGCGAGAACATGCCGGTGACCTGGTAGCCCCACGACGCATCGAGTGGATGTTCGGTGACCGGCATCAGCTCGACATGCGTATAGCCCTGCTGCCGGACATAGGCGACGATGCGTGCGGCCAGATCGCGATAGCTCAGGTAGCCGCTGCTGCCGGGTACGCGTGCCCACGAGCCGAGGTGCACTTCGTAGATCGCCATCGGCCGGCGCAGCGGATCGTTGCGGGCGCGGCTGGCCATCCAGTCGGCATCGCTCCACAGCCCCCTGGCACCGAAGGAGATATCCCAGACGATCGACGCGGTCTGTGGGCGCATCTCGGCGTAAAAGCCCTGCGGGTCGGTCTTCCGCGTGAGCGCGCCGGTCTTGGTCCTGATCTCGTACTTGTAGAGCGCCCCCTGGCCCTGCCCGGGGATGAAAAGTTCCCAGATGCCCGAGCGCGCGCGCGGGCGCATCGGATGGCGGCGGCCGTCCCACTGGTTGAAGTCGCCGATGACGCTGACGTCCTGGGCATTCGGCGCCCACACCGCGAAGCGCACGCCCCGTACGTCGCCGAGCCGCACGGCATGGGCGCCGAGCAGTTCGTAGGTGCGGTAGTGCCTGCCCTCGCCGAACAGTTGCAGGTCGAAATCCCCCAGCGCCGACCGAAAGCCCAGAGGGTCGCCGTCCGGGCTCGGTGTGCCCCACCAGGTGGTCATGGCGAGACCGCCGGCACGCGGCCTTGCCGCAGGCCCTGCTGAGCCCGCGCCGGCACCGCCTGGCGCCGGCTCGTGTCGCCACCCGCGTACGCCAGCTTCATTCCTCGTCCCCCCTCATTTCGGTCGCAATCACGATATCGATACATGATACGCGCCGTCGCAGCGGCCGCGGCGTTCGTCGGAAGCTGCCGATCATCCGCCGCCTGGGCCGGCGCATTGTCGATGGCCACAAACGTGGTCGAACGCGGCTCCGTTGGCGGTGTTCACGCAGAGGGACTCGGAGCGTCGAGACCCGCGGAAGCTCAGTTCGATCCCGGGCGGGGCAATGACGGCGAGGTCGACAGCACATGGCCTGCGCGTGCGCTCTGCAGGCCAAGTTCGAGGAGGCCCATCACGGCAATGCCTTCGTCGGCAGTGACAGGGTTTGGCCCAACCCCGCGGATGGCGTCACGGACGGCGCTGTAGTAAACGGGGTAGTCACCGGCAATACAGGTCAGCTCGCGCGTACAGCAAACGCCATCGCGCCAGACGGATAGCGTGGCGGTCAGCGGGTCTTCGCCCCAGCCCGGTGCCGGCGGGTGGATGCCGGACTTGAGGTGGTCCTCCTGCGGGTCGAGGCCCAGCTTGGTGAAACTGCCGAGACTGCCGTGCACGGTGAAACGCGGCGCGGGCACCGCGACGAGGGCGCTGCCGTGCAGGATGCAGCGGCTTTGCCCGTAGCGCAGCACGGCGTGGAACCAGTCGTCCGTCGCGGCGCCCTGCCGCTG
>JAFLDL010000057.1 GCA_017302435.1 Candidatus Accumulibacter necessarius
AGCGCCAGCGCTTCGCCGCGGCCATCGGGCGCCAGGCGCAGCAGGGCCTGCAGGAGGTCGCTGGCGAGCGGCCGGCGGCCTGCCCGCTCGTAGCCTGCCAGACGCTCGACCAGGAGACGCGGCGCGATCCAGCCGTGCGCATGCGTTGGCGCCGCCAGGAGCGGCAGCGCGCCGTGCCGATCGAGGTGGCGGGCAATCTCGCGCAGGCGCCGGTCGATGAAGCGCATCGGCCCGCGCACCTGCCACCAGTAGGGATAGTTGGTATGGTGCAGGCCGCCTTCGAGCCAGGTCAGCACCAGGTCGCGCAGGCCATTCGGAGTCCCGGGCAGGACGAGGCCGCGCGCATCGGCAAGCGCACCCGTGTACATCCGCTTCACCAACGCCTGCGTGCGCGCCGCGAAGTCGGCGGGCCGCTCGTCGAACAGGCGCGCAATGCCGTCGACGATGCGCTCGACTTCGTCGGCGGAATCGATCGCCTCGATGGCGTGTGCAACGCAGTCGATCAGTTCGTCGATGCCGGCGATCGGCAGCAGCGGTGGCAGGGTCGTCAGGACCGGCACGTCGGTCAGCGCGAAGGCCAGGGGCGGTGGTGGCCGGGAGAAATGGACTTCGCCGTCCAATCCGTCCAATCCGCCCAAGGCGCGCAGGCGAGGCGACAGCGCCTGCACGCGCGCGCCCCATTGCTGTCCCGATTTCCTTGCTGCAGCCGCCTCGGCATCAGTCAGCAGCGGCAGCGCAGGCCGGGTGCTTGCCGCTTCGCCGCCGAGCGCGGCGAGCTGCGCGCGCGCCGGTGGAGCCAGCTCATCCTCGACGCCGCTCACCTGTGCGAGCTGATCGTCGCTCCAGGCACTGGCGTACGCGCAGAGGAGTTGCGCTGCCGCCAGCTGCACGTCGCTCGCCGGATGCCGCAGCGCTTCGAGCAGAACAACGTGCGCGGCCTTGGCAAGGTCACCTTCCGGCTTTTCCTGCTGCAGGAGCCGGCCGACGAGTTTCAGCGCCGCCAGCGGCTGCGCCCTGGCCGGCAGCGCAAACAGCGGCGGCATCGCCGCCAGCGTCGCGTCGGCGGCCAGTGGCCGCTGACGCGCAATCAGCGCCAGTTGCCTGAGGGCGAAGCTGACGACATGGCCGGTGCGGTGGCCTAGCAACTCGCGGTAAGACGCCTCGCGCGCATCGAGTTCGTCGCCGCCCGGCGCCAGCCGGGAGTGCAGCTTGTGGTAACCGGCGAGGACGCTGTTGTTGCTGCTCGTCCACAAACCGGCGAGACTCGCATCGAGCAGGCGCCGGCGGTCGACGCGCCCTTCGCCGGCGAGCCTGATCAGCGCGTCGCTCCAGCTCTCATAGTCGGCTGGGCATTGCGGATGCCGGCGCGTCCAGCCGTCGTCGAAAACGTTGGTGTCGGTTTCGAAGAGCCGCCAGATTTCGTCGTCGAGCAGGCCGGGGTCGGCCAACAGTCGGACACCGAGGGGAACGTACTCGACTCCGGGCCGCGACCAGCCCGGATTGAGGTCGCTGACCATCAGCCGCAAGTAGCCGCGCAGCGAGTCGCCCTCGTCCGGGCGGCGACACAGTCCGTCGCGCACCAGGCCGCGCACGAAACTCCAGCGAACTCCCGGGAACTCGCCCCGCAAGCGATGGCGTAGCCAGGCGTCGCGCCAGCCCGCGTCACGCGCCGCAAACACACGCCGCAGCAGTACGTACGAATCGCGCTGAACCAGCCAGTGCACGCGCTTGGCCTTGTCGATCTGGCACAGCGCGAGGACGGCCAGAGAGAGCTTCGCGTGCTGCTCGCGCCAGCGGCGCCCGAGGCTTCCGGTGCGCGTCGTCGACGCCCCGGGAAGCAGTATCAGCCACTCGTTCATCACCCGCCCGCCATCGATTTCCTTCCACAGATCGGCGGCGATCGGCGCCAGTGTGCGGCGCTCTTCGGGCGGCAAGGCGAGCAGGGTTTCGACGATCTCCGCAGGCGACTGGCGGGCGACCAGAGCGGCGAAGTCCTTCTCGTTCATTCGCTCACTCGCTTACCTGGCCATTCGTTCCTGCGGGCGCTGGCCGGTCTGCATCGCCGTCGCGCAACAGGCGCGCGGCGAGGATGTGCTTGCACGGTCCACGTTCGCCCTGCAGCTTGCTGAACCACGGGCACGAGCAGCGGTCACGGTCGGCACGCAAGCGGACGTAGTGAACAACGTCGCTGCCGGCGACGGCAAAGTCAAGGCTGTCGGCGTCGCCGGCGGCCAGCAGCCGTACCTTGTTCTCGGCCAGCAGTTGGCGGGCGTCGAGCAGGCGCGGCTGCATCGCCTCGACACGTTCGAGGTCGAAGGGGAGTTCGCGGTGGAAGTAGCGACCGGTGCCACAATCGTAGCCGGCGAGCCCGCGCGCGCCGAGCGCCGCGAGTGCGGCCGCCACCTCGCCGACAGTCAGGGCGGTCGCCTGCGCCACCTCGCCGACGTCGATCTCGTTCTGCCAGCGCAGTTGCGCGCGCACCCTCGGCAGCGCCTTCTGCCAGGTCGCGGAGGCCAGCGCCGACAACGCCTGGCCCTCGCCCGAGAAACCGCGCTGCGTTTCCGGGCTGACCAACAGCGTCACCCGGCCGACCTCGAAGACGACTTCCCACGCCGAAGTGCCGGAAGCCGCGTCGCTCCAGATCCGCAGACGTTCGGCGCGCTGCGCCAGTCCGGGCAGCGTACGCAGACGCTGCACGCCGCTGACCGCGACCGCGCCCTCGGCCGGCCGCTGGCTGAGGCGCAGCGAAGCGCCCGACTGGACGACGAACGACGGTTGCCGGGGAATGCTGCCAAGCGGCAGGCTGCGCGCGAAGCGGCGCGCTTCGGCGCCGGCGACATCGGCCATCAGCACCAGCCGCGGCAGGTAGGCCTGCACCTCGCTGAACCCCTTGATCCAGCGCAGCGGCAGGCGCACCTTCTTTTCGACGACGCGCGCCTCGTCGCGACTCAGCGTGAAGGCTTCGCGGCCGACGGAAAACTCGACCCGCTCGCGGTCCTGCAGGCGCATCAGCGCGGCGCGCATCGGCATGTTGAAGTCGACGTTGGTCGTTCCGCGACCGAGCCGCTCGGCGGCCAGCCCGGCGGTGTCGAGGTCGACGCGCACATAGACGCCGCAACAACCACTGAAGCCCTCGAAGCGCAACATCGCGTCGTTGCAGGTCACCACCGGGTCCATCTGCGGCGGTCGCGGCAGGAAGTAGTGCGTGCGCACGACGTCGAGCAGCGCCAGCAGCATGTCGGCGACACTGCGCGGCTGCTCGATACGGCCGTGGAAGAAGTGCGGATGTTGGTCGCCGCTCGACGAGGTGGCGAGTTGCAGCGTCTGCGCCTGCGGCGAAGCGACGACGCCTGATGCCCAGGGGTAGCGATAGGTGAAGTTGAGTGCGCTTGCCGACATGCGATCGTCGCTCCAGTGGCTTACTCGGGCAGTTGCATGGCCTTGCCGCCGGGCAGCGCGGCCAGGCGCACGCGCAGCTCGCTCGCGGCAGCCGGGTTGAGCGACTTCAGGCGCGCGTGCGCGGCAATGGCGGCTTCCCGATCGCCGAGGCCGACACTGGCCACCGCCATCAGAGTCCACACCTGCGGCACTTGCGGCAGCTTCTCGGCGAGCAGCGTCGCTTGCTCCCTGGCGAGAGCGAACTGACCGGTGCCGAGGTAGGCCGAGGTGAGGTAGAGCCGGGCGTCACTGGCGTCGGGCGAGAGCTCGAGCGCCTTGCGGAGTGCGACGATCGCCTCGCCCATTTGACGCTGCGCGATCTTCGCCTCACCGAGGTTGATCCAGGCATTGGCGAAGTCGGGCTTCAGCCGCAGGGCCGTCTCGAAAGCCGGCACGGCTTCGCCCGGGCGTTGCAGCTTGAGCAGGCTGTAGCCCTTATTGCTCCATGCCTGGTGATCGGTCGGCTCGAGCTGCGTCGCGCGCTCGCCGTATTCGAGCGCTTTCGCATAGTCGCCGCGCCGGCCATGCAGCGCCGACAGCGCCTGGTACGCCGTGCCCTGGTTCGGGTTCAGCGCGAGCGCGCGTTGCAGGGCTACCGCCGCCTCGGACGCTTTGCCGCGCTGCACGCGCGTCTGGCCGAGCGCCACCCAGTCGTCGGCGAGCTTGCCGTCGAGCTGCGTCGCGCGGGCGTAGGCGTTTTCGGCGCGCTCCCACTCGCGTCGCTCGCTGGCGATCGAGCCGAGAAGACGGCAGGCGGCAGCCTGTTCGTCAGGCGCTTCACACGCCCGTGCCGCAAGTTCGGCGGCGTCGGAACTTCGCCCGGCGCGTTGTCGCAATTCGGCAAGCATGATCATCACACCGGTCGCGCGCGGGTTCAGCTCGATGGCCTTTTCGAAGGCCTTGGTGGCCTCGTCGTCACGCCCCGAACGGCGCAGCACGAGGCCCAGGTTGTGCCAGGCCTCGGGCAGCTCGGGGTCGATCGCCAGCGCCTTGCGGTAGGCCTGCTCGGCCTCGCGGTAGCGGCCTGCTTTTTCCTCGCCGGTGCCAACGTTGTTCCAGGCCTTGGCGTCGTCGGCCTTGCCGCTGTCCCTGACCGCCGCCAGTTCGCGGCCGGCGGCAGCACCCTCGCCGCGCAGCGCCAGCGCCTGTGCCAGCTTGCGGCGAACGCCGTCGGCCGCCGGGACCAGGCGGACGGCGATGCGATAACGCTCGACAGCCTCATCAATCCTGCCGGCAGCGACGGCGAGATCTCCCCAGCCCTCCCAGACCGAGGCCTGTCCGGGAGAAAATCGTAGCCCGGTGGCGTAGGCGCTCGCCGCCTCGTCCAGGCGCGCCAGCCCGCGCAGCGCGTCACCGAGGAGGCCCCAGTAGTAGCCGCCAGACGGCTGCAGGCGGGTTGCACGGCGTGCCTCTGCCTCGGCCGCGGCGTAATCGCCGAGGGCCAGGTGCGTGCGCGCCAGATAACCACTCGTCGAAGCGTGCCAGGGTGCGGCGGCGGCGCCGCGCGTCAGCCGCTCACGCGCCGCCGGCAACCGACCGAGATTACCCTCGGCCAACCCGGCGGCGGCAAGTGCGTCGGCCGAAGTCGGGTAAACCTGCTGCCAGCGCTCGGCATGCGCCAGCAGGCCGGCCCAGTCGGCGCGCAGCCGCAGCTCTTCGGCGACGGCCAGCCAGTCCGGCTCGGCCGTGACCGGCGTCGGTACGACCGGCGATCGGCCGTCACGCTCGAGACGGCCGATCGCTTCGGCAGGAATCGCGACGCTGACGTTCTGCCCCGGTTCGAGGACGCTGCTGGTGATCCCGAGCAGCCGGCCGGCAGCATCGAACAAGCCGCCGCCGCTCGACCCGGGCGACACGGCGGCGCTGGTGATGATGCGCGGCTCGGCGCCGCGCCGGTCGACCGCCGAGACGACGCCGGCGCTCACCGCCAGGCCGAGGCCGAGCGGATTGCCGACGGCGAAGACCGCCTCGCCCTGCCCGACTTCGGCCAGCGCACGTCGTGACACGCCCGCGACCGTCAGATCACGAACCGCCAACAGGCACAGGTCGCGCAGCGGATCTTCGCGCAGCAGCGTCGCCCCGAGTTGGCGTCCGTCGGCGAGGGTCAGGCGAAGCGAATGCGCCTCGGCGACGACATGGCAGTTGGTCACCACCCGACCCGCCTGGACGACGACCCCGCTGCCCTCGCTGTCGACCAGACCGCGGGAATTCAGTGTGGCGACGGTCACCACCTGCGTGCGCACGCGCGCCAGCACGTCCTGCGCCTGGTCGGCGTGCGCGCCCGCCGCCGCCAGGAGCAGCCATCCGACCCGGCCAAAGCAACCGACCGTCCTCATCGTGCGGCCTCATAGGGCAACAGGTAGTCGCGGTAGGCCTGCTCCGCATGCACGCGGTCGAGTTCGAGCAGGCGTGCATGCACGCGGCGTACGTCCTCCGGACGGCCGGCGGCGTGATAGGACTCGAGCAGCGCGTGCCAGACCGTGGCCTGTTTCGGGTCGAGCTTGAGCGACTGCTCGAGCGCCACGATCGCCTGCTCGCTGCGACCCTGGATGGCATTGACAAAACCGATCTGGCGCCAGACGAAAGGATCCTCCGGTCGCTTCGCTTTCGCCGCCTCGAACATCTGCCGCGCTGCGTCGAACTGGCCCCCATCCTTGAGCGCGATGCCAAGGCTGTCCTGCGCCGCTTCGCGATGCGACGCGAACTTCTCGGCCTCCCGATAGGCCGCGATCGCCTCGGGAAACAGGCGCAGCGCGTAGTAAGTGTGGCCCAGCACCAGCCAGGCCAGCACCGGGCTCGCCGGAGCGCGCGCGAGCGCCGCCCTGAGCGCCTCGATTGCTTCCTGGCGTTGGCCGAGCGCCGACAGCGCGGCACCTTTCCAGAGCAGGCCGTCGGCGTGCTCTGGCGACAATGCCAGCAACTGGTTGGCGGTGGCCAGGGCCCGCTCATAGTCCTGCGCGCCATACTGCGCCTCGGCGAGCTGGATCGACAAAAAGGCATTCGCCGGTTCGGCGCGCGTCAGTTGCCGGAACAGCCGCACGGCCGTTGGCCAGTCACGCTGGTTCACCGCCAGCGTCGCGGCGAGGTACTGCGCCCCCGTATTCCCCGGCGCCAGCCGCATTGCTTCGGCGAGCGCTTCGGCGGCGGCCGGCGCTTGCCCGCGGCGGATCTCGATCCAGCCGATCATCGCCCAGACGCGCGCGTCCTCGCTCTGGCTCGCCAGCAGTTCACGAGCGCCGGCCAGCGCCTCGTCGAAGCGCTCCTGGTTGATGCGCGCGCGCGCCAAACCGAGACCCACAGTCACGTCACCGGGAGCGCGCAGGAGCGCCTGCCTGTACGCGCGCTCGGCCGCCGGCCAGGCGCTCTGCGCTTCGCTGGCGACGGCGAGCCAGAACCAGGCTTCCGGCTCGTCGGCGGCGCGCTCGCTGCGGCGCGCGGCAAGCGCCGAGAGCTCTGCCCAGCGCGCTTCGCCTTCAAGCACGACCGCCTGCCTGCGCCAGTCGCGCAGCTCGCTCTGCGCCGCCGCGCGCTCGGCGATCTCGGCGATCCACGCGGCCGGTGCGGCGAAGTTCACGTTCTGGCCGGCAAGCTTGCGATAGCGAATCACCCCGACCAGGCGGCCGCCATCGTCGAAGAGGCCGCCGCCTTCCGAGCCTGGAGCGACCGGCGCGGTATGCTGGATCAGGCGCTCGCCGCCGATCTCGCGGATTGCCGCAACGACGCCGTCGGAAACGCCGACACCAAGGCCGAGCATATTGCCGACGGCAATCACCCGCGCACCGGCCGCTGGCAGAGCTGTCGCGAGGTCAGCCGCTCGCCCCGACAGGCCGGGAACGTCGAGCAGGCAGAGATTGCGGCGCACGTCCGCATGCGCCACCCGCGCGACCAGCGGCGAAGTCGCCGCGCGCAGCCGAAGACCCGCCGCGCCATCAACCAGGTCGCATTGGGTCACGACCTGTGCGCCACCGATGGTGACCGCCGAGTGGGCGGCCAGCACCTGGCCGGCGGCATCCAGCACTTCGAGTTCGCGCACTTGCCCCGCGACCTGTTCGAATACCGCCTGCGGCGAGGCGGCGAACGCCGCTGGCACGGCAAACCGCAAGACGGCCGCCGCGGCGGAAACAACGACGAGTGAGCGAAGCGGCAGGGACACCGGTCCTGATCCTGGAGATGGGCGAGAGCCGCAAGATAGCCGCTCACCCGCCCGCCGACAAGCGATATCGCTGACGGGCACTGGAGTCGATCTGGCTCGGCACGGGGTTGAGGCGCGCGATGCGCTCGCCGATCGTCCTGCGCCACATCGCGACAAGGCACCAGTCTGAATGTCAAATCGATACCGTCGATATGGACTTGCGTGGCTGGCGACTGGCGCCCATGGTGGCGGCGACGGAGCTGTTTCTCGACGAGGCGCGCAAGTACCTGGGAAAACATTTCCGCGCCCACGCCAGTGGACGATAATGGCTGGCATGGATGCCTGCTGCGAGCCGGAGAACAACAGATCAACGGCATCGACGCTCACCGGCACGAACGTTTCTCGAATCATGGGAGGGACCAATGAAAGGCCAGGAAACAGATACTGAAGCGCCAGTTAAACCCTTTCCCGACGAGCCGCTGATCAGCCGCCTGCGCGGCAGCATCCGCCATGCGGCGCGCGTGCTGGCCGTCCTGATGGTCATGGTGATCTGGTGGGGCGTCGCCGACGTGGTTTACGTGCTCTACAGTCGGGTCAGCGTGCACCCCTACTATCTGCTTGAGATCAGTGACATTCTCGCCACTTTCGGGGCCTTCATGGCCGTGCTGATCGCCATCGAAGTGTTCGTCAACATCGTCAGCTACCTGCAGGACGACGGACTGCACCTCGACATCGTTCTGGCGACTGCCTACATGGCGGTTCTCCGCAAGATCGTTATCCTGGATTACAAGGAAATCAGCCCGGACTACGTCTATGCTACGGCGGCACTTGCTCTGGCACTGTCAGTCGGATACTACCTGACCAGGTCGCTGCACCGGACGCAGGCGAGAACGAATGGCGAGTGACCGCAGCCGGTAATGGAAGGACAGGACATTCAACGGTACCTGTTCACAACCCCATGCGATGCCTACCCCTTGATCTGCTTGCGACCTTCCGTGGCCAAACAGGATCGATACTCTCTTGTCGTCCACTTCATTGTTTCGTCCCCGAGGCATCAGGAGGTGACCCGGATTGATGGTCCTTGTCCAACTGGGCGCCGATGGCATATCGTGCCAACACCCGCTGATCCTCACGAGACTCCCATGCCGACTCGTAAGGTTGTCCTGCCGACCTCAACGCCAGCCGCTTTTCGAGCTTGGCCCCTCTTCCTTCCGAGGGCACAACGGGGGGCAAAATGCAGGACACGACCCTATCTCTTGCTTGCGCGCTTGCGCCGGACTACACTCCGCGGTTGACGTTCGCGAAAGATGAATGAACAACATGGAAGCGATTACCTTGTTTGTCTGCCACCCCTGCTGTATCTGAGCGCCGCACGATTCGAGAACACATTCGTCATTGCCCTGTAGGGCATCTGGTTTTTGCCCGAGACCTGTTTTGATTTCCCTCCGCTTTCTGATCTCTTGGCTTGCCCTGGTCTGTCTCGGCGCGAATTCAAATGCGTCGGAGCAATCGTTTGGCGATGGCGCGGACGAATTCGGTGCTCCCGCAATCAGTGTTTCAGAAGGCGATTGGGGTAATGTCAATCGCGCCGAGATTCACGACGTTCTGGTCGCCACGGCACGCGAACTGCAGATGTTCTTTCCCGAACGGCACGGCGATGCCATTCGTGTCGAGCGCTCAACGCGCGCACCGACGGTGCTGTACCAGCGCAACGCAGAGGGTGAATATGTTGTGTACCTCACGGTCACCGGGCGTCGCTGGGAGCAATACACCTATGAGTTTGCGCATGAACTCTGTCATATCTACGGCAACCACCACCAGCGCCCCAATTCTGCACTCGCGCCACATCAATGGTTTGAGGAATCGCTGTGCGAGACTGCATCTCTCTTCGTCTTGCGGCGCATGGGTTTGACGTGGCATGCACGGGGATTCGAGCAGCGGAACTACGCGCCCATTTTTGCCGAGTATGCCAAGCTATTGATGAATGAAGTGCATCGACAAGGCCCACTAGCACTCGGGCCATGGTATGCCCACAACGCTACGCGACTCTTGCAGAATCCGTACGGTCGCAACGACAACGAATATTGTGCTCATCATTTGCTGCCCCTTTTCGAGGCGCAACCAGAGGGCTGGAAATCACTGCGCTATCTGAATGCTCCGACGACCGCGGACAAGCTGAGTTTCAGCGCCTACCTGCAACATTGGCACGACGCCGTTCCGGCGGAACAACGTCGCTTTCTTGAGAAAATACTCGGCCTCTTCGGCCTTGTTCCGGAACTTCAAATCAGTCCCGTGGTCTTGTCAGATAATTGAAGGGTACGTGCATGCGGTCAGCGCGCCTGTGCATGCATGGAGGAATCGATGGATTCCTCGGGATGGGCACGAGATCGTGCTTGGCCAGTAGTACGCATCCTCAAGGTGGGGAGGGGTTCCTTCACTTACCTAGGAGATTGCCATGAAAAAACTTTCGATTGCTTTGGCATTCGTCGGCGGTCTGGCCGTTCCATACACCGGATATGCGGAGTCCACCGCGCCAATGGACAACAATGCTCGGGCACCACAGACCTTGGAGAACTACCCGCCAAGCCACGTCGGATCGAGCACCGGGTCGGAAGGACGTTCGGCCCCGGCAATGAGCAGTATTCATCCGTGGCAGAGCTTGGAAAACTATCCGGAGAACGATCCGCCAAGAAGCATTGTATCGAGCACCGGATCGGAAGGACGTTCGGCCTCGTCGAAAAATGTTCATCCGTGGCAGAGCTTGGAAAACTACCCACGAAGCAGTACCGTTGGGCCGTGAGGCCGCAACGCGGCGCAAGGCAGGCGGCCTGAGAACAACGACGCGGGACGACAAGTTGTAAGCGTCCAGCCCATCCACCTGTAAAACCCCGAGCTATGCAGCAACCTCGGGGTTTTTGACAGGAGGAAGAGATGGACAAGGCAGGGGAACTGGCAGCGCACTGGTGAGGGCATGCGGGCGACTCGGGGACCGATGGCGGATCAAGTCCGTAAACTGCTGTAAATCGGCTGGCTGGTCCGCCACCGCTTCGAGAAGCTCTGCGCCACCCGCACCGGCTATGCCTCGATCAGGCCCTGAAACCAATGCGCCGCAACCAGGAGGAGTTGCTGCGCGTGCGGCAACCTCCCGAACTCCACAGTACTCGTTGGCCACGGAGCATGCGCCGTGAATTCCCCAGCTCACTCGCCGGCCCCTGCGAGTGGGCGAGAGGGATTCGGTGGTCGCTCGTGCGGCCCGCGCATCAGGCCTTGCGGATGGCCTCTACGATCGCGGCGAGGATCTGCTGCAGTTCGCTCGACAGGGCGTCGGGGATCGCGGGGATCTGGCCGGCGGCGAGCTGGCGGAGGGCGGCGGAGAAGAGCGGGAAGGGCGCCGGGTAGCCGTCGAGGGTGCCGAGGGCTTCTTCCGCGTCGGGGGCCAGCCGCTGGTCCCTGAAGCCGGTCCGGGCGCAGGCCACGGTGAGCGCTTGCAGGGCCTGCAGGATCTGGATCGGCACGCCGCTACCGCCGCCGGCGAGGCGTTCGACCTCGGCGAGCTTGGCATCGCGCTTCTCCGCCCACTCGGCGGCCGCGGCGGGGGCGTCGCGGGCGGCGGCGATTTCGGAGAGGCTGTTGTAGTCTTTCCAGACGTCGTTCCGGCCAAGCGATTCGCGGATCTGGCGCGCGGCGTGGGCGTTGTGCTCGGCGGCGGCGAGGTTGCCGAGGTGGAGGTGGATGCGGGCGAGCTGGAAGAGAGACGAGGCTTCGCCGGGCTGGTTGCCGAGCGCTTTCTTGATCCGCAGCGATTCATCGACCGAGGCGAGGGCGGTGTTAAAGCTGCGCCGCGCAGCGGCCTCGTCGCCCTGCGCGCGCGCGGCTTCGCCTTCGTCTTGGCAGAGGATGCCGAGGTTCTGGGCGGCTTGGCCAAGGCCGCGCTGGTCTTTCAGGGCCACGGCCATTTGCCGGGATTTCTCGTACCAGGCGCGCGCTTCGGGCAGACGGCCAGCGTTCTGTTCGACGACGCCGAGAGAGTTGTAGGTCTGCATCATCGCAGCTTGATCGCCCGCCGCCTGGAAGCGCTTCAGTGCCTGCTGATAGAGGGCGCCCGCGCGCGGGAACTGGCCGCGCTCAACGGCGAGGCCGCCCTGATGCTGGAGCGTCGTTCCTTCGAGGTCCTGGTCTCCGAGTTCGCGCGCGCCGGCAAGGGCGAGGTCGTAGCGCGCATCGGCCTCGTCGTGGCGACCGGCAGCCATGAGGATGCTGGCGCATTGGCAGTGGCCCGCGGCAAGCCCACGTTGGTAGCCTCGTGCGGTATTGATCCGAACGCTGGTTTCCGCGACCGCCAGCGCCTCGTCGTTCCGGCCGGTGTTCCTCAGAGCATTCGCCAGATCGCCCAGGGCCGCTGCAAGGCTACCCAGCTCGTTGCTCGCCCTGGCGGGTTCGCCCGTGGCGAGCAGCGCTTCCCAGGTCTGGCCAGCTTCCTTTTCCACCAGCGTCTCCCAGAGGCCGACGGCTTCGTGAAGAATCGGGGTCGCTTGGCTCGAAGCGCCCGCATGGAGGAGCAGCTTGCCCCAGTCACCGACGGCTGAAGCCAACTGAAACGCCGGATCGAACTCGCTCGTCGAGCGGAGCTGCTCGACGAGCGCCTGAAGTTGTGCCACCGCGCCCTGCGGATCGCCCTGCCGGAAACGCGTCCACG
The DNA here is from genome assembly GCA_017302435.1 of Candidatus Accumulibacter necessarius. Taxonomy (GTDB): domain Bacteria; phylum Pseudomonadota; class Gammaproteobacteria; order Burkholderiales; family Rhodocyclaceae; genus Accumulibacter; species Accumulibacter necessarius. The sequence continues at coordinate 12,267 of JAFLDL010000057.1, forward strand.
CAGCTTGTCGCTCGTAGTGAACCGCTTCTTCCGTGAACGCGCCCTGCTGCGTCGCGTCCCGGAGCATGCTCACCCAGGCATCGCGCTCGCGCAGCCGGCCGGACATCTCCAGATAGTCGCAGAACGTTGCCCCCAAGCCAGCGGCGTCGCGGAACATCCCTTCGCCAATCGCCCAGCGGACGGCGCAGCGATAGTTGGCCTCCTCGCGGTCGAGAATCGCCAGCGCGGCGCGCGATTGCGAGCCGGCTAGCATCGTGTGCAACATCTGCCTGACCGCCCCATAGACGTCGACGAAGCGCCGCCGCGTCTCCGGCTGCTGCGCGAGGCGGTCGTCGGCCGCGGCGGCGGCGAGCGTCGGGTGGAAGCGCAGGAAGGGGCGGTTCGCGATCTGAATCTCGTCCTCGACACGAACGAGGGCGATTCCCTGCAACTCGTCGCGTATCGCCTCCCAGGCCTCGGGGTCGAGCGGGCTGACGTCGAGCAAGACGGCCTCGAAGACGCCGCCGCGGAACAGGCCGAGCCACGGCAGCGCGTCTTGCGCGGCGGCGCTGAGGTGGCGCCGCGAGAATTCGAGCGAGGCGAGCAGCGACGAGTTGCGGCCTTTCTCGCCGTCGGGAGCGGGCGGCGCGTCCTGCTCGAAGCGGGCGAGGAGCTTGGCGAAGTCGGCGCGGATCGCCTCGGGAGCGAGCGTCTGCAGGTGCGGGCCGACGAGTTCGATCGACAGCGGATGATCGGCGAGGTCGTCGAGCAGCGGCGCCAGCCTCTCGCGGCTCAGGCGGGGGTCACTGAGTTTCTGGTGGTGGCGCTGCAGTATTTCGGCGAGCAGCCACAGGCTGTCGGCGCGCGCCAGACCGTGCAGCTCCTGGCGGCGCGCGCCGGGCAGGCCAGTCTCGCCGGGACGGCAGGTGACGAGCACCGCGCCGCGCCCCGGTCCGCGCGTGAGATCGGCGAAGAGCTCGGCGAGGCGGCGGCGTTCGTCGTCGGTGTAGGGGCTGGCGGCGTCGTTGAACTGCGGCAGCGTGCTCTCGAAGTTGTCCCAGACGAGCAGCACCTGCTGCTGTTGCATGAACTCGATCGCGCGGCGCCGTTGCTCGCCGGGCGGGAGCTGGTTGAAGTTCTCGCCGGCGACGTAACAGCCGAAGACCTGCACGACGCGCTCGGCGCTGGTGAACTGCTCGAAGCTCACGAAACACGCGCCGTCGCGGAAGAGGCCGCTGCGCGTCCACCACGCGGCCGCTTCGCTCGCGAGCGCGGTCTTGCCCATGCCGCCCATGGCGTGCACGACGATGCCGCGCTGGCTGTGCGGCGGCCTGCACAGCGCACGTTCGAGCGTCAGCAGCTCGCGCGCGCGGCCGTGGAAGCCATACGCCGGCGGCGGTGGAAATGGGCCGTATTCGGGCCCGTGTTCGTCGCGTTGCCGCGCCGGCGGACGATAGCCGCGGCGACGGCGCGCTTCGGCTGCGTCGGTGCTGCGGATCAGGCGGGCGAGCTGGGCGGCATTGTCGCCATCCTGCTTGGGGTCTGTGAAGTCGACCCAGAGCAGGCCGTCGAGGTCGAGCGGCAGTTGTAGCCGTTCGAGCTTGAGCGGCAGCAGGCGGTCAGCGTCGGGATTGAGTTCGAGGTGCTTGTTGATTTCCCAGTCGACCCATTTGGATTTCAGCGCCCGCCGCGATCCGGCGACGACGGTGAAGCGGCTGTTGGCGATGCCGGCGGCGCACTGCGGTTCGAGCTTGCCGGGGCGACACTCCCATTTGTCGAGCCAGATGCGCAGGCCGTGACTTTCGCTGAGCGTGCGGGCGAGCGCTTCGACGCGCGCCGAGTCGTTGTGGTTGTGACTGAGGAAGAGATCATACTGGCGCAGCGACTGCTGGCTGGCGAGGTCGGCCGGCAGCAACGGCTCATCGAGACCACGCTGGTAGAGCTGCGGCAGGAACCAGTCTTCGAGCTTGACGGTACGCGCCGCCGGGCCGCTTTCGAGCCAGCGCATCGGCGAGCTGACCAGCGCGCTACGCCCCTGCGCGACGGCGTGGCCAATGCTCGTGCCGCTCGCGAGCTCGCGGTAGAAAGCGTCGAGGAGGATCCTCGCCGCTCCGACATGCACCGCGTGCCCCATCGCCACGACGCTGCCGACGCCGGACTGGAGCAGGCGCGGGGCGACCGAGCGGAAGATGAGCGTCTTGCCGACCGTCGCGCTGCGACAGGCTTCCAGCACGACGAGCGGAATCCGGTGCTGGGCGAGCAGGTCGCCGAGCCGATCGGCGGCGACGGGGTCGGTCCGCGAGTCGCCGCTGCCGTCGTCGCTTTGCTCGAAACAGAGGGCGCCGATCTGCATCTCCGGCAGGAAGTTGCCGTGGCCGTCGAAATGGACGACGTCGTAGTCCTTGCCCGCCTGCTGCGCCGCGCGCAGCATTTCGCCGAGGCGCGCCAGCGTCGGCGGGCGGCAGAGGTCGAGCTGAACGGCTTCGCCGAGCGGGTCGATCGCGGCGAGCAGCGCTTTCGTCGTCAGGCGCGGGTCGAGGAAGCCGCTATCGTCGGGGCGGCTGACGAGGTAGAGGATGCGCAGCGGCAGCTTGGTCGTGCGGCCGATGAGTTCCTTGGGAACAGCGAGCTGGCGGCGCAGCGAGACGCGCAGGGCGAGCTTGCCGGCAGCATCGGCGAGGAGTTCCCACGGCAGGCGCAGCAGATCGGCATCGCTGCTGGCGATTGTCAGCTCGCGCGGCTCCGGCGCGGCGAGGAGTGCGTCGAGCGCGGCGCGGTTGGCGGGCGCCGAGAAGATCGCGTCGTGCAGCCGCCGTCCCCATCCGGCCAGCTCGGCCTCGATCTTCTCTGCCCGAACCACGGCGCCGCCGTCGGGCAACTCCATGTATTCCTCGAGATACCAGCGCAGCTTCTCGTAGTCGGCGTCGCTCAGGAAGGGGGTGAAGGACTGCTCGACGCCGATAGGTGTGCCGTCGCCGTCGGTCAGCGAGACGCGCTGGCTGCCTTCTGCTGCGGCTGCGAAGAGCAGGCGAATTTCGTGCTGGGGGCGAGGCGTCGGCATGCGCTGGTCCAGTCGTCAAAAAGGCTGCGGGCAGTGGCGCGGGATCAGGGCAGGAGCTGGCCCGGACGACGGCGTCCAGCAGCGCCGACTCCTGGCGGATGGCACGCGCTCCGTAGCATGCCATAAAGCGGTCAGTGGGTGCAGGACCGCGTCGGTCGGATAAGCCTCTTGCTGTGTTCGATCACAGCGACATTGATCGAGGCTTCTGCATACGTAATTTGAAGCATCCGCGGGTTATAGGAACGACTTTATGGCGGTACGGAGCAAGGATGAAATGCACTTTCTTAAGTGCCTATTCGCCGACACGATCGAGGATGGCGCGCACCACGGCGCTCCCGAGAAAATAGCCGTTGGCCTGCATCGCGCGCAGCACGACATCGGCACGCGGAATCAGAGCACGGGTCTTGGCCAGGCCGACAAGGGCGGCAGTGCCGATGACGGCGAGTCCACGCGCCTGCGCTTCGAGCCGCCCGAGTCGGTCATCGACGATCAAGAGCGCGCGCGTCTCTGGCGTCGCGTTCACCGCTTCGGCAAGGGCGATGGCGCTGGCCTCACCGGGATCGATCCCGGCAAAACGCGGCTGCCAGTGCGTCATATCCACCGCGACACTGCGCAATCCTCCGACCGACAGCGCCGCAAGAATCAGGTCCTGCCCGGGAAAAGACCCGGCGTCACAGACTTCCTTGCGCACCGCGTCGGTGATCCACACTTCGCCAAACATGGACGGCAACAAGTGCAATACGCCGACCCGGGAAACGGCGATCAATGGCCCCGCATCGGCGATTACGACGCGTTGTTCAGCCATGCTTCACCGACCGCCATTTCGTCCACCGCTTCCTTGGGAGAACCCCCGTAGAGCGGGATACTCATCGACGACAGTAGTGCCAGCATTTCCACCAGAGGCTTTCCGGCCACCTTCGCTGCCACGCCTGCGGAGATGTCGCCCGTGCGAAACATCGAGACCGCGAAAGCCGTGCGAACGTGCGGCAGGTCGGCGATGCCGAGCTGTTCCACGCCGACCAGCACGGCGTCAGGCCGATCCCGATTCATCACTACGACCAGATCGTTCTTGGCCTCGCGCAGGGCAAGCGAGGGATTGGATTTCAGTTGGCGCACATTGACCGCATGCATGATTTGTTCTCCTTTGATGTAGGAACATGACGTGGATCATACTGTTTTGTACGCTCAAAGTCGCTCAATAAGTGGCTGTGGTTCCCGCGGCAATGCTTTCGTGTTCAGCTTGATTTGCGGTGAGAGTCCAGAAGGATTCGCCTGGTGCTCGCGCGGCCCGCGCATCAGGCCTTGCGGATGGCCTCGACGATCGCGGCGAGGATCTGCTGCAGTTCGCTCGGCAGGGCGTCGGGGATCGCGGGGATCTGGCCGGCGGCGAGTTGGCGGCCGCGACGGGGTCTTGGCGGGCGGCGTGGGCGTAGTGCTCGGCGGCGGGGAGGTTGCCGAGGCGGAGGTGGATGATGGCGAGCTGGCCCAGTTGATCCAGTTGGCGGTGAAGAACAATCTGGCCGTGATGCACTGTGCCGATGAACCGATCGAACGGCTGGAAGCGGCCATCATCGCCAAGGCAAACCGACGCCCGGCGTACCAGTACCTGTTCAAGGTGCGCGAGATCGGGAAGGTGCTGTCGCTGACGATTGCGCTGGAAACCGGAACGTGAAGCGCTTTCCGACGGTGGGCGATTTCTCCTCGTATTGCCGTTGCAGTGGCAGCGAACATTGATCGAATGGCAAGAAGAAAGGCAACGGCAATGTCAGAAACAGCAACCGGTATCTGGCCTTGGCGTTTGTCGAGGCAGCGAACTTCACCGTGCGCTACGATCCGACGGTCAAGCGTTTTTGCCAGCGTAAATGTGCCAGGACCAAGCCGGTGGTAGCGATCAAGGCGGTGGCGCACAAGCTGGCGCGAGCCGCAGGACATGGACACGCGCAGGGCACCGACGGCTTTCTGGGGCCGCCATGGCGGTCAGAGGCATCATCCGGACTCGCTCCGGACGGATAGCCTTGATCCTGATGGGTGACCCGATTTGCGATTTGCTCAAGAGTTGCGTGCAGGTCGACGACAGGCAATAATGCCGCCTCTTTCGATCTCTCCCCTCAACTGCGTATAGCGTCGTTGGTGCCGCTTTCCTGCCGATTTTCCTATGCAATTAACGCACTTGATGCAATTTCATGAGGACCCGCGGGTCATCGTCTGGTGGCAGACAAAGATGGGGGGGATGTTGAGATGGCTCACTCCATTCCGGCGCAGGGCAATTCTGGCGGTCGGTGGCCTATGGGTATGTATCAGGGAATCACTGGAAAGTTTCGGGCCTGCCGATGTGCCTGTTCCGGCTGATCGCCTGGGTCCGCTTCTCGTGGTAGTTGCACTGCTCGGAATGACCTGGTTGTTCTACCGAGCGGCTACGGAATTCTCTCGCTTGCCACAGTTCGTCAGAAAACATCCTCAACTGTCACTGCACTCGGTTTACTGGGCTTTTCTCGTGGTTCTGTGGACTAGCACACCAGACAGCGGGCTTTGGCGGCAGGTGCTGTTCGGGGTAGCGGCAATGTTTCCGTTCCTGCTCTGGCGATTCGGATACCTTCTGCTTTCAGGGCAGCACGGCCGAATGAGCGGAACTCGATTCTCCGACCATTTCCTCACAATATGGCCGATTTACGGTGGCTCCAATGCGCCCTATGGCAAAGGCTTTGGATACCTGTCCCGATTCGAAGCAAAAAACGAGGAGGAACTTGCCCGTTCACAACTGGCAGGAATCAAGCTTTTCATTCTGTCCAATTTGTTGCTCGTCGCCATGAAGGTATTGGAAGGGGTCTTTTATGGCCCTGGAAATGCGCTCACCAAAATGATCGGCGGATACACCCTGGGAATCCCGACGGTCGGTTACCTGATTTCAATAGAGGGGAAGAACACCGCAATCTGGATATCCTGGATAAGCATCTACTGCGAGCTTGTTTATCAGGTGCTTCGCCATGCTGTTCGCGGGCACCTCGTCATTGCCGTCCTGCGGATTTTTGGCTTCAATGTATTCCGCAATACCTACAAGCCGCTTCTGGCAGAATCGATCGTGGACTTCTGGAACCGCTATTACTACTATTTCAAGGAGATCATGGCCAATTTCTTTTTCCTTCCCACCTTCACCCAGTTGGGAAGAACATTGCGCAATTGGCCAACTTTGCGTTTGTTTGCTGCGGTTTTTGCTGCGGCCTTTATCGGCAACAGCTATTACCATCTCATCAAGTTCAGCGATGTGATGGTGCAAGGGCAGGTTTTCGAGGGCCTGTATGCGCTGCGTTCCCGAATTTTCTATTGTTTCTTGCTCGCTCTGGGAATTTTTGTGTCCATGCTTCGTGAGCAACGCCGGGGAGGATGCCCGCCGCCACAGGGTCAAGCAAACCGCCTGTTGCGAATAGCCGGGGTATGGACTTTTTTCGCCCTGATTTATATCTGGAATGTCGGCGTCGGTGCCCCCTTTACCTCCCGTCTGAGTTTCTTTTTGAGTCTATTCGGAATTGCATGAGTATTTTGAGGAGTGAGTTCAAATGTATTTTGATCTGAACGTAGGAAACCTTGCCGAACCGATCAGCGGGCGCTCATGGACTCGTCAGGAGATCGCGGGCCAGGTTGCGCGGCGGGTCGCCCGCTTCCAGCTCCATGGACTGTCGCGCGGAGACCGCGTCTTCCTGCCGTTCGGCAACAGCCTGGAATTCTTTGCCGAACTGCTGGCCATCTGGAAACTCGGCGCCTGTGCGGTACCGATCGACGCCCGCCTGACCGCCTTTGAAATCAAGACCCTGGTCGCTGCGGCGCAGCCCAGACTGGCGGTCGTTGACCACCTGACCGAAGCGACGATCAGACAGGCGCTCGGCGACGCCGCCGTCCCGGCCCTCGAAACCACGGACACCGGTGACGAAGAAGCGACGGTCGGACTCAGCCAGCTCGACGATGACGCCCTGATCCTGTTCACCTCCGGATCGACCGGAGCGCCCAAAGGCGTGGTGCATACCCACCGCTCGTTGCGCGCCCGCTGGATGGGGATTCATGACCAGTTGGGTCTCGTTCCCTTTGCCCGCTCGCTGTGCCTGCTCCCGACGCACTTCGGCCACGGACTGATCTGCAACTGCCTGTACCCCTGGCTCGCCGGGCAGGACCTGTTCATCACCCCGCCCTTCCGCCCGGACATCATCATGCGCCTGGGCCGGCTGATCGACGAGAACCGGATCACCTTCATGTCCTCGGTACCCGCCATCTGGAAACTCGCGACCAAACTCGGCAAACCGCCTCAAGCCGGCACCCTGCAACGGGTGCATTGCGGTTCAGCGCCGCTCTCGGCGCACGCGTGGGAAGAAATCCGCACCTGGACCGGCACCCGCAACGTCTGCAACGCCTACGGCATCACCGAGACCGGCAGTTGGGTCGCGGGCCTGAGCAACGACGCCGACTGTGCCGCAGAAGACGGCCTGATCGGCGTCGGCTGGGGCGCCGTGATCAAGGTCTTGCGCACCTCCAATACGGAGCGGCCGCTGCGTCCCGATGACGAATGCCCCACGGGAGAGTCCGGCTTTGTCTGGCTCAACACACCGGCCCTGATGAAGGGTTATTTCCAGCGCGACGACCTGACCGCCCTGGCCGTCAGCGAGGGCTGGTTCCTGACCGGCGACATTGGCTTCATCGATGAGCGCGGCCGGCTCGTGCTGCGCGGCCGCGAGCGCGACGAAATCAACAAGGGTGGCATGAAGATCTACCCGGCCGATATCGACACCGTCGTCGAACGCTTCGCCGGGGCCAGCGACGTCTGTACCTTTGCCCTCGACGACGAGATCTACGGTCAGGCAGTGGGCCTGGCGGTGGTACTCGGCAATCCCGAGGACGCGACGGTCCGCGCCCTGCACGAGTGGATGAAGTCACAACTGGCGGAACACAAGATGCCGGTGCGCTGGTGGGTGATCGACGAGATTCCCAGAACCTCGCGCGGCAAGATCAACCGGGATGCAGTCAAGGCCTTCTGCGTCACTCGGGAGGCGCTCGACCTGTCCCGGATTCTTGACGGGGAAAAGCCGTCATGAGCGCTGACCGCCCGCAACGCCTGCAGGACCTGATCGCCTTTCTGCGCACCATACAGAAACCCACCAAGCGGATCGAAAACGTTGGCGTCGATGACAGCCTGTTCGCCTCCGGACTGGTGGACTCGCTGGCCATCATCCAGATTGTCCTTTACCTTGAAACCACCTACGGGATTGATTTCGCCGCCAGCGGAATGGACCCGGAGCGGCTGGGCACGATGACCAGCATTCTTGACCTGATTGAGGAAACCCGCCGTTGAATTCGCCCCTGTCTCGCACGCGCTTGTCGGCAGGCCATCGTCTCCGGGAGTCGATGGCCGACCGTGCTCTGATCCCGTTCATCGGGGTTTACGATGTCTTCTCGGCGACGCTCGCTGGTCGTCATTTCGACAGCCTGTTTGTAAGCGGTTTTGGTTTTGCCGCAAGCCATTACGGCTTGCCCGATATCGGGTTCATCACGTGGACCGACATCGTGGACTATGTGCAGCGTTTGCGCACCGTGCTGCCGTTCCATCATCTGCTGGTCGATATTGATGACGGCTACTGTGACCCAGAGGTGGCTTGCCATGTGGTGTCGGTACTCGAGGCCGCCGGGGCTTCCGGGGTGGTGCTCGAGGATCAGAAGCGACCACGCCGCTGTGGTCACTTCGAGGGCAAGCAGATCATGGACCTCGATGAATATCTGGCCAAGCTGCGCGCCATTCTGGCGACCCGGCGCGATATGGTCGTGATTGCGCGCACCGATGCGTCGGATCTGGAGGATATTGCGCGTCGCGTTGAGGCGTTTTCTGCGGCCGGGGCGGATGCGGTGCTGGTCGATGGGCTGACCAGTCTGGATGTGGTTCGTACCTTGTCACAGCGGGTTGATCGTCCTTTCTGTTTCAATCAGATTGCAGGCGGCAAATCGCCGATGTGTACCCAGAGCGAGTTGAAGGACGCCGGCGTTTCTCTGGTGATCTACAGCACGCCGTGCCTGTTCGCCGCCCAGGCGGCGATCGAGGAGGCCATGGCGGACCTCAAGGCGCGCGACGGGACCCTCGCCGGAAGCCGTGTCGGCGTCAAGGATTGCACTCTCCTATTGGCCGAAAATCAGGTTCGGCGCGATACGCGGGATTAGCGAGTCGGCCCTGCAAAATTCGCCTACCAGCCCAGGAACGCGAGGCACGGCGCGTGACGCACCGCCCGACGAGGTTCATTCCTTGAAATCACTGCCCACAGCACCAGCCACAGCGGGTTCAAAAAAGCCGCCTTCAGTCCCAGGCGAACCATCGCCCGCAACAACCAGCGCACGTTATAGCCGGTGGCACACAGCACCGTGTGCAGCGCATCGCCGAGTTGGCCTGGCAACCAACAGCGATCCATTCGGTGCTCCGACTTCAGATGGCCAATGGTCGGCTCGACGGCTGATCGGCGCCTGAGACAGCGGCGCTGCTGCCGGGTCAGCGATCGGTACTTGCCGCGGTGAATGATTTCAACGCTCGGATTGTCGCGATCTA
>JAFLDL010000058.1 GCA_017302435.1 Candidatus Accumulibacter necessarius
GCCACGCTCCTCTTCGGACAAGACAATCTTCGGGGCAACTCGCATCTGCATCTCCACTCCGCACACAACGTGCATTGGAGACGTGGTATCCAGACAAGTTCCCTCAAGAATGCAACACTACACTAGCATGCTCCGGCAACCGATCGCCCTGGCGGTTTCAAAAGCCTGCGGCATTCGCAAGGACTTCACCCTACAGCAGAAGGAGAGCCTCGCTGACCTGATCGAAGAGGCGAAGGAAAGCGAAGCGCGAGCGGCTCAGCCGGCCCCGGCTGCGGCCGGCGTCGACGTGCCGGCAACCCCGGCCGCCTGATCGGGGTGAGCGTTACCGGAGCAAGTTTTCTCTTCGGCCGGCTCCGCGTCAGGACGCGTGGCTGGCTGCTCAAGGGTGCCGCGCTGTTCGTCATCGCTCTCGGCATCGCCACCGCCTGGCAGGGCATCCGCTACTACCTGGTGATGCAGCGGCTGCTCGGCCGATCAAGCAGCGCTTGCGACGATTTGCCGCAGGACGCGGGAGGGCGAAAAACCTACCATTCGGGATGACCGCCGAGGCCCCTCGGCCGCGTTTTCGTCCACCTGAAGGAGTGTCATCGTGAATCGACCGAAGGAGTGTCATCGTGAACCGACGTGATGTGCTGAAACTCTCGCTCGCCACCGCCGGCCTGGCCGCGGCAACCACCGCCCACGGCCAGCAGTCATGTGCCACCGACGGGACACCCGCGCAGTTCATCCCGAAGAAAGCAGCTGACCCGAAGGCGCACGAGAACGACCTCGAGAAGTTCCCCAAGTGTCCCTATTGCGGCATGGATCGCCGTCAGTACCATCACTCGCGCATGCTGATCCAGTATAGCGACGACCTGCCCGATGGCGTCTGCTCGCTACACTGTGCCGCGATCAGCCTGGCGGTCAATGTGGACCGCGAACCGAAGACGATCTGGGTTGCCGACAACGCCTCGACCGCGGAAATCAAGCCGCTGATCGACGTCGACCAGGCGACCTTCCTGATCGGCAGCCAGATCAAGGGCGTGATGAGCAAACGCAGCAAGGTCGCCTACGGCAGCGAAGCCGCGGCAAAGGCGGCGATGGCTGCCAACGGCGGCGAACTCGGCAGGTTCGACCAGGCCCTGCTCGCCGCCTACACCGACATGTCGCAGGACGTTTCGATGATCCGCAAGGTCCGCGAAGAACGTCGCCAGCGCGCAGCGACGCAACGCCAGGGCTGAGAACTCGAGCCAGAGATGGTGGGCCGCCGCAAGCTGCTGCTGACGCTCGTTGCACTGACTCTGTGCGTTGCCGGGGGCGTTTTCGCGGCCCCGGACAAGCTGCCGAAACCCAACGACCGGGATCTGTGCCCGGTCTGTGGCATGCTCGTCGCCAAGTACCCGAACTGGCTCGCGATCGTCGTCTACGAGGACGGCCATGCGCATTTCTTCGACGGCGCGAAGGACCTTTTCAAGTATCTCGGCAACGTCCCCAGGTACGCCCCCGGTCACAGGCTCGCCGACATTGCCGGCATCTGGGTCACCGAGTTCTATGGCCTGACCCGGATCGACGCCCGTCAGGCTTTCTACGTCGTCGGCTCGGATACGCTCGGCCCGATGGGGAACGAGTTCGTACCGCTGGCCACGCGTGCCGACGCCGAGGATTTCCTCAAGGACCACAAGGGCCGGCGGATCATCGGCTTCGCCCAGGCAACACCGGAACTGGCCGCCCGCCTCGACCAGGGCAGCTTCGACTGAAACGTTGCCGACGCGGCTTGCTCCGTCGGCGGGCGACCAGCGATCTCCCCGCGCTCGCAGCCAGCGCAGCGCACTCCGACCTCGAAAAGCCCAGGCTACTGCAGCAAAGGCGTGTCGGCCACTTCGAGCGCGATGCCTTCGACCATCGCCGCAGCGGCCAGCAGGCGCAGGTATTGGCGCAGCGCCGTCACGAACGCCTGCTGGCGCAGGGCATTTGCAACGGTACCGCGTACCGCCTCGAACGGCTGAATCACGCCCAGATCGCGTTCCTGGACCTCGACGACATGCAGTCCGAAGCGGCTGTGCACCAGCCGCGACAGCACGCCGACCTCGACGTGACCGAACAGCTCGTGCGCAAATTCGGGGGCACAGTCGTTCGCGCTGAGCCAGCCCAGCTCACCACCCAGCTCGCCACTGGGGCAATTGGACAGCTCACGGGCCGAGTCGGCAAAGCGATCAGTGGCGTTGCTGCTCGTTTGCCGATCGTGGCAACGCACGTCGAGCAGGCAGGCCTCGGCGCGCTGGCGCAGGGCCGCCAGGTTCAGCCCCGGCGTCACGGCAAACAGGATGTGCCGCACGCGAACGCGTTCACCGCTGCGGTAAGCGCCCGCGTGCGCGGCATGGTAGCGGCGGCAGGCTTCTTCAGAAGCTTCGGGCAAAGGAAGATTCTGTCCAAGCAGAGCTTCAATGGCGTTGGCCGCGGCTTCGCTGATCACCCCGTCGTCGGATACGACGTCGTCGGCGTCGAGCAGAGCCGCCTCGATGGCCGCCTGCCGCAGCAGCTCGGTGCACGCCCGCTGGCGTAGTTCCTCGGGCGCGACGTACTCGGCCGCTTTTTTCAGGGCGACGCCGTTGATGCGAGCCACCGTCACCGGTAGGGCCGGCTCGGCGGCACGGCAATCGACAGTTTGCACAGGCATGGTGGAGACTCCGCGGAACTCAGACACCGGTGCCTGTTTGGCCCGGCAGATTGTGGCCGGCCGGCACGTTCAGGCGCCGGCTGCGCACCACCTGGTTTGGCCGGAAGAGAAAGCCGACCGTGGCAAAGCCGCTCCAGACATGAACCAGGCGACTGAATGGAAAGAGCAGGAAGATCGTCATGCCGAGGATCAGGTGAATCAGGTACGGCCAGTCCAGCAGCAGCAGCCCTTCGGCATGGGGGCGGAAGGTCACGATGCCTTGGGCCCAGTCACCCAGGATCAGCATCGCGCTGGCATCCGTGTGGCCGAACGAGTACGGCAGCGTGATCAGACCGATCACCAGTTGCACCCAGAGGATCACCAGGATCGCGATGTCGGTGCGATGACTGGTCAGACGAATTCGCGGATCAAAGAGGCGCCGGTGCAGCAGCAGGGTGAGACCGATGAAGCAGGCAACACCGGCCGCACCACCCGAGTAAATGGCCATGCGTTGCTTGTCCGGCGCGCTGATGAAGGGCTCATAGAGCCAGTGCGGCGTGAGCAGACCGACGAAGTGCCCGAAGAAGAGGAACAGGATGCCGATGTGGAACAGGTTGCTGCCCCAGCGCAGCGTGCCGGTGCGCAGCAGTTGTGACGAGTCGCTCTTCCAGGTGTACTGATCGCGGTCGAAGCGCGCCAAGCTGCCCATGAAGAATACCGCCAGGCAGATGTACGGGTAGACGTTGAAGAAGAAGTTGTGCAGGTAGGACATGACGGGGTTCATGCGACGACTCCTGATTGCGGGTTGGCCTGGGCACCGGTCGCCCGCGAAGGTCTTGGGGGTTGCAGCGGTTGGACGACGTGGATCGCTTGCGTCTGGCCGAGCTGGCCCTGGCCCCTCACCGAACAGCCGTCGAACACCACCGGCTCGGCCCAGCTCTCGTCCAGCGACTCTTCGGCAACGGGTACGATCGGCCGCGCCTGCTCGCCGGCCAGGTCCAGCAGCGCGCCAAGCACGCTCGCGTAAGGACTGTTGCGCCGCTGCAAGGCACCGAAGAGGGCATTGAGGATGTGCGCCATCTCGCCGAGGAAGGCCTTCGCCGCGTCCGGCGGCTGGGTCGAGACGAATTCCAGCACCGCCGGCAGGTAGTCGGGCAGCTCGCCCTCGGCCAGGATCAGGCCGGCCTTCTCGTAAGTCTGGCCGAGGTCGATCATCGCCGGGCCGCGCTCGCGCGAGTCGCCGTGAACATGCTCGAAGAGATGCAGCGAGGTGGCGCGGCCTCGATCGAAAAGCTCGACGTAAGCAGCCTCGGTCTGTAGCGGGTCACCGCGCTGCAGGGCGTCGATCAAGGCATGGAGCTCAGATCCCCGCGAGGGCGACAGGGCGCATTCTTCACACAGCAGCGCGCTCATCTCCGGCAGATAGCCTCGCATCAGCGCGTCGGGATAGCCGAGCAAGGCTGCCAAGACGCGCAGGCTCTTCGACATCGATGGCGGGGAGTTCACCGCGGACATGGTCAAACCTCCGCCTTGATCGGAATGGTGCGCTTCTTCTCGCTACCAAACAGGCTGGTCTCGCTGGTCCCTTCGGAGCAACCGTTGCCGAAGCTGAAGCCGCAGCCGCCACGCACGCTGAAAGCGTTCTCGGCGTATTCGCGGTGCGTAGTGGGAATCACGAAGCGGTCTTCATAGTTGGCGATCGCCATCACGTGGTACATCTCGTCGACCTCGGCCTGGCTGAGGCCCACCTGGGTCAGCACAGCCTGGTTGATGCGGCCGTCGACATGCTTTTCGCGCTGGTAGGCGCGCATGGCCAGCATGCGCTCGAGCGCGCGCTCAACCGGCATGGTGTCACCGGCGGTCAGCAGGTTGGCGAGGTACTGAACGGGGATGCGCAACTGCTTGACGTCCGGGATCTCGCCGTTGCGGCCGAGCTGCCCTGCCTGGGCCGCAGCACTGATCGGGGAGAGCGGCGGCACGTACCAGACCATCGGCAGCGTGCGGTACTCCGGGTGCAGCGGCAGCGCCACCTTCCATTGCATCGCCATCTTGTAGACCGGGCTATTGCGCGCAGCCTCCATCCACTGGTCGGGGATGCCGTCGAGGGCCGCCTGCGCGATGACCCTGGGGTCGTTCGGGTCGAGGAAGATGCGCAACTGTGCCTGGTACAGGTTGCGGTCGTGTTCGGTACTGGCCGCCTCTTCAATGCGGTCGGCGTCGTAAAGCAGCACGCCCAGATAGCGGATGCGACCGACGCAGGTCTCGCTGCACACGGTTGGCTGGCCGGCTTCGATGCGCGGAAAGCAGAAGATGCACTTCTCGGCTTTGCCGCTCTTCCAGTTATAGTAGATCTTCTTGTACGGGCAGCCGCTGACGCACATCCGCCAGCCGCGGCACTTGTCCTGGTCGATCAGCACGATGCCGTCCTCCTCGCGCTTGTAGATCGACCCCGAGGGGCACGACGCCACGCACGCCGGGTTCAGGCAGTGTTCGCACAGCCGGGGCAGGTACATCATGAAAGTGTTTTCGAACTGGCCACAGATGTCCTTCTGCGCCTGTGCAAAACCGCCGTCGAAGTTCTTGTCCTTGCTCCGCCCGGAGAACTCGCCGCCGAGAATCTCCTCCCAGTTCGGGCCCCAGACGATCTTGTCCATCTGCTTGCCGGTAATCAGGCTGCGTGGGCGGGCCGTGGGCGCCGCCTTCATCTCGGGCGCCGACTGCAGGTGCCCGTAGTCAAAGGTGAACGGCTCGTAGTAGTCGTCGATCTCCGGCAGGCTGGGGTTGGCGAAGATGCGCATCAGGAGCTTCCACTTGGCACCCTGGCGCGGCTCGATACTGCCGTTTGCCTTGCGTACCCAGCCACCGTTCCACTTCTCCTGGTTCTCCCATTCCTTCGGGTAGCCGATACCGGGCTTGGTCTCGACGTTGTTGAACCAGGCGTACTCGACGCCCGGGCGGCTGGTCCAGACGTTCTTGCAGGTGACCGAACACGTGTGGCAACCGATGCACTTGTCCAGGTTCAGGACCATTCCGATTTGAGCACGGATCTTCATACGACTTCTCCCTGGGCTTGCACTGGGCGGACCAGTTCATCAGCGACCGGTGTGTCGAGCCAGTCGACCTTCTTCATCTTGCGCACGACGACGAACTCGTCACGGTTGGTGCCGATAGTTCCGTAGTAGTTGAAGCCGTAACTGAACTGCGCATAACCACCGATCATGTGCGTCGGCTTGAGCACGATGCGCGTCACCGAATTGTGGATGCCACCACGCACGCCAGTGATCTCGGCCGCCGGCGTATTGACGATTTTTTCCTGCGCGTGGTACATCATCACCATCCCCGGATTGACGCGCTGACTGACGACCGCCCGCGCTGCGATGGCGCCATTGATGTTGAACAGCTCGATCCAGTCGTTGTCCACGATGCCCACGCTTTTCGCGTCGTCTTCGCTGATCCACACGCAGGGTCCGCCGCGGCTGAGCGTCAGCATCAACAGGTTGTCGGTGTAGGTGCTGTGGATGCCCCACTTCTGGTGCGGCGTGATGAAGTTGAGCGCAATTTCCGGGTTGCCATTGGGCCTCATGCCCTGGATTCCGGCAGTGGTCTTCAGGTCTACCGGCGGGCGGTAGCTGGTAAAGCCCTCGCCAAAAGCGATCATCCACGGGTGATCCATGTAGAACTGCTGGCGACCGGTCAGCGTACGCCACGGGATCATCTCGTGCACGTTGGTGTAGCCGGCATTGTACGAAACGGTTTCAGACTCGATGCCGCTCCAGGTAGGCGAGCTGATGATCTTGCGCGGCTGCGCCTGGATGTCGCGGAAGCGGATCTTCTCGTCTTCGCGGTGGATCGCGAGGTGCGTGTGATCCAGTCCGGTCTGCCTGCCCAGAGCCTCCCACGCTTTCACCGCGACATGGCCGTTGGTCTCGGGTGCCAGCATCAGCACCACCTCGGCGGCGTCAATATCGCTCTCGATCTTCGGCATGCCGCAGCTCACGCCTTCAGCGCTCACCAAGCCGCTGAGTTCGCCGAGCTGCCGCACTTCCGTCTGCGTGTTCCAGGCAATGCCCTTGCCGCCATTGCCCACCTTGGCCATCAGCGGGCCGAGCGCGGTGAAGCGCTTGTAGACGTTGGGGTAGTCGCGCTCGACGACCTGCAGATTCGGTGCCGTCTTGCCCGGAATCAGTTCGCAATCGCCGCGCTTCCAGTCCTTGACCTCAAAGGGTTGGGCAAGCTCCGACGGGCTGTCGTGCATCAGGGGCGTCAGTACCAGCTCCTTTTCGACCCCCAGGTGACCGACGCACACTTCGCTGAACTTCCTGGCGAAGCCCTTGTAGATCTCCCAGTCGCTCCTGGCTTGCCAAGCCGGGTCCACCGCGGTGGACAACGGGTGGATGAACGGGTGCATGTCGCTGGTGTTGAGGTCGTTCTTTTCATACCAGGTGGCGGTGGGCAGCACGATGTCGGAATACAGGCAGGTGGTACTCATACGGAAATCGAGCGTGACCAGCAGGTCGAGTTTGCCTTCCGGCGCCTTGTCGTGCCACACCACTTCGCCCGGCTTGGCCACTTCGGCGCCGAGATCCTTGCCCTGTACGCCGTTGCTGGTGCCCAGCAGGTGCTTGAGGAAATACTCGTGACCCTTGCCGCTGGAGCCGAGCAGGTTGGATCGCCAGACGAACAGGTTACGTGGCCAGTTGTCAGGGTGATCGGGATCGGTGCAGCTCATTTTCAGCGATCCGTCATGCAACGCCTTGACCGCATAGTCCCTGGGGTCCATACCGGCGTTGGCCGCATCGCGTACCACCTGCAGCGGATTGGTCTGCAACTGCGGCGCACTCGGCAACCAGCCCATGCGCTCGGCGCGCACGTTGTAGTCGATCATGCTGCCGCCGTACAGCTTCTTGTCGGCAAGTGGCGAGATGACTTCGTCCATGCCCAGCTTCTCATAGCGCCACTGATCCGTGTGCGCGTAGAAGAAGCTGGTGCTGTTCATCTGACGCGGTGGGCGGATCCAGTCGAGCGCAAAAGCCAGCGCCGTCCAGCCAGTTTGCGGCCGCAGCTTTTCCTGCCCGACGTAATGCGCCCAGCCCCCACCGCTCTTGCCAATGCAGCCACACAACATCAACATGTTGATGACGCCGCGATAGTTCATGTCGCTGTGATACCAGTGATTCATCGCCGCACCGATGATCACCATCGACCTGCCCTCGGTCTTGTCAGCGTTATCGGCGAACTGGCGCGCGACAGTGATCACCTGATCACGCGGCGTGCCGGTGATCCGCTCCTGCCAGGCCGGAGTATAGGGCGTGTCATCGTTGTAGGTACTGGCGGCCAGTTCGCCGGCCAAGCCGCGCGCGACGCCGTAGTTCGCTACCTGCAGGTCGAACACGGTGGCGACCAGCGCTTCGACCTGCTCACCTTTCTGACCGAGGGCAATGCGTTGCACCGGCACAGTGCGCACCAGCACGTCGCCGCTCTCACCCTTGAGGACGTTGTTCGGGAAATGTTCACTGGCGATGCCACCAAAATACGGAAAGCCGACCTTCGCCGTCTCCTTACCCGGGGCCTCACCCTCGAGCAGCGAAAGCTTCAGCTTCACGTCACTCCCCTGTTGCGCCTCCTTGGCTTCGAGGTTCCACTGCCCCTGGTCGGCACGGCCATCGGGACCCCAGCGGAAACCGATGGCGCCGTTCGGCAGCACCACCTGGCCGACTTCGTCGAAGGCGACCGTCTTCCATTCCGGATTGTTGGCCTGGCCGAACTGGTGGTCGAAATCGGACGCGCGCAGGTAACGATCCGGAACCATGATTTTCTCGCCGCCCGGCAAGACATGTTCCTTCAGCATCACCAGCATCGGCAGGTCGGTGTAGCGGCGCGCGTAATTGTCGAAGTACGCACTGCGTTTCTCGAAATAGAATTCTTTCAGGATCACATGCCCCATCGCCATGGCGACGGCGGCATCGGTGCCCTGCTTCGGGTGCAGCCAGATGTCCGAGAGCTTGGCGACTTCGGAGTAGTCGGGCGTGACTGCCACGGTCTTGGTTCCCTTGTAGCGAACCTCGGTGAAAAAGTGTGCGTCCGGGGTACGGGTCTGTGGCACGTTGGAACCCCAGGCGATGATGAAGCTGGAGTTGTACCAGTCGGCCGACTCGGGTACATCGGTCTGCTCGCCCCAGACCTGCGGGCTCGATGGCGGCAAGTCGCAGTACCAGTCGTAGAAGCTCATGCAGACGCCGCCGATCAGGCTCAGATAGCGGCTGCCAGCGGCATAGCTGACCATCGACATGGCAGGAATCGGCGAGAAACCGACCACGCGATCCGGTCCGTACCGCTTGATCGTGTAGACGTTGGCGGCAGCGACGATCTCATTGACCTCGTCCCAACTCGCACGTACAAAGCCACCAAGCCCGCGCACGCTCTGGTACTCACGTCGCTTCGCCTCGGATTCGACGATGGAGGCCCACGCGTCGACCGGGTTCCTGTTCGAACGCGCTTCCCGCCAGCTCTTGAGCAGGCGACCACGGACCATTGGGTACTTCACCCGGTTGGCGCTGTAGAGATACCAGCTGTAACTCGCACCACGCGCGCAGCCGCGAGGTTCATGATTGGGCATGTCCCAGCGGGTACGCGGGTAGTCGGTCTGCTGGGTTTCCCAGGTGACGATGCCGCCCTTGACGTAGATCTTCCATGAACACGACCCCGTGCAGTTCACGCCGTGGGTCGAGCGCACGATCTTGTCGTGGGCCCAGCGATTACGGTAGGCGTCCTCCCAGGTACGGTCTTCTCCGGTCTCGACGCCGTGGCCGTCGGAGAAAGTTTCCCGCGGTTGGGAAAAATAGGTCAGTCGATCGAGAAAGTGGCTCATGCGTTTTTCCGATAAGGTTGACGTGGGAACATGAACAAGACAGGGCTCAGGGGTTTTTCACGTAGGCGTTGGCGCGCAGGTAGAACCACCAGTTCAGTACCAGGCACAGGCCATAGAACACCGCAAAGCCATACATCGCAATCTGCGGCGTGCCGGCCTTGATCTGGTTGCCGATCACCACCGGCGCGATGAAGGCGCCGTAGGCGGCGATCGCCGAGGTCCAGCCCAGGACCGGGCCGGCCTGCTGGCGGTCGAAGATCACGCCGATGGTGCGGAAGGTCGAGCCGTTGCCGATGCCGCTGGCGAAAAACAAGACGATGAACAGGCCTAGGAAGGCCGGGAAATACTGCTCTGGCGTAGCCGATCCGTAGGCCTGCATCATCACGTAGCCAACGGCGGCGGACGCGGCCACCATCACCAGGGAGATGACCTGGGTGACGATCGAACCGCCGAGCTTGTCGGAGATCCAGCCACCGATCGGGCGCACCGCCGCGCCGACGAACGGGCCGATCCAAGCGTAGGTGAAAGCCGACGGCGCGTTCGGGTTCTTCAGAGTGTGCTGCAGTACGCCGTTCGCATCAGGCACGTGGCTGATGCCGAAGATCACGGTGATCGACAACGGCAGCGCCATCGAGAAGCCGATGAACGAGCCAAAGGTCACGATGTACAGGGCGGTCATCGACCAGGTGTGCTTGTCCCTGAAGATGAGGAATTGCTTGGCGACGTTCTCCTTCATCGTGCCGAACGCTGCCAGCTTCATCACCAGCAGCGCGCTGACGATGTCGAGCGGAATCGCCACCCACATGCTGATGAGGCCCAGCCCGGTGGGCGCTGGCAGGTAGAGGTACAGGCCGAAGATGGCCGGGACGAAGGCCAGCGTGTACAGGTAGGTGATCTTGGCGAACGCGACGATCGGGTTGCCGGTATCCGGAGAGACCGTCTTCAGGTTATGCATCCCGAACCAGCACAGGATGGACAGGGGTACCAGCGACAGCACCCAGGCGAAGCCGGCGTTCTGGATCCAGGTCGGCGTGCCGGCTGGGATCTTGCCGAGGATCCAGCCGCTGTCCTTCAACAACGTCATCGACTCACCGCCGAAGCTGCCGAACAGGCCGACGGTCATCACCAGTGGGATGACGACCTGCATCGTCGTCACGCCGAAGTTGCCGATGCCGGCATTCAGGCCGAGCGCGGTGCCCTGCAGCCGCTTCGGGAAGAAGGTGCTGATGTTGGACATCGAACTGGCGAAGTTGCCGCCGCCGACGCCCGACCACAGCGCCATCAGCTGGAACATCCACAGCGGCCAGTCCTTGTGCTGCAGCGCAATGCCGGTGCCGATGGCGGGCGCAAGCAGCATCGCGGTGGTCAGGAAGATGGTATTGCGCCCGCCTGCGAGCCGAATGAGGAATGAGGCCGGGATCCGCATCGTCGCGCCGGAGATGCCGGCGATCGCGGTCAGCGTGAACAGTTCGGCCTGGGTGAACGGGAAACCCAGGTTGAGCATCTGCACGGTGATGATGCCCCACATGCCCCAGACAGCGAAGCCGCACAGCAGCGCGGGCACCGAGATCCACAGGTTGCGGTAGGCGATTCGCTTGCCCTGCGATTCCCAGAAGACGGGATCCTCAACGTCCCACTTCGCGACATCGGCAGACCCGTAGACGACCGCTGTATCTGTACCCGTTTGCTTCTGGTTATTCACCTGGATTCCAATCTTCATTTTTCTGGCGCTCACCGGA
Source organism: Candidatus Accumulibacter necessarius (assembly GCA_017302435.1). Taxonomy (GTDB): domain Bacteria; phylum Pseudomonadota; class Gammaproteobacteria; order Burkholderiales; family Rhodocyclaceae; genus Accumulibacter; species Accumulibacter necessarius. Next base: position 11,243 of record JAFLDL010000058.1, read on the forward strand.
GCCCGAACCGCGCTTCCGAAAGGGAGTGGCCATGAGGCTCTGCTGCAGGTTTCAGTTGAAAGGCACCGGCGTGGCCGCCTGGTGCTTGCTGGCGTGCTGCGCGCTCATTGGCCGAACTTCCGCGAAGTACATCCACATCAGGGAGACCCAGACAATGCCGAACATCAGCATGAATGCCGATGAGCGCAGACCGGTCAGGTCAACCAGCGCACCGAACAGGATCGGCAGGACGAAGCCACCCATGCCGCCCGCGAGTCCGACGATGCCGGACACGACGCCGATGTTGTGCGGGTAGTCGTCCGAGATGTACTTGAACACCGACGCCTTGCCGATCGCGAAGGAGATGCCCATGGTGAACATGATGATGGTGAACGCCGTCGCGTTGAGCCCGACATGGAAGGTCTTCGGCCCCGATATCGTGTGGATCGTGAACTCGGTCTGCGGGTAAGACAGGAAGAAGAGGCAGACCAGCCCGACCCAAAGCACCCACCAGGTGACCGAATGCGCGCCATACTTGTCGGAAAACCAGCCGCCGATGGCGCGGAGCAAGCCACCAGGGATGCTGAAGGCGGCGGCGAGCAGCGCTGCCAACTGGATATCGAAACCGTACTCGGTGATGTAGTACTTGGTCATCCACAACGACAGTCCCACATAGCCGCCAAAGACGATCGAGTAATACTGGCTGTATCGCCAGACGGCCGGATCTTTCAGCGCCATCAGCTGTTCTTTGACCGTCACGTGCGAAGCCCCAGCGCTATGTTCCTCATCGGTGTAGGTGAACAACCAGAAGATCCCCGCCATGACCAGCATCAGCACGGCATAGACCTGCGGCACCATGGTCCAGCCGTAGGCGACGACGATCGTCGGCGCAACGAGCTTGGTGACCGCAGCGCCGGTATTACCGACGCCGAAGATGCCCATCGCCAGCCCCTGGCGGCTCCTCGGGAACCAGCGCGCGCAATAGGCGATACCGACGGTGAACGAACCGCCGGCGACGCCAACGAACAGGCCAGTCACCAGGAAATGCCAGAATTCGGTGGCTTGGGAAATCAGCCAGATCGGAAACACGGTGGACAGCATCAGGATGAAGAACACGATGCGCCCCCCGAAGCGGTCGGTCCACATGCCGAGTGGCAGGCGGATCAGTGAGCCGGTGAGCACCGGCATCGCCACGAGAATGCCGAACTGCGTTTCGTTGAGGCCGAGGGACTGTTTGATCGGGATGCCGATGACGGCGAACATCATCCACACCATGAAGCACACCGTGAACGCGGTCGTACTCGCCGCGACGACCGACCACTGCTTGTACTTTTCCGATGCCACTGCGCGCCCCTCGCGATTGACGGTCTCGACACAGAGCTGTCGCGTCGAGATTCCGAGACCCAGTCTAGGCCGGCGAAACGGCCTAAACTTTGATGTGAATCAAGAAAAATCCGGAGACCGCCGGCGCCGCTCCGCCGGGCCGGTCGGCCAGCGGTGCGAACGTGGACCGGGCTGATGTTCGCCCACTAATTTGACGTGGATCAACGACCGATTGCTTTGCTCGGTGATCCAATATTGGCGTTATTGCTGGCGCCACGTAACGGGACCGCCCTGTGGGCCAATGATATTCATGCCTGCAGGCTGCGTGGGCTTTCGGGTCGAGAAGTTCGCCAAATCAACGGAGGGAGGAAAAATGAAGCAAATGCGTGTAAAGAAATGGTCCGTGGCGTTGTCTGTGATTGCCCTGGCAATAACGAACCTCAATGCGCAGGAAACAAAACCCGAAAAGGTCAAGGCAGTTGAAGAAGGGCGTATGCAGGTCGGCGGTCCGTCGCCGGTCGGACAGGCCGAAATGATGCAGGCCCTGAACCCCAAGTCGCCGCCCATGAGCAAGGCGGAGTTCGATATCGGCAAAAAGATTTACTTCGAGCGCTGCGCCGGATGTCACGGCGTACTGCGCAAGGGCGCGACCGGCAAACCACTGACCACCGACATCACCCTGGAGCGAGGTTCCGAATACCTGCGCACCTTCATCCACTACGGCTCACCACTGGGTATGCCGAACTGGGGCACCTCCAACGCGCTGACCGAGCAGGAGGTGGACGTCATGACGCGCTACATCCAGCATGAGCCGCCGACGCCTCCCGAATTCGGTATGAAGGAAATGAACGCGACCTGGAAGGTGATCGTCCCGCCAGCACAGCGCCCGACAAAGAAAATGAACAACCTCGATCTGGCCAACCTCTTCTCGGTCACGCTGCGCGATGCCGGAAAAGTTGCCCTGATCGACGGTGCCAGCAAGAAGATCGTCGAGGTGATCGACACCGGCTACGCGGTACACATCTCGCGCCTGTCGAAGTCCGGCCGCTACCTCTATGTGATTGGCCGGGATGCCAAGATCGTCCTGATTGACCTGTGGATGGAAAGGCCGGCACCGGTGGCCGAAATCCGGGTCGGTCTCGAAGCGCGCTCGATCGAAACCTCCAAATACAAGGGCTACGAGGACAAGTACGCGATCGCCGGCAGCTACTGGCCGCCCCAGTACACGCTGATGGATGGCGACACGCTCAAGCCGTTGAAGATTGTCAGCACGCGGGGCATGACCTCGGATGAAAACGAGTATCACCCCGAGCCGCGCGTTGCCGCCATCGTTGCGTCGCATTACCACCCCGAGTTCCTGGTCAACGCCAAGGAAACCGGCGTCGTGCATCTGGTTGACTACAGCGATCTGGACAATCTCAAGGTACGAATGATCAAGACGCCGCGCTTCCTGCACGACGGTGGCTTTGAGTCGACCGGCCGCTACTTCATGGATGCGGCGAACGCGTCGGACAAGATTGCGGTGATCGATACCAAGGAAGGCAAGCTGGCAGCATCCATTTCAGTCGGCAAGACGCCCCACCCTGGTCGTGGCGCAAACTTCATTCATCCGAAGTTCGGCCCGGTCTGGGCGACGAGCCATCTGGGCGACGAAACCATATCGCTGATTGGCACGGACCCGGTGAAGCACGGCAACAATGCCTGGAAGGTGGTGCAAACGCTCAAGGGCGCAGGCGGCGGTTCGCTGTTCCTGAAGACGCATCCGAAGTCCAGGAACCTGTGGGTCGACGCACCGCTGAATCCTGATCCGGCGATTTCGCAATCGGTTGCCGTATTCGACATCAACCAACTCGACAAAGGCTTCGAGCTCCTGCCCATCGCCGAGTGGGCCGGCGTCAAACCAGGTGCCAAGCGGGTGGTTCAGCCAGAGTACAACCGCGCTGGCGACGAGGTCTGGTTCTCGGTCTGGAGCAGCGGCAGCGAGGAGTCGGCGATCGTCGTCGTGGACGACAAGACGCGCAAGCTCAAGGCCGTCATCAAGGATCCGCGCGTGGTCACGCCGACCGGCAAGTTCAACGTCTACAACACACAGAACGACGTCTATTGAGCCGTGGCAGCGGCCGACCGGGCAGCGCGCCCGGTCGGCCGCTGCCCGATCTGCCCACCCCTGCCCCTCTGGCGTGACCCGAGGGTCTCAACCCCACCATTTCAACGGAGCAAGAACCATGCAAGCGATCCCTCTCCTCCTGCTGGCCACCGCCAGCCTGCTGTCGGCTGGTGCTGCCCAGGCTGATGAAGCCCTGGCGAAATCCAAGAACTGCCTGTCGTGTCACGCAATGGACAAGAAGGTCGTCGGTCCCTCATACAAGGACGTCGCCAAGAAATACACCGCCAACGACGAAGCGATGCTGGCCGAAAAGGTCATCAAAGGCAGCAAGGGCGTCTGGGGCCCGGTACCGATGCCGCCGAACCCGTCGGTCAAGCCCGAGGAGGCGACCAAACTGGTCAAGTGGATCCTCAGCCAGAAGTGACCCAGGGGACGACAGGGAAGGTCCCCGACCGCTCCTGACGCATCAGATGGCGAGAAAAGCGCCTACAAGGGGTGCTTTGGCGCCGAGCGGATGGTGCGACTGGTTGAAGTATCGACCAGCGGCAACTCGGTCGGCTGGCCCACCGGCTTCCTGGCCTGATACATCGCTCGAAGACCGCCATCCTCCACGAACTCGACACCGACCCACAAGCTCATCCGCACGATGCTCGCGGTCCTGTCGATGTGACTGCATCACTTATTGACGACATAGCGGCTTATTCACTGCGTCACGGCTGTCACCGCGTCATCCGTTGTCGGCTGCGCGACCAACCGGTCGAACATGAAAAGGCAATCACCGTAACGCTTCCCACCAATAAAGGAATCGTCGCCTCACATCTCAACCTGACGCAAGCGTCTTTCTCCCGCATCCTGCAGAAGCTTGCCAGACAGGGACTGATCTCGGTTGAACGCCGAAGGATCAACATCCCGGACGTTGACCGGCTGCAAACGGCGATCGCCGTCGATTGATTTCGACAGCGGTCGTCATTCGAGTTGAAAAGTTGCTGGCGGGGCCCTTATCCTTGCAGCTCAGCCAACGATCGGGAAGAAGTAATGAGTCAGAAGACGTCGTCACCAGCAGTCGGGACCGTATACATCGTCGGTAGCGGACCGGGCGACCTCGAGCTGCTGACGCTGCGCGCCGCCCGCCTGATCGGCGAGGCGGATGCCATCGTCTACGATCATCTGATCGCCGATGGTGTGCTGGAGCTGGCCCGGCCTGACGCCGAGAAGATCTACGCCGGCAAGGAGAGCTCGAATCACAGCGTGCCACAGGGCGAACTCAATCGGCTACTGGTCCGCCTGGCGCGCACCGGCAAGAACGTCGTCCGCCTCAAGGGTGGCGACCCCTTCGTTTTCGGGCGCGGTGGCGAGGAGATCGAGACCCTGGTCGACTCGGGAATCCCCTTCGAGGTGGTTCCCGGAGTGACCGCCGCCGCCGGCTGTGCGGCCTACGCCGGCATCCCGCTGACCCATCGCGAGCACGCGCAGGCCGTCGCCTTCGCCACCGGCCACCTCAAGGACGGCACGATCAATCTCGACTGGCCCTCGCTGGCACGTCCGCGGCTGACCGTCGTGTTCTACATGGGTGTCGGCGGCCTCGCGGAGATCTGCCGCCAGCTGATCGCGCACGGCCTACCCCCGGACCACCCGGCCGCCGTCGTGCAGAACGGCACCACCCGCCGTCAACGTGTCCTGACAGCGGACCTGGCGACCTTGCCGGCGAAGGTTGCCGCAGCCGGCATCAAGTCGCCCGCGCTGATCATCGTCGGCACGGTCGTTCGTCTGCAGCAGAAACTCGCCTGGTTTCAGCCGCAACCGACCGCCACGCAAGTCTGAGCGCTGCTCGGGCCGGGTGTCTACTCGGCCACTTTGCAGGCTCTTTGCACGGTTCCGCAGCTGTGGTGGATGGTGCGAGGGTGGACCGCCACAAGCCCCTGCAAGCCAGGCCGCTGCGGCCCAAGCGCCTTTGGCATTTTTGAGTCAGCGCGGGAATTACCCCGGATATGTCTACGCGGGTATTCGTTCCGACGCAGACAACGGGTAAGTCGATAGGACGTGATGGCACGGCCATAGTCATCCACTTGAGATTTTGCATCCCCTGGGCTACATTTATTGCGATTGAAGGCAAACTTGATTCCCGGGGGCTACATTGACAACGCTTTCTGATGTTGCCGAAATGCTCAAGAACGCTCGCCGCGAAGTGCGGTTGAGCCAGGATCAACTCGCCAAGCGGGCGGGCGTTTCGCGCACGACCGTGGCGCGCATGGAAAACCTGGCCAAGGGCGACATGAGCGTGTCCGCGCTGGTGCGCTTGCTCGAAGCCGCTGGCTACGACTTGAAGCTAGTGAAGCCTGGTCACACGCGCACGGTCGAGGACATCCTCGCCGAGCAGCGCCGAGGTGATTCCGCATGAAGCTCGATGTTCAAGTCAGCGGCAAGACTGTCGCACAACTCTACCGCGAACGCGACGAGTACGTGCTCAAGTATCTGCCTGGCACAAATACGGCCGATTTCATCAGCCTGACCATGCCGGTGCGTGATGAACCTTGGCGTTGGCCACGTGACCTGCACCCGTTCTTTCGCCAGAACTTGCCCGAGTGCTCCCCCGCGAAAGAGCTTGATTGAAGATCGAAATCGGCGAATCTCTCTTCTACTCCTGGCTGCGGCATGTCAAGCGCTGTCAGATCGTACAAACGAATTGGAAGCCTTCGCCCGAGTGGGAGTGGCAGCACGAGGAGGATCTTGAGCGACTAATGCACTCTATAGAAGGGCACTTCAAGCCCCACTTCAGTGTCTTCAAGCAAACCAAGTCCTTGTTGCAGTTGATCACACAAGCCGAGATTGATGTGCTTGGATTGGCGTTCGAATCTCCAGAACTGTCTGTGTATGCAGTCGACGTCGCGTTTCACGAGGGCGGCCTCAACTACGGAGACACCGAGAGGACCACATCGAAGGTGATCCAGAAGTGCGCTCGTGCGGCAATATGTATACGGGCCTGCTTCGGCGTCTCAGACGGGGAAATCGTCTTCGCCTCCCCAAAGATCAACCCAAGCATCCTGAAAGAGCTTGAACCCGCAATTGAGAAGCTGAGCATGGTGTTTCGCGAACACGGCCTAGATTTCGACACTCGCTTAATCGCCAACGCTGAGTTCAACGTGCGGGTACTTGAGCCGATTCTTACCGTAAGCAAGGGAGTTTCTGACACAGCTGAACTATTCATGCGCGGATATCAGCTAACGAACCTCTTCGCGTCCGGAAGGCCAAAGGCACCTACTGGAAAGCCCGCGCCGCAAATCGCTCAAAATGACCAATGGCCCGAGATGAAGGTCGGTTTGTTGGCCCGTACCGTGCTTCGGCAGGTTCTGGAGCGTGGAGTCGACCCTGCGGAGCTGGCAAGTCTGCAGCAAGAGCAACATTCAAGGGAGACGCTCGGCATCAACTTCTCGTTGCTCGTCCGAGAAGGTATTGATTATGACCACAGGCGCTACTACAAAGAGCCCATCAAGGTCAACGGCAGTCGCTTCCTCTTATGCTCGCAGTGGTTCGAGACTCCGGCCAACAACGACAGGCCACTGCTAATAGCTTGGCTACTCTTGCACGGAGCCGCTGAAGAGCATGGAAGCAATGACGAATCCCGTCACACCGAGAACCACAACTTATCTGACCAGTTCGCAGGCGAGGCCTAATCGGGTAAGGGCCGGCGTCTAACCGGCCCTCCCCACACCACCCGGCATGCGGGTTCGCACCGGGCGGTTCATGAACAGGGCGCACTTGCCGATCATGTCTCCCCAGGTAAGAACGCGATGTTTCCGTGCACAAGCGCTGCATTTACCTTGTCCGCTGTATCCGGTGGGCTTCGTCATGGGGTGCCAACTCGCCCGCAGACCAGGCCTTCTATGCAGTTTCTGTCCGTCGCCTCGCACTTTTGCGCTCCGGCTTCCTCCAGACAAGTCCTCACGACCTTGCCCTTGCCTTCGGCTAGTGGTTATCATGGCTTCATCATGAAGTCACGTCGGTACTCCCACAGGGGACTTCCACCCCATCACATCGCGCCCATGCTGGGCGCACACCCGGCGCTCAGCCTCGCTCCTTTCAGTCGCTGGACGCTGCGCGATAAATCCGCGCAGCGCCGGTTAGCTCCACGTTAGCCGCGAGGAGACACCATGGCCCCTGCAGTTGTCCGCGACGGTTCGTATGGGCGCTTCTTCTTTTCACGCGAAGAGCCGAGAATGCAGATCCATGTAGCCCACCCGCATGGGGAGGCCAAGTTCTGGTTGCAACCGAGTCTGACGCTGGCCAACCACACCGGCCTGTCCAAGCAGGAACTGGCCTAGGGTAAGCGCGTCGTCGCGCGCCACCTTCAGGAGATCATCGATGCCTGGCACGAACATTTCGGCGGCTGAAGTCACCCACGTCTCAATACACGGTTTCTGGCTGCTTCTTGGCGATGAAGAGCTTCTCTTGCCGTTCTCTGAATTTCCTTGGTTCCGGCAGGCTACCATTGAGCTACTGACCACCATTGAATGGCCAAGGCCGGATCATCTGTATTGGCCGCTGCTGGATGTGGATTTGTCCATTGCATCCATCCGAAACCCGGAAAATTTCCCGCTCGTCTCGGCAGTATCGGCTAACCCTGCGCCCCACCCGGCCACGCCGCAAGCGGCGCGCTGCTGAGCTTCGACGTTAGCCGGCTGAACACACTCATGAACTACCTCCTTCGAACCCCCAAGTTTCCCGTGATCGTGGATACAGGAGACCAGCTGATCGCGGCAAGGACCAAGGCTCAGTTTGAGAAGCGGATCAGGAAAATTTCCTTCAATGGGAAGGACACGGTGCCGATCATTGATCGCACGGCCGAAGCCTTTGCTCTGTACCCAGAGAAGGAGTTCGTCGCCCCCCAGGTGGCAATCCGTCGATGGACGAAGGCAAGCATCATAGACCTGTACAACGAACGCAGGCCAGCCAACGCTCCTGAGATGGGGAAGCGCTCCCTTGGAAATCGGAGCCTTGAACAGATCGTCAGTGAAACGGTAGACCTGCTCGCTTGATTTGAGACCATCGGAGTGTTCCTCCCGATCATATGTACTCCCGAGGAGGTTCTTGGAGGAAATGACGATGACTGACGAAATCATGATGAACGTTCATGCGACCAAGGCCGCGATTGGCGTCAGGTATGGCAACAATCTGGATGCACTGTTCACAGAGATACAGCTTGGCGAGGCCAGGCTTAAGGCGGCTGGCTTCCAGGTTTTGGCTCCCCCGGTCAATCCAGCAAATCTAATACTGCATTGCAACGGAACCTTCCCATGAATCTGTGCTACCGATTTTTCGTAGTGGCTGACGACAACTCGATCATCCAAATCTCGCAACGATCATTCAACGACTTCTATCTGAAACATAAGCCGTCGTTGCAGCGGTTTTCGGGATCCACCATCAACGTCGCGACAGTCATTTACACTTTGGAAAACAGAAAGCCAGAACAGGTCGTTCGAATCGACTATATGCGCGTAAAGGTCGATAGCGACGGCGCACTCGATCAAGCGCAAATTGACGACACTTTTCGTCTGGTAGCGAATCGCGTCGGGAAATTTCTCGGAGAGGGTCCGCCTGGCAGCGATTCGGACAAAGTAGTGAACGCGATCGAGAAATTCGACGAACGGCGCTGGTCTCAACTTCATCCGCAATTGCCCGGCCCTGCGCTCAAGCGGATACTCCAAACGCTTTTTGGCGCCAGGCATGCCGTCTGACCCTACGGTCAAACGGACGCCAGACGTGCCGGATGACCGCAGCCTCTGCTTTGCGTAGAAGCCATACCGCCAGCGCCACGACTTGCCGCGGGCCGGGGTGACGGTCAGGAACAGCCCGCGCTCGTCAGCGCATCTTGCCGAGCGTCACGCCCGGCTTCCCGCCGGGCCGGGCTGTGCCTACTTCGTCGGCCCTGCAATAAACCTGCAGCCCGCATGAAAACTGGGTTTCTGCCCAAAACTCCCCATCGAGATCCCCGAGAAATTAGAATAGAGGTAACCGAAACCTGAGGGAAATCGAGCGAATTGCAGAT
>JAFLDL010000059.1 GCA_017302435.1 Candidatus Accumulibacter necessarius
GCCCCCTGTTGCTCGCCGGTGTCGCCCGCCTGACTCAGCACGCCGGCAAATCTCGCCTCCTGCTCACACTTTCCCATGCGGCGGGGGATCAGATCAAGGCGATGATCGCCAGTATCCGCAAGGGTCTCGACCATGTTCGGGCAAGTGCGCCTCAGTTGCCGAAAGCCGCCCGCTGGCCTGCACTGGTTCGCTACATCGTCGACAAAATCATCGCCGTCAGGCCCAAAATGCCGCGGCAGACGGCCCTGGCCCCCCCTGGTCTGGCTGCCGCAATGGGCTAACAGAGGAATTTAGGATCAAGTACATCACCGACAAGTACGGCGACAGCGACGACTTCGCACCGCCGGTCAACATCCCCAAAGGCGCCTCCTTCAGGGACATGATCGCGCTCAAGGGCAAGAGTGACATCGGCGACAGGATCAACACCCGGATCATCCAGCCGCTGATCGACGCCAACAGTCGGCTCGCGCGCACCGACTTTCCCGATTTCAACGACCCGAACAAGCTGGGCGAGGGTCAGGCGATGGTCGATCGCCTGAGCAACCTGATCGGCATCTTCCAGAAACCCGAACTCGATTTCTCGCAGAACCGCGCCGAGCACGACGACATTCTCGGCGATGCCTACGAGTACCTGATGCGGCATTTCGCCACCGAGAGCGGCAAGAGCAAGGGGCAGTTCTACACCCCGTCCGAAGTCAGCCGCGTCATCGCCAGGGTGATCGGCATTTCGCCCGCGAACACGCGCGCCGCCACCACCGCCTACGACCCCACCTGCGGCTCGGGCTCGCTGCTGCTGAAAGTGGCGGCGCAGGCCGGCAAGCACATCACGCTCGAAGGGCAGGAGAAGGACGTGACCACCGCCGGTCTCGCGCGCATGAACATGATCCTGCACGACTTCCCGACCGCCAGCATCCTCTCGGGCAATACGCTCGCCGCGCCGAAGTTCAAGGACGGCGAGCGTCTGCGCACCTACGACTACGTCGTCGCCAATCCGCCGTTTTCCGACAAGACCTGGAGCACCGGCCTGACGCCATCGCATGACCCCTGGCAGCGCTTCGCCTGGGGCGAGCCACCGACCCGGCAGGGCGACTACGCCTACCTGCTGCACATCATCCGCTCGCTGAAGCATACCGGCAAAGGCGCCTGCATCCTGCCGCACGGTGTGCTGTTTCGCGGCAATGCCGAGGCCGTCATCCGCCAGCAGCTCGTCCGCTCGGGCATCCTCAAAGGCATCATCGGCCTGCCGGCCAACCTCTTCTTCGGCACCGGCATTCCCGCCTGCATCCTGGTGCTCGACAAGGAAAATGCCACGGCGCGCAAAGGCGTTTTCATGATCGACGCCAGCAAGGGCTTCCTCAAGGACGGTAACAAGAACCGCCTGCGCGAGCAGGACATCCACCGCATCGTCGACACCTTTACCCGGCAGGCCGACACCCCGCGCTACGCGCGCATGGTGCCGTTCGACGAGATCGCCGACGCGAAGAACGACTTCAACCTCAACCTGCCGCGCTACATCGACAGCTGCGAGCCGGAGGACCTGCAGGACATCGACGGCCACCTGCGTGGCGGCATTCCCGAGCGCGACCTTGATGCGCTGGGCGACTACTGGCGGGTGCTGCCCGGCGTGCGCGCCGCCCTGTTTGAATCGCTGCGCCCCGGCTACGCCCGCCTCAAGCTGCCGCTGCCCGAGGTCAAGGCGGCAATCTTCGGTCATGCCGAATTCACCGCCTTCAACCAGTCGGCGACCCGGCGCTTCGCCGACTGGCGAGCCTCCGTCACGTCGCAGCTCACCGGCTTCGCCCAGGACGGCCACCCCAAGGCGCTGATCGAGGCCATTGCCGAGGCACTGCTCGCCGGCTTCAGGGAGGTCCCGCTGCTCGACGCCTACGACATCTACCAGCACCTGATGGATTACTGGGCCGAGACGATGCAGGACGACGCCTACCTGATCGCCGCCGACGGCTGGGTGGCCAGGACCAGCCGCATCGCGGAGAGCGACAAGAAGGGCAAGACCAGGGACAAGGGCTGGACCTGCGACCTGATCCCCAAGCCGTACCTCGTCGCCCACTACTTCGCCAGCGAGCAGGCCGCCATCGAGGCGAAAGAGGCCGAACTGGAAGCCGCCATCGCCAGCCTTGCCGAGCTGGAAGAGGAGCACGGTGCCGAAGACGCCGCGTTTTCCGGCTTCGACAGCATCACCGTGGCAGCGGTGAAGGAGCGCATCCGTGAAGTCGCCAGGGACCCGGACGCTGCCGACGAACTGCGGGTGCTCAGGCAGTGGCTGGCCATCAACGAGTCGATCGCCGCCCTGAAAAAGAAGGTCAGGGACTCCGAAGCCGCCCTCGACCGGCTCGCCTACGAGCAATACCCCGCGCTCGGCGAGGCCGAGATCAAGGCGCTGGTGGTCGACGACAAGTGGATGGCGCGGCTCTCGGCCAGCGTGCAGGGCGAACTAGATCGCGTGTCGCAGACGCTAACCGGCCGCATCCGTGAACTGGCTGAACGCTACGCGATGCCGCTGCCGCAGCTCACCGACGGGGTGGCGATGCTCGCCGCGCGCGTGGAAGAACACCTCAGGCGGATGGGGGCGTCATGGAAGTGAGGCCCGGATACAAGCAGACGGCGGTCGGCGTTGTTCCGGTCGATTGGCGAGTGAAGTGCCTTAGCGATGTTGCCGACTTCTTGGACGGGCGGCGACGCCCAGTGAAAGACACTGAGCGGGCAAAGGTACAGGGCGACATTCCGTATTACGGTGCCTCAGGAATCGTCGATTACGTGAATAGCTTCCTCTTCGACGAGGATTTGATCCTCCTCGGCGAAGACGGCGAAAACATTCTCAGTCGAAACTGCCGACTCGCATTCAAGATTTCCGGAAAGACTTGGGTAAACAACCATGCGCACGTCCTGCGGCCAAAGGTGGGAATGGCACTCGACTACTTGGTCGAATTCTTGGAAAGCCGCGACTACGCGCAATACAACACAGGAACAGCACAGCCAAAGCTGAACAAGCGGGTGTGCTCGGGAATTCCTGTCTTATGTCCGCCGCTCTCCGAACAACGCGCCATCGCGGCGGCGTTGAGCGATGCGGATGCGCTGCTGGGCGGGCTGGAGCGACTCATCGCCAAGAAGCGCGACCTCAGACAAGCCGCCATGCAGCAACTCCTCACCGGCCAAACCCGCCTCCCCGGCTTCAACGGGGAGTGGGTGGCGAAGCGGTTGGGGGCGTTGGCAAAGATTCAGCGTGGTGCGTCGCCTCGCCCGATTGATAGCCCAGTTTGGTTTGACGATAACTCGTCTGTTGGCTGGGTTCGCATCTCAGACGTGACTTGCTCAGGCATGTTCCTTAACGAGACTACTCAGCGACTCTCACCACTCGGCGTGCAGCACAGTCGTCCAGTAGCTACTGGCAGCCTGATCATGAGCATCTGCGCGACGGTTGGGCGGCCTGTCATCACAAGAATTGATGTTTGCATTCACGACGGATTCGTCGTTTTCGACGATCTCGAAGCTGATCAGTCGTTTATTTACTACGTCCTAAAGTGGATCGAGCCAGATTGGGCCCGGCATGGACAAACTGGCTCTCAGATGAATTTGAACACTGGGCTTATCAACGGCACGGTAATCAAACTTCCCCCGCGTCAAGAACAAACCGCCATCGCCGCCGTCCTCTCCGACATGGACGCCGAACTTTCCGCCCTCGAAGCCCGCCGCGACAAGACCCGCGCCCTCAAGCAGGGCATGATGCAGGAGTTATTAACCGGACGTGTCCGGTTGATTAGTGGAGAGTTGACAGTGGAGAGTGGAGAGTGATTGAGAGCAACTCTCAACTTTCAACTGTCCACTCTCAACTGAACAAAGGTCCTTTGTGGACAAAATCATTCGCCTTCGCATTGCGGGTGGTGAAGTTGGCGAAGTATCTCCAGGAGGAAAAGCGGGAGTTTGTTCTGTCCAAGCAGGTTCTGCGCAGCGGAACAGCCATCGGGGCCTTGGTACGCGAGGCCGAACATGCCCAAAGCAAGGCCGATTTCATCAGCAAAATGAACATTGCCCTCAAAGAGGCGAATGAAACCGACTACTGGCTGGAGCTGCTCCATCAATCCGGCTATTTGACACAGGGAAGTTACCACTCCATTCACCCCGACATGCAAGAGCTACTGAAACTCCTGGTCGCGATCGTCAAAACGTCAAGAGAATCACTAAATGCCAAATAACTCTCCACTGTCCACTCTCAACTCTCCACTAAAAAGAGAGCAGCAGAACCTGGAGTGGAAGGAGTTCTGGCGCGACGACTACCTGCGCTGGATTTGCGGTTTTGCCAACGCCGACGAGGGCGTGCTGGTCATCGGGCGCAATGACCGGGGCCAGCCGGTGGGCGTTGCCAATGCCGCCCGCCTGCTGGAAGAAATCCCCAACAAGGTGCGCGATGTGCTGGGCATCATGGTGGCGGTGAATCTGCTGTCCGAAGACGGCAAGGAGTTGGTCGAGATTCGCGTCGATCCCTACCCCAGCCCGGTGAGCTACAAGGGCGAGTATCACTACCGCAGCGGCAGCACCAAACAGGAACTGAAAGGTGCGACGCTGTCGCACTTTTTGCTCAAGAAACAAGGGCTGCATTGGGATGCCATGGCGCTGCCCGGGCTGAAGGCGGACGCGCTGGATGCAGGCGCACTGCACCTGTTTCGCCAGCAGGCCTTGCGCAGCCAGCGTTTGCCAGAGGCCGCATTGCACGAGTCGGACGCGCTGCTGCTGGAGCGGCTGCACTTGCTGGCCGACGGTGTATGCAAACGCGCGACGGCGCTGCTGTTTCATTCCCAGCCCAGCCGCTGGTTTACCGGCGCCTATGTGAAGATCGGTTTTTTCGAGAGCGATGCCGATCTGCGCTATCAGGATGAGGTGGATGGACCCTTGCTGCTTCAGGTGAACAAGACCATCGAGGTGCTGCAAGCCAAATACCTGAAAGCCTTGATCAGCTACGAGGGTTTGCAGCGCGTAGAGACCTGGCCCATGCCGATGGCCGCGCTACGCGAGGCGGTGCTCAACGCGGTGGTGCACAAGGATTACACCAGCGGCGCGCCGATCCAGATCAGCGTGTATTCCGACAAGGTGATGATCTGGAATTCGGGCCGTCTGCCGCCGGAATGGACGGTGGAGCGATTGCTGTCCAAGCACCCGTCCGCCCCCTTCAATCCGGACATCGCCAACACCTTTTTCCGCAGCGGCCAGATCGAGGCTTGGGGGCGCGGCATTGAGCGCATGGTGCAAACCTGCCTGGAGGCGGGCCGGCCTTCGCCAGTGTTGCAAGTGGAGTCGATCGGAGTGTGGGTGACGTTCCCGTTTGCACCCGCGCAGGTCACGACGCTACGGAAGCCGGTAGAAACGCTGGTAGAAACGCCGGTAGAAACGCTGGCAAAAACGCCGGAGAAGATTCTTGCAGCGCTGAAAGCAAGGCCGGATCTGACCCTGGCAGAGCTGGCGTCATCCATCGGCAAGTCATTGAGCGCCGTTGAGCGGGCCACGGCAAAACTGGTCAAAGAAGAGAAGCTGCGTTTTGTCGGCCCTAAAAAGGGCGGGCACTGGGAGGTGCTTGAATGAAAGCTCGTGGAGTCGTCCATGCCTGAACAAGCCCGTTCCGAACGGAAAACGCAGAACCGCGTCGTCGCCCTGTTCACCGACCCGGCGCGGCCCGATTGCCTCGGCTATCGCTACCTCGGCGAGTGGAGCCAGCGGGAGAACAACCGCTCCATCGAGACGGCGCTGCTGCGCGAGAACCTCGCAGCGCGTGGCTATTCCCCGGCGCACATTGCCGCCGCCTTGCACAAGCTGGAAACCGCTGCCGACGCGACCGGCATCACGCTCTACCAGGCCAATCTGCGCACCTACCAGCTGCTGCGCTACGGTGTGCCGGTGCAGATCGCGGCGGGGCAGGCGCACGAGACGGTGCACCTGATCGACTGGGCCACCCCCGGGAAAAACGACTTTGCTCTTGCCGAGGAAGTGACGCTCAAGGGGGGCGAGTTTGCGTCACATCAGCGCCGGCCGGACATCGTGCTCTACCTCAACGGCATCGCCATCGCGGTGATCGAGCTGAAGCGCAGCTCGGTGGAGCTGGCCGACGGGGTGCGCCAGCTGATCACCAATCAGGAAGAACTCTTCAACCAGGGTTTCTTCAGTACCGTGCAACTCGTGCTGGCGGGCAGCGATTCGCAGGGCCTGCGCTACGGCACCACCGGCACGCCGGAGCAGTTTTTCGTCGAGTGGAAGGACGAGGCTCCGGCCGAAGTGGGTGCCACACCAGCCGCCGGGGCGCTGCTCGACCGGCCCCTGGCGCAGCTTTGCCACAAGGCGCGGCTGCTTGACCTGATGCGCAACTTCATCATCTTCGACGCCGGCCAGAAGAAGGTGCCGCGGCCGCATCAGTTCTTCGGCGTCAAGGCGGCGCAGGCGCGCATTGCTCGGCGCGAGGGTGGCGTCATCTGGCACACCCAGGGCAGTGGCAAGAGCATCCTGATGGTGCTGATCGCCAAGTGGCTGCTCGAATACGACGCGCAGGCCCGTATCCTGGTCATCACCGACCGCGACGAGCTGGACAAGCAGATCGTCGAGGTGATGAAGAACGCCGGGGTGATCGGCGCCGACACACCCTCGCCGCGCATCAGCTCGCGGGCGGAGTTTGTCCAGAAGCTCGCCGCGCCCGCACCCCGCCTGCTCTGCGCGCTGATCCACAAGTTCGACGTGGCCGACCTGCAAGGCCCGCCGCCGCCGGTGCATGGGCGCTTCTACGTCTTCGTGGACGAGTGCCACCGCAGCCAGGGTGGCGACATGAACAGGCAGATGAAGCGCTGGCTGGCGGGCGCCATCTTCATCGGCTTCACCGGTACGCCGCTCCTGCGCAAGGACAGGCAGATGACGCGCGACGTCTTCGGCAGCTATATCGATACCTACAAGTTCCACCAGGCGGTCGCCGACAAGGTGGTGCTGGACCTGAAATACGAGGCTCGCGACGTACCCGAGCGGCTTAGCTCGCAGGCCGCAATCGACCGGTGGTTCGAGCAGAAGACGAAGCACCTCAACAACTTCCAGAAGGCGATCCTGCGCCGCCGCTGGGCGACGATGGAGGAACTGATGAGCGCCAGCGAGCGCAAGCAGCGCATCATTGCCAACATCATCGAGGACTTCAGCCTGAAGCCGCGCCTCAACAACGACCGGGGCACGGCGCTGCTGGTGGTGGCCTCGATCTACGACGCCTGCCATTACTTCCGGCTGTTCCAGAACACGAGCTTCGGCCCCTGCTGCGGGATCATCACCTCCTTTGAACCGAACGCCAACGCGATTTCGCGCGAGCCGGCCCACAGCGACGAGCGCTACAAGTTCGACACCTACACCCGGCATGTCCTGAAGAATGGGCAGACCACCCGGCAGTACGAGGACGAGGCCAGGCGCCGGTTCATCAAGGAGCCGGCGAACCTGAAGCTGCTGATCGTGGTGAGCAAGCTGCTCACCGGCTTCGACGCGCCGAGCTGCACCTATATTTACCTCGATAACGAACTGCACGATCACAACCTGTTCCAGGCCATCTGCCGCACCAACCGGCTGGATGGCGACGACAAGGACTACGGCCATATCGTGGACTTCAAGGAGCTGTTCCGGGACGTGCAGCAGGCCATCGCCGTGTACAGCTCCGACGAACTGGACATCGACGAGGGCAAGGGCGGCGACAACAATGTGCACCTGAAGCACTGGCTGCAGGAAGGCAGGAAGCAGCTCGACGAGGCCCGCGAGGCGCTGCGCTACCTGTGCGAGCCGGTGGCGCAGCCGCGCGAGGTGGAACAGTACCTGCATCATTTCTGCGGCGCTGCCGCCGACGCCAATGCGTTGAACAAAACCGAGGCGCTGCGCGTGTCGTTCTACAAGGCGGTGGCCCTCTTCGTCCGTGCCTTTGCCGCCATCACGCAGGAGCTGAGCGACGCGGGCTACTCCGATACCGACGCGGCCGCCTTGCGGCAGGAAGTGGCGTTGAGCGTCGAGATTCGCGCTGCCATCAAGCGGCACTCGGGTGAGGAGCTGGACATCAAGCCCTACGAGGCGGACATGCGCCACCTGATCAATACCTACATCCAGGCCGAGCCGGCGAAGGAGCTGGGTCAACTGGGCGAGTTGTCGCTGACCGAGCTGATCATCAAGACCGGCATCCACGACGCCATCGCCCGCAAGCTCAACGAGAAGGGCAAGCTCTCGAAGAACGCCATCGCCGAAGGAATCATCAACAACGTCCGCAAGACGATCATCCGCGACCAGCTGACCGATCCGAGGTTTTACGAGCAGATGTCGAAGCTGCTGGACGACCTGATCAAGCAGAGCCGGGCGGACACGGCGGCCTACGAGGAGTTCCTGCGCCAGGCCGAGACCCTGGTGAAGCGGCTGGCCGCCCGGCAGCCGGACGAGGGCGTACCGGCCATGCTGCATGGCAAGCCCGAGGCGGTCGTCCTGTTCAACAATCTGGCTTCGCTGCCGGCGACGAGTTTTCGCTACCCGAGCGCCGCCGAGGACCAGGCCGCTCTGGCACTGAAGATCGACCGGGCCATGCGCGAGCGCGCACCTGCCGGCTGGTACGGCGACCAGGCACGCGAGGCGCAGGTACTGAACGCGCTGTTCCCGCTCCTGGACCGCGACCGCGCGGCAACGCAGGCGATTTTCGAGATCATCAAGCACCAGCCGGGGTATCAGTGAGCGAGACGATCCAGCTCGGCGATGTCGTCATCGCCGTGACGCGCAAGGCGGTCAAGCACGTCTACCTGTCGGTGCATCCGCCAGCCGGGCACGTCACACTGGTCGCGCCGACTGGCACTCGGCTGGAGGTGGCGCGCGCCTACGCGGTGACCCGGTTGGGCTGGATTCGCCGCCAACAGGCGAAACTGCAGGCGCAGCCGCGCGAGACCCCGCGCCAGTACATCGAACGGGAGAGCCATTACCTATGGGGGCGGCGCTATCTGCTGTCCGTCGTCGAGAAGGACGCGAAGCCCGAGGTGAAGCTGGATCATCGCCGGATCACGCTGAGCGTCCGTCCTGGCAGCACGTTGATGAAGCGGGAAGAAGTCCTCGCCGAATGGCATCGCGCCCTGCTGCATGTGGCCGTACCCGCACTCATCAGGCGGTGGGAGGGAAAGCTGGGCGTCACGGTCACCGGCTACTTCCTCCAGCGCATGAAGACTAAGTGGGGCGGCTGCAGCCACCGGACCGGGAACATTCGCCTGAATACCGAGTTGGTCAAGAAGCCCAGAGACTTGCTTGAGTACGTCGTCGTACACGAAATGCTTCATCTCCTTGAGCCGACGCATGGCGAGCGCTTCGTGGCGCTTCTGGATCGGCACTACCCGAGTTGGCGGGAAGCGCGTGCGGAACTGAATGAGTTGCCGCTGGCGGCGGAAAGATGGAATCAGGGATAGCTGGCAGCGGGGCTTGGGCGGGAAAGTAGGCGTCGGCGGGCTGGCCGCTCGAGAGCAGAAGCGGCCGCTGAGTTTTCGTGGTTCGGTGAAGGCAACCGACCCCTATGCGCATTGAACTTCACCAACTTTGGACGGCCGGTGCCGGTTCTACTGTGGACATTCGTTTTGCATGAAGGCGACCCTTGCTCCTCTGGGTGAGCCGACATCGCTGCGACGACTGATGAGAGCCCGAGCGCTTCCGCTCTGGGAGATGCGGGACGCCACTCTGGGCGAGGACGGACCGCAGCCCCAACCGGTGCCGGAGTACGAATTCGACGTGCGACAGGAAGTCGCTTGTAAAAGTTGTTGCTACTATTAACCAATACGGGAAATCCCCCGGCGCGGCCGGTGGATGGTTACAACAAGCTGAGCCGCCATCGCCCGTCGTGGGACGACTCGTGCCTGCGGCCATCCGCCGGGCCGGACGGGCCGGGCGGATGACCACAGGCACTGAGCGGGGCGGGATTCTGATGACTTTTCAGGGGCTTTCAGGGGCCACCGGGTCTAAATTCGAGTTTGACGCCCCTTGATGGAGGCCCATATACTCTGGAGGGTGCCGTTGGATTTCCTGTCCTTCGCGCGCTTCGTAATGATCGGCGATCGCCGTGCGGCGTTCGCGGATTGCTCGGATCGCATCCTTAATTCCCGGGTTGGCGTCAAACGTCTGAAGGATGTTTTTGATCGCTATCCATCCAGGCGTGGGTGATTTCGGGGGGTCATCGAATGTCAGCGAGACGCAGAAACGAACGCCGCATGGGCACTCCCCGCGCATGGGTGGCTCGCTACATGCGGTTGCCGCTGATCGTCGCGGCGATTTCCTGCTCATTTGTCCATGCCGACGAGGCGGGAACACTGGCGGCGAGGCCGGGTTTCAAGAGCAAGGAAATGGGACTCCGGATTGATGTGCGGGGTGACGGCTGGGGCAATGCCAACAGGGAATCGATCGAGACGCTTCTCTATTCGGTCGCCGACGAGCTTCTGGCAAGACTGCCGGCGAATCTTTCCGCTCCCATCGCCGTCTCGCATACGGACCGCAGCCCCGTCGTCCTCTATGAGCGCGGTCCGGCGGGCGAATACCAGGTTCAGCTTCATGCCAGCGGGGAAAACTGGCATCTCTACGTCTACGAATTCGCGCATGAGCTGTGCCACATTCTCTCGAATTTCGACGAAAACGCCACCCAGCAGGACGTCCGCTACAACCAGTGGTTCGAAGAGACGCTGTGCGAGACGGCGTCGCTCTTCGTGCTGAAGAACCTCGCGGCGAGATGGGAGAGTTCGCCGCCCGCGCCAAGATGGTCGGAAGCCGCGAAGAAGTTGCGCCGATTCTTCGATCACCTGCTATCCGAGGGGCACCGCCAGCTCCCGCTGCATACGCCATTGACTGCCTGGCTGCAGGAAAATGAAGAGCAACTGCGCAAAGACCCTTACCTGAGGCAGAAAAACGAGGTGGTCGCCAACCTGCTTCTGCCGCTGTTCCGCGATGAGCCCCAGGACTGGGCTGCGCTGCGCTACCTCAACCTCGATCCTTCGGATGCCCGCAACAGCCTGCGGCATTACCTGCTCCACTGGTACAGGAACGCGCCGCTCGAACACAAGCACTTCGTCGCCGGCATTCTCGCGATGTTCCGGCTCGACGATCTTGTGCCGATGACGCCTGCCCTGGCCGACACGACGGGCATGGACCACTCCAGCGACCTCGCTCGAAACTGAGCGCCCGGCGCACGGCTTCTTGCCGGACGGATTGAACTTCTTGCGCTTCAGCTGATCCACCGGTCAGGCGAGCCGTTGCGAAGAGATTGCTCGGACCGGCGGTGCGTCGAAAGGGAGCCGGTGTGACTGCCGCTCCCGGGAGCGGTTGGCGATCATTGTGGGGTCATTCATCGTCGTTTGACTCTGGAAGGGGGGGTAATGAACTACCAACCCGCAATACAAAGTGAATCGTTTCAAGGAGAAATCAAATGAAGAACTCTCCCAAACTGAAGTCCGCTCTCAGCCTCTTGGTGCTTTCGGGCACGTGCTTGCCGCTTGCCTCGGTTGCCGGTGTCTGGGATTACGACAACGTGAAGTCGGTCGATCAACCCGCAGCCGAAGCTGCAGCTCCGAAGTCGGTCGAGCAACCCGTAGCCGAAGCCGCAGCTCCGAGAAGTGGCCTGGAAGGGCCGATCCGCACGGAAACCATGGAACCCGCTCGCTCCGAGGATGCAGGCACCATTTACGAACTCGGGCAGATCCAGCAGTCGCCCGCGGAAGCGTCGCCAGGCAAACACGGCGCCGCGGGTCCGGTTGGCAAAGAGACCGCGGAATTCCCCTACCCGTGATCGGTTGAGCGATAGCGGTCGCTGTAAGGCGGCCGGCGGGCGGCCGGGTGGTTGTTGCGAAGCGCGGCCTCGGCGGCTGTTGAGCGCAAGCAGCCGGGGCGCATCGTCTTCCCGGTTGACCATCGGCGACACACCAGAGCGCGCGGCCGGGAGACTCTGTGTCGAAATCGGCCTTGACTTTTTCCGATCAGGCGCCTAAATTCAAGCAGTTTTCGGTGGATGAGGTTTAGGCATCGTCGTTCGGTGCGCGGCCTCATCTGATTTAAAGGCAAACGGGGGGAAACCCCCGGACGCAAAGCCGCGGACCCTACCCTGAGTTGTCAGATGAGCTCAGAAGGGTGGCCGGGTTGCCCGAATCGAGCGTATCCCTTACGCAGATCGAGTTCCCTCCTTCAGCTTTGCGTCTCCAGTTTGACGGAGGCGTCATGGCACTCGCATCGTGGACCCAGCAACAGATCCTTGATCAACTGATTTCAGGAGCGCGTTGGAGCGGGCCGACAATCACTTATGCCTTTCCCGCGGCGGCGTCCGGAATCTACGGTAGCCAGGAACTGTCGGGGTTCGTGGGCCTCAATGCGGCGCAGCAGACCCAGGCCGAGCGGGCGCTGCAAACCTGGGATGACCTGATCGCGCCCGATCTGGTGCGTACCACGGCGACCACCTCCAACATCGAGTTTGGCACGTCGACAACCGGTGTCGGCTACGCCCATGCCTACTTCCCGACTACCGGCAGCGTCTGGTTCAGCCGCAGCTACGCTGACCTGATGTCACCGCAGGTCGGCCAGCACTCCTTCATGACGTATGTGCATGAGATCGGGCACGCGCTGGGCCTCGATCACATGGGCGACTACAACGGTTCGGGGAGTTGGACGCCGTCTTCGTACGAGGACAGTGGCGTCTACTCGGTGATGTCGTACTTCGGTCCAAACATGAACAGTGGCAGCGGTAAGGTTGCCTGGGCCGACTGGGTGGGTGCGGACGGCAGGTTGTACTCCCCACAGACACCGATGGTCAACGACGTGATGGCGATCCAGGCGATCTACGGCGCCGAGACGACGACGCGCACCGGCGATACCGTGTATGGCTTCGGCTCCAATGTCACCGGCTCGATGGCGCCGATCTTCGATTTCACGCTCAATGCCAATCCCATCGTCACCATCTACGATTCCGGCGGCATCGACACGCTCAATCTGAGCGGCTGGAACACGGCCTGCACCATCAATCTGGCGCCGGGGTCGTATTCGTCGGGCAACAGCATGACGTACAACATCGCCATCGCCTATACGTGCGATGTCGAAAACGCGGTGGGAGGCTCTGCCGGTGACCAGATTACCGGCAATCTGCTGGCCAACCGACTCGATGGTGGCGTGGGCAACGACACGCTGTCGGGTGGCGGCGGCAACGATGTCCTTGTCGCCGGTGCCGGCAACGACGTGCTCGACGGCGGCGAAGGGACGGACAGTGTGGTGTTTTCCGGCGCCTGGGGGGCGTACAGCTATACCTGCACGAACCTCTACCCGACGACCTTCGCCTTCACCTTCTACGGCGCCGCGACCGGGACGGACACCCTGCGGGGGATCGAGACGTTCATCTTCGCCGACGTCACCAAGTACGCGAGCGAGTTGTCGGGGGCTGGGCCCTCGCCGTCGCTGGTTTCGATTTCCAGCAGTGCCGCGACGCAGGCCGAAGGCAATGCCGGGCAGACGCTCTTTTCCTACAAGGTCAGCCTGAGTGCTGCGAGTTCCTCGGTGCAAACAGTCAACTGGAGCCTGAGTGGCACGGGATCGTCGGCAGCCGATCCGGCGAGCGATTTTTCCGGGGCTACCGCCGGCAGCATCACCTTTCAAATCGGTGAGACCGAAAAGACCATCCAGATCTACGCGCGCGGTGACACCAGCGTGGAAGCGGATGAGCACTTCACGGTGACCTTGTCGAATCCGTCTGCCGGCCTGAAGTTCGCCTCGTCAAGCGCGCAGGGCACCATCGTCAATGACGACACGAGCAGCGGCGACGACGATTTCGGATCCACGACGGCAAGCGCCGGCAACCTGGCGGTGAATGGCAGCGGGGTATCGGGTGCGATCGAGCGGGCAGGCGACCTCGATCTGTTCCGCGTCAACCTGAACGCCGGTGTGACCTATGTCTTCGATCTCGTCGCTACTGGCTCGGGAGTCGATCCTTACCTGTCGCTCTATGCGATGACGGCCACTTCTCTGTCTGCGGTCGCCAGCAACGACAACGTCAGAGCCGGGACGAGCAGTGCGCAGATCACCTATACCGCAACCAGCAGCGCAACGTACTACCTGTTGGCCCAGGATGCCTGGACGGGTACCGGGAGCTACACGATCAGCGCGATCACCTTCGCGGGCAGGACGATCACCGGCGACGAGGCAGCGAACCGGCTGACCGGCACCCTGGGGGACGACGTGCTGTACGGTCTGGGTGGTGCGGACGTCCTGTCGGGCGACGGTGGCGACGACCGTCTCGACGGCGGCACTGGTGCAGATGCGATGAGCGGTGGCAATGGCAACGATATCTACGTGGTGGACAACGCGGCCGACTCCGTCAGCGAAACGAGCGCCGCCGGTGGAGTCGATCGCATTGAGTCGTTGGTAAGCTTCACGCTGGGCACCAATCTGGAAAACCTCGTGCTCACCGGGAACGCCGACAGCAACGGCACCGGCAACAGCCAGAGCAATCAGTTGACGGGCAACAGCGGCAACAACGTCCTCGATGGCAAGGCGGGGCTGGATACCTTTGCCGGCGGTTCGGGCAACGATACCTATCTGCTCGACATGGAGGGCGAGTTGGCGAACGTGACCGAGAACGCCGGCCAGGGAACCGACACGCTGACCGTTCTTTACGCCAATCCCTTGGCGGCAAAATCCATCGCGCTGACCGGGAATCTGGCCAACATCGAAAACGTCCTGCTCAGCGGTGCCGGCCTGTTCAATGTGCTGGGCAATGGCCTCGCCAATGTCCTGACGGGCAATGCCCTGGCCAACCGCCTCGACGGTGGCGCGGGAATCGACACGCTGATCGGTGGCGCCGGTGGGGATACCTATGTCGTCGACCAGGTGGGCGATGTGCTGGTCGAGACCTCAAGCCTGGCGAGCGAGATCGACACCGTCGAGAGCTGGGTCAGTTGGGGGCTGGGCGCCAACCTGGAGAATCTGACGCTGCTGGGCAGCGGCAACCTGGCTGCCACCGGCAATGCGCTGAACAACACGCTGACCGGCAACGCCGGCGCCAATCGCCTGGACGGCGGCCTGGGTGCCGACATCCTGCTGGGCGGTGCCGGTGACGATCGCTACGTCGTCGACAACCTCGGCGACAAGGTCTACGAAACCACGACCAGGACCAGCCAGTTCGATGCCGGCGGCACTGATACGGTCGAGAGCAGCATCAACTGGACGCTCGGCAACTTCGTCGAGAATCTGACGCTCAGCGGCAGCGGCAACCTCAGCGGCACCGGCAATGCTCTCGCCAACACGCTGCGGGGCAATGCCGGGATCAACGTCCTCGACGGCAAGGCCGGGGTCGACGTACTCGACGGTGGCGAGGGTTCGGACATCTACCTGGTCGGGCTGGCCAGCGATCATGCGGCGGCGGAGATTGCCGACAGCGGCAACGTCGGCAGCGACGAGGTCCGCTTTGCGGCAAGCACCAGCGGCACACTGACGCTGTTCGCCGGCGATCGTGGCATCGAGCGGGTGGTGATCGGCAAAGGGCTGGGTGAGGTTGCGGTAAGCAGCGGTACGCTGGCGCTGGACGTGGACGCTTCGCAGGTGGTCAACGCCTTGTCATTGCTTGGCAATGCGGGTGCCAATGTGCTCACCGGTACTGCCTACGCCGACACGCTCGACGGTGGTGCCGGTGCCGATCGACTGATCGGCGGCGGCGGTGCGGATACCCTGATCGGCGGTGCCGGCAACGACGTCTATGTGGTCGATTCCGGCGACGCCATCATCGAAGCGTCGACGCTGGCGAGCGAGATCGACAGGGTCGAGAGCTACGTCGACTGGATCCTTGGCGCCAACCTGGAGAATCTGACGCTGCTGGGCAGCGGCAACCTGGCTGCCACTGGCAATGCGCTAAACAACACGCTGGCCGGCAACGCCGGCGCCAATCGCCTGGACGGCGGCCTGGGTGCCGACATCCTGCTGGGCGGTGCCGGTGACGATCGCTACGTCGTCGACAACCTCGGCGACAAGGTCTACGAAACCACGACCAGCCAGTCCGATGCCGGCGGCACCGATACGGTCGAGAGCAGCATCAACTGGACGCTCGGCAACTTCGTCGAGAATCTGACGCTCACCGGCAACGGCAACCTCAGCGGCACCGGCAATGCTCTCGCCAACACGCTGCTGGGCAATGTCGGGATCAATGTCCTCGACGGCAAGGCCGGGGTCGACGTACTCGACGGTGGCGAGGGTTCGGACATCTACCTGGTCGGGCTGGCCAGCGATCATGCGGCGGCGGAGATTGCCGACAGCGGCAACGTCGGCAGCGACGAGGTCCGCTTTGCGGCAAGCACCAGCGGCACACTGACGCTGTTCGCTGGCGATCGTGGCATCGAGCGGGTGGTGATCGGCAAAGGGCTGGGTGAGGTTGCGGTAAGCAGCGGTACGCTGGCGCTGGACGTGGACGCTTCGCGGGTGGCCAACGCCTTGTCCTTGCTTGGCAATGCGGGTGCCAACGTGCTCACCGGTACTGCCTACGCCGACACGCTCGACGGTAGTGCCGGTGCCGACCGGCTGATGGGTGGCGACGGCAACGACCGCCTGCTCGGCGGTGCGGGTAACGACACGCTGACCGGCGGCGCCGGCGCAGACCAGTTCGTGCTGACTCAGGCATTGAGTTCGACCGCCAACCGGGACGTGCTGGCCGATTTCGTATCGGGAACCGATACCATTCAGTTGAGTCTGTCGGTGTTCGGGGCTCTGGGTGTGGCGCCCGGCGACCTGACCGCGGACCAGTTCTGGTCGGGCAGCGGCATTCGCGCGGCGCACGACGCCAGCGACCGGATCATCTATGACACGGCGACAGGAAGCCTGCTCTACGACGCTGACGGCAGCGGCAGCGGCGCGGCCGTGGCGATCGCTGTGGTCGGTCTGGTGACGCATCCGAGCTTGGCGTGCAGCGACTTTCAGTTGATTGCCTGACCAGGTAGCGGTAGCGCTCCGTCGCGGTCGTCTGGCCGATCTTCTGGCAGAACGCGTCGAAATCGGTGCAGCCGAAAAACTGGAACAGCTCGTCCATGGCGCCGATTCCGGCATCCACTGAGGCGCCGGCACCGAGCAGCAACACGGGCGGTTTGTTGCCAACCGCGCAGCGCTCAATGCCAGCCGCCGGCGCCGGCCTGCTGGCGCGCCTCGCGATCGCGGCGCAGGTTCTCCTCGAGTTCTTCGCGGCCGCTCTTGGCGATCGCCACGGTTTTCGCCTCGTCGCGAAAGTGCGGCAGCATTGCGTTGAGCGTGATCATGTTCTGGCGGCGAAAGGCCTCGGCGATCGAGCGCGCCTCATAGGGCTCGACGCCGAGGACGGTCAATGCCGTGCGTGCGCTCTTCAATGACGACTCGAAGGTCTCGCGCTCGATCGCCGTCACGCCGCGATCGGCCAGTTCCAGCCAGTGCCGCACATTGCGGGCGCGCGCAACGATGGTGAGCTTCGGAAACGTCGCCCGGGCCAGGTCGACCAGGGCAAGGCTGTCGGCCACGTCGTCGATCGCCACTACCAGCAGCTTCGCCCGCGCCGCGCCTGCCGCCGCCAGCAGATCGAGCCGCGTCGCATCACCATAGAACACTTGGTAGCCGAACTTGCGCAGGGTATCGATCTGGTCCGGGTCGTGGTCAAGCACCGTGATCGGGATGCCCTGCGCGAGCAGCACGCGGCCGACTATCTGGCCGTAACGCCCCATGCCGGCGATGATCACCGGCGCACTGTCGTCGTCGATCGCGTCCGCCGGGCGCTGCGTGCCTGCGCGGCGAGCCGTCAGGCGATCGAAAGCGATCAGCAGCAGCGGCGTGGCGGCCATCGACAGCGCCACGGCGGCAGTCAGCAGGCCTTCCCAGTCGCGCGGCAGGACCTGCGCCGCCCGCGCGACGCCGAAGACGACGAAGGCGAACTCGCCGGCTTGCGCGAGCAGCGCCGCGAACAGCCAGCGTTCGCCGGGCGGAACCTCAAGGCGCGGCGCGATCAGCGCCAGCATCGTCCCCTTGACCACCAGCAGACCGACGACCAGCACCGCCAGCAGGGTGGGCCGGGCGATCACCTGGCCGAAGTCGATCGACATGCCCACGGCGATGAAGAACAGTCCGAGCAGCAGCCCCTTGAACGGCGCGATGTCGCTTTCCAGGGCATGCCGGTATTCCGAGCTGGCCAGCAGCACGCCGGCCAGAAACGCTCCCAACGCCATCGACAGGCCGGCCCCGGCCATCAACTGGGCGATGCCGATCACCAGCAGCAGGGCGAAGGCGGTGAAGATTTCGCGCACTTCGGATTTGGCGATCAGCCGCATCAGTGGTCGTGTGAGAAAGCGGCCGATGATCACCACGCCAAGGATCGCGCCAATCGCTTTCGCCGCGCCCGCCCAGCCGGCGCCGCCCTCGCCGCTGGCGGCACCGAGGAAGGGTACCAGGGCGATCAGCGGGATCGCCGCGATGTCCTGGAACAGCAGCACCGCAAAGCTGCTGCGGCCGACAGGTGCCGCCATCAGGTTGCGTTCGTTCATCGTCTGCACGGCGATGGCCGTCGACGACAGCGCCAGCGCCAGTCCGGCGGCGACTGCCGCCTGCCACGTCAAGCCGAGGGCGATGAGCCCGAGCGCGAGCACTGCGCCGCACGCGGCCATCTGCAGGCTGCCGCCGCCGAACACGGCGCGACGCATTTCGATCAGACGTTTCAGCTCGAGTTCGAGCCCGATCAGGAACAGCATCAGGACGACGCCGAACTCGGCGAAGTGCAGCGTCGACTCGACATCGCCGACCAGCTTGAGCCCCCACGGGCCGATCAGCCAACCGGCAATCAGGTAGCCCAACACCGAGCCGAGACCACTGCGTTTGGCGATCGGCACGCAGAGAACGGCCGCCGCGAGGTAAACAAGGGCATTGCCCAACGGATCAGCCACGCGCCACCTCCGCATCTGCCACAAACCCCTGCAATCGCCGGCGGTACTCCGCTGCATGATGGTGCAGCGCGTGGTCATCGATCTGATGTGCGCCGTGCAGCACCAGCGGCGGCAGCCAGTGCATGCCGCAATAGCGTGCGGTCATTTCCATCGCCGGCATGAAGGCCGCAAACGGGAACTTGTGGACGCCCTCCGGCGTGTAGCCTGCCGACGGCGCGCCGGTGGTCGTCACCCAGAGACACGACTTGCCGACCAGCGCGGTGCCGCCTTCGCCGGTGGCCCAGCCGTCGGTGAGCACCGTGTCGAACCAGAGCTTCTGCAGCGCCGGTGCGGAGTACCACATGAACGGGTGTTGCCAGATGATCAGGCGGGATTCGAGCAACAGTTTACGTTCGGCGGCGACATCGATCTCGAAATCCGGATAGCTGTCGTACAGCGAGCGGACCGTCACCGAGGGCACGCGGCGCGCCGCTTCCAGCAGCACGCGATTGGCGCGCGAGCGCGCTGGATGCGGGTGGGCGTAGATCAGGGCGATCAAGATGATTCCTCGGCAGTCGGCGAGACTTCTCGTCAGGTCCGGCGCGCGCGACGCACGAGCACGGCTTGCCCGCCGGCCGTCACTCCGTCCTCGGCGGTTCGCACATCGCGGCTTCAATGGCGTTGCGCGGAGTATACCGCGCGATGCTGGTCGAGAAGGGAGCGCCGCTCGCGGCGCGCTACCCGGTTCGGATGGGCCGGGCGGGCCGCGCGTTTTCTTGCACAGCATGCTTTCTGTGAGGCCTGCCGCGAACACGTCGTGGCGATTCGGGCAATAGGCCCCGCTCAGCCCTGTACAGCAACTTTCCGATCGCCGCCCATGTTCGACAACCTGAAAAAATTTGCCGCCGCTTATGCCGTGGCAAGCGGTGGAATTCTCCGCACCTGCCTGTCCTTGTGGAACGTGCGTCAGGAGTTGCAAACCAGCCACTACTACGGCATTATGGAGCAACCACCCCGAATCTCTGACGAGCCCCACGGCGGCGGCGAACTTTTTTCTGACGGGCTCACTCTGTGAGCCCGTAGAGTCTTACACTGATCCTCATGACCCACCCCCATGAGC
>JAFLDL010000006.1:0-12724 GCA_017302435.1 Candidatus Accumulibacter necessarius
TTGACCTGTACGCCACCACAGATCCACCGGTACGCGTCATGCGTCTGCGTCAGTCGGGCGATCCCACGGGCATGGCCAACACCTTCCAGTGTGGCGTAGAGCCACAGAGCATACAGAATCTCAGGGGCGATCGCCGCTCGTCCCACGCCACCCTCCACCGCTTTGATGCCAGCGTACAGCCCGCTCAGCTCCTGCCGCTCCACGTAGCCCCAGACAATCCGCGCCCGGTGCCCAGGCCATCCTCACAACTTAGCATTTTGGCATACCCGCGATGACGATCCCAAAGCCGCGCAGGTACTCACCTTGCGGCGGGTGTAGTTCTCTTGCATAATTGCGGTGTAGTTCATTGTTTATAAAGGAATATCACATGACGGCCTGAATATTCGAAGATACTTATATACCTGTCCAACTATCTGTTTTCAAGCACGTTTCTCGAAGCGGCACGGATCAGCTCCAAGCACTTCACCCGGCAGCGCACGCTGACGCTGCCGACCGTCGTGAGCTTCCTCCTCTCCGGCGTTCAGGGCGCCGTCCAGTCCGAACTCGATCAGTTCTTTGCCCACCTGCGCAATCGCGCCAACTCGGTGCGCGAGGTGACGGCGCAAGCGTTCTATCAGGCGCGTTACCGGATCAACGCGTTGGTGTTTGGCGAGCTGAATCAGGAACTGATCCGTCTGGTCGAGAAGCACTTGCCGATCCCGCGGTGGCAGGGGTTGCGGCTGGTCGCCGCCGACGGCAGCGCGGTTCGCCTGACGCTGATGAAAGACGGTGTGCGGTCGATTGTCCAGGGGGTGGCTTTCGGCTTGTACTTGCCAGGCATTGAGCTCTTTCTCGACTTTCGGCTGTTCGAGCCGCTGTGCGATGAGCGCCAGATGCTCTTCGAGGCGATCGATAACCTGCGCCCTGACGATGTGCTCCTGCTGGACCGGGGCTTTCCCTGTCGTTGGCTGGTGTCGGCGCTGACCGCACGCGGGATTCCCTTTTGTATTCGTTGCGATTTGTCGCGAGGATTCAAGGCGGTCCGTGAGTTCATGCGCTCCGGGCAAAGCGAGACGCGGGTGGTCTTGCGGGCGCCGGATGCCCGTGATGCCGCAGACTATGAGTGTCCGGCGACGCCGACCACCGTTCGCCTGGTGCGGGTGGCGACGCCGACCGGACGAGTGCATGTGGTGATGACTTCGCTGTTTGATCCCGTGGCTTTCCCGGTGGCTGCCTTTGCCGATCTCTACCATGGCCGGTGGCGGATCGAGGAGGCATTTAAACGGATCAAGAGCCGGCTTGGCCTGGAGCATACCTCGGGATTGTCCTGGCACGCCGCGCATCAGGATTTCGGGGCCAAGGCGGTCTTTGACAACCTCAACGCGCTCGCCGCCTATGTCGCCACGGATGCGCTCATCGACCCGGATTCGCCCTACAAGATCAACCGAACCCTGGCCATCGACAAGATCAAGCGGCAGATCGGCCGCTGGTTGCTCACCGCTGCCGCTACTCCACGTCGCCTCAAACCGTTGCTTGAAGAGCTTGCCTTGAACCTTCAGAAGCTCGTTCCCCATCGCTCCCGACCTCGAAAGCCGCAGCCCAAACCACACCGATCTCATGCCTATAAGCCTACATGACAAAATGCTAAGTTGTGAGGATGGGGTGCCCAGGCGGGACCAGCGATTCGAGGTCGCTCGCCCGCAGTTCCAGTTGATTGCGGTTGGGTATCAGAACACGGGCCGAGGCCTTGGGCACTACGGTTCTCGCAGGGCCTTCGCCGCTTGGGTTGGCCGGCAGCGTCGGTCCATCGGGGAACAGCGGTGGGGTCGTGGTCATGAGCAGGGCGCAGCGTAGGAAATGACTTCGTCATTATACAGGACGCGCCACGCTGGCGGGCGGACTTGCGGGAATATTTTCACAGCCTCTCAGCACCTCGGCAATGCCAAAGTACGCTTTCCAACCGAGCAGGGTTTGTCTCCGCTCTGCGACGATAGCGCCAATGCGGGTGCCTCGCGTACGACGGGTCAGTTCCCGCACCCGGTCCTTCAGCTTGTCGATGGCCTTGTTGGCGACCTTGAGCCTCGCCCCGTTGCGACTGACCGTACTCAGACGGTCATCTTTTCTTCTGCGTCCTTTCCAATCTCGGCCCATTGGGCATGAACTGGAAGGGCGAGTGCGAGTACAGCGGATGCAACTAGTACGTGTTTCATATGTCGATTCAGAGGACGAGTAAAAAGGAAGACAGTTTAAAGCGAGCATCGGCGTGAAATCGAGTTCCTCCCGGTCAGGCGATGGACACTGCTGCCGGTTTCCCCTGAGGTGAGCTGCGAGAGAGGCGTTTGCCCGCCCATCTCGGCTATAATCGCCGGCCAACCCTGCTTGTCTTCTCTCCACCGCGGGTACGCCCGAGAGACTTTCTCCCATGCGCAATGAGTCGCTGACGCCGGAAGCCGTTTCCGATTCGCTGATCGGTTGCACCCCGACCGTTTCGCCGGCGACCGCGCGGCACGCCGACGGGACGCTGGTCGACAGGTATGGGCGGCACGTTACCTACCTTCGCTTGTCGATCACCGACCGTTGCGACTTCCGCTGTGGTTACTGCATGGCCGAGGAGATGACCTTCCTGCCGCGGGCGCAGGTGCTGACGCTGGAGGAATGCCTGCGCATCGCCAGGGTTTTCGTCGATCTGGGCGTGACCAAGGTGCGGGTCACTGGCGGTGAGCCGCTGGTCCGGCAGAACGCCGTCTGGCTGCTCGAACAACTGGGACGCCTGCCGGGTTTGGACGAACTGGTGATCACCACCAACGGTTCGCAACTCGACCGCTTTGCGCCGGCGCTGCGCGCTGCCGGCCTCAGGCGCATCAACCTCAGTCTCGATACGCTGCGCGCCGACCGCTTCCGGGAGATTACCCGGGTTGGCGACCTCGGCAAGGTCCTGCGCGGTCTCGACGCGGCGCAGGCAGCCGGTTTTCAGCGGCTGAAGATCAACACGGTGATGATGCGCGGCAGCAACGACGACGAGTTGATTGACCTGGTCGAATTTGTCCTGGACCGCGGCATCGATATTGCCTTCATCGAGGAAATGCCTCTCGGCGACACCGGACACGCGCGTCAGGCCAGCTATTTCAGCAGCGAAGAAGCGCTGGCCGGGCTGCGGAAGCGATTTGTCCTCCTGCCGTCCGCCGAGAGCACTGGCGGACCAGCCCGCTACTGGCGGATCCCGGGCAGCTCGACGCGCGTCGGCTTCATCTCGCCGCACAGTCATAACTTCTGCGACACCTGCAACCGGGTACGCATCACTGCCCGCGGCGAACTCTACCCGTGCCTCGGCAACAACCAGTCCATCCAACTGCTGCCGCTGCTGCGCGCGCACCCGACCGACGACGTGCCCCTGCGCTTGGCCATTGTTGACGGCATGGGGATCAAGGCCAGGGGCCACGACTTCAGCGGCCAGATGGCGGCGCCGCAGGTGCTGCGCTTCATGTCGATGACCGGCGGTTGATCACTCTCCGCCGCCTTGGATCAGCGCGTTCGGCGCCGTGCGCCGTCCGCCGTGATTCGCCTCGATGCCTGAATCGACAGGAGGAACGATGGACACCCTGATGCAAAGGACCTGGGCGTATTTCTGGCTGCCCGAGACGAAGTACGTCATTGCCGCGGCAGTATTGCTGACGCTGATTGCGCTGCCGCTGCTGGCGAAGGAGCGGCGGCGGGCAGTCGCCACCTTCCTGGCCTTCGTCCTCTGCCTGGTCGGCCAGCTTGCCGGCGCGGTGTTCGAAGCGCTCGACTACTCACGTTTCGCAGTGATGGTCCATGAACTGTTTGTCATCGGTTCGGGAATGGCGCTGGTCCGGCTGCTGGCCATGCTCGTCTTCCGGGGGATTCTGCCACGGCTGGGCATCGTCGTCGTGCGCATCGCCGAGGACATCAGCGTCCTCCTGCTTTACGCAGCGTTCATTCTGGCGCGGCTTCACTTCGTCGGCCTTGACCCGTCGAGCCTGCTGACGACCTCGGCGGTGATCACGGCGGTGCTGGCCTTTGCCATGCAGGACACGCTTGGCAATGTGCTTTCGGGTGTTGCGCTGCAGCTCGACAACTCCTTGCGTACCGGCGACTGGATCAGGATTGACGATCTCACCGGTCGAGTGGCGCAGATACGCTGGCGGCAAACGACGATCCGGACGCGTAACGGCGAAGTGGTCATCGTTCCCAACAGCCAGTTGATGCGCGGCCGTTTTACCGTCTATGGTCGGGCGGACATCCCGAACTGGCCCTGGCGGCGCTGGATCTGGTTCAACATCACCCATGACTCGGCGCCAAGGCAGGTAATCCAGGAGGTGGAGAAGGCGATCAGCGCTGCCGACATTCCCAACGTCGCAGCCGATCCCGCGCCGACCTGCGTCCTGATGGAGTTCGGTCCGGGTTACGCCCGCTACGCCCTGCGCTACTGGATGCTCGATCCGCAACCCGATGATCCGACCGATTCGGCGGTCCGGGTGCATGTCCTCGCGGCCCTGCAGCGCGGGGGGATGCAATTGGCGGTACCGGAGCAGTCGCTGCTGGTGACCAAGGAGAACGAGGCTTACCGCAAGTCGATCCGGCGGCGCGAAACCGAGCGCCGGGTGGCCGATCTGCGCAAGCTGGAGCTGTTTTCCGGCCTGCAGGAGGAAGAGTTGCGGACGATCAGCGAACATCTGATCTTCGCCCCATTTGCCAGCGGCGACGTTATCTATCACCAGGGCGACGCGGCCCACTGGCTCTATCTGCTGGCATCCGGCGAGGCCGAGGTGTGGATGGAGATCCCTGAACAGCCAAGGCAGCTCTTTCGGACCATTCACGCCGGCAGCACCTTCGGCGAGCGGGGTGTGATGACCGGCGAGAACCGGCGCGACACGGTCATCGCGAAGACCGAGCTGGTCTGCTACCGACTGGATCAGTCGACGGTCGACGAGATCATTCACTCGCGGCCGGAGATCTCGCGGGCGTTTGCCGAGATTCTTGGTCGCCGCGAGCGCGAAATCAACGCCTTCATGCGCCGGTTCGTCGATGTTCCCAACGCCCCCGTGCCGCAGGAACACGGCATACTGGAAAAGATCCGCAGTTTCTTCGAGCTCTGAGCGCGCTTGCGTCGTCGCGCTCAGCTGGTGGCGACGGTGTCGGGGGCGACGGCGACCCCCCGCGGCCCGGCATAGCCGGTCATTTCCAGGTAGCCACGACCGCTGAGGCTGCCCTCGACCCTGACCAGCCCCTCCCAGTAAACCACAGGCGCCGGACGACTGGTCGACAGTTCCTGGTCGTCGAGGACCGGCAGCGTGTGCAGTGTCTGCTCGCCGCAGCGGATTTCGAGCTGCACCGGATAGTTGGCGCCGCTGCGTGGCGACGACCAGTGGCGCCGGGGCGTGAAACTGACCTCGTCGGCAGCGAACTGGCGCAGCCGGCCAGCGGCATCACGCCAGGCGGCGTGCGCGTAGAGCGTTTCGCCGGCGGCATCGCGCATGCGGAACGCCATCAGCGCGCCGCCGTCGGTGAGGTTGATGCCCAGCCAGTCCCAGCCGACGGCGCGGTCGCCAAGCAGTGTCGTCGACCACTCGTGGTCGAACCACGCCTGGCCGCTCACCGCCTGCCGGCGGCCGTCGCGCAACAGGGTTCCGCCGACCTGCAGCTGCGGCCAGCTGACGTAGTAGCTGGCCAGTTCCGGCCCGTGACCCTTGCGCGAGTAGCCCTGGTCACCCTGCAGCAGCAGGGGTTGCGATGGCGTCAGCGTCAAGTCAAAGGAAAACTGTGGGCTCTGCATCTGCAGCCGGAGCACCTCGCCGGGAGCCTGCAGCTGCCGGACCATCCGCCAGGCGCCGATCGAGACATCCAGATCGAGGCTGGAAAAGCTGGCGCCGAGGTTGGCCCGGGCGGTACGTTCCGCATGGCGCAGCCGCTCACCGGGAATGGTCAGTGCCGCATGGGCGAAGAGGATCTGGCGTGCGGCAATCGGCGAACGTAGCGCTTCGGCGGTTCCCGGCCGGCTACGGAAAAAGGTGAGCTGAAAGCCGACGTTGGCCAGTGGCGAGTCCAGTGCGCCGGTCACGTACCACCATTCGGTACGAAACTCCGGGTGCGCGCCGTGGTCGCGCGGGAACGCCAGTGGCACGCCAGGCGTGACCGGTGCATAGGTGACAGCGGCGGCAGCAGGTGCGGCGCGCAGCAGTGCCGGCAACAGCAAGGGAGTGGCGAGGAAGCGGCGGCGGCGCATTGCAGGTGTCCTTACTGGGCGCTGGCGAGAACCTGCGCCACCGGCAGCCGGGTCGCCTGGCGCGCGGCGTAGTGGCTGGCGACGACGGCCGCAGCCAGGGTCGACGCGGCGCCGGTGAGCAGAACCAGCCAGGGAATGTCGAGCGGCATCCGCCAGTGGAAGGCCTGCGGATTGATCACGTGGGTCAGGATGGCGCCAATTGCGACGCCGCAGGCGAGACCGATCAGCAGTCCGATCACCGCAATCAGCGCTCCTTCGAGCATTACCGCGCGGCTCAGCATCCGGCGGCTGAAACCGAGGGCACCGAGCGTTGCCAGTTCGCCGGCGCGCAACCAGACGCCGGCCGCCAGCGTCACGGCCAGCCCGAAGAGGCCGATCAGCATTGCCGCGGCCTCGAGCGCATAGGTAACGGCAAAACTCTTGTCGAAAATGGACAGGCTCAACTGACGAATGTCGGCAGCCTCGGCGAGTTCGAGTCCGTAATTGACGGTCCAGGGCGCCAGCCAGGCGACGGCAGCGGCTTCCTGGCCGGTCAGCGGCCAGAGCGCGAGGTCGGTCGGCTGGAAAACGCCACCGAGTCGCAGATAATCGTCGCGGCTGATTACGATGGCGCCGAACTGCCTGGAATAGTCGCGCCAGACGCCGCCGACGAAGACCTCGAACTCGCCTCCGAGCAGTGGCAGGGGCAGCGTCTCGCCCGGGCTGATGCGGTAGATCTCGTGCAGTGGTTCGCTGATCCACACCACTGCCATGTCCGGCGGCGGCGTCAGCACTACGCCGGTGAAGGGAAGCCTGGCCGCCGGGTTGCGGCGGTCGATTTCGCGCACCAACAGCCCAACGTTGGGTCGCTGCGGATCGAGCGTCAGTGAGGCGTGCGCCGTTCGCTCGACGCGGGCGAACGGCGCCTCGGGCCGGGTCAGGGCAGCGAGCAGTTCCTGTGGCAGCGGGGTTGCCTTGCTGCGCAGATAGAGCGGCGCTGGCAGGACTTCGTCGAGCCAGTGGTCCACGGCAACGCGAAAGCTGGCGACCATGATCACCATGCTGGCGGTCAGCGCGAAGCTGACGATCAGCCCGCTGGCGGCCACCTGCGCCATCAGCGGCGCCTGCGCGACGTTCTGCAGCGCGATCTGTTGCGGTGCCGGCAGGGACTGTCGGGCGAAGTAGCCAAACACCCGCTGCGTCAGCAAAGGCGCGGCGGCAATGCCGATCACCAGTACCAGGGCAATTGCGGCATAGCCGGCAAGGGGCAGGTCGAACAGCGGTGGCAGGCGGGTCAGTCCAAACACGCCCAGCGCGAGCAGCATCGGCAGCAGGAGTCTGCTGCGTGACCTGCCGGCGGGACGCGGCCTCTGCGCAAAGCCCGTTTTCAGAGCCTGCGCCAGTGGCTGCATGCGGTTCAGGTAGGCCGGATAGAGCGCGCCGGCGAGGCTGGCGATGCAGCCCAGGGCTAGAAAGCCAAGTGCCGGAGCGAGTTGCGGAACAATCAGCGGGGCACTGGCCGAGAAATAACCACCGCCGAGATCGCCGCCGAGAAGCTGCGTGAAACCCAGCGCCAGGCCGTAGCCGAGAGCCAGCCCGAACAGCGCGCCGGGGAGGCCGATCGCCAGCCCTTCGAGCAATATCTGCAGCAGGCGCATGCGCGGTGACAGGCCGAGCACACCGAGCAGCGCAAACTGCGTCGAGCGCTGCGCGACGGCGGTCAGTTGCGTGGCGAAGACGAGGAAGGCGCCGGTCAGCAGGGCGACCAGCGCCAGGACGTTGAGGTTGACGCGGTAGGCGCGTGACAGGTTCGAGACGCGTGCGCGGTCGTCGTCGGCCGCTCGCAGCAGCAGGCCGGCCGGCAGGCGCTGCGTCAACGCTGCCCGCCAAGCGGCGACATCGGTATCCGGCGCCAGGCGGACACGCGCCTCGCTGACCGCGTCGTCAGGCCCGAAGTGCTCCTGCACCCAGGCGATGTCAGCGACCAGCAGCAGGTCGTCGGGTCCGGTGGCGGGCAGGTCTCCGGCGACGATGGTCGACCATTGCTGATCGCCGCGCGTCAGCGTCACCGGCGCACCGATCGGCAGTCCGAGCTGAGCGAGCAAAGCCGGCGAAGCATGGACGCCGCCGTCGACAATACTGCCTGTCGCCGGGCGGTCATCCTGCCGCGGCAACAGCCGGGGCATCACCGCTGCGGCGCTGAAGACATCCAGTCCGATCAGGCGGATTGGCGTGCGCGCCTGGGCGATGCGGACGCGCGTCTCGATCACCGGGGCGATGATCAGCACTGCCGGGTCGCGCGCGATTTCGTTCACCGTCGCCAGCGGCACGCCGCCGGCACTGTCGCGAGCGGCAATCACTGCATCCGGATCGCCCTGCACGGTGTTCATGGCGCGCGAGAAATCGGCCAGCGCCGCGTCGTTGATCAGATGAATGGCGTAGCCGAGCGCGACGCCGAGGGCAATCGCCAGCAGCGACAGCAGCGTCGCCGCGCGGCGGCTGCGGAACTGGGCGCGGACCAGCCACCAGGCGAGCGTTTTCATGCCAGCCCATCCGGCGTCAGCGTCAGGATGCGGTCGCAGCACTGCGCGACGTGCTGCGAATGGGTGACGACCAGCGCGCTCGCCTGCTGCTCGCGAACGCGTTCGAGCAGCAGCGACAGTACCTCGCCGGCGGTACGCGGATCGAGGTTGCCGGTTGGCTCGTCGGCCAGGATCAGCGACGGGCGGTGCACCAGCGCGCGCGCGATCGCTACCCGCTGCAGTTCGCCGCCCGATAGCGAAGCCGGCCAGCGATCGCCGAAGCCCGGCAGACCAACGCGCTCGAGCAGCAGCCGGGTGCGCGGCGCGTGTTCCCCGGCCGGCACGCCGCCGAGCAGCAACGGCACGCGGATGTTTTGCGCCACGGTCAGCGTCGGCAGTACGTGAAAGGCCTGGAAGACGAAGCCGATACTGCTTGCCCGCAGCGCTGCCCGGGCTGCCTCGTCGAGCCGGACGATGTCCGTGGCCTGTGGTCCAATGCGGATCGTTCCGCTGCCGGCGGTTTCGAGCCCGGCAATGCAGTTGAGCAGGGTGCTCTTGCCGACGCCCGACTCGCCGACCAGGGCGACGATTTCGCCTGCCGCGACGGCGAAACCCAGGCCGCTGAACAACGGCCGGCTGGCCCTGGCATGACGCTTCGACAGGTCGGCAACGGTCAACATCGGGTAGAGGCCAGTCGGCAGGTCCGGGTCACTTCTGTTTGGCCATGTACGACCAGTTGATCTTGCGCCGGGGCAGCAGATAATCCAGTTCCTCGGCCGGGCGATCATGCAAACGCAAGGGACGGTCGATCGTGATGGCGTCGGCGCGCGCCAGATCGACCATGATCGATTGCCGGCGTGGCACCTCGGGGGCGTAGATCATGACCTGCGGGCACAAGGGCCGGTCTGCGGCGGCCGAGCTGATCACGGCGCCGATGCGCCCGTCGCTGAGCTGGACGATCGAGCCTGGCGGATAGACGCCCATGGCGCGAACGAAGAGGGCCAGCAGCGCCGGGTCGAAGGCCTTCTGCTCCCGCGTCCAGAGCGCTGACAGGGCTTCCGAGGGTGACATCGCGCGCCGGTAATCGAGCGGATTGACGAGGTTGTCGAAGCGGTTGGCAATCGCTACCACCCGCGCCGTCAGCGGGATCGCGTTGCCACTGAGCCGGTCGGGGAAGCCGCGGCCGTCGCCGCGTTCGTGATGGTGCAGGATCGCGTCGAGCATCGGTTGCGAGAGGCTGCCAACCCGCGCCGCCTGGTCGAAGCCGCGGCGGCAATGCGTCTGGTAGATCGACTCCTCGTGCCGGTTGCGTTCGTTGTTGCGCAGGATCGATGGATTGATTTCCTGTTTGCCGAGGTCGTGCAGCAGGGCGCCGATGCCCAGCGCGTGCAGCGCCGCCTCCGGCAGCCCGGCCTGTTTGCCGAGCAGGAGCGCCATGGTCATCACCGACAGCGAGTGCGCCGCGTGGCCGTCGTCGTGCGCCTTCTCGGCGATCAGCACGATGGCGCTATCCGGGTCGGCCAGGAGGGCCGCCGTCGACTCCTCACTGACCCTGGCGACCTCCCTGATCGCCTCGCGCGGATCGTGCACGAAGGCCTTGATCGCGCTGCCGACTGCTCTGGCGGCGCCGAGGTAGTGTTGCTGCGCCTTGTCAAGCCTTTTCCTGAGGCTGTCGGTGGCCCGCGAACGCTCCAGCTTCTCGGCCAGGCGCGCCGCTGCCAGGGCTGCCAGTCGTTCGCTCTCGGCCACAGACTCACTGTCCACCGGCGCCGCCGCTGCCTGTTTCGGCAGCGGCAGAACCTTGCAGCGCGCCGGGTCGCAGAACAGTTGCGGTAGCTTCATGGCGGCGATCAGGCGCGCCTGCTCGGCATCCACAATGACAAAAGAACTGAACATGAACTGGTGTTCGATCCACGGTAGTGGCAGACGGACGTGCACCCCCGGACGCAGTTGCGAGGCGTCGATGCTGATTTCACCCGCTTGCCGGGTGGTGTCATCCGGGGTGGACGACATGTCCCTACCTGCCGGGCGGTGTTGCGCGCAGGGCGGCCAGCAGCTTCTGGCCAGGACGGCCGTCGACCACCATACCCAGGCGCTTCTGCTCGGCCTGGATCGCCTGCCGGGAGTTGGCGCCGATCATGCCGTCTATCTCGCCGATCGGGTGTCCCCGGCTGGCGAGCAGGGTTTGCAGTTCGCGGCGCTCCTGCCGCGACAGGCCGGGGTCGTCGGTCGGCCAGGGTGTGGCAAACGCCTTGCCGCCCTTGATCCGGTCGGCGAGGTGGGCGATCGCCAGGGCATAACTCTCGGCGGCGTTGTACCCGTAGATCACGTCGAAGTTGCGAAAAACCAGGAACGCCGGGCCGCGCGGACCAGCGGGCAGGAGCAGGCCGGCGGCGGCATCCGAGGCGGCGATGGGCTGGCCATCGGCGCGCTGCACGCCGCGGCTCGTCCAGTAGGACAGCGGACGCTTGTTGCGCCGTCCCGAGACGCTGCTGTCGAAGGCGGGCGGCAATACCACCTCGTAACCCCAGGGCTCGCCCTTGCGCCAGCCCGCCCGCTGCAGGAAATTGGCGGTCGAGGCGAGGGCATCGGGGACGCTGTCCATCAGGTCGCGGCGGCCGTCGCCGTCGCCATCGACCGCCAGCCGCAGGAAGGTCGATGGCATGAACTGGGTGTGGCCGAAGGCGCCGGCCCACGAACCAACAAGGCGCTCCGGCGCGATGTCGCCAGTGTCAAGGATCTTCAGCGTGCTCAGGAACTCGCCCCGGAAGTAGGCTTGCCGGCGGCCAAAACAGGCGAGAGTACCGAGCGAGGTGAGCAATGGGCGTTTGCCGAAATTGCGTCCGAAGTTGCTTTCGACGCCCCAGACGGCGATGACGGTGTCGGCATCGACCTGATAGCGCTCGGCTGCCTTGGCCAGCGGGGCAGCCCATTTCTCGCGCATGGCGAGTGCATCGGCCACCCTTTCCTCATCGACGAGGCCGGCAAGGTAATCCCAGATCGGTGTCCGGAACTCCGGCTGGTAGTCGAGGAATTCGAGCACGCTCATGTCGGGCGTCAAACCACGGGTCAGGCGATCGAAGGCAGCCGTCGAGACGCCTTTCGCCGGCGATTCTGCGCGCAGCGCCGCCATGCAGGTGGTGAAGCGCTCGGCCGGCACGGCTTCCTGAGCAGCGATGGTGCCGGTCATCATGGTCAGGGAGAGAAAGAGGTAGGCAGGTTTCATGGCAAGGCTCACAGGGCAAAGGTGGCGTAGCGGCGCGTCGAGACAATGAAAAGCGCTTGCCGCGTGGCAAAGGCGTCATCACCGCCAGCGCGGGAGCGACGGCTGCTCATGCCGCAGCCAGGGAAGAATCCAGCGCCTGTCAAGCGTCCGCGCTCTTGCCAGGTGCTTCGGGCGGGCGGGCCGGGAGGTCGTTCGCCGGCTGAGCGCTGGCCGCGGTACGCGGTTTCGCATCGTATTCGGCATCGCCGATCACTTCGCCCTCGATGATCAATCCGCCCGGCTGCTGCTCCTGCCGACTGGCCTGCTGCTGCATCTGCTCGTTCAGATGCCGGCGAAGGTGACGGGTTTTCCACTTCAGGTAAGCAAAGACAAGCAGCCCGCCGATGACCACGACGGTGAGTGCCAGCAACGAAAACATGAACGCGACGACCACCAGCACCGCTCCGGCGGCAATCGCCAGCAGTTTGCCAAGGATGCCGCCGGGCGGCGTTGCCAGCCGCGTGCCGGCAAAGCCGGATTGCTCGCTATTGTTTCCCATCGAAGCCCTCGTTGTCCCGTTCGCAAAAAGAACGATCTTGCTGCGCATTGTACGGTGTGGGCAAGGCTCGGACCACTCCGCGGCACCCTTGATCGCGGTGCGCGGTCGTCGCTGCCCGGCAAAAGAAACGGCCCGCGCAGAGGGGGAGCTGGGCGGGCCGGGTGATGCTGTCGCCGTGACACTCCAGGGGAGGGGGGAGGGGGATCCTACTCGACCCAGTCGAAGGTGCGGGTGAC
>JAFLDL010000006.1:12734-121954 GCA_017302435.1 Candidatus Accumulibacter necessarius
AGTGCTCCGGCGACAGAACGAATGCTATAGATAAAGACGAACAAGATCTGTGCGGTATTTGTCGTTTTGTGTCACAACGTGTACGTGGCCACCCGGAGAGGCGCTAGATCAGGAAGGGATTGGCAGCGCCGGTAAACAGCCTGGTCAGGAGCTTCTGCTCCTTGCTCTCGATCGAATCGAGAAACTCGCTTGCCGAGCCCATTCCGCGGAAGGCGTTGAAGCCGCGCTCAAGGAACTCGTGCAATTCACCGAGGCCGGTGAGGTGGGCAGGACCGCGCATCAGCTTGAGCATGCCGCTCAACAGCGGCTTCCTGGCTAGTCTGTCGAGCGCTTCACCGGTTTCGCGAATCAGCAGAATCTGGCGTTCCCGCTCCGCCTGGCAGCCGACAACCCGGTAGGCGGCAGCATAGGCGTCCTCGTCTATAGAGTCGATCAGCCCCGCCCGACACAATTCGGCGATCATGGCCGAATCGAGTTCTTCGGACAGGGCATCCAGTTCGACCGCCAGCGCGATGGTGCGCAGCGCCGAAGCCGGAAGCATCTTGATCAGGAGCGGCAGGATGCGCTCGACCTCCTCGTCGCGGCTGCTGAAGTCCTTCGGGCCGTAGAGGTCGGAGAGAAAGAACTGCGCAGCTTCTCCGAAGCGCGGACTGGCCAGCAGAACGGCATGGGTGCGGGCCAGTCGCCCGGCCTGCCATTCGCGCAGCCGCAGGCGAGCACGCGCGGCCTCAGGCTCGGTGTTGGCCTGCAGGCGCAAATGCTTGGCCGTCTTCAGGTGTTGCCGTAATGCGTCGGCGCTCTGCTGCATCTCCAACGAGACCGTCGAACTGTCCATGGCGAAGCATTATGCACCGCCGGGGAGAGTCTGTTTAGAGGACATCGCCTAACGGCAACTCGCCGGGGAGCATACACTTGATCGCGAAAGAATCTTCGAAAGGACAAGCCATGCCTCATCCCGATTCGCTGGCGAGCCGCTTCGCCCGTTTGCAGGGCGCCGCGCGAAGCGATCCGAATCCGGACCGGGCGGTGCGCGATCGCCGCCTGCAGAGTCTCGACCGGCTGCTGCTCGACAACGAGAAGGCGCTCGCCGACGCCGTTCGGGGCGATTTCGGCCATCGCTCGCTGGCGGAAACGCGCATGCTCGAGCTGTTTCCGGCGCACGAGGCGATTCGCCACACCCGTCGGCACCTGCACCGCTGGATGCGGCCGCAGGCGCGCTCGGTATCGCTGTGGTTTCAGCCGGGCAGGGCCGAGCTGCATTATCAGCCGTTGGGCGCGGTGGGCGTAATCGTGCCCTGGAACTACCCGATTTTCCTCGCCGCGGCACCGTTGGCCGGGGCACTGGCGGCCGGCAATCGCGCGCTGGTCAAGATGTCGGAGGTCACCCCAGCGACGGCATCACTGCTCGCCGAACTGGTCGGCAGATACTTCGCCGACGACGAGGTGTCGGTGGTCGAAGGCGATACCAGCGTGGCACAGGAATTTTCCAGGCTGCCCTTCGATCACCTCCTGTTCACGGGTTCGACCGCGGTGGGTCGACACGTCATGCGCGCTGCGGCCGACAATCTGACGCCGGTGACGCTGGAACTCGGTGGCAAGTCCCCGGCGATCATCGGCCCCGGATCGGCTGCCAGCGCCCATTTTGCGCACGCGGTGGAGCGCATCGTCGTCGGCAAGTGCCTGAACGCCGGGCAGACCTGCATCGCACCTGATTACGTCCTGTTGCCGGCCGGGCTGGAGCAGGCATTCATCGACCGGGCGCGAATTGTCGTCGCCAACTGTTATCCGGAGATCGACAAGAGCGCCGACTATTCGACGATCATCGATCAGCGTCAGTACGCCCGCCTCTGCGCTTACGTGGACGAGGCCAGGATGGCCGGGGCAAAGGTGGTTGATCTGGCACCGGCCGCCGTCGCCGACCCGGTCCGACGTCACCTGCCCCCGCTGGCCTTGCTC
Organism: Candidatus Accumulibacter necessarius; assembly: GCA_017302435.1. Lineage (GTDB taxonomy): Bacteria > Pseudomonadota > Gammaproteobacteria > Burkholderiales > Rhodocyclaceae > Accumulibacter > Accumulibacter necessarius. Next base: position 14,691 of record JAFLDL010000006.1, read on the forward strand.
GAGCCTGGCGACGATCTGCGCGTGATGCGGGAGGAAATCTTCGGTCCGCTGCTGCCGGTGCTGCCCTATCGTGATCTCGATGCGGCGATTCGCTACGTCAATCAGCGGCCGCGGCCGCTGGCGCTGTATTACTTCGACAGCGAGCGCAGGCACATCGAGCGCGTGCTCAATGAAACCGTTTCCGGCGGTGTGACGATCAACGACACCATCCTGCACATTGCGCAGGACGATCTGCCCTTTGGCGGTGTTGGCCCGAGCGGCATGGGCTGCTATCACGGTTTCGCCGGTTTCGAGACCTTTTCGGTCAGAAAGGCGGTCTTCCGGCAATCGCGTCTGTCCGGCATCGGCCTGTTCAAGCCGCCTTACGGTGCCCTGTTCGAACGCTTGACGAGGATCATGCTGCGATGATTCTCTCCCGACGGCAGTTCATCCAGACCGGTCTCGCCGGCAGCCTGGTACTGTCCTTTGCCGGCTGGCTGAACGCGGCCGGTGCGCGTCGTCTGAGCGCAGCCGAGCGCGAGATGCTCGCTGCGCTGTGCAGCGCGCTGCTCGACGGTGCACTGCCGAAGGACACCGAGCAAAGGCGCCAGCTGGTGGCGCTGACCGTCGACGGCATTGCCACCGCGGTCGCCGGTCTTTCGCTGGCCAGCCAGAAGGAACTCGGCGAGTTGTTCGGCCTGCTGGTGCTTGCGCCGGCGCGGCTGCTCCTGGCCGGTGTCGGCAAGCCCTGGCGCGAGGCCAGCGTCGCCGAGGTGAGCGAGTTTCTGCAGGACTGGCGATCGAGTCGTCTCGGCCTGCTGCAGAGCGCCTACGGCGCACTTCACGATCTGACCTTTGGCGCCTGGTATGCACGTGCCGACACCTGGGAAGCCATCGGCTATCCCGGCCCACCACGGGGGTATTTCTGATGCAGGACCCGATCAAGACCGGCCTGGCCAATGGCTGGAAGCACATCGACGCATCAACCCTCGCCAGGAGCCAGACGGTGGAGGCCGATGTGGTCATCGTCGGCACCGGCGCCGGTGGCGGCGTCACCGCCGACATCCTCAGCGACGCGGGCTTGCGCGTCGTGCTGATCGAGGAAGGCCCCCTGCGCTCGTCGAGCGACTTCCGGATGCGCGAGGCCGATGCCTACCCCGAGCTGTACCAGGAATCGGCCTCGCGGAAGACGGCTGACAAGGCGGTCAACATCCTGCAGGGGCGCTGCGTCGGCGGCTCGACGACGGTGAACTGGACGAGCAGCTTCCGCACGCCGCCGGAAGTGTTCGACTTCTGGCAACGCCAGTTCGGCTTGCGGCAACTGAGTGTCGAGTCGATGAGTTCGTGGTTTGCGGTGATGGAGCACAAGCTCTGGGTACGTTCCTGGGATACGCCGCCCAACCAGAACAACCAGGTCCTCGTCGCCGGTGCCGAGAAACTCGGTATCCCGGTAGCCGGCATCAAGCGCAACGTCAAGGGTTGCTGGAACCTTGGCTACTGCGGCATGGGCTGTCCGACCAACGCCAAGCAATCGATGTTGCTGACTACCATTCCGGCTGCACTGAACCGTGGCGCGACGCTGTACACCCGGCTGCGCGCCGAACGCCTGCGTTTCAACGGCAGCCGGGTGAGCGCACTCGACTGCATGGCCTTGCAGCCAGACGGCATCCATCCGGCTGGCAAGCGCGTGCAACTTCGGGCCCGCCATTTCGTCGTTGCCGGTGGCGCCATCGGCAGCCCGGCACTGCTGATGCGCAGCGGCATTCCCGACCCCTATCGTCTGCTCGGCAAGCGCACCTTCCTGCACCCGGTGGTGATCTCGTCGGCGCTGATGCCGGCGCGCGTCGACGCCTACGCCGGCGCGCCGCAATCGATTTACAGCGATTACTTCCTGCATCGGGCGCCGATTGACGGTCCGCTCGGCTTCAAGCTCGAAACACCGCCGTTGCACCCGGTACTCTATGCGACCACGCTGCAGGGCTTCGGCGAGGCGCACGCCAGGCTGATGCGCGAGTTCACCCACGTCAACGCGCTGCTGGCGCTGCTGCGCGACGGTTTCCATCCGGAAAGCCGCGGTGGCCAGGTTCGCCTGGGCAGTGACGGTCTGCCGGTGCTCGACTATCCGCTGGGTGACGTCATCTGGGAGGGGGCCCGGCGGGCGCTGCTGGCGATGGCCGAAATCCAGTTCGCTGCTGGCGCGCGCTGGGTGACACCGGTGCATGAGACCTCCCCCGGATACTCGAGCTGGGCCGAGGCCAAGAAAGGGATCGCCGAGTTGCCGCTCAAGCCCTTCCTCTGCCGGGTGGTCAGCGCGCACGTGATGGGCGGTTGCGGCATGGCCGATACTCCCCAGCGCGGTGTCGTCGATCATCGCGGGCGGCACTTCTGGCTCGGCAATCTGTCAGTGCACGACGGATCGGTTTTTCCGACCAGCCTGGGGGCCAATCCGCAGCTTTCGATCTACGGCCTGGTCGCCCGCAATGCCAGCCTGCTGGCCGCCGAACTGTCGGGCCGGCCGCCTCCGGTCATCCCCTGAGGAGAACCGTCCCATGCTCGCACGCGCCCTGCGTCTGTCCCTGCTGCTTGAAATTGCGCTTTACCTGGCGCTGGCGAGGTTCGCTTTCGATGCCTCGCCAGCCACCGCCGCCCTGGCGGCTGTCGCGGGCGTGCTTTGCCTGCGCGCGGCGCTGCTGACGCTGATCTACGCTTATGCCTGGGCCTACCATTCCCCGGCGTCGCGGCTGTCGCCGCGGCAGGCGCTGGTGATGGTCGCTGGCGAGTACGGCGCCCTGCTGTTCGCCTTCGTCCTGATCTTTCCTTTCGAACGCTGGTGGATGGGCGAGGATCGTCTGCAGCCGGCCGCAGCGGATGGTGCCGACCCGGCCGGCCGCCGGCCGCCGGTTCTGCTGGTGCACGGCTACGGCTGCTCGCGCGCTGCCTGGTGGTGGCTGCGCCGCCGGCTCGTGGCAGCTGGCTGGACGGTGGCGACGATCAACCTTGAGCCAATCTACACCGGGATCGACGATTTTGTTGATCCCCTGGCCCGGCGCGTCGACGCCGTGCTTGCCGAAACCGGCGCCGCACGAGTGATTCTTGTCGGCCACAGCATGGGCGGCCTGGTGGCGCGGGCTTACCTGCAGCGCCACGGCGAATCGCGGGTGGCAGGTCTGGTGACTCTGGGAACGCCGCATCAGGGCAGCCGGCTGGCGCACATCGGTTATGGCGAAAACGCCCGCCAGATGCGGCCCGGCGCCCCCTGGCTGCAGACCCTTGCCAGCCCGGCGCCGGTGGTCGATACTGTCGTCATCTACAGTTCACACGATAATTTCGTGATGCCGCAGAGCCAACTGCAACTGCCAGGAGTACCCAATCAGGCGATCGACGGAATCGGTCACCTGGCGATGCTTTTTTCACCCCGCGTGGCGCAGGCCCTGCTGGCGGCACTCGAGCGGCTCGGCGCGCGCCCTCTCGCGGCCGGCAGCGCTTGAGCAGGCAATGAACAGGCTGGCGCTCGTCGTGTCGATCTGCCTGCTGGCGGTTCAGGCGGTGGCGCTGGCGCAGGAGGTGTTTGTCACGCGCGGCGCCGGTGGCGCCGTTTATTCCGACAAGCCGCAGCCGGGTTCTCGGCCGGTCACCTTGCCGGAGCTCAACGTGTCACCAGCCGTGCCGCTGACCAAAGCGTCTGTCCCGGCGGCGAGAAAAGCGCCGGATGAAGCTGGTAGTCGCGCGGCGGCAGTGCCGGGCTACCAGAAGTTCAGCATCGTCTTCCCCGAGAACAATGGCAGTGTCGCGGCCAATACCGCGCTCTTCGAAGTTCGGGTCGCGCTGGATCCGGCGCTGCAACTGGGCGAGGGGCACGCGATCATGGTCAGCGTCAATGGTCGGCCGGTCGGCCAGCGCTTCACGGCGACAGAGTTCATGATTCCGCCGGAATTCTGGGGCGATACCTTGCCGCCAGCCAACCAGCGCCATCAGGTCGATGCCGCGATCGTCGACAGCAGTGGCGCGGTGATCAGGCGGGCGGAACCGGTGACCTTTTACCTGCGCTATGTCGAGTTCAGGCATCACCGCCCGGGGCACCGCCCGGTGCCGCTGCCGATGCCGGTCGAGAAGCCCAGGCCGCCACCGGTATTGATGGAGAAGGGCCCGGCGGTCAGGAAGTCGGTGGAACCACAAGGGCAAGCCCTTCCGCGCGGCCTGGGCGCCAGCCCAACGCCACCGCCGCGGCAGTAGAACGGGAGGCTGCGGGATCCATGCGACACGGCAGCAGATTCGATGGCGATGCCTGGAACAGCCGCTACAGGGCCCGTCGAGGCCGAAGAAAGCTGTCCGAGGACTGACACACCGACCCGGGCGCTGCAGCGATCGCCGCGCTCACAGAAGCCGACAGAAGTTAACAGAAGCTGACCGAGGATAAGCTCACCATGGGACCACAAATTCGTATCATCACCTCCGAAATCTGCCAGGTTGGTGGCCCTGGGCAGACCGATCAGAGCGATGCGGCGATCTACCTCGTCCATTTCGCCGATGCAGCGGCACTGATCGATGCCGGCAGCGGGCGTGCCAGCGATCGCGTGCTGCTGAACATCGAAGCGGCCGGTGTCCTTCCGGAGCAGATTCAGTACCTGTTGCTGACGCATTGCCACTACGACCACACCGGTGGCGCAGCGGCATTCCGCCAGCACTTCGGCTGGCGGGTGGCCATCCACTCGCTCGAGGCCACCGCCCTGGAAACGGGCGACAACAAGCTCAGCGCGGCGTCCTGGTATGGCGACCATCTGTCCCCCTGTCCGGTCGATGTCCGGCTGGCCGATGGCGATCGAATCCGGCTCGCGGAGCGCGAGATTCATGTCATCCACATTCCGGGGCACTCACCCGGATCGCTGGCCTACCTCGTCGAATCGGAAGGCAAGCGCGTGCTCTTCGCCCAGGATGTGCATGGACCCATCCACCCGGCGCTGTTGTCGAACCGGACCGACTATCAGGCCTCGCTGCGAAAGTTGCAGGCCCTGCAGGCCGACATTCTCTGCGAAGGGCACTACGGCGTGTTTGTCGGCCAGGCCAACGTGGCGGCTTTCATCGACCGCTTTGTCGAGGGCTGACGGCGGCCGTCACTTTCGCCAAGCCGGACCCGATCCCTTGAATTCGCACGTTCGCGCTGACGAACGTGGTAGAGGTGGCAGCAGGGTAGGCGCCACGCCGGCCGCTACCCGGTGTTGCGCAGCCCGGCGGCAACGCCGTTGATGGAGATGTGGATGCCGCGCTTCACACGTTCCATTGCGGCGTCGTCGCCTGGTGCGCTGCTGCGGTAGCGTCGCATCAGCTCGACCTGCAGGTGGTTGAGCGGGTCGATGTACGAGAAGCGATGCTCGATCGAGCGTGCCAGCGAGGGGTTCGACGACAGGCGCTGCTCCTCGCCGGTAATCAGGGCGAGTGCACTCTGCGTGCGTCGCCATTCGGCTTCAATCAAGCCGAAAATGTGCTCGCCGAGTGCGTCGTCCTCGACCAGTTCGACGTATCGTCGGGCGATGCCGAGATCGGTCTTGGCGAGGACCATGTCCAGGTTGGAGAGCAACGTGGTGAAGAAGGGCCACTGCGCGTGCATCCTCCGCAGCAGCGTCAAGCGTGCCTCGCGCTCGTCGTTCTGGTCACCGAGGTAGACGTCGACCGCCGACCCGAAGCCGCACCAGCCCGGCAGAGCGACCCGGCACTGCCCCCAGCTGAAGCCCCAGGGAATCGCCCGTAGGTGCTCGATGGCGTTGCTTGCCTTGCGGGCGGCGGGGCGGGAGCCGATGTTCAGTTCGGCGATTTCGCGGATCGGGGTGGCGCTGAAGAAGTAGTCGGCGAAGCCGGGTGTTTCGTACACGAGCTGTCGATAAGCCGCCATGCTGGCCACGCTCAGAGCCTCGGCGGCGGCCAGGAAGCGCGCCGGTGCCCGCCGGGCCGGTGGCAGCAGGGTAGTTTCCAGGGTTGCTGCGACCAGTGTTTCGAGGTTGCGGCGGCCGATCTCCGGGTTGGCGTACTTGGAGGCAATCACCTCGCCCTGCTCGGTGAGGCGGATCTGGCCATTCACCGTTCCCGGCGGCTGCGCCATGATCGCCTGGTAGCTCGGTCCGCCGCCGCGTCCGACCGTCCCGCCGCGGCCATGGAAGAGGCGCAGCGTCACGCCCTGCGACTGGTGAATCCCGGCGAACAGGGCGGCCAGCGAGGTCTCGGCCTTGTAAAGCTCCCAGGTGCTGGTGAAGGTGCCGCCGTCCTTGTTGCTGTCGGAGTAGCCGAGCATCACTTCCTGCTCGCCGCCCGAGGCCCCGATCATCGTGGCGATACCGGCGGTGGCGTAGAAGCTGCGCATGATCGCCGTCGCGCGGCGCAGATCGTTGATCGTCTCGAACAGCGGCACGACGTTGAGTTCGCTCTGCGCTCCCTCGCGCAGCGTGCCGCGCAGCAGGCCGGTTTCCTTGAAGAGCAGGAGGACTTCGAGCAGGTCACTGACTTCCTCGGTGTGCGAGATGATGTATTGGCGGATGGCGTGGTTGCCGAATGCCTGCCGCAAGCTCGCCGCGGCTTCGAAGATCGCCAGTTCGCCGCTGGCCAGGGCGCTGTAGTCGCCGCCGCGCACACGCAGCGGGCGCGCATCGTCGAGCAGTCGTAGCAGCAGCGCGCAGCGGGCCGGTTCAGCCAGACGGCCATAGTTTTCCTCCAGCCGCGCGACGCGCAGCAGTTCGTCGAGCACGGCCTCGTGCTGGTCGGAGCTCTGCCGCAGGTCGACCGTCGCCAGGTGGAAGCCGAAGACCTCGACGGCGCGGATCAGCGGCGCCAGCCGGAGGGCGATCAGGGGATCGGCGTGATGGGCGCGCAGCGAGTGCTCGATCACCCGCAGGTCATCAAGGAAATCTGTCGCGGAGGGATAGGCGGCGGCACTGACCACCGCGTGGCGCAGCGCGGACTGGCCGGTCAGCGCCTGCAGCGTCACCGCCAGGCGCGCATACATGCCGATCAGCGCCCGCCGGTACGGCTCGTCGCGCCGGTGCTCACTGGTGTCCGGCGAGCGATCGGCGAGCGCCGCCATGGCCGGCGTCATGCGCACCCATTGCGCCGACATCGAGAGTTCGCCGCCCAGCTGGTGCACTTCAGAGAGGTAGTGTTGCAGCGCTGTTTCCGCCTGTCGCTGCAGCGCCATGCGCAAGGTCTCCGCGGTGACGAAGGGGTTGCCGTCGCGGTCGCCACCGATCCAGTTGCCCATGCGGAAGAAGGGCGCCAGTTGCTCGCCGGGGAGCGCTTCCTCGAGCGCGCGGTAGAGGCGCGGGATCTCGCGCAAGAAGGTGGCGTGGTAATACTGGAGAGCGTTCTCGATCTCGTCGGCGACCGTCAGCCGGGCCAGGCGCAGCATTCGTGTCTGCCAGATCTGCGTCACCCTGGCTTTGATCAGTGCCTCGTTGTCAGCCAGTTCGCCCTCGCCGAGCAAGGTCTCGCGGCATTCCACGAGTTCAGCGATGGTCCGTTCGGCGGCGAGGATGCTCTGCCGCTGGACCTCGGTGGGATGCGCCGTGAGGACGGGTGAGATGTGCGCCGAACGCAGGCTGCGGCCGATTTGTCCGGGTGAGACGCCGGCCGCTGTCAGCCGCCGCAGGCTCAGTGCCAGCGAGCCCTCCTGCAGGTGTCCGGCGCGCTCGTGAAGCCGGCGGCGGCGAACGTGCTGCCGGTCCTCGGCGATATTGGCGAGGTGCGAAAAGTAGCTGAAGGCGCGGATGACGCTGACCGTCTGGTCGTTCGATAGCCCACGCAGCAGTTCATCGAGTGCCTGCCCGGCCTCGGTGTCGCTCTTCAGGCGGTAGGCGATCGATAGTTGCCGTACACGCTCGACCAGTTCGTACGCTTCGGGGCCATCCTGTTCGCGGATGACCTCGCCGAGCACGCGCCCGAGCAGGCGGATGTCTTCGATCAAGGGGCGGTTCTTGTCGGCGGCGGCGGAAGCAGGGCTGGAGTGGCGGGTCATGGCAGTGGGAGGGGAGGGTGGTTTTCGTGGCATGGTATCAGGTCCAGGCGCTGAAAATTTCATTGCGGCACCTGAGTGCAGGGCAATTGCATGAAAGCCAAAGTCGTAAACCGCTCCCCGAGCGGACGATCAGAGCAGAGGAAAAGAGGCTTCGACTGAACGGCGTTTGTATCTCAGCAGCTTGCCGCCTGATGCTCAGCGGATGAACCAGAGCGTTCGCCTCCAAGGGCGTGTCGAGAATAGCCTGCACCGGTGCATGGACGTGGTCCTTGGCGACGACCAGATGCGGGCCCGCGGAACTGGCAGTCAGAGTAGCTGCCAAAGCTACTTGAAGAAATGATTGCACTTCCGTCAGCAACCGGCCGAACCCGTATTCCAGCAGACTGCTTCTCTGGCGCTAAATGCCATTTTCAGCCCACCAATAGACCAGCTGCCTGAGCGATCGACCCATCAAGCTAAGTTTTCACCCTCTAACGTTATCGACGATTCGGAAGCGTCTGACAACGCGTTAACAGCTGCGGTTCGGCAAAGGAGGAGAACGTGAAACTACAATCCACGAAGATCGACGCGTTCAAAGGAAAGTTCAGGGGAGAAGTTGTTTCTCCCGGCGACGAAGCCTACGATGACGCGCGCAAGATATGGAACGCGATGATCGACAAGCATCCCGCGCTCATTGTCCGCTGCACCACCCCGTCGGACGTGGTTCTTGCAGTGAACTTCGCGAGAGACAACGGGCTCCTGCTCGCGGTCCGTGGCGGTGGGCACAACATTGCCGGCAGTGCCATGTGCGACGACGGCATCGTAATCGACCTGTCGCAGATGAAGGCTGCCAGCGTCGACCCCGCCGCGCGCCGTGTCACGATCGAGGGCGGCGCTACGCTGGCGGACCTCGACGCCAGCACCCAAGCCCACGGCCTCGCGACGCCGCTTGGCATCAACTCCACCACCGGCGTCGCCGGACTAACGCTTGGCGGCGGCTTCGGTTGGCTCAGCCGCAAGCACGGTATGACCATCGACAACCTCGAGTCGGCTGAGGTCGTCACCGCCGCTGGCGAGGTGGTGCGTGCCAGCAACACCGAGCACCCCGATCTGTTCTGGGCCCTCCGAGGTGGCAGCGGCAATTTCGGCGTTGTTACCCACTTCGAGTTTCACCTCCACCCTGTCGGCCCGGACGTTCTGAGCGGCCTCATCGTCTACCCGATCTCGGCGGCAAAGTCTGTGCTGCGCCAGTACCGCGAATTCCTCGCGCAAGCGCCGGACGCTCTCTCCGTCTGGGCCGTCCTGCGCCAGGCTCCACCCCTGCCGTTCCTTCCCGAGGAGGTCCACGGCACGGGGATGATTGCGCTTGCGCTGCTCTACGCGGGGGACCCGAAGCTGGGCGAACCGCTCATCGATCCGCTGCGGGGGTTTGGCACTCCTCTGGGCGAACATGTGGGCGTTCAGCCGTACATCGCCTGGCAGCAGGCCTTTGACCCGCTGCTTACACCAGGGGCGCGCAACTACTGGAAGTCACACAATTTCTCGACCCTCCAGGACGGGCTGTTCGATGCCGTCATTGAGTCCATCGAGAATCTGCCATCGCCCCAGTGCGAGATCTTCTTTGGCGCCATCGGCGGAGCCACCACACGGCCAGCGCCTGAGTCCGCAGCCTATGCGCACCGCGATGCCCAGTTCGTGATGAATGTGCACGGGCGCTGGCAGGAGCAGGCCGACGACGAACGTTGCATCGGCTGGGCGCGGGAATTCTTCAAGGCCTCAGCGCCTTTCGCCAGCGGCGGAGTCTACGTCAATTTCCTCACCGCCGACGAGGGCGATCGCGTACGCAGCGCCTACGGCCCGAACTACGATCGCCTTGCACAAGTGAAGCGAACCTATGACCCGGACAACCTGTTCCGCACGAACCAGAATATCCAGCCGGCTTGAGAGATGGTGATGAAGTGTTGTACCTGATACAAGGCTGTTGGCCCCAGTAATCCAAGGAGACAACCTGCCCCTTGTGACGGCTGGTCGCACGATCGCTGTTGCCAGCGGCCAGTCTGCGCTCCCTTCCCTAATCTGACCGGGCCCGCTACAGTCGCGCTTTGGTACCGCCAGCAAGCGCAGGCCGGCGGCCGTAGCGAGGGTTGGTGAATGAAGAACATGAGTGGGCTGGAGGGTGTCTTTCTGCACCTCGAAACGCCGGCGACGCCGATGCACGTGGCCGCCCTGTACCTGATCGAGCCGCCGGCGGACACGCGCCTGGACTTCGCCGGCGAGATCGAGCAACAACTGATGCCGCGGCTGGCGCTGGCGCCTTTCTTTCGCGCCCGGCTGGCGCCGATGCCGCTGCAGTTTGCCAACCCGGTATGGATTGACGGTGGCGTGCCGGATTTTTCCTGTCATCTGCGCCGCATCGTCCTGCCGGCAGCAGCCGGCTTCGCGGATCTCGAGGCCTGTGTCAGCGGCCTGCACTCGACGCCGCTCGATCGCCGATACCCCCTGTGGCAGGTCGCGATCATCGAAGGCCTGGCCAGTGGCGAGATCGGCCTGTACCTGAAGATCCACCACGCGGCGCTCGATGGTGTTTCCGGCATGGCGCTGGCCGGCGGCCTGTTCGATGCCACCGCCGAACCGGGAGAAGTCCCCGCAGACTGGCGGGAAAAGGCGGGCAAGGCCGAAGATGCCGGTCTCGGGCGGCGGCTTGCTGCGGCTTTTCGCCATACCGCTGGCCAGAGTGTGAAGCTGGCGCGTCACCTGCCGGCGGGGCTGCAGTTGCTGGCCGGCATGGTCAAGTCCGCCGGCCAGGGAACGGCGCCCGGCATGGGGCAGAACCTCGCGTTTGGGCCAAAGACGCCGCTCAACGTGCCGATCAGCGCCGAGCGTGGCTTTGCCGCGCTATCGCTGTCGCTGGTCGGGGTCAAGGAGATTGCCCGGCGGCACGGGGCGACGCTCAACGATGTCGTGCTCGCCCTCTGCAGTGGCGCCCTGCGTCGCTACCTGCAGGCGCTGGGCGGGCTGCCGCGCAAGTCGCTGATTGCCACCATGCCGGTGTCGCTGCGCGAGGCGGGGAACACCGAAACGACCATCCAGGCGACGCTGACGCTGGTCCGGCTGGCGACGCACCTGGCCGACCCGCTGCGGCGACTGCACGCGGTGCGTGCCGCGGCCGGCGCGGCCAAGGCCTTGACGGCGCGTGCGCGGTCGATCATCCCGACCGATTTTCCGTCGCTGGGGGCGCCCTGGATCGTCGGCGGGCTGGCGGCGCTGTACGGCCGTTCGGGTCTGGCGAAAGCCATCCCGCCGCTGGCAAATCTGGCGATTTCGAACGTGCCCGGGCCGCGACAGCCGCTCTACATCGCCGGCGGGCGGGTCCGTGCCTGTTGGCCTTTGAGTATCGTCGAGCACGGTCTGGGCCTCAACATCACGGTGTTCAGCTACTGCGATTCGCTCGATTTCGGTCTGACCGTCGCCCGCGATGCCGTTCCGGACGTCGCCGCGCTGGCGCAGGCCCTGACGGCCGCTTATGCCGAACTGGAGCAACTGCCGGCGGCGGCAGTGGCGGACGGGCCGGCGAAAATGCATGGCCTAGGGGAATCGGCCGTGCGCAAGCCGGCGGCAGAAGCGAGTACAGTACCTGCCAGGGAGGGTCATCCTGCGGCCCACAAGAAGACTTCAGCTTAGGGAGGAGAGCAAGGCATGTACGAACCCCACCAGTGGTACGAGCTGGGTCTCCTGCGCTCGCCGGGTTGGCTCAGGCTGGCGCTGGAGATGCGCGTCGGCTGGGAATACGGAGCGAGCATTGCGGCCACGCCGCTGTTGAGTCTGGCGCCACGCGGTGATGGCCATCCGGTGCTGGTCTTTCCTGGGCTGATCACCGGCGACCTGTCGACGCTGCCGCTGCGCAACTACCTGCAGAGTCGGGGTTACGCGGCTTACCCCTGGGGGCTGGGAATCAATCGCGGACCGCGCGACGGCGTGGTCGACGCCTGTCTCGAGCGCCTCGATACCTTGTCCCGCGAGCACGATCGATCGGTCAGCCTGATCGGCTGGAGTCTCGGCGGCATCTATGCCCGCGAGCTGGCGAAGGCGAGGCCGGACATCGTCCGGCAGGTGATCAGCATGGGAACGCCTTTTACCGGTCATCCGAAAGCGACCAACGCCTGGCGCATCTACGAATGGGCCACCGGGCACAAGATCGGTGCTCCCGACATCCACGAGCCGCTACGCACGCCGCCGCCGGTGCCGACAACGTCGATCTTCAGCCGCAGCGACGGGGTCGTCGCCTGGCAGTGCAGCCTCGAACGCGAGAGCCCGCATACCGACAATATCGAGGTGCAGGCCAGCCATCTTGGCATGGGCCTGAATCCGCTGACGCTGTATGCCATCGCTGATCGCCTGGCGCAGCCCGAGGGCGAGTGGCGGCCATTCGATCGCTCGGGTTTCCGGAGCTACCTTTATCCCGACCCACGCCGCCTGGCCAGGTATTGACGGGGCCAGACGGAAGCAGTGCCGTGGCGAGACGCAACCGCCATGCCGGCTGAGCCGGCGCCGCCCGGCGGCGAGGCGATGGTCTGCGCCAATGGCATCGAACTCTGCTACCAGAGCCTGGGTGATCCCGGCGCCCCGGTGATCCTGCTGATCATGGGGCTGGGCATGCAGCTCATCGCCTGGCCCGACGCGTTCTGCGCCAGCCTGGTCGAGCGCGGATTTCGGGTGATCCGCTTCGACAACCGTGACGTCGGCCATTCGACACACGTTGCCTGGGGACAGCGGCCGCGGGTGCTGCTCGCGATCGCGCGCGGCGTGCTGGGCCTGCCGGTTCGTTCGCCGTATCGCCTGAGTGACATGGCAGACGATGCCATCGGTCTGCTCGATGCGCTGCAGGTCGAACGTGCGCATGTCGTCGGCGTCTCGATGGGCGGCATGATCGGCCAGTGCATGGCGGTGCGTCAGCCGGCGCGTTTGCTGAGCCTGACCTCGATCATGTCTGCCAGCGGCAACTGGCGTGTCGCCTGCGGCCGTCCATCCATACTGCGACAACTCCTGCGCCGGCCAGCGCGGCCGGATGACCCGAGGAGTCAGGTCGATCACCTGATGCGACTGTTCGGCGTGATCGGCAGTCCAGGCTTCCCGACAGACCAGGCGGAACTGCGCCGGCAACTCGAGCGCGGCGTTGGTCGCGCGCTTTATCCGGTTGGACCGTACCAGCAGTTGCTGGCGATCATCGCTGCCGGTGATCGGCGTCAAGAACTCGCCCGGATCCGCGTGCCGACTCTGGTTATCCACGGTGCCGACGACCCGCTGCTGCCGGTCGCGGCGGGTCGGGAAACCGCGAAGCATATTGCCGGTGCCCGGCTGCAGGTCATCAAGGGCATGGGACATGACCTGCCCCCGGGGGTGCAGGCCCTGCTGCTGGAGGGAATCGTCAGTCACTGCCGGGGAGCCGCCAGTGCTAGCGCTGGCGCTGCCGGCGCCCGCGCCGAACAGGAGGCGTGATTTGGCGGCTTCCTGAACCACCGGTCGTGCGTGCTGCTGAGTCGGGCCGGCGGCTGGTCCGCTACCTGCCGAGGACCGTCGCCAGCAGGCTTCGCCGACGATGCGGACGGGCGCCGGGGATGTCGCGGACAATGTTCGCGACGCCTCCTTTCCCGCAAGGTCCCTTCCGGACAGGGTGCCGGCAGCGGATTTCAGGGCGTGGCTGCCGATCGACCGCTGGCAGCCGGCAACCCGTCTAGCCGAAACGCCCGGTGATGTACTCCTCGGTCAGCTTTGACGACGGGTTGGTGAAGATCTTCTTGGTGTCGTCGAACTCGATCAGCTCACCGATATACATGAACGCGGTGTAGGCCGAAACCCGTGCGGCCTGCTGCATGTTGTGGGTCACGATGAGGATGGTGACCTTCTCCTTGAGTTCGTCGACGAGTTCCTCGATTTTTGCCGTGGCGATCGGGTCAAGCGCCGACGTCGGCTCGTCGAAGAGCAGGATCTCGGGGTCCGTGGCCAGCGCCCGCGCGATGCACAGGCGCTGCTGCTGGCCGCCCGAGAGGTTGAAGGCGAGGTCATTGAGCCGGTCTTTGACCTCGTTCCACAAGGCAGCGGCGCTCAGCGCTTCCTCGACCTTTTCGTCGATCAGGGCGCGATTGCGAAGCCCGCGCACGCGCAGGCCGTAGGCGACGTTCTCGTAGATCGACTTGGGAAACGGGTTGGGCTTCTGGAAGACCATCGAGATGCGCATGCGCACCTCGATCGGATCGACATGCCGGTCGACGATGTTCACGCCGTCGGGATAAAGCAGGATCTCGCCCTCGTAGCGCATGTTCGGATAGAGGTCGTGCATGCGGTTGAAGCAGCGCAGGAAGGTCGACTTGCCGCAGCCCGAAGGGCCGATCAGGGCGGTGACCTGGTTCTTCTCGACCGGAAAGTCGATGCCCTTCAAGGCCTGGAAGTCACCATAGTAGAAGTTGAGCGCATTGACCTGCGCCTTGAGTTCGGCCTGGGGTTTGAGTGCGAGGGTGCTAATGGTGCTCACGATGGTCATCCTTGTCGGGTGAGCAGGCGGCTCACCATTTGATTTTCTTGCGGAAGTGGTAGCGGATCCAGATGGCGACGGCATTCATCGACAGCGTCATCACCACCAGTACCAGCCCGGCGGCGGCGGCATTCGCCTGAAACGCCTCTTCCGGTCGCGAGATCCAGTTGAACATCTGGATCGGCATCACCGTGAAGGGTGCCGTCAGCCAGTCGAAGGAGATCAGCTGATCCGGGTTGCCGAAAGGCGAAGGCGGCAGGAAGGCGATGAAGGTCAGCGCGCCGATGGTGATTATCGGCGCCGTTTCGCCGATGGCGCGGGCGAGGCCGATGATCACGCCGGTCATGATGCCGGGCAGAGAATAGGGGATGACATGGTGCGAAACCACCTGCCACTTGGTTGCTCCGCAGGCATAGGCGCCTTCGCGGATGTTCTGGGGGATGGTGCGGATCGCTTCACGCGTGGCGACGATGACCACCGGCAGGATCAGCAGGGCCAGCGTCAGGCCGGCGGCGGCGATGCTCTGGCC
Organism: Candidatus Accumulibacter necessarius; assembly: GCA_017302435.1. Lineage (GTDB taxonomy): Bacteria > Pseudomonadota > Gammaproteobacteria > Burkholderiales > Rhodocyclaceae > Accumulibacter > Accumulibacter necessarius. The sequence continues at coordinate 29,703 of JAFLDL010000006.1, forward strand.
GAGGCCGAACTGGTACACGAACAGGCCCAGGGCGAGCAGGCCATAGATGATCGACGGCACGCCGGCCAGGTTGGTGACGTTGATCTCGATGATGTCGGTGAGCAGGTTTTTCGGTGCGTACTCTTCCAGGTAGATGCCGGCACCAACGCCGAGCGGTACGGCGACCAGGGCGGTCACCAGCATCACCAGAACCGTACCGACCCAGGCCGAGAGGATGCCGGCGCTGGCCGCTCGACGCGACGGGAAGCTGGTAAAGAAATCCCACGAGAGATGCGGCAGGCCATTCTTCAGCATCTGGCCGAAGAGCATGGCAAAGACCAGCATGGCGAACATCAGGGCAAACACGCCGAGCAGGCCGAACAGCCAGTCCCAGGTCTTGTGTCTGGCAATCAGGCGACGGATCGCGTCGACGTCGGCGGCAGGCGAGGTGAGCGGCAGGGTGGTCATTGTCAGTAAGCCTCACGAAAGCGCTTGCGCAGGATGTGGCCGATGATGTTGAACAGCAGGGTGATCAGGAGCAGGGTGAGGCCGGCGGCGAAGATCGTCTGATAGCCAAGCGAGCCGTGTGGCAGGTCGCCGAGCGCCACCTGGACGATATAGGCGGTGATCGTGGCCGCCGGTTCGACCGGGTTGAAGCTGAAGTTCGGCTGCATGCCGGCGGCAATGGCGACGACCATCGTTTCGCCGACAGCGCGCGAGATGCCGAGGATGTACGACGAGGCAATGCCGGACAGCGCCGCGGGCGTGACGACAAAAAGCGCCGTCTGCAGACGTGTCGCCCCCATCGCGTAGGACGCTTCGCGCATGTTCATCGGTACCGCACGCATTGCGTCTTCGGACAGCGAGCTGACATAGGGGACGATCATGATGCCCATCACCAGACCGGCCGAGAGCATGTTGAAGCCGGGCAGGTCGGGGTAGATCTGCTGCAGCAGGGGGGTGACGAAGAGCAACGCGAAGTAGCCATAGACGATCGTCGGGACACCGCCGAGCATTTCAAGAAAGGGCTTGGCGACTTCCCGGACGCGGAAAGGGGCGAACTCGGAAAGGTAGATGGCGAGCACGGTACCGAGTGGAATAGCCACCAGCAGGGCGACAATCGTCGTCGTCAGGGTGCCCGAGAGCAGCGCGATGATGCCGAAGTGCGCGTCGTCGAACAGCGGCGTCCATTGCGTGTCGGTCAGGAAGTCGAGCAGCGGCACGGTGCGGAAGAAGGCAATCGATTCCCAGACGAGAATCGCGACGATGGCGAGTGTCGTGAACACCGAGACCAGTGCTGCCAGCAGCAGCACGGCCTCGATGGCGCGTTCGGTCAGGCGGCGCCGAAGATTCATCGATGGTATCGCCAGCGATCGGCCGGCGGCGGCGGCAACGATCAACGGCTGCGGCGCAGGTTTCAGGGGAATACTGCTCATCGTTCGAGCCTCAGACGACAGCGTGTTGGCATGGAGCGGGCCGGCCGGGCGCCCCGGGGCGCCGGCCTGGTACCAGGATCTGGCTGATGTTTCAGAGCTGCGCCTCGCGCTTCATCAGCTGCTCGATGGTCAGTCCGACTTCGTTCTGGCCACCAAAGACAGTACCGAGCTTCTTCTTCGCAAGGTGCTCGAGGTTACCCGCGTAGGCTTTGGCCGGCAGCGGGATGTACTTGACCTCCTTGACCAGTTGTGGGGCGTTTTTCATGTAGAAGTCTATGAAATCGCGGATCTCCGGCTTGTCGAGCGACTTCTCGCTGACGTAGATGAAGATCGGTCGCGAGAGCGGCTGATAGGTGCCGTTGTCGACGTTCTCCGGGGTCGGCGCCACCGGCCCCTTGCCGCCGTCGATGGCGACGGCCTTGAGCTTCTTCTGGTTCTCGATGTAGTAGGCGAAACCGAAGTAGCCGAGCGCGCCCTTGTCGCCGGAGATGCCCTGCACGAGGACGTTGTCGTCTTCCGACGCCGTGAAGTCGCCGCGGCTCGACTTCGCCTTGCCGACGATGGCTTCGGTGAAGTAGTCGAAGGTACCGGAATCCGATCCGGCGCCGTAGAGCTTGATCTTCTGGTCGGGCCATGCAGGGTTCACGTCTTTCCAGCTGTTGATCTTGCCCTGCGCAGCCGGCTCCCAGATCTTCTTGAGTTCGGCGGCGGTCATGCTCTTGATGAAGGTATTCTGCGGGTTGACCATCACCGTCAGTGCGTCATAGGCGATGGGCATTTCGTAGTAGCGGACACCCCTCCTGGCACACTCTTCCATCTCTTTCTTCGAGATCGGCCGCGAGGCGTTGGCCAGGTCGGTCTCGCCACGGCAGAATTTCTTGAAGCCACCACCGGTGCCGGAAATGCCGACGGTGACATTGACAGCGCCCTTCCGGGCCTTCTGGAACTCCTCGGCGACCGCTTCGGTGATCGGGAAAACGGTGCTCGAACCATCGACCTTGACCACCGGCGGCGCGGCGAGAAGCGATGGCGTGAAGCAGAGCGCAGTCAGGAAAGTGACTGAAGAAAAAACGGTCTTGCCTGGCAGACGATTCATGATCAACTCCTGGTTGTATCGCGATGAAGATTCTGGAATTGATTATTCTCTGGCTGTGTGACAGCTTGATGACGGCTGCGCCGTGTGGTCGCTCCAGGGAGGCGCGCAGCTCTGGCCACGGCCTGGTCGTGTGCTCACCCGGCGAGCCAAACGCACTCCGCCTCGCTGGCTGGCGAGGCGGAGTCGGTACTTCGGGACGATTCGTGTGATTCCCAGGGCGGGCCTGGTGGCACCTCGACCTACTCGCTTTCGTCGGTCGCCGGTTCAGGGGCGATCACATCGCGTATCGCGGTCTTGAGATCGCTTGCGTCGAGGTGCGCAAGCAGCAGCAGGCCGGCGCGTACGAGCTGTTCCTTGCCGGTGTCGACGCCCTGGCGTGCGAGCCGCTTTTTGAGTTTGCCGAGTTCCCGGTACTCACTCTCGGCCAAACGTACCTTGCAGCGGACGGATTTCGGCTTCTTCGGCTTTCCGGCCTTCGTCCTGGCCTTTCCGGCCGGCGCCCTGGCCGTGGCTTCGGCGGTCCGTCGGCGTTTGAGTTCGTGCGCGGCAGCCTTGATGGCGTCAGCGCTGGAAGGGGGGGATGGTGTTGACATACAACTCTCCATGGCGGGTGGGATGGTTTTCTTGACGGGGGATCACGAACCGTGCATCAAGGCCTCGAGCAGCTTCCGCATGTCTTCGGGACGCGGGCGGGCTTTGTTCTCGCCGCCATAAACACTGCCGACCTTTTTTGCCGCGATCCTTTCCATGTTCTCGCTGTAGGCCCTGGTTGGCAGCGGCAGGTAGTTCGCTTCGACGACCAGCCTGGCTGCATTCTTCATGCCGAATTCGACGAAGTCCTTGACCGCGGGTTTTTCGAGCGACCGTTCGCTGACGTAGAGGAAGAGAGGACGCGACAGTGGTTGATAGCTGCCGTTGCGAATGTTTCCGACCGTCGGCAGGACGGCGTCCTTGCCGTCGCTGATCGCGACTGCCTTCAGCCTGTTCTGGTTTTCAACGTAGTAATCGAGGCTGATATAGCCCAGGGCGTCCTTGTCCTGGGCGATGCGCTGCGCCAGCACGTCGTGGTCTTCGGCCGTACTGACGTCGGTTCGGCTGGACTTTGCCGCGCCAACAACGACTTCAGTGAAGGACTCGAAGCTGCCCGAATCGACGCCTGGCGCATAGAGCTTGATCTTCTCGGCGGGCCAAGCGGGGTTGATGTCCTTCCACGTATTGACTCGGCCCTGCGCCGCCGGTTCCCAGAGCTTCCTGAGTTCGGCGACGCTCAGTCTATTGACGAATGCATTCTGCGGATTGACCACGACAGTCAGCGCGTCGTAGGCGATGGGCATTTCGTAGAAGCGGATGCCGGCTTTGGCGCACTCGTCCATTTCCTTTTTCAGGATCGGCCTGGAGGCGCTTGCGATGTCGGTTTCGCCGCGACAGAACTTGGCGAATCCGGCGCTGGTTCCCGAGACGCCGATGTTGACGTGCACCTCGTGCAGCTTGGCGCGCTGGAAATCCTGAGCAACCGCCTCGGCAATCGGATAGACGGTGCTCGAGCCATCGACCTTGACGACGGGCGAGGCGCCCAAGGCCAGCGGACTGAAACCAACTGCAGCAGCAAAAGCAATTGCGGAACACAGCGGAGTGGCTGGCAGGGCTGACAGATTGCACTTCATGGGGAGCCTCCGTGGCTGAAGTAGGTCGAAACGGCAGAGCCATTATGTGACAGATTTGTGACGGGTTGATGACAGTTCGCGGTTCCGGATATAAAGCGACCGGGTGCGGGCTGGCGGCCGCTTGACGAAGCCAGCAGCCGGTGCTCGCCGGAGTAGCTTCGGCGCCCCGTTGATCGCCCAATGCGTTGGCCCGACGGTTTGCGCCTAATTGCGCGACGGCCGATAATGCGCCCTGACGTTGGCGAGAACTGCTGGCGGAACTTGGAGACATCAGATGGATCTGTGGGCATGCCCGGCAGTGGTCACCGGCGCAGCATCGGGCCTGGGCGCGGAGACGGCGCGCTATCTCATCGAGGCGGGTGCCAGAGTAACGGTGATCGACATCGACGCCGATGGCGTTCGCAAGGTCGGCGAGGAGATTGGGGCGCATGCGATCCACTGTGACGTCGCGGATTCGCTGTCGGCAGAAAAGGCGCTGACCACAGCGCGCGAGATGCATGGCGCCGCCCGCGTGCTGGTGCACTGCGTTGGCCGTGGCCACTTCGAGCCGATTTTCGGCGTCGATGGCCCGATGCCGCTCGAGGATTTCCGGCAACTCGTCGAGGTGAACCTGATCTCGACCTTCAACATGATGCGTCTGGCCGCTGCGGACATGGCGCGCTTGCCGCCGATGGCCAACGGCGAACGCGGCGTGATTCTGTCAACGGCGTCGGTCTCCGCGTACGAAGGACAGAGTGGCGAGGCGGCCTATTCAGCCTCCAAGGGCGGCGTCGTCAGCATGATCCTGCCCGCCGCCCGCGAACTCGGTCCGCTGGGCATCCGAGTGGTCGGCATCGCACCGGGGTTGTTCGGCACGCAGACGCTGTTCGATATGGAGAAGAACCTGGACTCCCGGCTGGCGCGCCAGATCCCGTTTCCGCACCGCTTTGGCGACCCGGCCGAGTTCGCGATGCTGGTCCTGCACGTGATCAAGAACGTCATGATCAACGGCAGTGTTCTGCGCCTCGACGGCGGCTATCACCGCTGAATCAGCGTGGTGATCGTGCAGGAGGGAACGGCCATGAGCAAGACCATTGTCTTCTACCTCATCTCGCATGCTTCAGGCGAACTGGTCGAGATGCTGGCACGCAACGCCGTCACCCAGCTCGAAGGGGTCGAGGTGAAACGGCGCTTGTGGAAGATGGTCCGCCGCCTGGACCAGGTTCCCGAGATCCTCGGTGTTCTGGCCACCGCGCCCGGTTACGTCCTGCACAGCATCAGCCACAGCGACGTCCGCGCGGCGATCGAAGAGGGCTGCCGCCGTCTGGCCATTCCTTACCAGTTTGCCCTCGAGCCTTTGCTCGGCCGCCTCGCCGAGTACTCTGGCGCCGCCATCACGTCTCACACCAGTTCCGGCGATGCCTTCGACGAGGATTACTTCCGCCGCGTCGAGGCCATGAAATACACCCTGGCCCACGACGACGGTATCGGTAGCGATGACCTCGACGGTGCCGACGTGATTGTCGTCGGGGTATCGCGGGCGACCAAGACGCCGACCTGCATGTATCTCGCCTCGCGCGGCATCAAGGCGGCCAACGTGCCGCTGGTGCCCGGTGCGCCGCCACCAGTCGGCTTGTTGCGGGCGAGTGGTCCGCTGGTCGTCGGTCTGACGGTTGATCCGGCGCGCCTGGCGATGGTTCGCGCCGCCCGGCTGAGCGCGCTGAAAGACGACGCCAACACCGACTACGCCGACTTCGATGTCCTGCGCAAGGAGGTGCTCGAAGCGCGGCGCCTGTTCGTCCGGCGCGGCTGGCCGATCATCGATGCCAGCCATCGCTCGATCGAACAGACGGCCTCGATGATCATCGACATGTTGCGCAAACGGGCGGGCGAAAACCACTAGCGAGCCTGCTGTGCGCGGGCGCTTGCCGCCGCGGCATGGCACATGCCTGCGGCACCCACTGCACCCCGTCAGAAGAAAAGGCGATGGGCGAAGAACGCTGCCAGGCCGATGGCGATCGTCGCCAGCAGATTGCGCGTGACGATCCCGGCGGCGAGGCTGAGCAGCGCGGCGACCAGGTAGGGATTCGCCAGCGAAAGGTGCCAGTCGCCTTTCGGCAACAACACGGCGGGCAGGGTGATGGCGGTGAGCACTGCCGGCGGGATGAACTTGAGCGAGTCGCTGAGCCAGGGGGCGAGGCGAATCCGTTCGGCCAGTCCGAACAGCAGGTAGCGGATGCCGAAGGTCACGGCGACCATGCCGGCAAGCATCCAGGCTTCGTTTGCGCTCATTGCCGGATCGCCTCGACTTTGGCCCGGGCCAGGCGCTGCGCCATGAGGCCGGCAGCAATGCCGGCAAAGGCGGAGACCAGAATCCCCAGCTTGTAGGGCATCGCCAGGGTGAGCAGCGAGGCGGCGCCGGCAGTCAGCACACAGAGCGCGACGGGGAGCGTCTTGACGAAGGGGATGATCATGCCGATGAAGGTGACGGGCATCGCCACATCGAGGCCCCAGCTCTGGGCATCGGGGATCCGGTTGCCGAGGACCAGGCCGAGAAAGCACCACAACTGCCAGTTGAGGTACATGGCGATCGACGAGCCCAACTGGTACCAGTGTTTGCAGGGCGACGAATCGTTTCTTTGGAAGCGGTGCACGCTGACCGCGAAGGTTTCGTCGGTCAGCCAGAAGGCGAGGGGAATCCGCCAGCGCTGCGGCAGGTGCTTCAGGTAGGGCAGCAGCGTGGCGCTGTAGAGCATGTGTCGCAGGTTGACGATCAGCGTCGTCAGAACGATGATCGCCACCGGTGTCTGGGCGGCCACGAGGCCGATGGCGATGAACTGCGACGAGCCGGCGAAGACAAAGGCCGACATGGCGATGGCGGCGGCGAAGGACAGACCCGAGGTGGCGGCGACGGCGCCGTAGATCAGTCCGAACGGCAGCGCGCCGAGCAGCAGTGGCAGCGTGTCGCGCATTCCCGAGAGGAACTCGTGCTGCCTGAGGTCTGGCGGCTGATTGATTGGCGGCATGTGGTCAGCGGGCCGCGCGCCACGGGGGCTGAATCGGGCGATTCGCCTTCCGGTGGCGGAAGAACGTGGTCAGGCATCTCATGGCGGGATTCTACCCGCGTATGGCCACCAAGATCTTGCGGCCGGGCCGGAAAGGAGCGGGTCCGAACGAGACGCACCGGCGGACCTGCACTCCGATCGCTCGCAATGACCATGGGCGCCGGGATGGTGCCCTCCATCGGCCTTGTCGATGAGCCGGAGCAGACGGGGTTCGTGGGCACGCTTAAGCGACATTTAATTATGGGGGTACAATCTACAGGGTTTAAGGTCTGAGGGTTCTCTGCTTGACACTATCGTCCCTGTTTTCAGCGACTCTGCCGTCGATCCGGCAACAGAACAGATACTTGCTCTGGTCCGGGCTGCTGCTCGTCCTGCACGTCGCAGCCTTTGCTACCGGCGAGCAGTTCGCCGACCTGAATGCGGCCCTGTGGACCGTTGCCACCACGATCAGCTACGCTGTTATCTACCTCTTGCCAGCCGTCGTGCTGATTGCCCTTGGCCGCACCGTGCTGTCGCGCCTTCCCGGACAGGGAGCCGGATTCCTGCTGGCCCTTCTGGCGATTGTGACGACCAGCCTGACCCATGTCCTGCTCTTCGCGGACCGCACCATCTACGCGATGTATGGCTTTCATATCAACGGCTTTGTCCTCGATCTGGTCAAGACGCCCGGCGGCATCGACTCCCTGGGTGCCAGTCGCAGTACCGAGTTGACGGCGGCGGCCATCATCCTGGCCTTCTTCCTTATTCAGGCGGCGCTCTATCTGTTGGTCATCCGCAAGGAGGACGCCGCACCGGCTATTCGCTGGCGCTGGCTGGTTGCCATCCTCCTTTGCCTGACCGTTGGTGAGCGCGTCGCCTACGGCTTCAGCCATGCGGCCAATTACCCGCCCATCCTCTTTGCCGCCGAGCGCTATCCACTGTATCTGCCGATGACTTTCCGCAAGCTGTCGGCCAGCCTGGGTATCGACGTGGCCAGCCAGGGCGATGAAGTAAAGGCCAGGAAGATCGATCTGAGCTATCCGCTGCAACCACTCGAGATCAAGCCTCCAGCCAAGCCGCTGAACGTCGTCTGGCTGGTTGCCGAGTCGCTCCGCTTCGATATGCTGGACCCGAAAATCATGCCGGCCCTGTGGCAGTTTTCCGAGCAGTCCCTGCGCATGGAGCGTCACTACAGCGGCGGAAACATGACCCAGATGGGCGTTTTCTCGATGTTCTACGGCTTGTACGGCAACTACTGGTTCCCGATGCTGTCAGCCCGGCGCGCGCCGGTGCTGATGGACGTGATGCAGCAGCAGGACTACCAGTTCGGTCTCTACACCAGCCAGCGCTTCACTTATCCGGCCTTCGACAAGACGGTTTTTGTGAACATCAGGCCCGAGGATCTCCATGAGCGGGCCGCTGGCGAGGTAGCCTGGCGACGCGACCAGCTGAACATCGACGACCTGCTCAGTTTCGTCGACCAGCGGGACAAGCGCCGGCCTTTCATGGCCTACATGTTTTTCGAGTCCACGCACGCCAATTACTACTTCCCGGACGATGCGGTCATTGCCCGTCCCTACATTGACGACCTGAATTACCTGACGGCCGATTTTGCCAAGGAGATTGGCCAGATCAAGAACCGCTACATCAACGCGGCGCACCATGTCGACAGTCAGATCGCCCGCGTCCTTGAACACCTGCGCAAGACCGGCCTGCTCGACCAGACGATTGTGATCGTTCTCGGCGACCATGGCGAGGAGTTCATGGAGCGCAGTCGCTGGGGTCATAGTGCCGAGTTCAATCGCTACCAGACCAGCACGCCCGGCGTCATTTACGTGCCCGGACAGGCGCCGCGCGTGATGACGGGCATCAGCAGCCACCTCGACATCCCTGCCACGCTGCTGCCGCTGCTCGGCGTCATGAACCCGCCGCAAGACTATTCGCTGGGCGGCAACCTGCTCGACCCCAAGTTTCATCGTCCCTATGCCGTGGCGGCCGACTGGAACCGGATCGCCTACCTCGGCGAGCACTACAAAATCACCATCCCCTTTAACGCCACCGGCTCGCTGCGCAACGAAGTGACCGACGGTGACGACAACCCCGTGGCCGATATATCGGCTGCAAAACAGGCGATCAGCCAGGAGCGGGCCGAAATCATGACGAATCTGGCGCGTTTCAGCAAAGCGAAATATTGAAGCCTTACACCTTCGGCTGTGGAAATGGACCTACGGATTGAGCAGCGCGCCAAAGCGGGCCCTGGAGCGCATATAACTCCCAGAGTCGTTTCGTCCGCGCTCTCAGGCCGCTTTCTCGCCGCTCCCGAAAAAATCCGGTGGGTGGTCGAACGGCTGAGCCAATCAACTTGGGTTCTGCCGAGTTGCCTCATGCTTTTCAGGGAGTCGATCGGTTGATCGACGACTTCATCGAGGAGGTCGAGCGATGGAAGCGAGAAGCGAGTGCACGACGATGCGGGGGTGCTGGTTTCCCTCGGCTTGATCGAGCGCACGGAACGTGGTTACTTGTTCGGGCATGCCGTAATCCATCCGGGCTGCGCAACTTGCGCTCGCGGGTCATGCCGAAAGCGTGGCTATGCTGCAGTCAGTCGGCCAGCGCCGCGGCCAGCGTCTTCGCGTTTTGCCGCATCATGCCGAGATAACTGTCGGCCGGGGTGCCGGCTGCGGACAGTGAATCGGAGTACAGCGTGCCGCCGACGCGCGCACCGGATTCCCGGCTGATGCGTTCGAGCAGCCGCGGGTCAGCGATGTTCTCGACGAACATGGCCTTGATCTTCTCGCTGCGGATCTGCCGGATGATGGCGCCGACATCGCCAGCGGAGGGTTCGGCATCGGTGCTGATCCCGACCGGGGCAATGAAGCGGATGCCGTAGGCTCGGCCAAAATAGGCGAAGGCGTCATGCGAGGTCACGACCTTGCGCCGGTCGGCCGGCAGCGCGCTGAAGGTACTGCGGATTTCGCCGTCGAGCGCAGCGATCTTCTTGTCCAGTCGGGCGGCGTTGGCTTGATAGACGGTCTTCCCGGCCGGGTCCGCGTCAACGAGTGCTGCGGTAATGTTGGCCACGTAGCGGCGGGCGTTGGCCAGATCCTGCCAGGCATGTGGGTCGAGGCCGCCGGCGTGGTCGTGCGCCTCGTGCTTGCCGGAATGGGCCTGGGGCTGCCGGATGGCATTGATGCCCTGGCTGGCGACGACCCGCTTGCCGCGATAGCCGGATGAGTTGATCAGGCGGTCGATCCAGCCCTCGAAGCCGAGACCGTTGACGACTACCAGGCGTGCCCGCGAAAGGATTTTGGCGTCGGTGGGTGTCGGTTGGTAGACGTGCGCGTCCGCCCCCGGGCCAACCAGGGTGTGCACCTGAACACGGTCGCCGCCGATCTGCTGTGTCAGATCACCGAGAATGCTGAAGCTGGCAACCACCGGCAGCGCTTCGCCAGCCGCAACGCGGACGGGAAGGCCCACGCTGACGAGGGTCAGCAGCAGGATCAAGGCCAGGCGAGGCAGGTTGCTTACGACACGCTTGTGCATCAGATTTCTCCTCGCGGGTTCAGCGCTCGAAATGCCAACCCGACCGCCAGCGGCTGGTGAGCGGCCCGAGAGGACCGATGGCCAGCGAAAGTAGGTAGATGGCGCCGAGCGTCAGGACGATAGCTGGTCCGGCCGGCAGGTTGATGTAATACGAAAGCAGCAGGCCCGCCAGTGATCCGGCAAAGGCCACACCGACGGCGATCACCAGCAAGGGGCCGATGTCGCACACCCAAAGGCGTGCCGCGGCTGCCGGGAGAATCATGATGCCGACCGCCATCAGCGTGCCGAGGGCGTGGAAGCCGGCAACCAGATTGAGCACCAGCAGGACCATGAAGCCATAATGGGCGACCGGCCCGAGGCGGCTGATGCGCGCCAGGAAGGCCGGGTCGCAGCCTTCGAGCACGAACAGGCGCAGGCCGAGCGCGAGGGCCACGATCGACAGCGAGGCAAAGCCGGCGAGCAGGAACAGCGCCGCGTCGTCGAGTGCCAGCACGCTGCCGAACAGCACGTGCAGCAGGTCGACGCTGCTGCCACGCAGCGAGATGATCAGGACGCCGGCGGAAAGCGAGAGCAGGTAGAAGGTGGCCAGGCTGGTGTCTTCCTTGATCACCGTGTTGCGCGCCACGCCGCCGGCCAGTACTGCCACCGCCAGCCCGGCGACCAGGCCGCCGAGGGTCATGGCAGGCAGCGACAGGCCGGCGATCAGGTAGCCGATGGCGGCGCCGGGCAGGATCGCGTGCGACATCGCATCGCCGGCCAGACTCATGCGGCGCAGCATCAGGAAGACGCCAACCGGTGTCGCTCCCAGCGACAGCGCCAGGCAACCCGCGAGCGCCCGGCGCATGAAGCCGAACTCGATGAAGGGCGAAAGCAGGGGGAAGGCGGACAGCGTTTCGCTCATGCGACATCCTGGTCGGAATGACAAACGGCGGCGTGGGCATCGTCACCGCGTCCCTCGGCGAGGTGGCGGGCGCGGAGCAGGTTGGCTTCACTCAGGACGCTGGCGGTGTCGCCGCGTGCAACCAGCTCACGGGCGAGCAACATGGTCTCGGGGTATTCCTGGCGCACATGCGAGAGATCGTGCAGGACGACGATCACCGTCCGCCCTTCGTCGTGCCAGTGGCGTACCACTGCCGCCAGATCCCGTACGCTGGCGGCATCGATCGCACCGTAGGGCTCGTCGAGCAGCACCAGTGGTGCATCCTGCAGCATGACCCGGGCAAAGAGGGCGCGCTGCAACTGGCCACCGGAAAGGGCGCCAATCGGACGTGCTTCCAGGCCGTTCAGGCCGACCCCGTCGATCGCCTCGGCGATGCGCCGGCGTCGGCTGCGGTCGAGGCCGCCAAAGGCGCCGATCTCGCGCCACAGGCCCATGGCGACAAAGTCATGAACCACGATCGGGAAGCTGTTGTCGAGCGTCGCCTGCTGGGTGAGGTAGGCGATCTGCCGTCGCTGGACGCCGATCAGCTCGATCCGGCCCTGCAGCGGCCGGAGTTCGCCGGCAATGGCCTTGAGCAGGGTTGATTTGCCGGCGCCGTTCGGGCCGACGATGGCCAACAGACTGCCGGCGGCCACTTCGCCGCGCAGGTGGTGCACCGCCGGGTGCCGGTTGTAACCCAGGGTCAGATTCTCGAAGCGCAGAATCGGCCCTGCGGGCCCGGGGGCAAGCGGGCGCATCGACCGCACGATGCTCAATCGAGTGCCCAGAGCACGGTCGTCCACAAGACGACCAGCGCGCCGGCGGCCCAGATCACGCGCGACGCCGCACTCGCGCAGAGCACGGGATTGGCTTTTGCGAGGTTGGCCGATTCGGCCGGACGGGTAGGGGAAGACATCGGCAGGCTGGGACGAGAAAAGTGAATCGTGGCGGTTTGCGGCGGAGGGCGAATCTTGCCTCGTTCCGCGGCCAAATGCAACACTGTTGCGCGACGGTTGCATCCAGCATGCGGATGGCCACTCCACCACGACGGCCTGGGCGATAATGATCCCTTCTGCCATTTTCCGGATGCCGCAGGCAATGAACGACGAACCGGTCACCAACGACAGCGACAATCCGTGCTTCGAGCAGCTTCTTGCCGTGCTCTCCGCGCATGGCACGGCGCGTCGCCGCCTGCTGCAGTTCGGCATCGGCAGCGCGGCGCTCCCCTTCCTCGGCTGGCCGGCCCTGGCTGCGCCGGTGGCCCGACCCGGCATCGGCTTCCGCCCGGTGGCCGTATCCAGCGACGATGCCGTACGTGTTCCCGAGGGGTATACGGTGCAAGTACTGTACGCCTGGGGTGACCCGATTTCGGCTGGTCCGGCTTTTCGTGGCGATGCCGGCAACAGCGCTGCGGAGCAGGCCGAGCAGGCGGGCATGCATCACGACGGGATGCATTTCTTTCCCTTCGTCAGCAAAGGCCAGGCCTCCTCGACGCATGGCCTGCTGTGCGTCAACCACGAATACACCGACGAAGCCCTGTTGCACCCGGAGGGCATGACCGACTGGGATGCGGCCAAGACGCTCAAGTCGCAGAACGCGCACGGCGTTTCGCTGATCGAGATCGAGCTCAGGGGCAGCGGCCGGGATTGGCGCTGGCAGGTCGTCCGGCCTTCTTCCTACGCCCGCCGGATCACGGCACGCACGCCGATGCGCATTGACGGCCCGGCCGCCGGCGCCGGCCCGCTGTGCACCGGCGATGACCCGGCTGGCCGGGTCGTTCTCGGCACCCTGGCCAACTGCGCGATGGGGGTGACGCCGTGGGGCAGCTATCTGACCTGCGAGGAGAATTTCAACGGCTACTTCAAGGGGCTGCCGACGCCGACGGCGGCACAGAAGCGTTACGGCATCCGCGAGCAGGTTGCCGGCTACCGCTGGCACGAGCATGACCGGCGCTTCGACGTCGCGAGCGAGCCGAACGAGGTCAACCGCTTCGGCTGGGTGGTCGAGATCGACCCCTGGAATCCCGCTGCGGTACCGGTCAAGCACACCGCGCTCGGCCGTTTCAAGCACGAAGGTGCGATGGTCACGTTGGCCGGCGATGGCCGGGTGGTGGTATACATGGGCGACGATGAGCCCTTCGAATACATCTACAAGTATGTGTCGCGCGACCGCTACGACGCCGGGAACCCGGCCAGCCGCGCCGGCTTGCTTGAAGCCGGAAGGCTGCACGTGGCCCGTTTCGCTGCCGATGGTCGCGGCCAGTGGTTGGCCCTGGAGCACGGGCAGAACGGCCTGACCGAGGCCAATGGTTTCGTCGACCAGGCAGATATCCTGATCCGCACCCGCCAGGCCGCTGACTTCGTTGGCGCGACCAAGATGGATCGCCCAGAGTGGATTGCCGTGCATCCGCAGAGCGGCGAGGTTTACTGCACCCTGACCAACAACCGCCAGCGGCTGGCTGCCGACGCCGCCAATCCGCGCGCCCAAAATGCCTTCGGCCACATCATCCGCTGGCGCGAGGGGGGCGATGGCGGCGAGGCGAGGGGTGACGCAGCCGCCGACGCCTTCGCCTGGGACGTTTTCGTTCTTTGCGGCGACCCCCAGCATGCCGACCCGGCGAAGCGGGGCAACATCTGGGGCGATGCCTTCAGCAGTCCGGACGGACTGTGGTTCGATCGTGATGGCCGTCTGTGGATTCAGACCGATGCGTCCGGCAGCGTCCTCGGTCGTGGCGATCATGAGCGATTCGGCAACAACCAGATGCTGGTGGCCGACGTGGTCAGCGGCGAGATCCGGCGTTTCCTCACCGGCCCGAAAGGCTGCGAGCTAGCCGGGCTGACGGCCACGCCCGACGGGCGCAACCTGTTCATCAACGTCCAGCATCCGGGCGAAGTCTCCGGCGGCCGCGCCAATGCGGCGCTGGCGATGGCCGGTTCAGGCTGGCCGGCAAGCCAGTTCGCCGAGCTCACGGGTGGCCGGCCGCGTTCGGCAACGGTCGTCATCAGGCGTCAGGATGGTGGCTTTGTCGGCGCCTGACGCGAACGCGCTGCGGCCAGGTTTTCCGAAAGCCTGGCGGCAAGCTGCCGCTGCCTCTCAGCCGGGCGGTGGCGCCAGTGGCGGCGTCGCATCGTCGGCAGCCACCTGCTGCTGGCACGCCTGGCGCAGGAAAGTCAGCTGCTGCCGATAGTTGTGACAGCCGACACAGAGCAGGGTGTGCAAACGCAGCGCGAAACGCTCGCCGCCGGCGAGCTCACGGTCCATCCCTTCCGACATCAGCCGGACGGCTTCCTTGCAGCTCATCATTTCGCCTGTCCTCCGCCGGCAAACCATTTCTGATCCAGACACAGGCGCAGGCCCATGCGCGCGCGGTGCAGAACCACCCAGCAATTGTTGCTGCTCATTGCCAGTTCCTCGCAGATTTCGTCGGTCTCCAGACCGAGCATCTCGCGCATCATGAAGACGCGTGCGGTGCCTGCCGGCAGGCGGTTCAGGCAGGCATCGAAGATCACCCAGAAGCTTCGATTCTCAAAGCTCTTTTCGGGATTTCCCCAGTCCGAAGGGCGGGCCTCGCGTTGCCAGTGGCCGTTGCTCCTGAACAGCGGGTCGAAATCGGCTTCGTCGATCTCTTCTTCGGGTTCCTGGTAACTCGGTTCGCGAACCCGCCGCCGGATGATGTCAACGATCTTGTTCCTTAGGATCGAGAACACCCAGGTCTTGAGCTTGGCGCGCTCGCCAAAGCGGTCGGCTCCCTGCAGTGCGGCGAGCATTGCTTCCTGGACGGCATCCTCGGCACTGGCCTGATCGCGCAACTGCAGCACCGCAAAGCGCAGCATCTCGCGCCGGAACCCGGACAGCTCGCCCGCAATGGTCTGCGCAGCCGCCGGGAGCGCTCGGTCCTTGCCCGTTGGCAATGGGGTGTGACTGGTGCCGCCAGCGGTCGGGGTCATCGGGTTGTGCCGACAGCGGCAGACTGGCAGGAGTTGTTCACGGCGGGGCCTCTCGGGAACGATGGTTGTGGGGCCGCTTCTGTGACAGCGAGCGGAGTTCACTGCGCTACCGGCCGCCGTCCGGTCGCCCGGCAGGTTTGCCGCAACCGCTTGGCGGATTATACGCAGGAGCGGGTCCGGCATCGCCTTGCCGGGGCGGGTTTTCCGTCGGAGGAGGTGCTGGCGGCGATGATCCTCGGCCCGATTCGACCACACGCTGCGCTGCTTGCGACCGGCTCGAAAACGCAGCCAATCCTGGCGAAATGAAATAACATGAGCAGCCCCTCAACCACTGGCAAGGAGACAGCGATGCACATCGGCGTACCCAGGGAAATCAAGAACCACGAATACCGTGTTGGCCTGACCCCGTCATCGGTGCGGGAAATGGTTGTCCATGGCCATCAGGTGACCGTCGAGACCGGTGCCGGCAAAGGCATCGGCGCGACCGACGAGGTCTACCAGAAGGCCGGTGCGGTGATTGCCACGACCGCTGCCGAGATCTTCGCCACGGCCGAGATGATCATCAAGGTCAAGGAACCGCAGGCCGGTGAGCGCGCGATGCTGCGCGAGGGGCAGATTCTCTACACCTACCTGCACCTCGCCCCCGATCCCGCGCAGTGTGCCGATCTGGTCAAGAGTGGTGCGGTCTGCATCGCCTATGAAACGGTCACCCAGCCGGGCGGCGGTCTGCCCTTGCTGGCGCCAATGTCGGAAGTCGCGGGCCGCCTGTCGGTCCAGGCCGGCGCCTATTGCCTCGAGAAGGCGCATGGCGGCATGGGTGTCCTGCTCGGTGGCGTTGCCGGTGTCCCGTCGGCGAAGATCGTCATCCTTGGCGGCGGCGTGGTCGGTACGAACGCGGCGCAGATTGCCGTCGGCAGCGGTGCCCAGGTAGTGGTCATCGACCGCAACCTCGATGTCCTGCGGCGCATGGATCGCCTGCTCGGCGCGCGCGTGATGACCGTCTTCTCCAACCGCGACAACGTCGAACATCACGTGCTGCGCGCTGATCTGGTGATCGGTGGCGTACTGATTCCGGGTGCTGCCGCACCCAAGCTGGTCAGCCGGCAGATGGTCGATGCGATGAAGCCCGGCTCCGTGATCGTCGACGTCGCCATCGACCAGGGCGGCTGTTGCGAAACGGCCAGGGCGACAACCCATGCCGAACCGACCTATATGGTCGGCAACGTCGTCCATTACTGCGTTGCCAACATGCCGGGCGGTGTGCCGCGCACCTCGACCTACGCGCTGAACAATGCGACCTTGCCCTTTGCGCTGCAGATTGCCGACAAGGGTTGGCGGCAGGCGTTGAAGGACGACCCGCATCTGCGCAACGGTCTCAACGTCGCTTTCGGCAAGGTGACCTGTCGTGAGGTTGCCGAAGACCTGAACTACGACTACCACGACGCGCTGTCGGTGATCACGGGCTGACGTTCAGCCGCCGATACCCTGCGCGAACAGGCCCCGGGGTCTTCCGCAGGGCGCACGCCATTGACCCGCCAGCAGGCGATCGCAGGGCGCTGAATGCAGGGGACGCGGTAGAATGACGGTCATGGAGATGAGCGGCCAAAGACTGCGCGAGCGACTTGACCTTTACGAAAGGCTGATGCGCCTTGACAAGCCGATCGGCATCCTGCTGCTGCTCTGGCCGACCCTGTGGGCCCTGTGGCTGTCGGCGCTGGGCCGGCCGGACTGGCTGGTCGTCGGCATCTTCGTGCTCGGCACGGTGTTGATGCGTTCGGCCGGATGCGTGATCAACGATCTGGCCGACCGCAGTTTCGACCCGCACGTGGCGCGCACCAGAAACCGTCCACTGGCTGCCGGCAGGGTTTCGGCCAGGGAAGCGCTGCTGCTCTTCGCTACGCTCGTGGTTTGTGCGGTTGTCGTCGTGCTGCCGCTGCGCAGCTGGTTGCTTGGCGGCCTTTGTGTTGCGGCGCTCTTCCTTGCCGTCAGTTATCCATTCACCAAACGTTTCCTGGCCGTGCCGCAGGCCTATCTCGGGGTTGCTTTCGGTTTCGGCATCCCCATGGCGTATGCCGCACAGCTCGGCAGCGTGCCGGCGGAGGCCTGGTGGTTGCTGCTGGCCAACGTCTTCTGGGCGATCGCCTACGATACCGAGTACGCGATGGTCGACCGGGCGGACGACCTCAAGCTCGGCATCCGCACCTCGGCCATCACCTTCGGCCGTGCCGAGGTGGCGGCGGTGATGCTGTGCTACGCGCTGGCGCTCGCGCTGGTGGGCATGGTCGGACGCGATCTCGGGCTTGGCCGCCTGTTCTACGGCGGCCTGGTGGTTGCTGCCGGCATTGCCGGCTACCACTACACGCTGATCCGCGAACGCCACCCAGAGCGCTGCTTTCAGGCGTTCCGGCACAACAACTGGCTCGGTGCCAGCGTCTTTGCCGGCATCGCCCTCGATTTTCTTTTCAACAGAGGAATCGCCGCATGAAGACTTACCTGTTCTGCGCGCTGGCCGTGCTGGCGGGCACCCTGCAGGCAGCCGAGGACACGCGCCAGCTGGCGCCGATGCCGGCGGCGGCGGCGGCCAATCTGGGGGCCGAAATGAGGGCCAGCCTGCTGGCTCTGAACGAGATCCTCGGCCTGGTGGCAGCCGGCAAGCTCAAGGAGGCCGGCGAGCTTGCCGAAAAGGAACTGGGCGTCCCGGCCATGGGCAAACATCGCGGTCAGCCTTTCGAGGCGCGTCCCGGGCCGCACATGCCGCCGGCGATGCACGCGATCGGCATCGACGGGCACAAGGCGGCGAGCGAGTTTGCCCGTATCGCCGCCAGCGGTGACCGGGAGAAGACGATCGCCGCTCTACCGTCTCTGACCACCGCTTGTGTCGGCTGCCACTACGCTTATCGCATCCGTTAGGACGGCCGGAAAACTCCTGATGAGATACCACGACCTGCGCGACTTCGTCGCGCAACTCGAAACCCTTGGCGAACTCAGGCGTATCGCTGTCGAGGTCGATCCGCGCCTGGAGATGACCGAAATCTGTGACCGCGTGCTGCGCGCCGGCGGGCCGGCGCTGCTGTTCGAGAATCCGAAGGGTCATGCGATGCCGGTGCTGGCCAATCTCTTCGGTACGCCGCGCCGGGTGGCACTGGGCATGGGACAGGATTCGGTGCTCGCGCTGCGCGAGGTCGGCAAGCTGCTTGCCTACCTCAAGGAGCCGGAGCCACCAAAGGGACTCAAGGATGCCTGGGACAAGCTGCCAGTGCTCAGGCAGGTGCTCAACATGGCACCGCGCATTCGCTCTTCGGCGCCGTGCCAGGAAGTCGTCTGGGAGGGGTGCGAGGTCGATCTGTCGCGGCTGCCGATCCAGCTCTGCTGGCCGGGTGACGCGGCGCCACTGATCACCTGGGGGCTGACGGTGACGCGCGGGCCGCACAAGACGCGGCAGAACCTCGGCATCTATCGCCAGCAGGTGCTCGGCCCGAATAAGGTGATCATGCGCTGGCTGGCGCATCGCGGCGGCGCGCTCGACTTCCGTGATCACTGCCTGCAGCGGCCGGGCCAGCCTTTTCCGGTGGCGGTGGCGCTCGGTGCGGATCCGGCGACGATTCTTGCCGCCGTGACACCGGTGCCGGACAGTCTCTCCGAGTATCAGTTCGCCGGGCTGCTGCGCGGCGGCAAGACCGAAGTGGTGCAATGCCTGGGCTGCGATCTGCAGGTGCCGGCTTCGGCGGAGATCGTTCTCGAGGGCTTCATCGATCCCGCCGAGAGCGCGCTCGAAGGACCGTATGGCGACCATACTGGCTACTACAACGAGCAGGCGCAGTTCCCGGTGTTCACCATTGAGCGCATCACGATGCGCCGGCAGCCGATCTATCACAGCACCTACACCGGCAAGCCGCCGGACGAACCGGCGATGCTCGGGGTTGCGCTCAACGAAGTCTTCGTGCCGCTGCTGCAGAAGCAGTTTCCGGAGATCGTTGATTTCTATCTGCCGCCCGAAGGCTGCTCGTATCGCCTGGCAACGGTCAGCATCCGGAAACAGTACCCGGGGCACGCCAAACGCGTGATGTTCGGCATCTGGAGTTTCCTGCGCCAGTTCATGTATACCAAATTCATCATCGTCGTCGACGACGATGTCGATATCCGTGACTGGAAGGAAGTGATCTGGGCGATGACCACGCGCGTCGATGCCGCACGCGACACGCTGATCGCCGAGAACACGCCGATCGACTATCTCGACTTTGCCAGCCCGGTTGCCGGCCTGGGCAGCAAGATGGGTCTCGACGCGACCAACAAGTGGCCCGGCGAGACCAGTCGCGAGTGGGGCACACCGATCGTCATGGACCCGGCGGTGAAGGAGCGGGTCGATTCCCTGTGGTCTGAACTCGGACTGTGAGCGCCGGGCGAGTGGCATGGCGATGGACAATGACGAAGCTCACCATCCTGGAGGCTGAAAATGAGCAATGAGCTGATTCCCCACAGCAACCTTGAAGGCGCGCGCGCCTGGTGCCATGTCATCTACGGTTTGCATGCGCTGGCCGTCGTGGTCGGGGTGACCGGTGCCGCGACGGTTGCCGGGGCGTTTGTTTTTGGCGTGCCATCACTGATAGCCGTCGTTCTCAACTACCTCAAGCGCGGCGAGGTCGAGGGGACCTGGCTCGACAGTCACTATCGCTGGCAGATCCGGACCTTCTGGTTCACCCTGCTCTGGCTGCTGATCTATGGTCTGCTGATCATCACACTGATCGGTATTCCGCTCGCCTGGGTGCTGATCGTCATCCTCGGTCTGTGGGTCGCCTACCGGGTCATCCGTGGCTGGCTGGCCCTCGCCGGACAACGACCGATCGGAACTCCCTGAGCAGCGACGGGCATTCAACCGTCGTCCGGATCGGGCCGCGACCGTTTTCATCGATTGCATCATCGGCAGCACTCATGGGGGCAAGAAAGCAGTGAGCTGGAACCCGCTACCTCGCCTGGATGCCATCAACGCCGCCGTCTGGGGGAGCCAGCCGGCGTCGATGCCCGCGTGGCGGCGGCGCGCGCTGCGCCTGGTCCGCCTTGCCATCGTGCTCTTCCGGGATATAACCTATGGCCAGCTCACCCTCTGGGCGATGAGCCTGGTCTACACCACGCTGCTATCGTTTGTCCCGCTGCTCGCGCTGAGCTTCTCGGTGCTCAAGGCATTCGGGGTGCACAATCAGATCGAGCCGATGCTGGAGCGACTGTTGGCACCGCTTGGGGCAAACGCCGATGAAATCAGCCCGCGGATTATCGAGTTCGTTGACCATACGAATGTCGGCGTGCTCGGTTCCGCCGGACTTGCACTGCTGCTCTACACGGTGGTCTCGCTGGTGCAGAAGATCGAAGAGTCGTTCAACTTCATCTGGCATATCGCCGAACCACGCAGCATCACCGAACGTTTCAGCCTCTACCTGAGCGCGCTTCTGGTAGGCCCGATCCTGATCTTCGCGGCGGTCGGGATCATCGCTGCCACCTTGAACATCGAGGTCGTGCGCGAGGTCATCGCACTCGAACCGATCGGCTGGATGGTCGGGATGATCGGCAGGCTGGTGCCGTATCTTGTGGCCATCGGCACTTTCACCCTGATCTACATGGCTGTTCCCAACACCCGTGTCGACCTCTGCCCTGCGCTCGCCGGCGGCTTTGTCGGCGGCATGCTGTGGCAGCTTTCAGGATGGGGGTTTGCGGTGTTCATCGCGTCATCGAGCAAGTACTCGGCGATCTACTCCAGCTTTGCCGTCGTCATCCTGTTTATGTTCTGGCTATATCTCAGCTGGCTGATCCTGCTGTTCGGCGCAAGCGTTTCCTTCTACTGGCAGCATCCGGAGTCTGTCGTCGCGAGCGGGGGTGAGCCACGCCTCAGCAACCGGATGCGCGAGCGGCTTGCCCTGGCGATCATGAGCTCGATCGGTGCGCACTACCTGAGCGGACGCCCGGCATGGACACTACCGAAGCTATGTCAGGCGCTGCAGGTGCCCCGACACGCCGTCGAGGCGATGCTCAGAGCCTTGCAGAACGGCGGTTTGCTCGTGCAGAGCCAGGACGTTCAGCCAGGCTACCTGCCGGCGCGCGACCTCGGCGCGATCTCCGTCAAGCAGTTGCTGGACATCGTCCGGTCTGCCGGTGAGAGCGGCTTCCTCAATCCAGCCAGCCTGCCGGTTCCAGAGCGTGTCGAGCAGGTCCTGCAACAGATCGATTCCTCGCTGGGTACGGCGCTGGAGACGATGAGCGTCATGGACCTGTGTCGATAAGCCGCCCGGCCGGCCGACCAGGATCAGGCTTGCCGGCGGCGCTTGCTGCATTCCGAATGGGTTGTCGGCTATGATGTCGCATTGGTCGAGTCGTTGAGTCACCCTCATGAGCATTGCTCGCAGTTGCCACCGCCTGCTTCTCGTCGTCGCCACGTTGCTGGCCGGCGTTGTGGCTGCCGGCGAAGCCGCCGCGCCAGCGGCGGCAGCGGCATTGACGGTGGTGATCGACGACAATTATCCGCCCTACGTGTTTCGTGCGGCCGACGGCACGCTCACCGGCTATCTGGTCGATACCTGGAAGCTCTGGGAAAAGAAAACCGGTGTGCGGGTCGATCTGCTCGGCAGCGACTGGGCGACGGCGCAGCAGCGGATGACCGACGGGCGGGCGGGGGTTCTCGACACTGCTTTCCGGACTGCGGAGCGCGAGCATACGCTCGATTTCTCGTCGCCTTATGAAGCGATCCCGGTTTCGATCTACACTCACAAGGACATTGGCGGCATCGTTGATCTCGAGACCCTGCGGGGCTTCCTGGTCGGCGTCAAGGCCGGCGATGCCTGCGTCGAAAAGCTCGCCGGCGCCGGCATCAGCACCGTGCTACCGTTCGCAAGTTATCAGGCGCTGGTGAGCGGCGCGGTTGAGGGCAAGGTCCGCGTATTCTGCCTCGACGAGCCGCCAGCCAACTACCTGCTCTACCTCAACAACGCGGATTCCCTTTTCAACAAGGCCTTCACGTTGTACACGGGGCAGTTTCACCGGGCGGTGCAGAAAGGCGATGCGGCTGCTCTGGCGCTGCTGCAGCGTGGCTTTGCCGGCATTTCTGCCGAAGAAGAGCGGGACTTGCGTCAGAAGTGGATGGGAACACCGCTGGTCTTGTCCCCCATGGCACGCTACCTGGGCTACGCTCTTCTGGTTGGATCACTGATCGGTGCTCTGCTGCTGCTCTGGGTGATGACCTTGCGGCGCGTCGTCCGGCAGCGGACCGCACAGCTCGAAGCGACACTGGAGGCCATTCCCGATCCGATGTTCGAGTTGGGACTCGATGGTCGCTACCACGATTGCCATTCGCCACGGACCGACCTGCTGGCAACTCCGCCTGATCGGCTGATCGGCCGCCTGGTAACCGATGTCCTGCCGCCCGAAGCCGCCGCCACCTGTCTGTCGGCCTTGCGCGAAGCGCACGAAACGGGTCACTCGCTGGGCCACCAGTTTGAGCTGCTGCTGGCCGGGGGAAGCTTGTGGTTCGAGTTGTCGGTGGCCCGCAAGCCGACCCGCAGTGGTGAAGTCCCGCGCTTTATCGCCCTCTCGCGTGACATCACTGAACGCAAGCGTGCCGAGGCGCGCTTGCGCATGGCCACCGAAGCGACCCAGCTCGTCTTCTGGGAGCTGGATCTGATCAAGGACCGCATTCTCTACGATGCGACCATGCTGCAACTGCTCGGCCTCGATCACGGCGAGGATCCGGCGAGTTCCGGCGCGCTGATGGAACTGGTGCATCCGGATCATCGGACAGCGCTGATCGAGCGATTTCAGGAAGCCATGCAACCGGGTGATCCGGTGTTCAGTTTCGAGCACCAGATCATCAACAAGTCGGGGCAATGCATCTGGCTGCAGACTCGCGGGCGGGTTGCCCAGCGAGATGCCGCCGGGCGAGCCGTCCTGGCGGTTGGCACCGCGATGAACATCAGCGAGCGCAAGCAGGCCGAGGCGGCGCTGCTGCGCCGCAGCGAGCAACTGGAGATGATGTCCGCCGCCAGCCAGAAGCTCAACAGCGAGCTGGACAGCCCGGTGATCCTGCGCCAACTGGTGGCCGCCGCCCTGCAGATCACCGGTGCCACCGCCGGCGCAGCGGCCCGCGTCTGCGAGCAGCAGATGGTGTTCATCGAGTACAACCAGGGCGGCCGTTTGCTGCCGATCGATTACCGTTTCCCGCCGGGCCACGGTGTGCCCGGACGGGTGCTGCAGACGCGGAAGTTCCATCTCAGCAATGATGCCGTGCACGATCCCTATGTTGTTCCCGAGATTCAGCAGGCCATCGGCTTCCACAACCTCCTCGACATGCCGATCATCAACCGCCATGGCGAGTTGCTCGGCTGCTTTGAAATCCACAACAAGCCCGATGGCTTTGACGAAACCGACGCCCGTCTGCTGCAGGGCCTCGCCGCCAGTGCCGCGGTGGCGCTCGAAAACACTGCCCTGCTGGTCGAGCGCCGGCTGGTGGAGCAGGCGCTACGGGAAAGCGAGGCATTGAAAGGGTCGGTGCTTGCCAGTGCGGCCTGCGGCATCGTCGCGACCGACCCGCTGGGGCTGATCACGGTGTTCAATCCGGGTGCTGAAGCGATCCTCGGCTACCTTGCCGAGGAAGTGGTCGGCAAGGTGACGCCGATCGTCTTTCACGATGCCGACGAGGTCGCGGCGAGGGCGTCGGTACTCAGTGATGCACTCGGCTATCGGGTTGAGCCGGGTTTCGACGCACTGGTCGCCAGGGCGCGCAGCAGCGGTGTCGCCGACGAAAGGGAAACGAGCTTCATCCGCAAGGATGGTCGGCGCCTTGCCGTCTGGCTGTCGGTGACGGTGATGCGCGGTGCGCAAGGCGAGCTCACCGGCTATCTCGGAACGATCGTCGATGTCAGCGAGCAAAAGCAGGCGGCGGCGCAGCTCGACCTGGCCGCCAAGGTCTTCGAGCAGGGCGGCGAGGGGATCGCGATTACCGATGCGGCTTGCAACATCGTCATGGTCAATCACGCTTTCACCCGGATCACAGGTTACAGCGAGGCTGAAGCGCTGGGTTGCAACCCGCGCCTGCTGGCTTCAGGGCGGCACGATGGCAGCTTCTACCAGAGCATGTGGCGCGCGATTGAAGCGCTGGGGCACTGGCAGGGCGAGATCTGGAACCGCCGCAAGGACGGCAGCGTCTATCCCGAGTGGCTGTCGATCAGCCGCGTCGAGCGGGAGGGACGGACTACGAACTACATCGGAACCTTCATCGACATTACCCAGCACAAGGAGGCCGAGGCCAGCATCCAGCGTCTGGCGCACTTCGATCCGCTGACCGGTCTGCCGAACCGCAGTCTGCTCGACGAACGGGTGAGGCATGACCTGAGCCGTGCACACCGTGGTCGCGAGTCGCTGGCGCTGATGTTTCTTGACCTTGATCGGTTCAAGAACGTCAATGATTCGCTCGGCCACCGGATTGGCGATGAACTGCTGATCCAGGTAGCACAGCGCCTGAAAGGCACGGTGCGCGAGGAAGACACGGTTTCGCGTCTCGGCGGCGACGAGTTCATCCTGATCTTGCCGAGCACCGACGCCGCCGGCGCTGCACACGTGGCGGCCAAGCTGCTCGAGGTCACCGCGCCACCCTATCGCATCGAACAGCATGAGCTGAGCTGCACGGCATCGGTGGGGATTGCCATCTACCCGGCTGACGGCGAGAGTTTCGAGGCCCTGTCGATGTCTGCGGATACGGCGATGTATCGCGCCAAACAGCGCGGTCGCAATGCCTACTGCTTTTTCACCGCAGAGATGCAGGAGCGGTCGGCGCGTACGCTGCAGCTAGAGAACGACCTGCGGCGGGCGCTTGAACATGGCGAACTGCACTTGCGTTATCAGCCACAGTTTGCCATCGAAGGCCGTCGTCTGGTTGGCGCCGAGGCACTCCTGCGCTGGCAGCACCCCGAGCTGGGGATGGTTTCGCCCGCCGAGTTCATCCCGATTGCCGAGGAGTCCGGCCTGATCCTGCCGATTGGCGAATGGGTGCTGCGGATGGCGGTGCGCCGGATGCGGCTTTGGCAGCAGGCCGGCCTGCCGCTGCTGACGGTGGCAGTCAATCTCTCGGCGGTCCAGTTCCGGCAGGCCAATCTGACGCAGCTGGTGTCGCAGATTCTGGACGAGGAAGATCTGCCGGCGGAGTTTCTCGAACTGGAGTTGACCGAGAGCGTGGCGATGGACAGCCCGCTTGCGGCGATCGAGACGATGGACAAGCTGCGCGAGCAGGGCGTACGGATTTCGATCGACGACTTCGGTACCGATTACTCGTCGATGAGCTACCTCAAGCGCTTCCGGGTGCACAAGCTCAAGATCGATCGCTCCTTTGTCGCCGACCTCGCCAGCGATCCGGATGATGAGGCGATCGTTGCGGCGATCATCAGCCTGGCGCACAACCTGGGCCTGCAGACGATTGCCGAGGGTGTGGAAAGCGAGGCCCAGCTGGCTTTCCTGAACCGCAAGGGTTGTGACGAAGCGCAGGGCTACCTGTTCAGCGAGCCGCTGACGGCTGACAACTTCGAGGCCTTCGTCCGTCATCGTTCCCTTGTCTGAAGGGTCGGTCCGTCGGCGGCTCGGCCATTGGCACCAGGCTTGTCGCGTCCGTCGGTCAGCGCGTCGCCAGCCAGAGAAGCAGGGCATCGATCGCCGGCTTGCCGAGTCTCGCCTTCGGGTCATTGATCAGGCAGACGACGATCCAGCGCTTGCCGCTTTGATCCAGCAGGTAACCGGCAATCGCCCGTACGCCATCGAGATAGCCACTCTTCAGGTGTGCCCGACCGGTTGCTGCCCCGGTGTTGAAACGCTTTTGCAGCGTCCCGTCCACGCCGGCAATCGGCAACGAAGCGATCAGTTCGGGCATCACCGGGCTTTGCCAGGCGGCACGCAGCAACTGGCCAAGGCCTTCGGCCGAGATGCGCTCGCTGCGCGACAGGCCGGAGCCGTTGTCCAGTACCAGTTCAGGCAGTTTCAGACCCTTCGCCTGCAGCCAGCCGGCAATCTGGCGGCGCGCGCCATCAGTCGTCGCGGGACGCTCGCTGTCAAGGGACAGGAACAATTGGCGCGCCATGACGTTATTGCTGTACTTGTTGATGTCACGAACGATGTCGCCGAGCGCAGGGGACTCGTGCACTGCCAGCGTGCGCGCGCCGGCAGGCGCGCGCCCTCCACGTACGCGGCCACCGAAGCTGCCACCGAGTTCTCGCCACAGGGCGCGGAAGAGCCCTTCAACCTGGACGTCGGCTGGCCAGGGCGATAGCTGCAGCGCCTTCTCGCCACAGGCAGCCGGAAAACTGCCGCTGAGTTCGATGGTCAGGCCGCTGACCGCCGGCCTGACCTGCTCGCGCCAGTCGCCGCAGGCCTCGCGCCCAAGGCGCAGGCGGTTGCTGATCTGCAGACCCTCGCTCGGGGTTTCGGCGATCACCCTGACCTCCTTGCCTGCCGGGTCGGCTTGCAGCACCAGGCGGATGCTCTTGAAGTTCAGCAGCAGCGCATCGGGGCCGGCGTTGTACGGCCGCAGGGCCTCGTTGTCGAACTCG
Source organism: Candidatus Accumulibacter necessarius (assembly GCA_017302435.1). Taxonomy (GTDB): domain Bacteria; phylum Pseudomonadota; class Gammaproteobacteria; order Burkholderiales; family Rhodocyclaceae; genus Accumulibacter; species Accumulibacter necessarius. The sequence goes on from JAFLDL010000006.1 coordinate 56,877, forward strand.
CCCGGGTCGTGCGGCGGCAGCGCGAAAGCGCCCCGGTCAAGAACCAGGTCGCCGCCGATTTCGCTCAGTCCGCGGCCGCGGAGTTGGCGCAGCAGCAACCAGAACTGTTCGAGGCCCAGCTTGGGATCGCCACTGCCGCGCAGGTAAAGGTTGCCGTCGAGCCGACCGCCGGCCGGGCTGGCCTCGGCGAGCGCTTCACTGCGCCAGGTATGCGCCGGGCCGAGCAGTTCAAGGCCAGCGTAAGTGGTCAGCAATTTCATGACCGAGGCCGGATTCATGGCCTGGCGGGCATTGTGGCTCAGTAGTGCCGGTCCGCCATCAACCGCCTGCACGAAGACAGCGACCGAGCGCGACGGGATTCCTGCCTCCTGGAGCGCCTGGCTGACGGCGGGCGGCAGCTCTGCCGCGCGGGTCATTGGCGCGCCGCCTAGGAAGAGCAAGATCAGCAGCCGGGGGGCGATGCTGCTGAGGCTGACAACTCGCGCAGGAGCTCGAGACGAGCCCGTCGGGCGGGCGGGGCTCGCGCCAGGCGACGTTGCGGTCGTCGAATCGCGGCTTGCACCGCCGAGGCCTGCGATGCCCATCGATCTGCGCCAGGCGCCGTTCAGCCATGTTCCCAGGGCGGCTGGTGGCTGAGAAAATCGCCCAGCAGCCTATCGAGTTGACCAAGCATCAGGTCGTTGCGCCCGGCCAGCCAGCCGCGCACGAGATCGCTGTGGTGGCCCGGAACGGCCAGCACGATCAGCGGTTCGGCGACAGCGGTGTCGTTCATCCGGCCGAGAAGGTCGAGCAATCCCGCCGCACTCTGGTGATACTGCTGCAGGCGTCGGGCAGGAAACAGCGGGGCGAAGAACTCAAGTGCATAGCGCAGTCGCTTCATCGCGATGCGCAACGCATGCCGGGCTTCCGGATTGGAATCCTTGGTTTCGATAGCCAGGGCGGCGACACGCTTGGCGCGCTTGTCCAGCGAACGGGGGGCAAAAGTAGCGATCGGTGGCTTCCTGCTTTCCACCAGGGCGACGGTAGCCGCGGTGAATTCGAGCAACAACTGCGAGTAGCTGGTCGCGGTCATCGCCGCCTGTGCCGCCTTGCGGCAAACGGTGAGGTGGCTCTTGGCCTGGCTGACCAGCCGCTCAACGTCGGCGTGATCAGGAAACGCCTGTCTGATCGGTGGCAGCATCTCGGTGATGAAAACGTCCCAGTTGCGAGTGTCGCCGAGCTGATTGGCCAGCGTGCGCCAGCGCGGGTCGAAGTTGCTGACGTATTCTTCCGGCAGCAGCGGCCGCCAGAGACGGATAGCCGAGCGCAAGCGGCGAATGGCGACGCGCGCCTGGTGAATGTATTCGGGCGCATCGGTCTCGCGCACGCCGCGCTCGTTGCCCTGCAGTTGCGACAGACACGAGAAGGCCGTGCTGCGGAACACCCCGATGCTGGTCATCCCCGGTGCCAGCGGCACGTTGCCGGCCTTCACCGGCGCCAGCGCTGCCGGGCGGGCCAGTCGGTAGCCCCGTTCAGCCTTGCTGGCGCCTTCGGGATGCAACGGCAGATCGGCCTGCAGGGCGATTGCCGCGCTGAACAGGTCGGCGACATCGCCTTCGAGGAGTTCAAGTTCGACTTCGCAGATGGTCTCCTGACGCTCGCCGGCAACGATCTTGCCGCGGTCCAGCGCAAGCTCGATGCGCGTCCCTTCCTGTGGTGTCAGCAGCCAGAAGCTGCGCGTGAAGTCGGTGGTAAACACCGGTACTAGGTCGGGAGTCGCCGCTTCGAGAAAGCGGCGAAGCTTCGGGTTATCGACGTGGGAAAAATCAAACTCGCCGGGCTGACCCGGAGCCTCCCATTCGCTGCGCTGTGCGAGCCCGCCGGGGGACGGGGCGTCACTCTTGACCGTCAGCAGCCATACGTCGCCTTTCTGGCGGTAGCGCACGGCCAGGCGCTTGCGCTGCAGGGCTTGGTCAGGCGTGTCATAGTAGGTATTGATCAGTTTCTGTCGGATCGGCTTGCTGTCGGCCAGCAGCCGGTGTGCGGGCACCCGGCGCGCGGCATTCGCCGGCAGGCTCAGCTTGATCTCGGTTTCCAGTGCCATTCTTGGTGTCTCCTCTTGGTTGGTATAGGTGCCGCATGGTTTATTGATCGTAAGTACGTAGCTTCCCGACATCCGGAATATGGATCTTCCGCCCTTCGACCACGACCAGCCCTTTCTCGGAGAGTTCGTGCAGGATGCGCGAGAAGTGCTCCTGCGTGAGATTGAGACGCGAGGCGATGATTCCCTTGCTAGTCGGGAGGGTCACGGTGATCGACTTCTCACCGTCGGTCGGAATCTCCCGCAGCAGATAGCCGATGATCCTCTGACGGCCTGAACACAGAGAGTAGGATTCAACATCGCTGATCAGGTGGTGCAGACGCATCGACAGCCCGGCAATCATCTTGCGACCGAGCCTGGGGTCAGCGTTGAGTTCGTCAACCACCGCAGCCTTGGCGATGTGCAGCAGGAGCGAATCGGCCAGTGCCTGCGCATACACCATACAGGGCTTGTCCATGAACATCACGGCTTCGCCGAAGGTCTGGCCCTGACCCAGGATGTCGACAACCTTCTCACCGCCTTGCGCGGACGTGAAGGCCAGTTTGACCTGCCCGTAGACAATCAGGTAGAAGCCGGTTGGCATGTCGCCCTTGTGGAACAGGATCTCGCCACGCGACGCGGTGAGTTCGCGCGAACCACGCGCGAGACGGGCAATTTCCTCAGTTTCCAATCCACTGAACAGCGGCACATGCGCCAGCAGCGCTTCAATGTTGATGCCGTGTTGATGTGAATGCATGGGCTTCAGAAGAAAATCGGCCACTGACTTGCCGGGAGTGGGCAATCTTCGCATTTGTGATCGCCGGCGGCAAGTACGAGCCTTCTCAGGGGCGTTGCGATGGGTTAGAGACCTCGGCCTGTTCCGTGCGAAAGCAATCGGTCTTCGGCCAGCGCCAGCGCCGGGGCCCTGCCGCTCAGCACCAGCGTGTCGCCGCCATCGAGGACGGTCGCGTCGTCGAAGGCGGCAGGCAGGCCGTCGGCGCGGCGCAGACTCGCCACCCGCACGCCGACGGTGGGAAGCGCCAGGCTGGCCAGTGTCTTGCCGACGGCGCAGCCGGTCGTAGGCAGGGTGACGGTGCTGAGACGCTCCTGTTCGAAATCGTCGGCGCTGTCGTCGTCGGCGCCGTGGAAGTAACCACGTAGGAGCTGGTAACGCGCATCGCGCTGGTCCTGCACGATACGAGCGACGCGCCGCATGGGCACGCCCATCAGCGCCAGCGCGTGGCTGGCCAGCATCAGGCTGGCTTCGATCGCTTCCGGCACCACCTCGGTGGCACCGGCCTCGCGCAGCTTTTCGAGGTCCACGTCGCTGACGGTGCGCACCACCACCGGCAGATTGACCGCCTGTTCGTGGGTGTGGTGTAGCACCTTCAGGGCGCTCGCTGTATCGACGTAGGTCACCACGACGGCGCTTGCACGGTGCAGGCCGGCGGCCTTCAATGCCTGCAGTCGCGCGGCGTCGCCAAAGACCACCGAATGCCCGGCCGCCTTGGCCTGGCGCACTCGATCCGGGTCGAGATCGAGAGCGATGTAGGGAATGCCCTCGCCTTCAAGCAGGCGGGCCAGGTTCTGGCCGCAGCGGCCGTAGCCGCAAATGATCACGTGCTGGTCGACGTTCATCGCCTGGCTGGCAATCCGGGTCATCTGCACGGCTTGCAGCAGCCAGTCGCTGGCCACCAGCTTGGCGACGATGGTGTTGGTGTACATGATCATGAAGGGCGTTGCCAGCATGGACAGCACCATGGCCGCCAGAATGGGGTTGAACAGCTGCGGCGGCACCAGTTTGTGCTGGCCGGCGAGCGTCAGCAGCACCAGACCGAACTCGCCGGCTTGGGCAAGGTAGAGGCCGACGCGCAGTGAAACCCCCATCGAGGCACCGAATGCCCGTGCCAGGCCGGTGATCATCGCCAGCTTGAAGGCCAGCGAGAGCGTCAGCAGCAATAGCACCAGCGGCCAGCGCTCGAGCACCAGGCGCCAGTCCAGCATCATGCCGATGGTAATGAAAAAGAGGCCCAGCAGGACGTCGTGGAATGGCCGGATGTCGGTTTCCACCTGGTGCTTGAACTCGGTCTCCGAGATCAGCATCCCGGCAACGAATGCACCCAGCGCCAAAGACAGGCCGGCGTGCTCGGTCAGCCAGGCCAGGCCAAGCGTGATCAGCAGCAGGTTGAGCATGAACAGCTCGTCGCTTCTCTGTCGCGCGACCAGGGTCAGCCACCAGCGCATGATTGTCTGCCCGCCCGTCAGCAGCAGCCCGAGCAGCAGCACGGCCTTGAGCAGGGCCAGGCCCAGTGCGGGCAGCAGGTCTTCCGGGTCGGCCGCCAGCGCTGGAATAAGGACCAGCAAGGGCACCACGGCCAGATCCTGGAACAACAGCACGCCGACTACCCGCTTGCCGTGTTCGGACTCCAGTTCCAGGCGCTCGGCGACAAGCTTGATGACGATGGCAGTGCTGCTCATCGACAGGATGCCGCCCAGTGCCAGTGCGACCTGCCACGACACCTGCCACCAGCCTGGCAGCATCAACACCAGCAGCAGCGAGGCAGCCGTGGCGAGCCCTATGGTGAGGACGACCTGCGCCAGACCCAGGCCGAAGACATGCTGCTTCATCGCACGCAGCTTAGGCAGGCTGAACTCGAGACCGATCACGAACATCAGGAAAACGACCCCGAATTCGGCCAGATAGCGGATCCCCACAGAATTTTGCGCTAGGGCCAGGGCATTCGGCCCGATGAGGACGCCGGCCACCAGGTAGCCCAGCATCGGCGGCAGCCTGAACTGGCGGCAAGCAACGACCGCGAGTACGGCAGCCAGCAGATACAGCAGGGCAATGTCGAGTGAAGTCATGGCACCAGTCATGGGGCACTCGCCAGCGCCGTGGGAGATGCGGTCACGAGGCCTGTGTTGTGCCAATGGTTTTTTCCTTGGCAGAATCTACCACAGAAAAAAAAGCTGGCGATAGCCGATGGACGGTCGCACCGTCCATCTTGCTCAGGGTCTGGCGAAGCGGCGAAGGAAGGCCCGCCGGGCCGAATCCGGCTTTGGCGGCGAAGTTCCGCCTGAACCGGGCCGCGGGTCCGCGACCGTGGGTGCCATGAGCATGGCCTCCAGAGCGGCAGTTGCTGCCGCGCGCGCGGCCGCTTGCGAGGCGAACTGGCTGGGTGGAGCGAACAGCGGGCAATACTGGTAGGCAGGAACGATCGCGGTCGGGTCGTGATCGGCGATGAAAGCGAGCGGACCAATCGGGAAGAGGATATGGCAGCGCTGGCCGGGACGCCGGTCGGACCACAGATTGCCCCCGCCTGGCAGGACGAAGAGATTGATGAACCAAGGCGTGATGACGGCGCCTACCCAGTCGCCTGACCGCTCGCATGGGCTGGTGGCCCCGCCTTCTCTGGTCAGGGCTGAGGTGGCCGCGCCTGAGTGGTCGGTGCTGGCAGGTTGCCAGCGGCGAAAGCCGACCGCTTCCACCGACAGGGCGGAATTGACAAATGGCAGATCGCGCATGTTCGTCGCCCAGATCTGGAGGTACATCGCTTCCAGGCGCTGCGCGGGGTTGTCGGTGATTGGCGCTGCGGGTGGTGGTTGCTTCGCCTCGAAGGCCGGCTTGCGGAACTCGGGGCTCATTGCGGCTCGCCGGGCTCCCCGGGCTTGCCGGTCAGGTCGGTGAAATGCCGCGCCGGGTCGTAGTCTCCGGTCAGTGCAGCAGAGACGGCGGCGAGCGCATCTTCAATCAACTCCCGCTCGCCATCCTCCAGCACTTCCCTGGCCAGGCCCAGCGAGGCCAGAACCCAGGTTCCGACGGGCTGCGGGCCGATTAGCATGAGGTTGACCCGCTCCCGACGCAGGGTGTCTCCCTGTCCTCTCTCGGCGACCGCGAAGTCGCCGCTCTTGCCTTCCAGAGCGACGAGCTGCATTGGAATCGACAGGCACATCAGGTAGCCTCGATCGTCGCTGACCACCCACCAATCCCCAGCATCACCAGTTCGCTGATTACCATCCGCAACAGTTCCGGCATACCGGCTTCGACTTCGCGGCTCAGTTCCATGCCGAGCGCCAGAGACTGCGGTTGCAGGCCAAGGATGGCGGTGTGTTTCGGGGCCCTGCCGAGCAGTTCCAGTGTGGCCAGGACATCGCACAGCCCGACCTGGTGTGGCGACAGCCGGGTCTTGAAGAACACCGGTACCGCATCACCCGCCAGGCGCATTGGTGTACCCGCGGCGCGGCCGGCGCGAATCGCGTCCAGGATGATCAAGGCATCGAGACCCTCGAGTTCCTCGAGCATTTCCATGCCGCTGGTGCCACCGTCGATAAGCTCGACTGTCGGCGGCAAGGCACAGGCCAGCGGCAGGCGCTCAATGGCTCGCACGCCGAGTCCTTCATCGCTCAACAGAATATTGCCAACACCCAGGACGACGATGCGCATGACTGGTCCACGGTACGGGATGAGGAAAGAGCCGCCAGCTTGACATCCTGGCGGCTTGGGGGGGCTGTGGCGACCGCGGTCAGGCGGCCTTGACCTTGACCACCGGCTGCTTCTCCTGGTCGACGACATGCACCGCGCAGGCGAGGCAGGGGTCAAAGGAGTGCACCGTGCGCAGCACTTCGAGCGGCTGCTCCGGAATGGCGACCGGCGTCCCGGCGAGGCAGGCCTCGTAGGCCCCGGGCTCGTCCTTCTCGTTGCGCGGCGCCGCATTCCAGGTGGTCGGCACGACGCACTGGTAATTCTTGATCTTGCCGTCGTTGATCACGATCCAGTGCGAGAGAACCCCGCGCGGTGCTTCGTGGATGCCGACGCCGGAGATCTCGCCTTTCGGGAAGACCGGCTTGTTGAAGGTCTTGAGGTCACCCTTGGCCATGCTGGCCAGCAGCAGATCCCATTGCCGGGCCAGTTCATCCACCTCCACCGCACAGGCGACGGCACGGGCTGCGTGACGGCCGATGGTCGAGTGCAGCGCGTCGAGACCGACCTTGGTCTTGGCAACGGTGGAAACCAGGTCAAGCGCGTGCGTGGCATAGGCGATGGTCGGTTGGTGCCCGGCAGCGACCATCGCCAGGACGCGTGGCAGCGGACCGACCTGCATCGGTTTTTCATAGAAGGTCGGCGACTTCAGCCATGAATACTTGCCGTCTTCCTGGAAATCGGTGTATTGCGGTCGCGTTTCGCCCTTGTACGGATGCAGGGGACCCTTGCCGCCTTCATACCAGGAATGCTTGACCGATTCGGTCACGCCATCCCTGAAATAGGCGTCGTCGTGCGTCTTGATTTCCTTGAAGCTGGCCAGGTCACCGGCGGCAATATGGCCGCCGGGCAGAGCAAACTGCGTGTTCCTGCCGTCGAGGGGAATGTCCGGCACCGAGATATAGTCGACGATGCCACGCCCGATGGTCGTCCACTCCGGGTAGAAGCCGCCGACCACCGCGACGTCGATCAGGTAGACGTTCTTCACGAAGTCGGCGAGCTGATCGATCCAGCCCCTGACCGCCAGCAGACGCTCGACGGTGAGCACCGATTGCGAGTCGATGGCCAGCGCATTGCAGACACCGCCGACGGCAAGGTTCTGGATATGCGGGGTTTTGCCGCCGAGAATGCTGACCACCTTGTTCGCGTGCCGCTGGACTTCGAGCGCCTGCAGATAGTGGGCCACAGCGATCAGGTTGACCTCGGGCGGCAGCTTCATCGCCGGATGTCCCCAGTAACCGTTGGTGAAGATGCCGAGCTGCCCGGTGCCGACGAAGCCTGCCAGGCGCTCCTTCACCTTGGTGAATTCGGCCTTGCTGTTGCCCGACCAGCTGGAGAGGCTCTCGGCCAGGCTGGCGGCCTTGGCCGGGTCGGCCTTCAGGGCGCTGGTGACATCGACCCAGTCGAGCGCCGAGAGGTGGTAGAAGTGCACGATGTGGTCGTGGACCGCATGCGCCAGAATGATCATGTTCCGGATGTACTGGGCGTTGACCGGCAGCTCGAGCTGGAGGGCATTCTCGACCGCGCGTACCGAGGCGAGCGCATGCACCGTCGTGCACACGCCACAGATGCGCTGGGTGATCGCCCAGGCATCGCGCGGATCGCGACCAATCAGGATGTTCTCGACGCCACGCCACATCTGGCCCGAGGCCCACGCTTTCCTGACCTTGCCGGCGTCGACTTCAACGTCAACCCGCAGGTGACCTTCGATTCGGGTGACCGGATCAATCGTGACTCTTTGCGACATTTTCTTGTCTCCTGAAAAGCGCGTTAGTTGCGCGCCGGCTGAGCGTGCGGCTCTTCACGCGGCAAAACCGGGAATCGGCGGGTGATGTAAATATAGCCGAAGACCTCGGCGGCGAAGATTCCGAGAGTGACCAGCAATTCCGGCACCGAGGGGAAATACCGCCAGCCCGGCCCGGTGTCAAAACTGATCAGGAAGCCATTGAGGCGCAGCAGGATGCCGCTGAGCATGACCGCGATGCCGGCGAGAAACAGCCTGGCCGGATTGCGCCGCGCCTCGGTCGTGCCAATCAGGAGGAAAGGAGCGATCAGGCAGCCATTCTCGACCCAGAAGGTGAGGGCGATGTAAGTCGGCTTGAATGCCTCGCCAATCACCCCGCGCAAGAGGATGTCGGCGAACCGCACGACCAGAAAGACGGCCATGATACCGAGCATGACCCGGGCCATCGGATTGAGGAGGGGTACCTCGACTTGCCGTCGGTAAGCCGACGCGGCAACGCAGGACTCGAAGAGGATGACTCCGTAGCCCAGCGTGATGGCCGAAAGCAGGTAGAGCAAGGGCAGCACCGGGGTCTGCCAGAGCGGATGGACCTGGCCACCCATGACGACCAGCATCGTTCCCAGCGAAGCCTGGTGCATCATCGGCAGGACGACGCCGAGCGCGATGAAGATGTACAGCACTTTCTCGAGTTGCCTGCGCGCGTCGCGCAGACCCAGCTTTTCGAGAAAGACCGGCGAGAACTCGATCCACATGACAATGATATACAGGGTGATGCACGCTGCGACCTCGAACATGACCGAGTTGACGTTGAAGTAGCCTGGCCAGAAGATATGCCAGAAGTTCCACCAGCGCCCCAGGTCGAAAGTGATCGCGGCACCGGCCAGGGTATAGCCGAAGAGGCTGCCGAGCAGGGCCGGACGCACCAGCGGATGATACTTGCCCTTGTTGAAGATGTAGACCAGCAGCGCCATGCAGAAGCCGCCGCAGGCCAGGGCAGAGCCGATGAAGACGTCGACCACGACCCAGATGCCCCAGGAGTAGCCATCGTTGACGTTGGTCGTCGAGGCGAGGCCGAAGAACAGGCGGACGACGATGATCGTCGCCATGACGGCGATCAGGACGCCACAGACCAGCGTCGTGGCATTGAACAGGCTGCCGCCAATCGGCGCTGGTGCTGCATGCTGCTGAGCGCTCATGATCACTCCTTCCCGGGTTCGTCTGCCGGCGCATCGTCTTCATGATGAACGTTGCGTTTGGCGATGTAGGTCATTGCTCCGAGCACGGCAAAAGGCATCAGCAGCCCGCCGTAGAGCGTGTGCTGAATCGTCTCCGAGGTGGAAGCCGACGACTTCGGTGAGAGGCAAGGCATGCCGACCTTCTCGAAGTCGACAGCCGAGAGCTTCAGGACCTGTGTGCCGCCGTACTCGGTTTCGCCGTAGACGTGCTGCTTGTAGTTGCCGACGTAGCCTTCGTAACCCTGATCCGGACCGCCGCTGAGGTTGCCGCGCGGATAGGTGGTCACACTGCCCGGTTGCAACGCCAGACGGCGCTTGGCTTCGCTCATCAGGTCGCTGGTCCGGCCGAAAAGCGTGGCGCCGGTTGGACAGACCTCGGCACACGCCGAATAGTGGCCATCCTTGTAGCGATGCCGGCAGAGTTCGCACTTGCCGATCTTGCCGGTCGGCGAGTCATACTGGTACTTGGGAATACCGAACGGACAGGCGACGACGCAGTAGCGGCAGCCGACGCAGGCTTCGGGGTCATAGGCGACGATACCGGTCGTCGGGTCCTTGACCATCGCCGTTACCGGGCAGGCCGAAACGCAGGACGGGTCGGCGCAATGCATGCACGAGGTCTTCATGAACGCGTACCCGTTGGTCTCGTCGTCCTTGGTGGTCATCGTGCCGCTGCGGTACATCTTGATGATGTTGAAGGTGTAGCCGCTGGTGTCGAGCGGGGTATCCCACAGCTTGTCGGCCGTCGAGAACACGGCCGGATTGTCGTTTGCCCGCTTGCAGGCGGCAACGCAGGCCTTGCAGCCGATGCACAGCGTCGCGTCGTAGAGCAGGCCGAGTGCCTCCGGCGGGCGCTGGTAGGTTTCGCGTGCTGCGGCCGTCGTGCTGACCGAGCCGGCAGCGACGGCTGCACCGGCGGCGGCGCAACCTTTCAGGAACTGGCGACGGGGGTTGCCGTCTGCGGAAACATCTGGCCTCGTTGTACGCATCTCACACCTCCGTCCTTTCGCCCGCCGTCCTGGCTCTTTCGGCTTCCTCGGCCTTGTGCGAAAGGCCGAGATTGCGTGCGATCATGGCCGTGCCACCGGCGGCCGCACCGGCGACCGCCGCAAGGATCGCCGCCGAGCCGAGCGTCGCCCCCATGCCTTGCTCTTCGACGATGCGCGGGTACTGCTGCGGGGGTTCGGCGTTCTTTACCTTGGCCAGCATGTGGATCGGCTTGCTGAAACCGACACCCTGTTCGGTGCAGCCAATGCAGGGACAGCCGCAGCCAACCGGCCAGGTGCCGGCGCCAGCGTCACCGAAGAGGACCGTCGGGCAGTTGGCGTAGGTCTCAGGGCCCTTGCAGCCGACCTTATAGAGGCAGTAACCCTTGCGGTGCCCTTCATCCCCGAACTCGATGACGAAACGACCAGCATCGAAATGAGCCCGCCGTTCGCAGTTTTCGTGGATCAGGCGCGAGTAGGCGAATGTCGGCCGGCCGAGCTCATCGACCGGTGGCAGGCTGCCAAAGGTCAGAAAGTGCACGACCGTGGACAGGAAGTTATAGGGGTTCGGCGGGCAACCGGGAATCGTCACCACCGGTTTGCCGAGCACCGCTGCGACGCCGGAAGCTCCGGTCGGGTTGGGATCGGTGGCCGGCATGCCGCCCCAGCTTGCGCAGGAGCCGATGGCGATCACCGCTGCTGCGTCGGCGGCGCATTCCCTGGTCAGTTCGATGGCCGTCTGGCCGCCGACCTTGCAGTAGATGCCGCCGTCGCGGGTTGGGATGGCGCCTTCGACGACCAGCAGGTAGCGGCCCTTGTTCTCGGCCATCGCCGTCTTGCGTGCCTGTTCGGCCTGATGGCCGGCAGCCGCAAACAGCGTTTCATGGTAGTCGAGCGAAATCACGTCGAGAATCAGCTTTTCGAGTGTCGGATGCTCTGCCCGCAGCATGGACTCCGTGCAGCCGGTACATTCCTGGAAGTGCAGCCAGATCACCGATGGACGCTTCCTGGTGGCGAGCGCCTCTGCGACTGCTGCATCCGCCCCCTGCGGCAAGCCAAGGCCGGCCGCCACGGTGGCGCAGAACTGCAGAAACTCGCGTCTCGGCATGCCGAGTCGTTCGCTTGCCGCGATAATACCCGCATCACCTTCGAGCTTCAGCAGACTGGTATTGGCCATTTTCCTTTTCCCTCTCTCGTCGTCCGACCGCTGGTCGGGAGGTTTTCGCCGGCACGTCAGGGAGCGCATCTGCGGTCCCTAACTCCGATACACACAAAAACCGTGCCAGATTGAAGTAACTATTCAAAAACAGGGACATCGGGTCGGGCCAGGAGAGCGGGAAGGATATCAATCTTTGCGCCTTGGGCAGCAAGTGGAAACTCTCTTTGCAGTGGAGTTGGGGTGGCCTGTGCCTTCTGGAGCGGCGGCTGCCCGCGTTGTCTGCCACGTGCAGAGACCGCGGGCAGCCTGCCTTGCCGTCGCGATCAACGCGGCGATCGTCGCAATATTGCAACGGGCAGCGATAGTCTCTACGATCAAGGTATGAGCCGCTCGATCTTCCTCCTCAAACGCAGATTCCCCGTGGCCCGGATCAGCGGACGCAAGCTGTGCCAGGGCCGCCGACCGCGTTCGGCAGCGGGCGGTCGCCCGCGTCATGCGCAGCCTGTTGCTGTGTCTCCCTGTCCTTCTCTCTTGCCCGATGGCTCCCACCAGCTTGCAGACTAAACGCCTGCCGAGGCCTCCGCTGGTTGCCCCCGATGCACGGCTGCCGGAAGCGCCGCCGGCATTGGACGGCGTGGACGAGACGGTCTGGGTCGAGGTGATTCGCAAGATGGACGAGGTGTACAACGACCTTCTCCAGTACGAGGTCGTCCTCGAGCAGAAGAACGCCGCGCTCGAGGAGTCGCAGCAGTTCATCGAAAGCGTTCTCGCTTCGATGTCGGACATCCTCATCGTCTGTAACCGGCACGGTGCGATTCAGGAGGTCAACGATTCCTTGCGACGCTTCATCGGTCTGGACGAGACCGTCCTGCGCGGGCGACCGCTCTGCGATCTCTTCGCCGACGAGGCGTCACGGCAGCGCGTGCGCGACTTCTTTTCGGCCGCGCGCCCGGCGAACGTGCAGGATTGCGAGCTGCTGATCAGCGGTCGCGATGGCAGCCCGCTGCCGGTCTCGCTGAACTGTACGCCACGGCTCTCGGGAACGGGCAAGCTGGTCGGGATGGTGCTGACCGGCCGCCCGGTCGGCGAACTGCGCCGCGCCTATCACGCGCTGCGACAGGCGCACGAGGATCTCAAGCGCACTCAGCAGCAGCTTCTGCAGGCCGAGAAGATGGCTTCGCTTGGTCGCCTGGTCGCCGGTGTGGCACACGAATTGAACAATCCGATCAGCTTCGTTCTCGGCAACGTTCTGGCCATTCGACGTTACGCCACGCGCCTGCAGACCTATCTCGAGGCGGTGCACTCCGAACAGTGCGCGCGATCGCCAGAACTCGAAGGATTGCGCCAGGAATTGCGTATCGACCGCATCATGGCCGACCTGACGCCACTGCTTGACGGCATGACCGAGGGCGCCGAGCGCACGCGCGACATCGTCGATGGGCTGAAGCGATTCTCGGCAGTCGACCGCAGCGCCAACGAGTCCTTCAACCTTTCTGAAGTCGTTGCGCGGGCAGTCCGCTGGGTGGTTCGTGCCGGGCCGCTCAACTTCCACGTCAACGTTGACTTGCCCCCCGAATTGCTGGTTGTCGGGTCTTCCGGGCAGATGCAGCAGGTCCTGATGAACCTCGTGCAGAATGCCCGTGACGCCACGGTCGGTGGCGAATCGCCGACGCTCGACATCGGTGCTGAAGTTTGCGAGGGGACGATCCGGGTACGCTTCGCCGACAACGGGCCCGGAATCGCGCCGGCCAACCTCTCGCGTCTGTTCGACCCGTTCTTCACAACCAAACCGGTTGGGCAGGGGACCGGCCTGGGGCTGTCGATCAGCTATGGCATTGTCGAACGGCACGGCGGTCGCCTGGAAGCGGCGAACCGGGCCGGGGGCGGTGCCGTCTTTACCCTGAGCCTGCCACTGGCGCCGGCCTGACTCTGCCCGAACCAAATATCAACTGTTCTGGTTACCAAAGGAGATACAGAATGAACGAAAATCCGGTCCGCTGGTTTGAAATATACGTGCAGGACATGGCGCGCGCCAAGCCCTTCTATGAATCCGTGCTCGGCGTCAGACTCGAAGCGCTCAACAGCCCTGGCGTCGAGATGTTCGCTTTTCCGATGCAGATGGGGCAGGGTGGTGCCTCGGGTTCGCTGGTCAGGATGGAAGGGATGCCGTCGGGCGGCAACAGCACACTGGTGTATTTTGGCTGTGAGGACTGCGCGGTCGAGGCCGCGCGAGTCGTCAAGGCCGGCGGCCACATCTGCCGCGAAAAGTTCTCGATTGGCGAATACGGTTTCTGTGCTCTGGCCGTGGACACCGAGGGCAACGTCTTCGGCTTGCATTCGATGACCTGAGATCAAAGCCGCCTCGATGAGCGGCCAGGCGACTGCGAGGAGTCGTCAGCCCATCTTTTCGATCAGGTGCGCCTTGATCTGGGCACGCCCGGAAGGGCTCGCCATGGCGATGATCGTATTGCCGGCGTGGATGACGTGGTCAACCTTGGGATTGAATACCCAGGCGCCATCGCCCTCGCGCAAGGCGAGCAGGATGTAGTCGGGACTTCGCAGACGCAGGTCGCCGACACGGGTCGGCGGGAAATCGGGGGGAACCGGCACCTCTTCCACCCGTACGTTCTTGTCGGAACGGATCATCTCGTCGAGGAAGCCGACGACGTGCGGTCTGACCATCGCCGAGGCCAAGCGGGTGCCACCGGTGAAATCAGGTGAGATCACCGTGTCGGCTCCCGCCCGGCTCATTTTCTCGACGTTGCGCAGTTCCTGGGCGCGGGCGACAATCCGCAGGTTGGGATTGAGCTGTCTGGCGGTGATGATGATCATCAGATTGCGTGAGTCGTCGCCGGTGACCGCAAACAGCCCGCGGGCGTCCTCGATGTCGGCCGCTTCGAGCAGATCGTCGTCGGAAGCATCCCCGTGTAGGTAGAGCAGACCGGGAAACTTGTCGAGGTTCTCCTCGAAGCGATCAGCTTCGATGTCAATGGCGACGTAGTGACGGCCCGTGTTATGGAGTTCCCGCGCGACACTCCGACCAACCCGCCCGAAACCGCAAATGATGAAATGCTGTCGCAGTCTCTGAATCCGTTTTTCCATTCGTCGTCTCCGCAGGGAAAAGTCAAGGTCCTTCTCGAGGAAGAACACTGACAGGCTGGTGAATAGAAAGGTCAGCGCGCCCAGGCCGGAAATCGCGACCAGGCCGGCAAACAGCCGGTCGGTGATCGAATGGAGCGGGACGATCTCGCCATAGCCGACCGTCGAGATGGTGATCAGCGTCATGTAGAGCGCATCCGACCAGGCCGCGTTGTCACCGGCAATCTCGTAGAAGCCGAGCGTGCCAAGGCCGATCAGGATCAGTACCACCACGCCGGCCCAAACGATGCGAACGATGATGCGCTGCAGTTGCCCGGCGACGCGCACATCCGATTCGCGCAGGCGGCGCCGGCGGCGGATACGCATGCGAGCCTGTAGCGGGCTATCGGCCATGCGCACGGAAGGAGTCGGCATTCATGTCGTCATTCTAAATCTATTTTGGTCAGAAGGCCGGCCTCAGCGCCACCGGCAGAGTGAAGTTCTTGCGACGGCGAAGCGGCATGGGGAAGGTGCAGAGGAAGAGCATCCACAATGGTGCGAAGAAGGCCCACCGATTGGCGCGTCAGTCCCGATGAGGAAAAAACCAACTGGAGAGCTGGTCGCTGGAGAAGCGCACACCGGGTTTCGAGGGGGAGGATGGCGACCGCCGTTCCCTCTCCGCCTCTCAAGACACCGTAGCCTGGGATGAACGGGTAGCAGCGCTTATTTCACCCTCGGCTGAAACCGGTAGCCGATACCGGTCTCGGTCAGGAAATGGCGGGGCTGGGTCGGGTCACGTTCAAGCTTTTGCCGCAGGCGACGAATATAGATGCGCACGTAGTGTTCCTGTTCTGCATGTCCAGGGCCCCATACCTCCTCCATCAGATGCCTGTGCGTCAGTACCTTGCCGGCGTTGGCCAGCATTACGGCGAGCAGGCGGTGTTCGATCTGCGTCAGGTGAATATCCTCTCCGGCACGCCGTACGGTGTATCGCGCGATATCGACCTCAACCTCGCCGAAGTGATAGATTGTGACCGGCTCGTCTGGAGGGCTGCGCCGACGCAGCAGGACACGAACCCTGGCGAGTAACTCGCCCACACCGAAAGGCTTGGTCAGGTAGTCGTCGGCACCGGCATCGAGGGCCTCGATCTTGTCGTGTTCGGCCGTACGGGCCGAGAGAATCAGGATTGGCAGTGAAGACCACAGCCGCAGTTCGCGAATGAAGTCGATGCCACTCATGTCGGGCAGGCCGAGATCGAGAATGACGAGATGGGCATCGCCCGCCGCGACGGTTTCAAGCCCGGCGCGGGCGGTCGCGGTCTCGGACGCCATGCAGCCTGACTTGCGAATGGCGTCGGAGACGAAACGGCGGATCTGCGGGTTGTCCTCGACCACCACCACGCGTATCGGCACATCGCTCACGACAGGTCTCCATCCATCTCCGGCGGTGTACCCAGCGGCAGTGTCAATCTCACCCAGGCCTTGCCCGGCGTGCTCTCTGCCGCGATGGTGCCGCCATGGGCACTGACGATGGCGCGGCAGACCGCCAGGCCGATACCTGTGCCGGCGATCGTCTGCTCCTGAAAGCCACGCACAAAGGGATCGAAGACCTGATCAAGTCGATCGGCGGGGAAGCCCGCGCCCTCGTTGCAGACCAACACCTCCAGGTTGAGAGCGCAGACGCGCGCCAGCAAACCGATGGGTGTTCCGGGGGTCGAGTACTTTGCGGCATTCTCCAGCAGATTGCAGAGTACGCGTTCCATGAGCACGGCGTCAAAGCAGACCAGGGGAAGGTCGGGTGGTAGTGCGATGTCAAGCTGTCGTGCCGCCAGGATATCGTCAAGCAGACGCACACTCGATCCAACAATGTCATCGATCGGTTGCCACTGCTTGTTGAGCCTCACGCGTCCCGACTGAAGTCGGGCCATCTCCAGCAGATTGGTCACCATCCGGTGCATGGCAAGGGACTGGTCGCGCAACATAGCGGCTGTCTCGGCGGCATTGTCCGAAGCACCCGTGTGCCGGTCAGACAGGGTATCGGTGAGCGTATCGGCCAGGCCGACCAGACTGGTCAGTGGTGTACGCAGGTCGTGGGACAAGGATGAGAGGATTGACGAGCGCAACTTCTCGGATTGCACCTCGAGTTCGCTCTGTTGCGCAATCTGGGCATAGTGAATCCGTTCAATGGCAATGCCCGACAGGGACGCGACTGCTTCGACGACGGGCTGCAGCGCGCCGCGCGTCCTGGCCACGGCGAGAACGCCACGCGCGCGCGTCGCGCCGGCAAGAGGCAGGAACACACTGTCTGCGTCGTTGACGGTGGTGTTCTGTCGATACGCCGTGAGGGCGAGACCTCGTGCCCTGTCGCCGATAGGCAGCGTGCCATGGATCGTCAACGCCTCCCGCCCCTCGCTGCCTTCATTGATCAACACCGCACTGTCCATTTCGATCGCGCGCAGGAACCGGCCGACGATGTCGACTACTTGCGCGAGCGTCAGGGCAGCCCCGAGGTCGCGCGCCAGTTCATACAGCATGCTCGTTTCGCGCTCTTTCGCCAGGATGGCTTCACTCTGATCGGCGATATGTGACGCCAAGTGTGAGGTAATCAATCCGACGGCCAGCATCACGGCAAAGGTGACGAGGTATTGCGCATCGACGACCGTGAACGACAGGTGTGGCGGGACAAAGAACAGGTCGAACAAGGCGACGCTCAGAAAGGCAGCAAGGACGGCCGGGCCTCGGCCCAGTTTGACGGCAGCAATGAAGACGACGAGGAGAAACAGCATCACGATGTTCGCCAGGTCGAGCCTGCCGCGCAGCGGCAGGGTCAGAGCCGTGATCAGCGCACACAGGGTCAGAGCTAGCAGATAGCGCGCGCGGAACCAGTAATCGAGCATCCAATCTCTCCGATCAGGGGAAGTGGCGCACTGTTCTGCAGCCGATGTAAATACGGTGTAAACAGCCCCGGATTATCGGCGCGAAAAGCCCCCCGGTAGATGAGCAGTTCTGCGGCAGCGAGCTATAATCCGCCGCACCCTGATGTCGCGGTAGCGACTTTCCCCGTTGCGCCGTTCGCTTTTTTTGTCTACACGCCACGCCAATGAACCAGATTGCCAAACTGTTAACGTCGGACAATGTCGTCGCTGACCTCCATGTGAGCAGCAAGAAGCGCCTCTTCGAGCAGGTTGGCCTGCTGCTCGATAATCACCAGGGGCTTGGTCGCAGCCAGGTGTTTGATGCCCTGCTGTCACGTGAAAAGCTCGGCTCCACCGGGCTCGGGCTCGGTGTCGCCATTCCGCACGGGCGCATCAAGGGTCTCAAGCAGGTGGTCGGTGCCTTCGTCCGACTGGCCGCTCCGGTTGAATTCGATGCGCCAGATGGCAAGCCGGTCAATCTGATCTTCGCTCTGCTGGTGCCGGAAGTCGCCACTGAGCAGCACCTGCAATTGCTCTCCGACTTGGCTCAGATGTTTTCCGAGCGCGCTGTGCGTGAAAAACTGGCCGCCGCACCTGACGCGGCCGCGATTCGTGCGACCTTCGCCGCCTGGCAAGCCGACTGACCGCTGCCCTCACGCCACGTTTCGCGGTATCTCTCCTCGCACGCGTCTGCCTTCAGCGAAACCGGTCGCTGAGTCGGTCTGGTGAAGAACGGCGCCGGACCAGTCTAGGTGTGTTTGAAAGTCAGAAACATCTTGAAACAGCGCGCAAAGGCAAGCGGGGTTTCGCAATGCTCTGCCCACAGCTCGGCAGTCAAGGAGAACGAGACGTCGCCAGCGGCTTCTCGGTCCTTGACCCAGACCAGACGCCGATCACTGAAGACGCCAGTCGGCAGGCGACTGCGGATGAACTCCCAGACCTCATCCAGATGGTCGAAATTCGCCAGTTCTCCCGTCCCATCGGCGCCTTCTTCTTCTTCCATGAAAACCTGGTAGCGCATCACGAACCTCAAGAAAAACGGCCCGCCACACCGACGGCGGACACGTGGTTGGCCAACAGCGCGCAATTATTGGCCAACGCGGGCGAATAGTCCATCCCGTTGCCGCTGCTGACGCGTGTCAAATGAATCCCGCGTGCTGTTGTCCCCCAAAGCCGCTTCGCCCAGAGCTGCCCCGTGTCTGCGCTCGGCGGCCGATGTCGTGCCATGACCCGTTTCCTGGCGGCAGCTCCCGCCGGCGACGCCTCAGCCCTTGACACACACCACCTGCCGCAGTGTATGCACGATTTCCACCAGCGAGCGCTGGGCGTGCATCACTGCGTCGATGTCCTTGTACGCCATCGGGATTTCATCGATGACCTCCCTGTCCTTGCGGCACTCGACGTGTGCCGTGGCGCGCTCCTGGTCGGCGACCGTGAACCGGCGTCTGGCCTCGTTGCGGCTCATCGTTCGGCCGGCGCCGTGGCTGCACGAGCAGAATGACTCCTCGTTGCCGAGGCCACGAACGATATAGCTTCTGGCACCCATCGAGCCGGGGATGATGCCGAGTTCGCCCTTGCGCGCCGACAGCGCGCCCTTGCGGGTGACGAAGATCTCGGACCCGAAGTGGGTTTCCTTCTGGACGTAGTTGTGGTGGCAGTTGACGGCTTCGACGTTGACGGTGAAGGGCCTGGTGATTACCTTGCGGGCGACGGCGATCAGACTGTCCATCATTGCCGTCCGGTTGCGGCGCGCATAGTTCTGTGCCCAGCCGACCGCTTCAAGGTAGTCGTCGAAATGCACGCTGCCTTCTTCGATGTAGGCGAGGTCGCCATCGGGCAGGTTGGCCAGGTGCTGCCGCATATCCGCCTGTGCCAGCGCGATGAAGGTGCTGCCGATGGCGTTGCCGACGCCGCGCGAACCCGAGTGCAGCATGAACCAGACGTGGTCGGCCTCGTCGAGGCAGACTTCGATGAAATGGTTGCCGGTGCCCAGCGTACCCAGGTGCTTGTGGTTGTTGGTCTCCCTGAGGTGGGGGTACTTTTCGACGATGCGCGTGAAGCCGGGCAACAGTTCGGCCCACAAGGCGCTGACCCGTTCCGGCGGGTTCTGCCAACTGCCCTCGTCGCGCTTGCCGCGGCCGACCGTACGGCCATGGGGTATCGCCTGCTCGACCGCGCTACGCAGGCGGTGCAGGCTGTCCGGCAGGTCGGAAGCCTTCAAGGTCGTGCGGGTAGCGATCATGCCGCAGCCGATATCCACGCCGACGGCCGCCGGGATGATCGCGCCGCGCGTCGGGATCACGCTGCCGATCGTCGAACCCTTACCCAGATGCACATCCGGCATCACCGCGAGGTGGCGGAAGATGAACGGCAGGCGGGCGGTGTTGATCAGCTGCAGGCGGGCCGCGTCCTCGACCGGCACGCCTTCGGTCCACAACTTGATCGGCCGTCCATCCGGCACCTTGATGACTTCGATTGCTTCCGGGTTCATGCCAGCGAGGCAAGTCCGACAGGTTGCTAGCGCGTAATCGGCTTGTAGCGAATCCGCCTCGGTTTCGCTGCCTCTTCGCCAAGGCGGCGTTTCTTGTCTTCCTCGTACTCGTGGTAGTTGCCGGCGAAGAAGGTCCATTGCGAATCACCTTCGCAGGCGAGAATGTGCGTGCAGATGCGGTCAAGGAACCAGCGGTCGTGGGAAATGACCAGCACGCTGCCGGCGAATTCAAGCAGGGCGTCTTCAAGCGCGCGCAGCGTTTCAACGTCGAGGTCGTTTGACGGCTCGTCAAGCAGCAGGACATTGCCGCCGGCAATCAGCGTCCTGGCCATGTGCAGGCGACCACGCTCGCCGCCCGAGAGTTGCCCGACGCGCTTCTGTTGATCGCCGCCCTTGAAGTTGAAGCGGCTGATGTAGGCGCGGGCGGGCGTTTCGTACCGGCCAACGGTCAGCAACTCGGCACCGCCGGAAATTTCTTCGAAAACGGTCTTGTCCCCGTCGAGACAATCGCGGCTCTGGTCGACATAGGCGAGCTTGACGGTATTGCCAATCTCGATCTCGCCCGAATCAGGTTGCTCCTTGCCGATCAGCATGCGGAACAGCGTCGACTTGCCGGCGCCGTTCGGGCCGATGATGCCGACGATGGCGCCTGGCGGCACGTTGAAGCTGAGCTTGTCGATCAGCAGACGATCACCGAAGGACTTGCTGACGTTCCTGAATTCGATCACCTTGCCGCCCAGGCGCTCACCGACCGGAATGAAGATCTCCTGGGTCTCGTTCCGCTTCTGGTACTCGACGCTGGACAGTTCCTCGAAACGTGACAGCCTCGCCTTGCTCTTCGCCTGGCGGGCCTTCGGGTTCTGGCGCACCCATTCGAGCTCCTGTTTCATCGCCTTGATCCGGCCGGCCTCCTGACGTCCTTCCGTTTCCAGACGCGCCTCCTTCTGCTCCAGCCAGCTCGAGTAGTTGCCTTTCCACGGGATGCCCTGGCCGCGGTCGAGTTCGAGGATCCACTCGGCGGCGTTGTCGAGGAAGTAGCGATCGTGCGTCACGGCGACCACCGTGCCGGGAAAGCGTACGAGGAACTGTTCGAGCCAATCGACCGACTCGGCGTCGAGATGGTTTGTCGGTTCGTCAAGCAACAACATGTCGGGCTTCGAGAGCAGCAGTTTGCACAGCGCGACCCGGCGTTTCTCGCCGCCCGAGAGGTTCTGGACCAGGGCATCCCAGGCTGGCAGGCGCAGCGCATCGGCGGCGAGTTCGAGCTGGCTGCCGAGGTCGGAACCGGCGCTGGCGATGATCGCTTCAAGGCGCGCCTGCTCCTCGGCCAGTTGATCAAAATCGGCGTCGGGTTCGGCATAGGCGGCGTACACCGCCTCGAGCCTGGCCTGGGCCGCAAAAGCCTCGCCGAGGCCGGACTCGACTTCCTCGCGGACAGTCTTTTCGGGGTCGAGCTGGGGTTCCTGCGGCAGGTACCCAATCTTGAGGTTGGGCATCGGCGTCGCCTCGCCGATGATGTCCTTGTCGACTCCGGCCATGATGCGCAGAACGGTCGACTTGCCGGAGCCATTGAGGCCGAGCAGGCCGATCTTTGCGCCCGGGAAGAAGGAGAGCGAGATGTCCTTGATAATTTGGCGTTTGGGCGGCACGATCTTGCCCACGCGGTTCATCGTGAATACGTATTGAGCCATGGCTTAGCTTGTCGGTCAGCGGGTGGAGGAGCAGTTGGCGAACGCAGGACGCATCCGGAAAGCGCAAGTCTACCCGAGACTGGCCCACCATGCCGCCTGAACATGGCTTTCTCGCAGGGTGACTCGGCTCAGCTCATACCGCGCCACGGACTGCGAGCGACAGAGACACCGCCCCTATTTGTCGACAAATGCCCGTTCGATGACGTAGTCACCCTGGGCGCCGATGTACGGCGACACCTGGAAGCCGCGGCTGTCGAGCAGGGCGCAGCAGTCTTTGATCATCGCCGGGCTGCCGCAGACCATCGCGCGGTCACGCGCCGGATCGAAGGGGGGCAGGCCAATGTCGGCGAACAGGCGGCCGCTGTTGACCAGTTGCGTGATTCGACCCTGGTGGCAGAACGGCTCGCGGGTGACGGTCGGGTAATAGATCAGCTTGTCGCGCACCAGATCGGCGAAATATTCGTGTTGGGGCAACTCCTCGCTGATGAAGTCGCGGTACGCCAGATCCTTTTGCCAGCGAACACCATGGATCAGGATCACCTTTTCAAAACGCTCATAAGTCTCGGGGTCCTGGATCAGGCTGATGAACGGCGCGAGACCCGTACCGGTCGCCAGCAGATAGAGATTCTGGCCGGGCCGCAGGTCGCGCAGCACGAGCGTACCGGTCGGCTTGCGGCTGACAACGACCTCGTCACCGACCGCGAGGTGTTGCAGTTTCGAGGTCAACGGACCGTCGGGTACCTTGATGCTGAAGAACTCGAGGTATTCGTCGTGATTGGCGCTGGCAATGCTGTAGGCGCGAGTCAGCGGACGCCCCGCCTGCGGCAGGCCGACCATCACGAATTGACCATTGATGAAGCGCAGGCCAGGATCGCGGGTGGTGCGAAAGCTGAACAGGGTATCGTTCCAGTGATGGACCGAAAGGACGCGTTGGGCGGAGAAGTTGCTCATCGTTTTGACCATGGTTGGCTCTTGACCGGGAAATCGTATTTGCTCATGTTATATTTGTAAAACCGATTTGTTGAATAGATCATATCTACAAAATAAATATGCGATACAGCTTGCGCCAGATCGAGGTGTTCGTTGCGGTTGCCCGGCACGAGAGTGTTTCGCGTGCCGCCGAAGAGCTTTCCCTGTCGCAGTCAGCGACCAGCACGGCACTCGCCGAACTCGAACGACTGTACGACACCCAACTTTTCGACCGGTTCGGCAAGTCGCTGCGTATCAACGAACTCGGGCAGGCGCTGCTGCCGCAGGCCGTCGAGTTGATCGAGCGGGCGGCGGCTATCGCCAGTGTGCTCGAAGGTCGCGCCGGATACGGACGGCTGCGCATCGGCGCAACGCTGACCATCGGCAACTATCTCGCGACGCTGGTCGTCGCTGATTTCCTCAAGCGCCACCCCGAAGGCACGTTGCAGTTGAAGGTGGAAAACACGAGCACGATCGTCGCCCAGGTAGCGCGCCACGAACTCGATCTGGGGCTGATCGAGGGTACCTGCCGTCACCCCGATCTGATCGTTGAACCCTGGGTGGCCGACGAACTGGTGGTGTTCTGCGCGCCCACTCATCCGCTGGCGAAAGAGGGCAGGGCAACGCTGATGGAACTGACAAGGGAGGCATGGATTGTGCGCGAACCCGGATCGGGAACGCGAGAAACACTCGACCAGGCTCTGCGCCATCACCACTCGGCCTTGAACATCCGACTCGAACTGGAACATACCGAAGCCATCAAGCGCGCCGTCGAGTTCGACCTCGGCATTGCCTGCATCTCGCGCCTCGCACTGCGCGAGGCGTTCCGACGCGGCAGCCTGGTGGCGATCGAAACGCCCGAACTCGACCTGCGCCGGCACTTCCACTTCCTCTGGCACCATCGGAAATTCCAGACCGCCGGGATGCGCGAGTTCATCGGCCTTTGTCGGACGATGACCGCCGGTATCGAGCGTAGCGACCAGATCGAATGGCCGGTCATTCCTTAGGTGGAGCGACCGCTGAACTGATTCGCCTGGCGGTCAACCTGACCGGTCGCAGATTTGCCCTGGCCGAAGCTCCCCGACGAACCAACTCCCGCACGCGCGTGCATCCCTTGCCGGCACGCAGCGCCTGTGGGGAAATTTCCCGCATAATATCATTTGCTTGAAATCGCAAGAAAAGGGAAACTTGGTGTCTTTTACTGGAAGCCTTGCCGATGGAAGTCAGGCCGGGCAGAAAGCCCTTCCGTATATTGTCGCTGGACGGCGGTGGTACCTTTGCCTTGATCCAGGCGAAGGTGCTTGATGATCTCTTTCCGGGCGAGGATGGACATCAGGTTCTCAGCCATTTCGACCTGGTGTCGGCCTGCTCGGGCGGGGCGATCGTCGCTGCGGCACTGATCGAGGGCTATGCGCCGCGCGAAATCTTCGAGCTGTTCGACAGCCCGGCCAATCGGCATGCACTTTTTGGGCGCTTACCCTGGTACCGGAGTCTGCTGCAGCTGGTTACCGGTGTTTTCTCCCCGTCGAGCCCGGTTGGCCGGCGTTTCTCGACCGGTGGCAAGCTTGAATTCCTGCATCGCATACTGCCCCGGATGGGCACCACCTCGCTGCACAGCCTGCACGGAATCCTCAACGACAGCATCGCTTCGTTCCGGGCGCAGCGCGATGAACCGGACCGGCCAATGTCCTTTCTTTTTGTGACCTACGACTTCGACCGGGACCGGGCTCGCATGATGCGCAGCAATGTCACGAGCCCGGCCGCCAGCTTCCCGCATCGGCAGCAGCGCGCGACCCTGGCGGAAGCGGCGCATGCGTCAAGCACCGCACCGATCAACTGGTTCGACAAGCCAGCTGAATTTGACGGTTGCCGTTTCTGGGACGGCGCCATGACGGGCTACAACAATCCAGTGCTGGCAGGCGTTGTCGAAGCCATCGCCATGGGTGTGCCGCGTCGCGACATCGGCGTACTCTCGCTTGGCACCAGCACGGTTTTTCTACCCGAGTGCGGCACCGAAGGGATCCCCGATGCGCTGTGCCAGCCGCGCGCCAGGACCGGCTTTCTCCCGGAGCTTGTCAAGGTCGGCAAGACCATCATCGCTGATCCTCCGGACGCGCACACCTTCATTGCCCACCTGATGCTCGACGGCGGTTTGCCGCTCGACGTGTCCTGTTGTCCCCACACCGAAACAGCAATTGTGCGCATGAATCCGGTGATTCAGCCGGTCATCGATCGCGCGACCGGGGAGTGGAACGTTCCGGTTGGCTGGGGGGTGGAAGAGTTCCGCCGCATCGCCGAGATGGATATCTCCGCGCGCAGGCAAGACGACGTGGACTTGATCAAGCGGCTATGCGACGGGTGGTTGGGGGATCAATGGCACAATCAACCCATCCGGGGTTGCGGCATCTGGCCATCGCCATCGCCGCACTCGCCGCTGGCGAATACGGAGCGCCTGTGTGAAATTGGCCATCGCTGGTATAGCGATGCCAAATCCGCCTGGACCGCGCTGTCGGCCTGATGCCATAGAACCGAGCCCGGCATGCGAAAACCACGAATCCTGATTCTCAACTGCTATTCCGACAACCACCGCGGCGCGCGGGGGAACCCCTGGATCATGCCGCAGTCGATAGCGCCGGCGGTACTGGCCGGAATGCTCGATCCCGCGCAAGTCGATATCCGGCTCGCCTGCGAATTTCGCAACGGCCCTTTCGAGGATCTTCGCGAGCTGCAATGGGCAGACCTGTTGGTGCTGACCGGCCTCAACCCGGCGTTCGACCGTATGAAGCAGGTCACCGCGTATGCCCGAGCGGTCAATCCGGGCATCGTCGTCGCCATGGGCGGTCCGTTGGCGCGGATGCTGCCCAATCTCAGCCGCCGCTATTTTGATTACGTCTGCAGTGGGGATGTCGAGCAGATAACAAGCGTGGTGGATGCGGTCTTTGGCCCGGGGCACGCTGCCGACATGCCCATTCCGAGGCATGACCTGTTGCCCGGGAATCGCATCATCGGCTATGCGGAAACCTCCCGCAACTGCAACTTCCGCTGCAGCTTTTGCGCCATGACGGCCGAAGACCAGCAATTCATGGCCTACGACCTCGACGATGTGCGCCGGCAGATTGAGGCGCTTGGTTACCGTCAGTGCGTCATGTTCCTTGACCAGAATTTTTTTGCCGGGCCGCGCGCGCACTTCAAGGCACGCATGGCGCTCCTCAAGGGGTTGTTCGAACAACGGAAGTTCGGCGGCTGGGCGGCGCTGGTGACTGCCGATTTCTTCAAAGGCGCCGACAACGTCTCTCTGGCACGCGAATCCGGCTGCATCGGGGTTTTTAGTGGCGTCGAATCGTTCAGCCGCGCGCAGGTCACCGCCCTCAACAAGAAACAGAATCTGGTGCTGCCGCAGGAGGAAACCATCCGATCGTGTCTTGAGGCCGGTCTGATCTTCCACTACGGTCTGATCTTTGACCTGGTTGACCAGACGATCGACGACTTGCTGGCTGAAATCGAATTCATCGTCGCCAACCCGCGCATTACCCTGCCGAGCTTCCTTAGTTTTACCATCCCGATGCTGGGGACGCCGCTGTTTGGCAGACGGCTGCGCGAGGGTCTGTTGCTGCCGAACGTCAAGTTGCGCGACATGGACGGGCGGTCACTCGTATGCTACCCTGTCGACGCCATCGAAAACGCCATCGCCTTTGCTGCGCGCATGGATAAGGGCATGATTTCAAAACGCAAGCTGGCAGCGCATGCTTGGCGGTTCTTTTGCTGCTATCGCGCGACGCTATCCAGATGGGGACTGTTGAGCGGCCTGGGAAACGCCTGGACGATGAGCCACCCGCGTTTCGGCAGCAACGGCCGGGACGGCATTCGACCCGGCCGGGAGGGTTGCCGCAGCTACCTTGCCAGCTCCGAACCGCTCGGCTCGCTGTACCGCCCCCGCATCAGGATTCCCGAACGCTACCGCGGGCATTTCGAGCCGCTATACGTTACTGATCCCGATGGCGAGCTGCACGATGACCTGATTGGCGACGCAGCCAGCCTGCTCCCTCCGACCGGGAAGGGCGAAGCGGCGACAGTTCCCACCTATAATGCAATTGACATATCCTGAAAAAGCGCCAGATCCTGGCGTCTCTGGAGACAGGAAGCGTGGATGAAGAAAAACCACGGGATGATGCGTGTGATGATCAAGCGGATCTGTAGGGGGCTGGTGCTCCTGGCGGTGATAGCCCTCGTGATTCCAGGGGCCTGGCCGGAAACCAGCACCTTCTCGGCGAGATTGACGACTCTGTGGGATGCCCCGCAAGGTCCCGGTCGGTCGGACGATGCGAGCCGCTGGCTGACCCGGCTCCGCGATTTGCTGTCACGACCGGGCGCGGGTTGTGAGGACCTGGAACTGCCAGAGTTGTCATTGACCAAGCCAGCCCGCGCTTTCCAGATCAAGGTCGAGCACGAGCGGTTCGGGGACCGATCGCCAATCGTCTACTTGCAGGAACCGATTGCCGAATTCTTCATTGTCGTCGCCACCGACGTCAATGGTTGCCCCTGGTATTCCATTTCCGGTCGTGGCTTACCGTTTGCCCAGCGTGATATCGTCAGCCCGTTCCCCTACGCTCGCCTTCCACCGTTGCCCCAGGGCGCGGCCATCACTGCGATCGTGCAGGACTACAAGGCAATCCGTCCGTGGATCATGATCACCGACGAAGCCAGCTTCGTGCGCGAAAACACCGTGCTCTGGGTCGGCCTGGGGGCCTACACCGGCATCCTGCTGATGATGATTGTCGTCGCCCTCGGCTTCGACGCCTACGCAGGCAGCCGCGTCGCATTGGCGTATGCCTTTTACTGTGCCGCGTTGCAGGTCTGGCTGGTGCAGAATTTTGGAGTTGGCTCCGCTTTTGTGCCGTTCTGGCCCGGTCCGGAGTACTTCCCTACGCTGCAGGCGATCTCGGTCGCCGGCGTGGTGCTCGGGATCGGCTTCGCAGTAATCGAGTTCCTGCAGCTGCGCGGCAGGGTGCGCGTGGCGATTGGCGGCTTCGTCCTGCTCAGCGCGCTCTGCTTCCTCGCTTCGGCATGGCATCCGGCCGGTTACCGTGCCGGGGCGGCCGTCCTCTCTGTTCTGGCCGTTGCGACAATCGTGTTGCTCGTCAGGGGCGTGTTCAAGGGCGATACCTCGCTCCGGCTGTTTACGCTGGGGCTAGGCGCGACCATGGTCGGCGGGGGGGTGCAGGCTTTTTCAGTGGTCGGTAGCGGTGTCGAGGTTGGCCGGCTGGCGGCCTTCGCGTTTCCGATCGGCAGCCTGCTTCAGGCAGCCTTCTGGCTGGCAGCGTTGATTGTCCGGCTGCGGGGCGAGCACCGGGAGTTGCATGAGCTCGAAGGACAGCAGGCGGCGATCATGTGGGCGATGCCTGACCTGATTCTGGTCATCGATCGGCAAGGGGTCTGCCTCGACTACAAACAGCCCTACGCGACGCGATTCTTCGTCGCCGGTGGCGAACTAGTCGGAAAAAACGTGGCAGAGGTTCTGCCAACCGAGACGGCCGGTACTATCCTGCGGGGTGTCGAGCAGGCGCTGCAGCGAGGCGAACTGCAATCGGTGTTCATCGATCTGCCAATAGACGGGGGCATTCACCACTACGAGGCGCGTATCGCGCCAAACGGACCCAGCAAGGTGGTGGTGGTCGTGCGCGACATCACACTGCAGAAGCGCAACGAGGAAAAGATTCGTCGCCTGGCCTACTTCGACACGCTGACCGGCTTGCCAAACCGGCAGAGTTTTCTCGAACGTCTCGATCGCGAATTGCTGCGCGCACGCCGGACGAGTAGCCGGATAGCGCTGCTGTTTCTCGACCTGGACGGCTTCAAACGGATCAACGACACGCTTGGGCACAGTGCCGGCGACTGCCTGCTGCAGACCGTCGCCGACCGCCTGCAGGAAAGGCTGCGCGCAGGCGCCTTCATTGCCCGGCCGGCGCTGGACGAATCGGGCCTGCACTTCGCACGCCTTGGCGGCGACGAGTTCACTGTCGTTCTGCCCGATGTCGACACCGCCGAGGCCGCCTGCGTGGTCGCACAGCGAATACAGGAACTGCTCGGACGAGCTGTCCTGATCGGTGAGCAGGAGATCGCGGTTACCTCTAGCATCGGCATCGCGCTCTTTCCCGACGACGGCGACGATGCCGCGACGCTGTTGAAGCACGCGGATACCGCGATGTATTACGCCAAGGAGCAGGGGCGCAACAACTGGCAGTTGTATGAGCGCACGCTGACTACCCGAACGACGGCACGCCTGGCGCTGGAGGGCGATATTCGCAAGGGCCTCGAACGAGGCGAATTCCGTCTATTCTATCAACCGCAGGTGCGCGCCAGCGATGGCACGATCGTCGGGGTCGAAGCACTGATCCGCTGGCAGCATCCGCAGCAGGGGCTGGTATCGCCGGCACTGTTCATTCCGGTTGCAGAGGAAAGTGGTCTGATCATCCCGCTCGGCGAGTGGGTGCTCAATGCCGCCTGCAGCCAGGTGCGGGAATGGCAGCAGCGTGGCGTGTCGGTCCCACGGGTGGCGGTGAACGTTTCGGCACGCCAGCTTGGCGCACCGGATTTCCTCGACACCGTTGCGGCGATCATCGTCGCAGCGGGCGTCGCTGCCGACCGGCTCGAACTGGAGTTGACCGAGAGCATTCTGATGGATCCGGAGGCCGAACGAATCCAGGGACTGTTTCGCCTGCGCGCAATGGGCGTTCACTTCTCGATCGACGATTTTGGTACTGGCTACTCATCGCTGTCGTACATCAAGCGCTTCCCGATTGGCACGCTGAAGATCGACCAGAGTTTCATCCACGGCCTACCACAGCATGCCGACGATGCCGGCATCACCACCGCGATTATCTCCATGGCCCGCGGCCTCGATCTGGAAGTCATCGCCGAAGGCGTTGAAACCAGAGAGCAGCTCGATTTCCTGCAGCGTGCGCAATGCCCGAAGCTGCAAGGCTATCTGTTCAGCTACCCGCTGCCGCCAGATGAAATGGAAGCTCTCCTGCGTCGCGGCTGTATCTCCTTGTCTCCGGAAGGTGCCAGAGAATGAGCCAGACGCCGCTGCAAGTGGCGGACCTTCGGGCACCTGGTCCTGGCGCAAGTGCCCGATAATATCGGGTACCTGTCGCAATAGCGCGCGGAAATCGTCATCGACTTCGTCAAGTAGAGGGTCAGAAATTCATGAAGTATCCCGATTTTTTCGACGCCATCCCGCGCATCGTGCTGCGCGACCCACTGGCGGAATTCCTCGGTGCAGCCGACGGAGGCCTCATCGAGTACAGCTACCTTGACGCGGTGAAACTCGCCGGGCATTCCTGCCCCACGGTTGCATCCGCCTTTTGCCTGACCCGGCGGGCCATGCGGGCACTGTATGGCGACGCGTTGCCCGAGCGTGGTGGGCTGAGCGTGTCGTTCTCCGCATCGGTTGCAGATGGCGTCACCGGGGTGACGGCCAACGTCGTCTCGATGTTGACCGGCGCCGCCGGAGAAGGCGGGTTCAAGGGGATTGCAGGGTCTTTCGAACGTCGTTCCCTGTTGTCATTCAACGCGGGTATTCCGTCTGACATTCGGTATACCCGGCGCGACGGGCATGGTGAGGTCGATGCGGCAGCGCACCTGAGCCAGGTGCCTGCGGACCCGGAACTCCGTCCGCTGATGCAACGCTGCCTATCCGGAGTGGCGGACGCGAATGAGCGGCAACGATTCGCGGCTTTGTGGCAGGATCGGGTTCGCCGAATCCTGCTTGATCATGGTGACGATGCCGCGGTCTTCCGGGTTCACCGCAGCGCCTGAGAGGGAAAGCCCCGCTCAACAATGCCAGCCACGCTCCGCTGCACGGTCTCGCGGTAGACCTGAATCCCGGCTTGCGGCAGGGCATCAACCGATATCAGACAGTTTGTTCAGGATCATTCAAGACAACAGGGAGTACCCACATCATGCCCATCTACGAATACGAGTGCACCGCCTGCGGCAAGGCGTTTGAGAAGCTGGTACGCCAGTCCTCGCCGGCGCCGGAGTGTCCTGGCTGCCAGAGCACCGATCTGCGCAAGAAAGTCTCGGCCTTTGCCGCCATAACCGGTTCGGCTTCGGGGTCTGCCGACCTGCCGGGCCCTTGCGGGAGTTGCGGCCACCCTGATGGCCCTGGCGCCTGCCGATTCAACTGAGAGACCTGGCATGACCCATGCGTGCAGTGGATGCTGCTGCCGTGTGTCGTCGCCTGAACACAGCCCTCGACATCATGACGGTCAAGGGCCTCACGGCCCTGCCGTGCGCCCCAAGCGGACGGGCGGCCAAGCGCCTCGCCGAGTCGACCGGTCTGGAAGCCAGGACCGAGGTTTTCCGCCAGGCGGCCAGCTCGCGCTTCGTCCGCAGTGCGCACCAGATCAACCGGGCAGTGTTCCCCAGCCTGCCGGCGAAGGGAGAAGACTCGGGCTTCTATCTCGTTGGCGCCGAGGAGCCGGAAGCCATCGCGCAGACGCGCCTTCCCCGGAAGTTCAATGTCGATCCGGTGCGTGACATTCAGGTGCTTTGCCCGATGAACCGGGGAATCACCGGCGCAGGAGGGATCAATGCCACCTTCCAGGCGGTACTGAATCCGCCGGGCGAGCACAGTGCCCCCCAGTACCTGATGCGCAAGCGTAACCTGATGTATACCGGCATCACCCGCGGCAGGAAGCTGGTGGTGCTGGTCGGCCAGAAGCGAGGACTGGCCATGGCGGTGAAGGGCCAGCAGACGGAACGACGCTGGTCAAAATTGACGGAGCGCTTGCGCACGAGCCCCTTCGGCTTTGGGATGAACGATCATGGCATCCATACGTTCCCGGCTTGGTGAATTGAAACAGCTGGCAAGCGGGAGTGTCCCGGGCCTTTCAGCCCGCGTGGTCGGCACGCTCAACGCTCTCCGCCACCCCACCCGGCGGGGGGTGATCCGGACATTGGTGGCAGTGCCGGCCCTGCTGCTGCTTTATGTGTTGATCCTGATTCCATTCACGCCGAGCATCAGCAACATCCGCAAGGCGTCATCGGAGCAACCGGCTCAGATCCTCTCGGCAGATGGCAGGAAGCTGGCCGAGTTCAAGCAATCCAACCGGGAATGGGTCGCACTCTCCGAAATCTCGCCACATGTCATCGATGCCCTGATTGCCACCGAAGATCACCGTTTCCATGACCATTTTGGCCTCGACTGGCGGCGCACCGCTGCCGCCGCGCTCAACACCTTCAGCGGTGATCGCCAGGGTGGTTCGACCCTGACGCAGCAGCTTGCCCGCAACCTCTACCCGGAGGCGATCGGCCGGGCCCCCACGCTGACGCGCAAGATCAAGGAGGCCATCACCGCACTGAAGATCGAGGCCATCTACAGCAAGGACGAAATCCTCGAAACCTACCTCAACACCGTGCCTTTCCTCTACAACGCCTACGGCATCGAAATGGCGGCCCGTACCTATTTCGATACCTCGGCCGACCAACTCGATGTACTGCAAAGCGCTACGCTGGTCGGCATGCTCAAGGGCAACACCTATTACAACCCCGTTCTCAATCCCGAGCGCGCCTTGCAGCGACGCAACACCGTGCTGAAGCAGATGGTCAAGCGCGAGAAATTGACCTCCAGGCAGTTTGACTGGCTCAGCAAAAGGCCATTGCGTATCGACTTCGAGCGACAGGTGGAACCACCGGGACCGGCACCACATTTCGCCAGGCACCTGCGGAAATGGCTGATTGCATGGGCCGACCGCAACGGCTACAGCCTCTATGGCGACGGGCTGGTGGTACACACCACCATCGATTCCCGGCTGCAGGCGGCGGCCAGCGCGGCCGTGACTCGCCAGGGCGATCGCCTGCAGAACATCGCCAATGCCGCATGGGGAAGGCGCTCGGCGTGGAGCACCGACTCCCGCCTGGTCCAGGCCTTCATCCGCGAATCACCCGAGTACGGCGCCGCCGTTGCCAAAGGCCGGACGGCCGAACAGGCGATGCAGGACCTTCAGGCCGACAAGGACTTCCTGCGGGCGCTGCACCGGCAAAAGACGCAGATACAGGTCGGCTTCCTGGCAATCGATCCGCGCAACGGCCATGTCAAGGCCTGGATCGGCAGCCGCGACTTCGAGGAGGATGCCTTTGACCATGTGGAGCAGGCGCGTCGCCAGCCCGGCTCGACTTTCAAGCCCTTCGTTTACGCTGAAGCGTTTCGCCAGGGTGCCCGCCCGGACGACAGATTGATCGACCAGGCGCTGGAAATTGCCGTCGGTGGCGCCGAGGTCTGGCGGCCCACCGATGGCGGGCCGCCAAGCGGCGAGGCCATGAGTCTGAGCGATGGCCTAGCCTACTCGAAGAACACCATCACCGCGCAACTCATCCAGCAAGTCGGCGCCGCCAAGGTCGCGGCACTCGCCCGCAAGATGGGCGTGCGCCAGAGCAAGCTCGAAGCCGTGCCATCGCTTGCCCTGGGCACCAGTCCCGTCACCCTCAAGGAAATGGTTGCCGCCTACGGCACGATCGCGAACGGCGGGGGCTACCTTGAGCCACTGCTGGTTACCCGCATCGAAGACCGCGACGGCCAGGTCATCGAAGAATTCAGCCCGGAAGACCCGGACATTGCGCTCGATCGCGAGGTCGCCTACACGCTGCTGGACAGCATGCGCGGGGTAATCAACCGCGGCACCGGGCGCGGTATCCGCAGCCGCTATGGCATCCGCGCCGACGTCGCCGGCAAGACCGGCACGACGCAGGATAACGCGGATGGCTGGTTCATCCTGATGCACCGGCAGCTGGTAGCCGGGGCATGGGTCGGTTTCAACGACGGCCGCGTCACGCTGCGCAGCGACTACTGGGGGCAGGGGGCACACAGCGCACTTCCGATAGTCGGTGACTTCTTCGGAAATGCCTTGCGCGCTCGCATCATCGATCCACGTGTTCGCTTCACGGCGCCAGAAGATACCGGTCTGTTGGCGCGCATCAGGGGCTGGTTCCGGAGTCTGTTTGCGCCCGAGCCGGTTGCCGAACCCAAGCCGCAACGGACCATCAAGCCTGCCCAGGAACAGGAAGCTCGCGCAGAACCCGCAACGCCTGCTCCGGTCGTCGTGCCCCCGCAACCGGAGGGCGATCCGCTGCAGGAGAAAATCGATCAGATCATGAAGGAAGGCGACGAGGCCGAACTGCTGCAAGCCGAGCCATCACCGGCGGCGACGGAGGAAGCCGTCCGTTGAAGCAGGGTGTGCGGCGCCTGACCTTTCGCGCGAGCCAACCCGTTCCCGCAGCAACTCGACAAACAGGCGCATGGTGTTGATTTCACGCAGACGGGAGAACTCCACGACCTCCTCGCGGATGAGATCGGTGAAATTGCGGATTTCATCCATTGCCAGCAGGCTGGCACATGGATTCCAGCTCTGCCGTCGCAAAATGGCCCGGTCGGCCGCAACGTCCCAGTTGAGATACTGTGACGGTCCGAAAGGCGCCGGCAAGTGTCGGCACGACGTCGTCTTGCCGACCTGGCGGGGGCCGGTGACAAGCTATCCATATATATCTAAATTCCTCGGTTCGCCTCCTCCAGCATGCGCGGCGCATAGCGTTGCGTCAGGATCGGCCCCAGGATCGCCGTGACCAGCACCATGATCAGGACCGCGTTGAGCATGCGGGCATCGAGCAGCGGCTGGCCGGCGGCATTGAACGTCTTGTACGCCACCAGTGTCGCCGCCAGCGTTGCCGCAACCTGCGGGATCGTCAGCGACCACATCGTCCGGCGCGCTGCCGTGCCGTAGCCGAAGGCACGACCGCTGGTTTCCGCCGCAATCCATTTGCCGACAACGAGCGCGCCGATGATTCCCGCCGCCAGCAGAAAATCCTGGCTGATGGTGCGAATCAGCTCAAACGGGTCGATCAGGAAACCGGTTGCGATGAAGAAGATCGGAATGAACAAGGTGTTGCCCATGAACTCCAGCTTGCCCTTCGCCGGCTTGTCCTTCACCGCCGCGTTCACCGCCAGTCCGGCAAGGAAGGTGCCGACGATGCCCGGCAGGTTGATCCACTCGGCAAGCAAGGCCGTTACCGCGAGAATGCCGAACATCAGGATGAAGTAGGTTTCTTCCTCGTCTTCGACCCGCCGCAACAGGTGTTCACCCGCACGCCCCAGCCCAAACAGCACGAGCGGGACGAAGACGACGATCTCGACCACCTGGATGGTGATTCCCGGCACCGAAAAGCCGCTGGCGTACAAGGGAACGCAGATGGCGAACACGAGTAGCGACAGGGTGTCGGAAAGCACTGTCGCGCCGGTGACGACGACCATGGGTTCGAGGCGCCGCGCGCCCAGCCTGGCGACGATGGTCGAGCCGAGCATCGTGTGCGAGCTGAGCAGCGATCCGACGACGATTGCTGGCAGCAGGTCGTAGCCCAGCGATAGGGTGACCAGCGTTCCCAGCAGCAGGGGAACACTGGTCGTGACCACCCCGAAGCCGAGTGAGCGAAAGATTTTTTGCCGGAACAGCGTCAGGTCGATTTCCAGCCCCGCGAAGAACATCAGCAGCAGCATGCCGACTTCTGCAAAAAACTGCAGGACGGGATGTTGGGTTGGAAAGATGTCGAGCACGTGGGGACCGAACAGCACGCCGGCCAGCAGCAACCCGACCGCCTCCGGCAGATGGACGCGGCGCGACAAGCGCGGAATGATGACGATCAGCATCATGCAGACCGCAAACTTGGCCAATACGGGCAGGACTTCGACTGCCTTGTGCAGGTAATCGAGAATGAACATGCCGCTATTCCTGAAACGAACTACTTGGCGAGGGTTGCCTATTCAAACCCTGTCCGGCACATGCCGCACGGTGCTTTGCCCGGGATGTCGAAGGCAAGGATGCTGCCCGAGCCCGCCGCGCCGATATAAAGCGTTTCACGGTGAAGAATGTGGTGTACCGGCCTGGTCCGCCTGCGCCCCTTGATGCGCGCGACGAGCCGCCCGGTTTTCACTTCAAAAACCTTGACGGCGTCTCCTGCCTCATCCGCCACGTAGAGATGCTTGCGGTGGACGACGATACCCCGCACTTAGTGCCGGGGCTTGCCATGCTCGTCGAGCACGACGTGAGACCTTGCGGCGCCGGCACGTTCGTGGGCGCACTGTCGCCGACTTCGGGAGGTGACCGTGGCGAGTCACTGGATAGCAACCCCGCGCAACTCCGCAAAACGCCTGGCGACGAGTAACGACCACTTGTCGAAGGCCTCCTTTGCATACTGCCAGGCCTGGAACGAACTCATATAGCCGTTCGCCCAGGTCTGGGCCGCGCCGACCGCGCTGCTGTTGACGTTCGCGGCGTACTTGCGCCCGATCTCGGTATCGCGGCATTCGGCGATGACCTGACCATTGGCGCCGTCACGGAACTGCATCTCCATGCCGGTTTCACCCAGGTAGGGGGTCGACCCTGCCGGGCGGCCGGTGGCCACCCCGGAGCCCGCTTCGGCGACGAAGCCGTAGGGAATCAGCGTTCCCGCCAGGCTGTCGGTCACCGTCGTCGGCACGAGGTCGGTCAGTGCGATGCGAATCACCACGACGCCCGGCCCGGCCTTGTCGACGACCTGCATCTGCGGTTTCAAGGCCTTGACCAGCGAAGCGTGGAAGTAGTCGGTCAGCGTCTTGAGATCGCTGGGGTCGATCATCTTGACCTCGCCCTCCTTCTGGCCCTTGGGCGGCGCCAGCGAGACGACGATGCGCGAGACCAGGACCTTGTCGAACTTCTTCGGGTCAAGACGGGGGTCACGCCAGCATTCGATGCCGTCCAGCGCCGACATGGGCCGCAGGCGCGCGTAATCGCTCAGGAAGCCGCTCCTGGTCAGGCGCGCCGAATCGGTCGCGGTCACGCTGGTGCCGCTGCCCAGCGCGGCGTCGTAGGTCTGGCAACCGGCGGACAGGAACGTGGCGCCGGCAATGAGGTAGATGCCCAGGCCGCGGACGGCACGGGCAGAAGTCGTTGTCCTGAAATTCATGGTGTTCTGTTCCTCTGGATTGATAGCGAGTAATTCGGTTTTCCGGGCGGATACCATCATCGGCATGTCGAGGCGCCCTTCACTTCGGGAACATGAACTGCACCTGCGCCCGAATCTGCCAGTTTGCCCCGTCGTCCGGGGTGACCACATTGTAGTACGCCGACAACTGCGTATTCACCGGCAAACGACCGAGGTGGAATATCTTGCCGACGCCGCCGCCGACCGGCACCGTCCACCGCTGGCTGCTCTCGGCCTTCCAGTCGACGGTGATGATCGGGGCGCTGGTGATGTAGAAACCGCCGTCAAAGTTGTAGTTGACGAAAGGCTGGATCAGGCCGTTGTTGTAAGAGCCGCCCTGCTTGTTGTCGGAGAGCGACCAGATATTGTTGACCAGCACGCCGTACACCCACGGATCGCCCTTTTCCAGGTGCAAGACTACCGCCGATGCCCCAAGACCCCAGTTGCGGTTGCCGAGATCCGAGTTGCTGTTGGTCGGCAGTTGCACCACCGGCCCAGCGCCCCAGATCCAGGCGCCGGGCTTGGCCGGCGAGAGGAAGGCGGTGAACACGGTATCGCCGATGCCGTTGGTCCGATCACCATCTGGGAGTGGCTGCGAGATCACCGGCACAATGGTACGGGTGATGATGTTCCATTCGTCGCTCACCGAGATGGGGATCACCGGCTGGATGTTGAGGATGTTCTGGTTGCGGTTGTCCGGCCCGACGTTCAGGTTGGTGTTGTTCTGGAACGGCACGCTGATCAGGTTGCCAACCGGGTTCTGGGCGAGCTTGGCCAGTTCCTCGGCGCTCAGTTCGGCATAAGCCGGTGCGGCGGCGAGCAGTGTGGCGGTCAACGCCGAAAGAGCACCGAATCTTGTCGTGGTGGTGGAGGTCATTGAATGCTCCCTGATAGAAAAAGAATCCTGGCCGCAAAGTGGCCAGGAATGAAATGCTTAAAGCGGACGAGCCGGCCCGATCTGCGGCGAACGCACCGGCTTTGCCATGCCGAAGAAGATCACCACGCCCTGGCCGCCGCAGCGGGTGGACAGCGCTTCGGCTGCGCCGGGGTAGCAACTGTCGATGTCCTGCCAGTTGTTCATGGCCCAGACGTCGCCCGCCGGGCCGACGGCGATGTCGGTCTGCAACTGCAGGCCACCGCCGACATAGCCGCCGGGCGGCGAGATCTGGTCGCCGGTCTTGAATCCGGGCGGGCAGTTCTCGGTGCGCACGCCGCACAGTTGGACGATCGGGCTCGCCGGCATCGCGAAGTTGGAAACCCAGAGGTTATCGTTGCCGTCGACCACCACGGCCCACGGTCCGGGCAGACCACCCCCCCTGAACGGCGAACCCGGCAACTGCGTACCATCCGGGCGCAGCACGGTGATGCTGCCACTGCCGCCCTTTTGTTCGGACATGGTCTTGGTCAGGTAGTCGGAGGCCGAGAGCACGCCGCCGGTCTTCAGATGCGCCGCCATGTCAACCATGTGCGCCAGGCCGAGCAAACCGGCGCCGAAGCGGTTGGTCACCCAGACGTTGCCCTGGCTGTCGATGTTCAGGTCGCTGTTGTTGGAGCGCACGTCGAAGCGTTCGGCCCTGGTCGGGTCGGCTGCCGGAAAACGGATCACGTGGACCGAACTGTCCGACACCCAGATGCGGTCCTGCTGGTCGATCGCCAGATGGAACGGTGCGGTGAATGACTTGCACGGCTCGCCGCTGTCGCCCTCGCAGACGATACGGCCGCTAGTCCAGTCACCCTTCGGGAAATACAGCAACTGGCGCTTGGAAATCCCCAGCGCCCATACGTCGCCGTTCGGCGCGGTGATGATGCCCTGCATCAGTCCGAGTTTGCCGCCGAAATTGATCCCATCGGGCGGGGTCAGCGGCTTGCCGTTCTTGTCGAACACGGCAATGGATTTGCTGCCATAGCTCGCAAGCCAGACGTTGCCCTTGAGGTCGATGGCGGCGCCGAAGGTGCCACCCTGCATGCCACCGCCGGCAAAACCCGTCGTGATCGGCGACAGAGGCTTGCCGTTGGGGTCGAACTTGCTGGCGTTGCCTTGCCAGAGCGCGTCGCTCGCCTGCCAGCCGATGGTGAAGTTGTTGCCCACCCAGAGGTTGCCTTCGGCGTCGAACATCGCCTTGCCGCCGGCCCGGTAGCCACCACCGTCGAACTTCAGCGGCAACACCCAGGCGCTGGGGGCAAACTGCAGGTAAGGCATGAACGGCACCGGGCGCATGGTCTTGCCCTGTGGAACTGGATAAAACTGCTCAAGCAGGGCGAATACCCGCTGCGGCTGATACCAGGGCGCCCTGGCAATCGCCTGAGCCGCGCTTAGCGTGTCGACGGGTGTTGCGCCGGCCGGCCCCTTCGCCGCAGCGAACAGGGAACCGCAGGCATCGGCCTTCACCAACATCACGCAACCGGAAAGCGCATTGGCCAGCGTGGCGAAATTGGCCATCGTCGGCGTCTGGCCACTATTGAGCGGGTCCTGGATCGTGCCGCCCCAGCCACCGGTGGCGAGATCGACGAAACTCGGGACGTTGCCGGCGGCGATCTTCAGTTGCAACGGCTGCGCCTGGATCGTCGTACCGTTGATGAACTGGTTGTGCGTCCACACCGAGGCGACCGTAGTCATCTCGTTGATCGTGACCTTGGCCGGCGGTGTGTTGCCGAGCACCGTCATCAGGGCGATAGCCGGGTTGCTGCCAGCAGCCTTGTTGGCGGTCGGCTGACCGCCCTGAGCGACCAGGTAGACGGTGGAATCAGCAGGGGTAGCAGGCGCCGTCAGCGTGAAGCGGCCATCGGCGCCGCTGCGTGCCTGCGCCAGTTGTTTCGGTGCGCCGGCACTGGCGGCCCAGAGGGTGACGGTGGAATTGGCAACCGGCGCGCCGCCGCCGAGGACCTGACCCTTCAGCGTCGCCGCCAGCGCAGAACCGGCCGGCAGCATGCCGGCGACAGCAAGTGCCAGAATGGATACTGGACCCGCGACTGCATTTCTTCCTTTATTCAGATCACTGTTCACTTTTTTCCTTGTAGAACGAATGGACCGCAACATGCTGCGCCGGGCAGGCCTGCCTGCGCCGATTAGCGCCGGCCGCCAAAACGACCACCGAAGCCCCCACCTCCGAAGCGGCCACCGAAGCCGCCGCCACCGAAGCTGCCACCGCCAAAACGGTCGCCGCCAAAACGGTCGCCGCCAAAGTCGCCGCCACCAAACCGGTCGCCAAAGTCGCCGCCACCGAAGCCTCCGGCCCGGCTCTCGAAACCGCTGCGCGCCTGCTGCTCGCGGTCGGCCCATGAGGTGTCGCCACCGGCCGATTGCCAGCCGCCGGCGCCGTGCTGCTGCCAGCCGCTGCCCGTGTTCCGGTAGGCATTGCCATCGGCACCCGCGTAATGGTTGCCGAACAGGCCGCTCGACGTGTAGCTCTTGCTCTGTCCGGTCTGCGCATCATAGGCACTGACCGTATGCTGGGCGCCAAAGCCATCGGGGCCGGCCGTGGCTGCGGCCGATCTGCTTATCGAACTGCCGCCCGGGCCGGTGGCCGAGACGCTCGATCCATAGGAACGCTGCCCGGTTTCGGTATTGTAGGAACCGCCGCGTGCCACGTTGCCGCTGGTGCCGCCGGCGGTGTTGAATGTCCGGTCATAGCCGCGCTGGGCCTGGCCGGTCTCCGGGTTATAGCTGCGTCCGGCGGCGTATGAACCGCTCGTTCCCGTGCGCAAGTTGCTGTAGTTGCCTGTCGCGGATGTGCCGATCTTGCCATCGGCGTTGGCATACCAGTTCCGTGTCCCGGAATAAACCGTGTTTCCCCAGTGACCATAGACGCCGGCGCTGGTCGACCCGCAGCACGGATAGCCCCAGTACCCCGGGTGGTAGTAACCGGCACCCCAATAGGGAACCGCCCAGGCCGCAGTGGCCA
This sequence comes from Candidatus Accumulibacter necessarius, assembly GCA_017302435.1. Classification (GTDB taxonomy): domain Bacteria; phylum Pseudomonadota; class Gammaproteobacteria; order Burkholderiales; family Rhodocyclaceae; genus Accumulibacter; species Accumulibacter necessarius. Next base: position 97,599 of record JAFLDL010000006.1, read on the forward strand.
GGCCAAGGCCGAAGCCGAAGGCATAGCCGACGTAGGGGTTGTAGATCGGGGCAGCGGCCAATCCCCAGGTGTAAGGCGCCGCATACCAGTACGAGCCAATCCACGGCGTGTAGGTGTAGCCCGTGCCATAGACCACCACCCCGTCGGGGGAAACGACCGTGCCGAGGTATCCCGGGGTGTATCCGACATAGGCCACTTCCGGGCTGGCGCCATAGACCTGCACATAAGTCACATAGTGCAGCGCTGAACTGGCCGGAATGCTGTAGATCACCGGCGGCACGCTGGTCGCGACGACCCACGGGCCGGACAGCGCGGGGGCCGAGAACCAGACGCCCGCTTCGAGCCCGAAATAGCTGTTCTGGCTGACCTGGATGATCGGTTGCTGCGCGTTGGCGACGTAGCGTAGCGGCGTTCCGTCGATGGCGCGGTAGGCCGGGGCACCGTCGAAGACCGGCGTGAACTTCGGCCCATTGACGAGTGGAACAGCGGCCGTCTGCGGTATCGAATTGGCGATCAGCGCCTCCTGCGCCTGCGGCGTGCCGGCAACCGATGCCAGTACGACGCCGGCGGGTGCTTCCTTTGGAATCCGCGCGAAGTCGGCGGGCAGGCTGTTCGATGGCGTGAAGGTCCATGGTCCACCCAGGGATGACGCGCGATACCAGCGTCCGGAGAGCAGGGTGTAGTAGTCGTTGTTCGCCGTATTGACCAGCACGTCGGCGGTCGTGTTTTCGGCCCACAACAGCGACGTCCCGGTGACCGGGATAAAGTTCGGTTGCCCCTTGAAGACGACCAGTTCGGCCGGCACCTGCGTGACATGGATGGCCGGTGCGCCAGCCGCCAGGGTTGGCTTCGGGTCGGCGCGCGGGCCGCCATCGAGCAGATCCACGATGCCTTCTTTCGCGAGATTCTGCGCGAGGTCGTCGAGCCCGAGCGGCGTGGTTGGCGCAACGACCCACGGCCCGTCGAGCGAAGGCGCCGACATCCAGCCATCCAGGACATGCAGGTACCAGGTGCGATCCTTCCGGACCCGGGCGATCAGGGCCTGGGTGTTGATGATGCGCTCGAAGCGCGTGTCGGGAACCTTCCTGATGCTAGGCGCACCATCGATCGGCACCAGGATCGCCGGCGAATAGCTGATGATGACTTTGGGTGGGGTGTTGTTGACCTGTACCGTTTTTGGCTTGACCGTCTGCGACGCCGCCAGCTCTCCCGCCAGCAGGTCGAGGGACATGGTCGCCATGGCAACGGGCAACTGCGCCTGCAACTGCTGCAGGTAGGCAAGCCCGTTGTCAGGTAGCGTCGGGAATTTGGCCTGCGTCAGCACGAGCTCGTTCAGGGCGACCGTGCGCGACGAGGCATCGACGTGGGTGCGCGCGGTGCCGAAGACCACGCCGAAAGTCTCATCCCTCGCCCCGCTTGCCTTGACCGAGACGGCCGCGCGGAAACTGAGCGTGTTCCCGGACCAGCTGTTCACCTGGGGCAGGTAGATTTCTGCGGATGCATTGGCAAGGGCGACCTGGCGTGGCCATGGATCGGCCTGAATCTGGGTTGGGACCGCGGACTGGTTGTCCGCGCCAGGCGTGCTGGCCTGCCCGCCAAGCTGCGGATCGACCGCGAGCGGCTGCATCTGGACATCCATGCCCGGGCTGTAGGACGCTGGGGTATTCTGGTTGGCGCAACCCGCCAGACCAATAACCGTCGAGCCAAGCAGCGAGGCGGCGAGCCGGGAGCGATTTCTTGCTTTCATCTTGCTGTCTTTCTATCCATTCTGAATGTAAGGGGGTTTGTGAGCGCGGACTGAATACTCACGGGCCGCATGATAGAGGCCCGCGAACGGGTTGGACCGGGAGGACGCCGCAGTCGCTGCCACTACAAGGGTGGATTAAAGGCAAAATTTCGCTGCTCGATCGTCCGGCCCTTGCCATCCAGGATCGCTACGGTCCAGTTGCCCGTCCATTCTTCCTGCATATTCATCTTCGACCAGGCCGGCTGGCGCGGACTGGTGACCTGAACGGCCGTTTCCTGCATGCGTTTGCCCTCGAGGCTCCAAAGGAAGGTCACCGTTTGACCGTTCAGGCCGAGGAGTTCGCCGTAGAAGTAGACGACCGGGGTCGAGTTGGTGAACTGCTGGCGGAAATCAACGGGGGCACCGTCCGCGATGTTGGCGGTGAACGTCGCGTTTGCAACCGAGCCGCCGTCCTGCGCAAACGCAACTGGCCCCGACAAGGCCACGGCAAACACCAATGCCATTGTTGAAGGTGGAATCCTCATACTGTTTCTCCTTAAAAAAGTCAGCGATGCGCGGGTCCGGTCACACCCTCTCAGTCGATTCCCCGCACCGTCGGCGTCGCCGCGAAGCTGCCGCCGAGCGCCAACAGGAGGGTGATGGGGTTGATGTGACGGAGCGCGCGCAGTTTGATCAGATCGCCCTCGGCGCGGATCTGGTTCGTCTGCAGGTTCGACACCCACAACAGATCCTTGCGTCCGGCCAGATACTGCGTGGTGGCAATGAGCACGGCGCTGGTCCGGTTGCTCAGCGAGCTTTCGTCGAGCACCGCTCGTCGGGCCAGCAAGGGCTCGTTGGCGAGTGCGCTCTCCACCTCGCGGAACGCCGTCAGCACCACGCTGCCACACCGGGCAACGGCCTGCGCCTCCTTGACCGCCGCGCGGGCCGAGTCAGGTGTGCATCGCAAGCGGGCTATCTCCTTGTCGGTTGCGATGGCTTCCTCGCGGGGGAAACGCCGGATGTCGACGATGTCGGTCGGCTTGAAGGCCCAGATCAGCGCCTGCATCCGCGGATAGACCGTGGGCAGCAGGCCGGCCAAGACGAGCCAGGTCGCGATCAATGCGACCACGCAGAGCATCAGGGTGAGAAACGTCGGGTAGTCCCAGAGGTCGAGGTCGAATCCCAGCAAGGCTTCCATCGCTTGCACTCCCGTCTCAATCCTTCCCTTCTTCGAAAGGAATCCGCGCGTCTTCCTCGAAGCGCGCCTTGCGCTTGCGACCGAACGCCCAGATGACGACGCCGATGAAAGCAATGATGATCAGCCAATGATAGATACTCAGTTCCATGGTAGCCCCTCAAAGAATCGTTCAGCAGCACTGCCGCCGAAATTTACGTAACAAGCTATTTCGCCCGCTCAGTTGCCCGGTGGCGCCAGGGTCTCCAGCTCTTTCAGTCGTTTCATCGCCTGCATCGCCTTCAGCGAATCGTAGTTGATGCCGGCGGCGATGAGGCTGCTGCCCTGCTGGAACGGGTACTCGGGCAGCGTCCTGAGGAAGGCGCCGAGCTTCTGCTGCACCGGCACGAACAGCCCGACGTTGTCGGCGTACCAGCGCAGGTACAACCCGGATTCATGCGGCGCCTTCTCGTACGGGTCCCGTGTCCTCGATCTTCTGCCCGCCCTTGCCATCGCTCCAGGCGTGCAGCACACCGCGCGGTCCGTCCTTCTTGCCGAACTCGGGATCCTTCGGGTAGTAGTAGGTCTCCGGCTCTTCCTCGGCGTTCAGGTGGTAGAGGTTGCCGAGGAATTCGTCGAAGCCGTGCACCGTGGGCAAGTGGCTGTCACGATCACCCAGATGCCTGACGCTACCGAGGATGAACAACCAGGCACTCAGGTAGACCCAGACCCAGGCGATCAAGTGAATCCACAGCCACGCCATGACGTTGCACACGGACGATGCGGCTGGCGTTTACTTGGCTGCCGGTGCAACAGGTGCTTCCACGATCTCGATCTTGGCCTTGGCCTTGAGGTCGTCCATTTGTTTCTTCACGCTCTGTTGCTGAAGGTGCTGAGCCAATTGGGGTTTGACCTCCTCGAAAGGCGGCGCCTCGATCGGCTTCGAGTCTTCGACCTGGATCACGTGGTAGCCATACTGGGTTTTCACGGGTGCCTGCGTGATCGCGCCTTTGTCCAGTTTGCTGACCGCAGCGCCGAATTCGGGCACCATCCGGCTCAGGTCGAACCAGCCCAACTCGCCGCCGCTGGCCTTGGACCCGGTATCCTTCGATTTATCCATGGCCAGTTTTGCGAAAGAAGCCGGATCCTTCTTGAGCTTTGCGATGATCTCCTTCGCTTCCCCTTCCTTCTCGACGAGGATGTGTCGTGCCTTGTATTCCGTGCCGCTGATCGTTGCCTTGATTTTCTCGTATTCGGCTTGCAGTGCTTCCTCGCTGGCCGCACTGTTCTTCAGCAGATCCTGAACGTAGGCATTGGCGAGAATCGACTGCCGCGTCAGGTCGATCTGGTCGAGGACCTCGGCGGACTTGTCCAGCCCCTTTTTGACTGCCTCTTCCGCGATCAGCGTTTGCATGGCCAGCTTGTCGATGATGCCTTTTCGTAGTTCCGGGCTGTCCGGCTGTCCGGACGCAAGGCCTTGCTTGACAATCATGTCGACGCGGTTCTTGCTGATGGCGATGCCGTTGACCGTGGCCGCGACAGCCTCTTTCACTGCCGGCCCAGCGGCCGATTTTGCCTTGTCGTCGGGGTTGCAGGCGCTCACGACCAGCATCGAAGCGGCGCAGGCCAGAAGGATTCTGGATTTTCTTGGCATCATATTTCAGTAGAGTCCGGTAGATTGCGTCGGTACTGGCTGCAAAGCCAGTACCGACGCGAGGTTTGAGTGATTCATGCGGTACGTGCTGCGAAAGAGCTTTGTCCGTATTACTCGAACGAGAAAATCCTCTTCCAGTCGTTCTTCATGCTGATGACCGTCCAGCCCTGTTTCAGTGCTTCGTCGTGGAGTGCCTGCGTGAAGATGCCGACCTTGGTTGCCGGCAAACCCTGAGCCGGTCCGTAGGCGTATTCGCGCTTGGCATCGTCGTGCAACACCAGCATGGACAGGCGTGCGCCGTCACCAGCCTTGGTGTATTCGAGCATCTGCTGGTCGCCGGTCGAGTTGCCGACTGCCATGGTGGGCCGCCGCCCGATCATCAGGTGAATGCCTTCCGGTTTGCCGGCGTTGTTGTCGTTGAGCATCAGCTTGGGTTCCTTGGTCAGGAAGGGCTTGCCGTCCCTGGTGTAACCGTATTTGGCTCCGCCGGCGGTGCCAATCACCTGCTCGGGCGGGATGCCATAAACAGCTTCAGAGTACGTACGTACGAAATCCTGGCCACCACCGGTGACGATGTAGGTCTTGTAACCGCTGGCGTGCAGGTACTTCAGCACTTCCTGCATCGGCAGGTAAGTCAGTTCGGTATAGGGCTTCTTCCAGCGTGGGTCCTTCGCCTCGGCCAGCCACTTCTTGGCCTGGGCGTTGAAGGTGTCGACCGGCATGCCGGTCAGTGTGGCAGCGGCCAGCTTCTCGAGGTCGGGCATGGTCAGCTTGGCGATGGCTGCACGGTCGCCTTTCAAAATCTCCAGTACCGTCGAGAACGGAGCGACTTTGGCCAGTTCGGGCTTGGCCTTGACCAGCGCCGGAACGCTCTCGAGGATGTAGATCACCTGCGAATACATCGGGTGCTCGACCCACAGCGTGCCGTCCTGGTCGAAGGTGGCAATGCGTTCGGCCGGCGGCACGAATTTCGGGCTGCCTTGCGTGGTGGTGTCCTTCACAAAAGTGACGATCGCCTGCTTGGCCGGGCCGTCGTTCCACGACGGCAGCGGGTCGGTTTGTGCTTGGGCGGGCAGACCCAGCGTCAGCAGCGCGCCCAGCGCAAAGGTGCGGGCAAGCGTTAAAAGAGAGCGAGTGCTCTTCATGATCCAACTCCCTGTATTCATGGTTAACCATCCATTGTCGAATGCAAACGGGCGGCTCTTTCGTGCCGCCCGCCTGGCTGTGTCACAAACGTCTTCCCACTCGATCCGACGGGCTACGTCTTAGTCTCCTCGGGCGCGACTCCTCGCCATCTGTTGCTTCACCTCCGTGAGAACCTGCGCCAAGCTGTAAGACGCCGGCGACTGCAGCGCAGGGAAAGGCCCATAGGACTCCAGTTCCTGCAGCCAGAGTGCCTGGCCAACGGGAATGATGTTCCAGTCGTAGATGTATGCGGTCATCGGTGCGCCTATTGCGCCGCCTTGGCCGAGAAGCGTTGACGGCTGGAAGCCGACCGAACCCTCGAAGGGATCGCGCCTGATGTTGTTGACCAAAGGCCAATGAAAGGTATGGACCCCCATCAGGCCACCGGTGTTGGCCTCGGATGCCATCGCGAAGTAGATCTTCCAGTTCTTGTAGCGCACGGCCGAAGGTACCGGGCCACCGTAGTAGAAGAACGTATCGCGTGCCGACGTCGCCGACTTGCCGGTCAGGTAGTCGAGCTGGTTCACCCCGTTGAGTTTGGTCTTGACGATGCCGGGATACTTGCCCGCCATGATCTGCTCGTTCAGCTGGTTGCCTTTCGCCCCGCCGGCAATCTCGACAAAGGTCGGCATCCAGTCATACGATGCGAACATTTCGTTCAAGACGGTGCCGGGCTTGATCTTCCCCGGCCAGCGGATCAATGCCGGCGCGCGCATGCCGCCTTCCCAGGTGGTGAGCTTGCCACCCTTGAACGGCGTATTGCCGCCGTCGGGGTAGGTTATGACCTCGGCGCCGTTGTCGGTGGTGAAGACGATGATGGTGTTGTCGAGTTCGCCCATTGCCTCCAGCTTCTTCATCACCTCGCCGATGTTGTCGTCCATCTGCTTCATGGCGGCTTCATTGGTGCCCCAGTCCTTGCCGCCCTTGGTGCCCACCATGTTCATGTACTTGTCGGACAGCATCGTCGTGATGTGCATGCGGGCCGGGTTGTACCAGACGAAGAACGGCTTGTTGGTCTTCTTCGGGTCGTTGCGATCGAGGAAGTCGATCACCTTGGCCGAGATTTCTTCATCCACGGTTTCAGAGCGCTTCAGCGTTAGCGGCCCCTGGTCACTACAGGTCTGGTTCTTCTCGGTGCCATCCTTGGACGTGCAGGCGATCACCGGCCGCGGCGGCGTCATGCAGAGGGTCGTCTTCGGATCCACCGCGCCGGGAGGGTCGCTGAGGCCGCGGACCGGCGAGTTCTTGCACGGCGGCACGATGGCCTGGACCGTCGGAGAACTGTTGATGTCGGGGAAGCTCACGCCCTGCATCGCGTCCAAGTGATAGAGGTAACCCCAGAACTCCTGAAAGCCGTGCGCCGTCGGCAACGCCGCCGTATGGTCGCCGAGATGGTTCTTGCCGAACTCGCCGGTGGTGTAGCCGAGATCGAGCAGGAACCTGGCCAGCGACGGCGTGCCGGGCTGCAGGTAGGACGGGCTCCCCGGCAATTGCGGCGGGATCATGCCAGCGCGCAGCGGCGTCATGCCGGTGAAGAAGGCGGTGCGACCGGCCGTGCAGCTTTGCTCGGCGTAATAGGTCATGAACTTCGCACCCTCTTGCCCGATGCGGTCGATGTTGGGCGTTTCGCCGACCATCAGTCCTTGATGGTAGATGCTCGGCTGCATCCAGCCGATGTCGTCGCCCATGATGAAAAGGATGTTGGGTTTCTTGGCGGGCCCCTGAGCGAGCGCAGTCCCCGATGCCATCACCATTGCCGCAAGCGCCAAGCCCAGCGCTCGCAGAATACGTCCTGCATTTTTCATGTTGATATCCCTTGTGGTTGATTCACGAGCTTCCTGGTGATTCTTGCCGCGATATGTTCCCCGTCCAAAGCTGGACACCTCCCTCAACGCGATGCGTTACGCGTCCGGGCAGCATAGTGTCTTCGCCATCGTTTTGCTACTTCCCTTTAGGGAAGGTTGGCAGGGGTTCGTCGAGCAATCCCACTGCTTGAGCGACTCGTGTGAGTTCCGCCACGGAGTGCACCTCGAGTTTGGTCGTAATGGCCGTGCGGTGAAGCTTAACCGTCCGTTCGTTGATGCCCAGGTCGGCCGCGATCTGCTTGTTCATCTGGCCGGCGACGACGTGGCGCAGGATCTCCAGCTCGCGACTCGTGAGGGCATCGAATCTGGCCCGCAGCGCCTGCAGGTGAGCATTCTCGGCGCGCTGCCGGGCATCGCGGGCGATGGCCCGGTCCACCGCCGCGAATATCGCCTCCTTCGGCGCGTCCTTGGTGAGGAAATCCTCCGCCCCCCGGCGCATCGCCTGCACGGTTGTCGGGATGTCGCCGGCCCCGGAGAGAAAGACCACCGGCACCATGTTCACCCGGCGCGCCAGTGCCTGCTGGAGGTCCAGTCCGTCCATTCCCGGCATCCGTAGATCGGTGATGACACACCCCGCGCCGTCACCCAGTTTCGCAAGAAAATCGGCCGCCGATGCGTACGTCTGGACGACGTAGCCTGACGCCTTCAACAAACGCTCGAGCGCGACGAGGAAGGAGGCGTCGTCATCGACGACATGCACCACTGGCATGTTTGTGCTCATGAGGATCTTGCCACCCCTGCTTGCGGCAGCGTAAAGCGGAACGTTGCGCCTTCATCGGCATTGTTCTCCGGCCAGATGCGCCCGCCGTGTGCCTCGATGATCGTGCGTGAAATGGCGAGCCCGATACCCATGCCGTTCGCCTTGGTGGTAAAGAATGGCTCGAACAGGCGCCCGAGCCTTTCTGGCGCGATGCCTGGTCCGCTGTCTTTGACGGCCACTTCGACCTCGCCCTCGCCGTGGCGCTGCGCCCGCAGCATCACCTTCCGCTTTGCAGCGGGCATCTGTTCGACAGCATCCATCGCGTTGAGAGCGAGGTTCAACAGCACTTGCTGAAGTTGCACCGGGTCGCCCATCACCAACGGCAGATCAGGGGCGGCATCGATTTCCAGTGCCACCTTGCGGGCCATTGCATCGCCGCGCGCAAGTGCCGCCACGCTTGCCAGTTCTTCGCTCAGCGACAGCGGGCGCAAGGCGATAGTTCGGCGCTTCAGTCCCGCCCTCAGCCGGTCGATCACGGCGCCAGCTCGCTGGTCGTCGTGGCGGATGTCGACCAGTATGGCCCGCAGTTCGTCCAGGTCTGGCGGGTCGTGCTCAAGGAACAGTTCGGCTGCCTCGGTATTGCGCAGAATGGCGCCTAGCGGCTGGCTCAACTCGTGCGCGAGCGCCAGGGCGAGCTGCCCCATCATCGAGACGCGACTGGCGTGGGCCAGTTCGCTGTGCAGTCGTTGCAGCTCCAGCTCGGTTTGGCGCCGTGTGGAAACATCGAGCACGACTCCGCGCATCAGAGTCGACGTGCCGCGCGCGCCACGTTCGACCTGCCCGCGCGCTGCAATCCAGCGGATTTTGCTGTCGGGAAGGGGCACGCGGTACTCGACGTCATAGCCAGATCTTGTCGCCAACGCATCTTCGATGGCCTGATTCGTAGCCTCCCGATCGTCTGGATGCAGTGCGCCAAGAAATCGTGCGCGATCGATGTGCTCCGATTCGCTAAAGCCAAACATCGCGCGGGCGCGGCTGGTGGCCCAGAACGTGTCGCTGCCAACGTCCCATGTCCACAGGCCCAGATCAGCAGCTGCACTGGCCAGATCCATGCGTCGTTCGCTTTCCTGCAACTGGCTGGCAAGTCGTGCTCCCGCCAAAACGTCGGCGTTCAACTCGATGGACATCGCTATCAGGATGGCGAGATAGGCCCAACTGATCATGTAGGGTGTATTGAGGAGTCCGGTCTCCACCAGGGCAGCTTGCAAGCCTCCGCACAGAAAGAAGAACACGACGGCGCCCCCGACAAGCACAGGGCGCCAGCCTCCTCCTTTGTGCCTCCATCGGACAGACGCATCTGTCACGAACGCGATCTGCGCCAGGACGGCTAGATAGGGGAGTACATTCCAGGGATTGGGCACCCCTTCGGCCACGTGGAAGGTCGCTCCGCCGAAGGTCTCGGCCGTTCTGAAAGCGGTCACTGCTTTATAGGTCATCCCCGAACCGGCAGGCGCTCCGGGCAAATAGTCGAACGCCAGCCCCAGGGCGTACAAGGCCGGAACCGCAAGGACGAGCCACTTTCGCCCGTTGCCGAAATACGTCCAGATGAATGCCATCAGCGATACGAGCATCACGCCGACCGCGATGTCGAGCAAACGCATCAATGTCCACCATTCGGCCAAGACGTCCGTGCGCATCAACGCCAATTCCAGACCGGCAACGCAGGCGACGGTGAAAGCGCTCAGTGCAAACAGCAGGCGGGGCGCACGTGGACGCTGCCAGAGGCCGATGTTCAGCTCGATCATGCCCAGCGTGAGACAGGCCGCGGCCACCATGGGCCAGGCAATGGTCATCCAGTTCATGGCGCAGTATCGATGGCGTTGCTTGCTAGGTCTGTCAAACGCGTCTGGCGCTATCCGCGGCCGCCGAAATTCAGGATTCTACGCCAGCAACCGGCGCGTGAACCTGCCTCCGGAATGCCCATGTGCGCCCGGCCCGGCCATGGAGTATCGGCCAGTCGGCAGAGTTGGCGGCTAAATGACTTCCTGCAATGCATCACTGCCCGCGAGCGGGCAGTGAAACCACACGGCGAATCGCGTTCAGGAGTTCGCTTCCGGCATCGGTCTTGCGAAGATAACCGATACACGGTCCGGCCATCGCCTCCGCACGCACGCTGGGGTCATCATGGGCCGTGACAAAGAGCACGGGCGTTTCATCGCCCTCGGCGGCCAGTTCATTCCGCAGATCGACCCCGGACATACCGGGCAGCTGGACGTCGAGCACGAGGCAATCAAATCGTGGCTGCCCTGCATCCGCGCGGAACTCTTCGGCGGAGCCATAAGTCATCGGCTGCATCCCCGCCGCACGCAGCAGTCGCGCGACCGAGCGGCGAAGACTCTCATCATCGTCGACGACACCAATACAGAGATTGCCCACGCCGCTAATCGCCATGGAGACAAGACTACCGAGCAAACGGCGCTAGCGCTACTGCCCTTTAGGGAAGCTGATTCATGCCAGGGAGCCTCTCGGCCAATTTCGTCACACAACCAAAGCTGAGCGAGTGGTAAGTGTCCAACAGTCAGCAAACCCTGTGGCAATTTAGCGGATAGCTCATCGGCTATTCCGGTCGGACGAAACTACCTCGCACTTCACTTGTCGGAATGTTGGAACTGACCTCATTGTCACGCAAGCCAGTCCTTGAAGTTCAATCGGACAGATCTACATGAGTGACAGTGTGCGATTTCTTTGACCTCGAAGGCTTATCTTGGTAACTACCTTATTATGGATCTTGTCTGCTGCCCTGATTTTGTTGGGCCTGGCGGGCACCGTGCTGCCCGTGCTGCCGGGCACCGTGTTGGTTTGGGGTGGCATCGTGCTGGGGGCGTGGATAGATGACTTCGCTCGTGTGGGCATGAGCACCGTGGTGGTGGTCAGTGTGCTGGCGGCATTGGCCTGGGGTTTGGACTATGTAGCCGGGCTCATGGGAGCCAAAAAAGCCGGTGCCAGCAAAATGGCCCTGATCGGCGCGGCGGCGGGCACGGTGCTCGGTCTTTTCATGGGTTTGGTGGGTGTCCTCTTCATGCCCCTGGTTGGTGCCGCCGTGGGCGAGTACCTGGCGCAGAACGACCAAACACGCGCCGTCAAAGTCGGCGTCGCCACTTGGGTCGGGATCATGGTGGGGCTCATCGCCAAAGTAGTGCTGGCTTTCATCATGGTGGGCATTTTTGGCGCGGCCTTGCTGATTTGAATCCGCGTCGCGATGCCAGCGACCGTTCAGCGCAGCAGTGTCACGAGCAATACCAGCACGCCAAGCCCCAGATTGATCGAGACCCCGTTGCGGATCTGTGCCAAGGCCGTACCGCCAGCGACCCATTCAGACGCGGCAACGGCACGGTCCAGCCTCTTGTAAAGCACGAAGCGGATGTGCATGAAGATTGCCACCATCGCGACGCCAAGCACCGCCATGAAGGTCCAGGCCAGCGGCATTTCGAAGCTGCCACCGGACTGCACCACTTGCTTGGCCACGCGGCCCAGCATCCACACACCGGTAGCCAGCGTCAGCAACGAGGCTGCAAGTACAGCCTGGAAAAAGCGGCCGAGGACAGCGTGCATGAGTCGTAGCCGCACCGCCGGTTCGAACTGGGCGACGGCTGGGCGCAAGAAGAAGTGAGCAAACACCATGCCACCGATCCACACGATGATGGACAGCACATGCAGAGTCTTGAGGATCGCATAGATCATTGAAGAAGCCCTTTCAAATTGAAACCCAGCGCAGGATCTACTCGCTGCCCTGAATCCATACCACGAGCCCGATCGCCGCTGCGGTCCCGTGAGCTTGCGCCAGGGTTTGCATAGACACCCGCTCTTCGGATAGGGCGGCTGCTGCTTCGCGTAGCCGCTGCAAGATAGGCACCGTCATGTGTGCTCGCTGGCTGCGGCCGGGCGGAGGATCACCACCACCAGCGTCACCACGGTCAGCGGTACGACAAAGCCCATCATCACGCTCGAGAAGACCGGCAGCGCATCGTGCTGCTGCGCCGCCAGGATCAGGTAGGCCACGTAGGCAATGTAATAGCCGAGGAACACCCCACCTTCCCAGCGCGCGATCTCGCGGCCGGTCATGAAAACCGGCAGGCAGGCCAGGGCCACCGCCAGCATCACCCAGATATCGAAGGCCAGCAGCGATGGCGCCATCGCCAGACCCAGCTCACCCGACACCAGCCCCGATAAGCCCAGGCAGCCCAGGATGTTGAAGGTGTTGCTGCCGACGACATTGCCCACCGCGATGTCGCGTTCGCCCTTGATCGCGGCCGTGATGCTCGTGGCCACCTCGGGCATGCTGGTGCCGGCGGCGACGATGGTCAGGCCGATGACGAGGTCGCTAATGCCCATGCTCTTGGCGAAACTGACCGAGGCCTGCACCAGGTAGTCCGAGCCAAACACCAACGCCACCAGGCCGGCGGCGATCAGGCCGATCTGTGCCGCCCAGTGCTTGTCCCAGGCACCGGCCTCGGCGGGCTGGATCTCCCCGGCAAACTCGTCCTTCGCGGCCTGGGTCTCGCGCTGCGACTGCACGACCAGGAACACGGTGTAGGCCACCAGCAGGGCGAACAGGAAGCCCCCGTCCAGGAACGAGAGTCTTCTATCCAGCGCGAGTGCCAGCAGCAGGAGGCTTGCGCCCAGCATGATCGGCACCTCCTGCCGGATCAGCTGGATGTTGACCACCAGCGGCGCGATCAGGGCGCTGATGCCCAAAATGAACAGCACATTGAAGATGTTGCTGCCCACCACATTGCCAATGGCGATGTCGGTCTTGCCGTCGAGCACGGCGCCGACGCTCACTGCAACCTCGGGCGCGCTGGTGCCAAAGGCGACGATGGTCAGCCCGACGACGAGCGGGCTGATACCGAAGGACATCGCCAGTTTGGACGCACCGCGCACCAGCGTGTTGGCGCCGATGACCAGCAAGATCAGGCCGCCGAGAAACATGAGAAGGTTCATGATCGATTACCGGAGCTATAAACATTTGCCCAACGCAGTGCCACCCTCCTGACGCAGACAGCCACAAGAGTCGAGTTCCGCGCAGTCATCGCGTCGCGCCAGTGCGAGGACAGCATATCCGTCATGCGAGCACCTGGCTTGCTGGTTGAGGACCGGAACTGCCACCGCGGCGGTGCCACATCGCGATGAGCAGATGCAGCCCCGCGCCCAGCAGGACCAGCAGCGCGCTGCCAAGGCCCCAGATCACCCAAATCACCATGCTCAGGCCGCCGGTCAGCGCCGGCGCGGTCTGAAGCAGACTCTCGACGACCGGCGCGAAGCTCGACAGCAGCGAGGTCATCGTCTGTGCGATCTCCGGCGGTACCCAGGGCGAAAGCCACTCCGGCAGACGCAGATCCTCGACACCCGATGTGACGCCGGCTAACGCGCCGGCATTCGAGACCGACCACATGGCGACCGCATGCACCGCCCAGGCAGCCAGCGACCATAGTGCAAGAAGGCCGAACACCAAAAACCAACTGAGTGCGTAGAACACGATCGTCTCCTATATGTAGAGCAGTAGTAACCGCTATTCTTGCACTATTCGAAGTTCAAATAAATCAGTTACAGTGCGATGCACTCATCCGTTTTTTCGATGTAATTTTGAAGGCAGAGCGGATGGAAGTGTTTGCTGCGGCACTGACCGCCACGGCTGCGTGCGACCAGCCGCGCTCCGGCTGCACGGGTGTTACCGCGGTGCGGACGAAGACTCGATCGTGGCGCGCAAAGTCCCATTGTTCGATGAGGCACCACTCCCCCGCCTCGGACGCGGTCTGCGTCTGGTTGCCCCGTGCCCCGAACGTCTCGCGCCAGCGCAGGATATTCACCGACTTGGGCACCTCAGGGCGTGTGCGCCACGACACGGCGGTTCCGGCCTGGACCACCCATAGTCGCCGCGCCAAACCTTGCTGCGCCAGCGTATAGGGTAGATGGATGTGCCCACCCAACACGAGGTCGGCCCCGGCGGCCGCCCAGGTCCGCAGGGCGGCGGGGTGACCGCGCAAGAGATCCGGCCGGTCGCGAGCCTCGGTCAGGGCCATTGGCTGGTGCACCACGACCATGCGCAACTGCTGCAGGCTGGCTGAGGTCAGCAGCTTGGCGAGACGATCGATCTGTGCCGTGGACACCTCCCCGTTCTTGTGACGCCATTTGCGCGTGGTGTTGACGCCAACGACCAGCAGATCCGGCGACGAATGAACGGGCTCGAGATCGGCCCCGAACACCTTGGCGAAGCGCGCGTACGGGCGGGTCAGCCGCGCCCAAAGGTCGAACAATGCAATGTCGTGCTTGCCGGGGATAGTCAGAACTGGTGCCCCCAGTCGGTCGACGAAGAGCTTGGCCGCGCGGAACTGGGCCGGCCGCGCACGCTGCGTGATATCACCCGACAGCACCACCACCGCCGGCCGCTGCTGCGCTGCCAGCCCTCCACGCCGGCAGCTTCCCCCAGCCTGCCCATCGCGCCATGCAGCATCAGGCCGGTCATCGATAATGTGCCGACGGGCCGCAGTATCAGCGCGGCCATGCTGCCGTCGCCGGGCGTGCCGGCCAGCGTATCCTCCGGCTCTGCTCCGAACTGCTGAAGCTGCAGCCGGTTGTTGCCCAAAAAGAGCGTCAAGGTCTGCACGTCGCGAACCGAGGAACCTGTCTCGATATGCAGGCGCAGCCGTCGCAGTGGGCGCAGTAGCGTGGCACAAGCCTTGCAAAGTCGTTGAAGGTCCCATAGGGAATGACGCCCATCGGGCAACCGGCAGCATGCGCGGCCTGGGCCATCGTGTTGAGACTGCCATCGCCGCCGACCGCGATCACCGCCTTACCGTGTGCCACCGCCGCCGCTGCGGCATCGGCGGCCACCCGCGGCAGATCAGCAGGCCCGCAAACCAATAGTTCGCCTTTTCGCCCGCGCATCGCCAGGGCCGATTCGATCACGGCACGCTTGGCATCGATGTCGAGGGCCCCTGACGAAGTGTTGATCACGAACAGCAGGGTTGCCGCAGGGTTGAGGCGGGGGACCGACAACGGGCAGCGCTGCGCGCTGTCGGCACGTAGCGGCTTGAGCTGGAGGCCATCAGTCATGCTGCTCTTGATAATGTACAGGTAACCAGCTAAAGGGCGCAGGCGCACCGCCGCAGCGTGTCGCTCGAGTGAATGCGGTGGCCTGGCGGCGATGCCGGATGAAGGCTGTCTTGCCTTGAGCCGATGCTCAGAGGTGGGAAATGCCGGATCAGATGGACAGCAGTCAGAGGTGGGAGAGCGGTACGGGAAACATCGTAAAAGACGATGGCAGATGTCGTTAAATTCGATTTGTAAGATGTATGTATTACCCCTACCATGGTTCTCGTGGTCAACTACCGAGGGCGTATGTCTCATGCCGAGGCCATGCGGGTACCAGGACGGCCATGGCCGTCAGCAGGATGGCAGTGCTGACCGTCGTTGTTCTACCGTTCATTGAACTGGTGACCTGGATATGGCGTCCATCCGAATACACCCGATCGCCGCGCCGATGAGCGAGGTGGCACTGACGCTCGCCTGTGGCATCGTCGCGCTGCTTCTGCTGCTGCCCAACCGCAGCGGCCTGATCGTGCGTGGTCGCGGTTTCCTGTTGCTGATGCTCTATGTCGGCTTTGTCTGGGCAACGCTCACTTCCTGATCTCACTCAATATGTCTCTTGATCCTGATACTGCCTGGCATGCGCGCTCCACTGCCGAAGTCCTTCACCAGATCGGGTCAGACCCCGCTCGTGGTCTGACTGCGGAAGTTGCGCAGCAACGCCTTGCCAGCCACGGCCCCAACCGGCTCGCCGAAAAGCCGGCCCGCCCTGCCTGGCGCAAGTTCCTTGACCAGTTCAGGAGCCTGCTGATTCTGATCCTGCTCGGTGCCGCAGTCCTCGCCGGCGCCGTCGGCGACCTCAAGGATGCCATCGTGATCGCCGTGGTGGTGCTGCTCAACGCGACGCTGGGCTTCTTCCAGGAACATCGTGCCGAAGCGGCGCTGGCGGCGCTGAAGAACATGCTCGCGCCGACGGCGCGCGTGCGACGTGACGGCGAGGTTCGCCTGAGCGAGGCGGCCGATCTGGTGCCGGGCGACATTCTGCTGCTTGAGGCCGGCGACCGCATTCCTGCCGACGCCCGCGTGCTGTCGGCGCACAGCGCCGAGGTGGCGGAGGCGGCCTTGACCGGCGAGTCGCAAGCGGTCACCAAGTTGCCCGATGTCGTTGATGAAAGGTCCGTGCTGGCGGAACGGCACAACATGGTGTTCATGAACACCGTGGTGACGCGCGGCCGCCTCGAAGCCGTCGTCACCGCTACTGGCATGGGCACCGAAATGGGCCGTCTTGCCGGGCTGCTCGCCGCGACTGCCGAGGGCGAGACGCCGCTGCAACAGCAACTCGACAGCCTGGGCAAACGCCTCGCACTGATCGCCAGCGGCGTCGTGGCGCTGATGTTTGTCTTCGGCCTGCTGCGCGGCGACCCGCTGGTGCAGACGGCGATGACCGCCATCGCACTCGCCGTCGCGGCGATTCCCGAAGGCCTGCCGGCAGTAGTGACCGTCACTCTCGCGCTCGGCATGCACCGCATGGCCAGGCGCAACGCAATCGTCAAGAAGCTCGCCGCCGTCGAGACGCTTGGCTGCACTACGGTAATCTGTTCCGACAAGACGGGGACCCTGACGCTCAACCAGATGACGGCGCGGGCGATCTATCTCAATGGTCAGCGCCATGCCGTCACTGGCGAGGGCTATGGCAGCGACGGCTGCATCGTGGGTGCGGGCGATGTCCGTCACATCCTGTTGCCGGCAGTGCTATGCGTCGATGCCCGTATCCGGGACGAGCAACTGATCGGCGACCCGACCGAAGGCGCGCTGCTGGCACTCGCCGCCAAGGCCGGGCTCGACGCCGCGGAGGCGGCCGAACACCTGCCGCGCATCGCCGAGATTCCCTTCGATTCAGCGACCAAGTTCATGGCCACCTTCCACCACGAAGGCGACCAGGTACGGCTGTGCGTCAAAGGTGCCCCGGATGTCCTGCTGGCATTGTCCACTGGCCATTTGCATCACGACGTGGTGATGCCGCTGGATGAGAGAAGTCGCGACCGCTTTGCCGCCGAGAACGAGGCCCTGGCGGAGCAGGCGCTGCGCGTGCTGGCGCTGGCTGGGCGAGTGATTCCGGCCGAGCAGTTTGATCCCGCTGGCGACCTGCTGCCGTGGGTGGGGGAACTGACGCTGCACGCCCTGGTCGGCATCATCGACCCGCCCCGCGCCGAGGCACGGGCGGCGATCGCCACCTGCCGGGAAGCCGGCATCGAGGTCAAGATGATTACCGGCGATCATCGCGCCACCGCTGCGGCTATCGCGCGTGAACTCGGGCTGCACGGCGAGGCGCACGAGGGCCGCGAACTCGATGGCCTGAGTCTGGACGAGATCGCCGCGCTGGTCGAAAGGAGCGCCGTGTTTGCCCGTGTCGCACCCGAGCACAAGATGCGCATCGTCGAGGCATTGCAGGCCAGGGGGCATGTCGTGGCGATGACCGGCGATGGCGTGAACGACGCGCCAGCGCTGAAGGCCGCCGACATCGGTGTCGCCATGGGTATCACCGGAACCGAGGTCACCAAGGAAGCGGCTACGCTGGTACTCACCGATGACAATTTCGCCTCCATCGTGCGCGCGGTGGAAGAAGGACGCACCATCTACGACAACATCGTCAAGTTCGTCCGTTTTCAGCTGTCTACCAATGTCGGCGCCATCCTCACTGTCCTCGGCGCGCCCTTGCTCGGCTTCGCCACGCCGTTCACGGCGATCCAGATCCTCTGGGTGAACATCATCATGGACGGTCCGCCGGCGATGACGCTGGGCGTTGAACCCGCCCGTCCCGGAATCATGCGCGAGCGCCCGCGCAGCAAGGAGGCGGCAATCCTCTCGACGCCGCGTCTATGGCGCATCGGGCTCTATGGCGCAACGATGGCGGTGGGCACCCTGGGCGCCTACGCCTGGGCGACGCAGTCCGGCGATGCCGCCAAGGCGATGACCCTGGCCTTCACCACTTTTGTGCTGTTCCAGTTTTTCAACATCTTCAACGCGCGAGCCGAACACGGGAGCGCTTTCAACGCGCAGTTTTTGAGCAACGGCAAGCTGTGGCTTGCCCTCCTGGCTGTCGTCACCCTGCAGATCGTCGCCGTGCATTGGGGACCGGCGCAGGCCATCTTCGACACCGTCGATCTGACACTGATCGAGTGGGCGGTGGCGGTGGCAGTCGCCTCGTCCACGCTGTTTCTCGAAGAGGCGCGCAAGCTGCTATTGCGCTTGTACAAGCGCATCATGGCCGCATAGGAGCAGGGCATGTTTGCGATCTAGGGTAGCTCGGGCCGGGTATCCAGCGGCACGTTGATTGTTCTGAATCCTGTCCTGCTCGGACTGGAAACCTGGCCGACGGCGATGGCGAGCGGCGGAGATCTCACCATCACAACGGATGGCGTCATATCGGGTCTTCGTGGTCGAGCTGATAAAGCTGGCCACCGTGAAACGGCGGCCAGGCTTTCCGCCGCCTTTCTAGCGCAAGGAATCCTGCACCGACTGGAACTGGCGCACCCACGGCCGGTAGGTACCTCAGCCGCCTGCAGGTAGCGGTTGATCAGTGCCAGGCCGATACGCACTTCCAACTGGGCAAGACATTTCCCGACTCTCCGGCTTCAGCCTCGGGAAGTTTCTGAAATACATCAAGGACGAAATCTTCACCGTTCTCGGTACCAGTTCGTCCGGGTCGGTCGTGCTGCAACTGATGCGCAAGCTGGAGTTTGCTGGCGTCTCGAAGCCGGTGGTCGGCGTGATCGCACCCTCGGGGCTGACCTTCAACCCAGATGGACAGTGCATCCATTACACTATGGCGGCGATCTTCATCGCTCACGCCACCGACACGCCACTGACCCTGACCGACCAGTTGCTGGTGCTGGGCGTGCTGCTGCTGACTTCGAAGGGCTCGGCCGTGCAGGCCTTGTACGAAGGCGACGAGGCCGCAAGCAGCCTGGAAGAGGCGGCCCTGCTCACACAGCGCCCGAAGTTGGCGGCCTGACTGGGAGATGAACGATGAACACCAATGAAGCCCGTAGCCTGCTGCGCAACATGTTCGAGGCGGCAATCACCGCCGCGCAGCCGGCGCACTGCGTCCCCCTGCACCTGCCGGAACCACCTCGCGGCCGGCTGATCGTAATCGGTGCTGGCAAGGCATCGGCGGCGATGGCCAAAGCGCTGGAGGAGAGCTGGCCGGGCGAGTTGTCCGGAGTGGTAGTGACCCGCTACGGCTACGCCGTGCCCTGCCAGCGTATCGAGATCGTCGAAGCGGCTCACCCGGTGCCGGACGCCGCCGGAGTTACCGCCGCGGAGCGCATCCACGCTCTGGTCCAGGGACTCAGTGCCGACGATACCGTGCTGTGCCTGATTTCGGGTGGTGGCTCCTCGCTTCTCGCTCTGCCGCTGGAAGGGCTGAGCCTGGCGGACAAGCAGGCCGTGAACAAGGCCTTGCTCAAGTCCGGCGCCTCGATCACGGAGATGAACTGCGTCCGCCGCCACCTCTCGGCGATCAAGGGCGGGCGTCTGGCCGCAGCCTGCCATCCCGCGCGGGTGTTGAACCTCATGATCTCCGACGTGCCGGGCGACAACCCGATCGACATTGCCTCGGGTCCGACGGTTGCTGACCCCTCCACCTGCGCCGATGCCCTGGCGATCATCCGCCGCTACGGCATCACCGTACCGCCAGCAGTACTCGACATCCTCGAAAGCGGTCGCGGCGAGTCGATCAAGCCTGGCGATGCGCGCTTGGCCAGGGTGGAGACGCGCCTGATCGCGACACCACAGATGGCGCTCGAAGCTGCCACCGCAGTGGCGCGCGAGGCGGGGGTGGCGGCGCACATCCTCGGCGACGCCATCGAAGGCGAAGCGCGCGATGTGGGCAAGGTGATGGCCGCAATCGCGTTGCAGGTCGCTGGCCGTGGTCAGCCCTTCACAGCGCCCTGCGTCCTGCTCTCCGGCGGTGAAACGACGGTGACGGTGCGCGGCAACGGGCGTGGCGGGCGCAACGTCGAGTTTCTACTCGCGCTTGGTGTAGCGCTGAACGGGCATCGCGGCATCCACGCCATCGCCGGCGACACCGACGGAGTAGACGGCCAGGAGGAGATCGCCGGCGCCTGGCTTGCGCCGGACAGCCTGGCCCGTGCCTGGGCCAAAGGCATCAAGCCGCTCGGCAGCCTGGACAACAACGACGGTCACGGTTTCTTCGACGCTTTGGGCGATTCGGTCATCACCGGCCCGACACTGACCAACGTCAACGACTTTCGGGCGATCCTGGTTACCAACGAAACACTCTGATAGCGTGGCGGATACTCAGCAGTCCGCCCGATGGTAGTTCACCGAGCCACAAACAGGGACCTCTGGAGATATTTGTTGGGTACAAGAAGCCTGGCCACCGTGACACGGTGGCCAGGCTTTCTGCCGCCTTTCTAGCGCAAGGAATCCTGCACCGACTGGAACTGGCGCACCCACGGGCGGTTGGCGCGCAATTCTGCCGGCAGGGCGGCAATCGCAGCGCGCGCCTGGGTCACCGTATCGAACACGCCGAAGAACAGGTTGTAGTGCTCACGCTGGTCGTGCTCGGTCACCGAGAAGGCCAGGGAATTCAGCGCAAGCTGCTCGGCGTTGCGGTCGATGAAGCGCGCCATGTCGGCCTGGCTCGGCGACATCACCAGCTGGACAGTGTAGGCCTCGGGGTTTTGCCCGAGTAACCACTGGCTGTCGTGCACCACTCCCGATCCCGCACTTTGCACTCGCATCTTCCGGACGACGGCGCGCAAGTCGCCGAGGCTTTTCTCCAAACTGGAAACCTTGCCTGAAACCTGATCAATACGCGCTTGCTGCTGGGCATCGTTCTCCTGCCGGGCCGCTTCGCCCGCAGCAATGGCGGCGATCTGACCGCTGACATCGGTGATCCGGGCCTCGCTCCTGGCGATCGCCGATTCAGTGCTTGCGGGGGCAAAGGCAGGCACCCACTTGACCAGGGCGAAGCCCAATGCGGTCAGCAGCAGCAGGCCGGCGATGGCGAGATGGGTCCATTTGAACCTGTCCCTGGTTGTCTCCTGATGGTCCGCCAGTGTCGCGGCGAGCTCGCGGATTGCCGCGTCCAGGCGCTGCGTCTCCGCCTGCAAAACGCCGACCAGACCTTGCAAGGTCCGGACCTCGGCATGGTGCTCGCGCTGCAAGGCGCTCAAACCCTCGACCCGCGCCTCGACGATGGCGTGTTGCTTTTCCGCTTGCGCACGCACCTCTTCGATGCGGCGCTTGTTGCCGCGCGTCGCGGTATCCAGCAACTCGTAGGTGACGTCAAACTGATCAAGCCGCACACGCTGCTCGGCAATGATTCGCGCCTGCGTATCCAAAAGGTCTTCCAGCGAACCGATGCCGGCATCGAGCCGCGCCACGTCTGCGCTGATGCGCACATTGTTGCTCGCGAGTCGAATCTCCCAGCGCTGCTCGGTATCGGCCAGCCAACCACGAGCTTCTCCCCGAACCGCATCGACCCGCTGTTCGGTCGCGGCGGCATGCGCCGCCAATGACCGGCTCTGCTGCTGCAAATCGGCGCCGAGTCGGTGCACCTCGCTCGATACCGCGCCACCGGACTGTCGGAGTTCGGCCAGGGCACTGTCGATACGGCGGTTGTTTTCGGCGTATAGCGCGGTCAGCTCGTCGTAGTCGCGCAGTACACGGTCAAGCTGCGCGTTGATCTCCTTTGGCGTCAGGCTGGAATCGTTTGCCCGTGCGAATTCCAGCAGCCGGGCCATCTCCGGTTCGATGTCGGGAATTGGGGTCACCGTTGCGTTCAGCGGTTCGGTGGCCAACGCGGTAGGTACGGTCTCCGAGTGCGCATCCCCCGGAAGCGCCAATCGTGCGGTCTTGGTCATAGTCGCCCTCCTATGTAGTGGTTTCACAGAGTTGCGCCGGAATTCCAGCGGCGCACTCAGGAACATCGTACCCGAAGTTGACCGATTTTGTCGTCTTCTCCTGGAAAGCCGGGCCGCCGAGTGTCACAAGCGCTCGGCAGCCAGAGCCGGAACGAGACACGCACTTCCTCCCGTCGATGCGCCCGTGTCACTCTCTGGCATCGCGCAGGAAGGGGTCGTTGTCAGTACAGCAACTCTTCCGATTCGACGATGCGCTCGCCGGGCTCCCCCTGCAGCACGCTTTCCAGCAGGACGCGCGCGATGGCCTCGGCGGTCACTGGCCGGTAGCGGCGGGGGATCAGCGGTCGCAACAGGCGCGCCGCGACCAGCGCGATCTGCTCGCCGGGCCGCACCTCGTCGCGCTCGGCGTCGATCAGCGACGGTCGCACGATCGTGTAGCTCGGATAGCCGAGTCCGCGGATGGCTGCCTCTGCCTCTGCCTTGGTGCGCAGGTACAGGTTGCCGGCAAGGCTGGCGCCGAGCGACGAGTTGAGCGCATGGCGGGTGGCGCCTGCCTGTCTTGCCAGGCGGGCGACCAGTACGGGCAGATCGCGGTCGATGGCGGCAAAGGCCGCTGGCGAACCGGCGGCCCGGATCGTCGTGCCAAGAGTACAGACCACACCGTCCACCTGCCACCAAGCGGCGTCGGGCGGCAGGTCGATGAAATCCAGCACAGGGTTCTCCAGTTTCGGGTGGCTCGGCAGCGGTCGCCGGCTGGGGGCAATCACCCGCTCAACGCGTGCATCCGCCAGGGCGAGGCGCAAGACCTGTTGGCCGACGGTACCCGTGCTGCCAACGAGAAGCAGGCGCAGAGGAGGGGTCGGGGTGCTCATGCCGACGCCTCAAACGACTCGTTCAGGCGTGTGGCGCCAAACAGGATGATCTTGAGCTGTTGCACGAAGTTCTCCGACATTTCGGTTTCGAGCAGGGGCTGGCCGGGGGGCAGGTCGAGAATGTCGGTAGCCGCCGCCAGCATGGTCATCACGATCATGCCGCAAACCATTTGCAGGTTCGCCGTCGGCAGGTGGGTGTACAGGCCGCGCAGCCGGAAATCCTGCGCCATTTCATTGGTGAAGTGGATCACCTCATTGCGGATCGCCAGGCGCAGGATGCGGCTGCCCCCTGATCGCTCGCTCGAGATGAACACGAATTGCAGGCGGTTGCGCTTCACGTGTTCCTGGTAGACCTGGACCGAACGGCGCAGCATGTCGCGCGGCGCCACATCCATCTTGCGTGCCTCGCGCAACAGACGGCGCAGGGTGATTCCCGCTTCCTCGACCAGCACCAGGCCCAGTTCATCGGTGTTGCGAAAGTGACGATAGAAGGCGTTCGGTACGACGCCGGCTTCGCGCGCGATTTCGCGCAGTCCAAGGCTGGTGAAACTGCGTCCCTCGCCCATCAGGGTCAACGCCGCCTGCAGGAGACTGGCGCGCGTCAGATCCTTGCGCGCGCTGCGAGACAGGGGCTCGGGATTCCTCGAGGGACTTTTTCCGGGTGGTTGGGTAGTGTTCATGGCTTGCAATTCTAGAACAGTTGTATCCAAAATCACATCGCTTTGTCGGTTGATCATGCTCTGCACAATGGCACTAGTCGGCATGAAGAGCAAAAACCGAGTCACGTACCTATTTATTCAGTGGACAGTCGTACACACACTGTCGTATCCTGAAAACGCTGAGCAGTCGCCGCTGGCCGCCGTTGGCGGGTGGTCCCCAGGCTCTCTGTCCCTTTTCGTGAAAGACCGTACTGTGCCCACCTACAAAGCTCCCCTGCGCGACATGCGCTTTCTGATGAACGAGGTGCTCGACTATCCCGCGCACTATGCCCGGCTGGCGAACGGCGGCGAGGCAACGCCCGACATGGTCGAGGCGATACTCGAAGGTGCGGCAAGCTGGTGTGAAGAGGTTCTCGCACCAATCCTCACAAGTTAGCATATAGGCATAATCACTTATAGGCGTGAGATAGATGCGGCTTCGGCTGAGGTTTGCGAGGTTGCGAACGGTCGGGAACGAACTTCTGGAGGTTCAGAGCGATTTC
>JAFLDL010000060.1 GCA_017302435.1 Candidatus Accumulibacter necessarius
GGCGCGGCGGTTGACCTGCTGCTGGCCGCGCCAGCCGGCGGTGCCGCCGTCGGCGGCGCGACCCTGCCCTTCGGCACCCAGGCGGCCGCTCAGGTGGGCGGATCGGCGCAGCTTCTCTGGCAGGGTCCGGCCCAGGCCAGGGTCGGTGACACCTTTGCCCTGCAACTGGTGATGCAGGCCGATCAGCCGGTCGTCAGCGTGCCCCTGGCGATCGGCTTCGACCCCCGCCTGCTGCAGGTTGCCAATGTCAGCGAGGGCGGCTTCCTCCGACAGGGCGGCGCGCAGACCAACTTCAACTTTCGTGTTGACCCGGCAGGGCAGGTGCTGATGACCGCCACCCGCGCGGGTAGCGGCGGAGCCAGTGCGGCCGATGCGATTGCCACGATCGAATGGCGGGCGCTGGCGGCTGGTGCCGCGCGCGTCGAGCTGATCACCATTGCCCCGGTCGGGGCGGGCGGGGCGACGATCAACGCCGTCGCTCCGGCAGCGTACGCCCTGACCATTGCCCCGTGAGCGATGAAGCAGCCGCTGGCGTTTCCCGCGTTCCCTGTCGAGACCCGGCGGCGGCAGGCGGCTGGCCGGCGGCCGCGAGGCTTTTCGCTGATCGAACTGCTGATCACGCTGGCGGTCGTCGCCGTCCTCGCCGGGGTCGTCGTTCCCGTGGCTCAGACGGCCATGCAGCGCAGCAAGGAGCAGGATTTGAGGCTGGCGCTGCGCGAACTGCGCGGCGCCATCGACCTGTACAAGAAAGCCAGCGACGAGGGGCGCATCCGCAAATCGATTGCCGACACCGGCTATCCCAAGAGCCTTCAGATCCTGGTCGATGGCGAAGAGGACCTGCGCGACCCGAAGCACCGCAAGATCTACTTCCTGCGGCAGATTCCGCGCGATCCGATGCATCCTGATGTCCGGGTGCCGGAGGCTGATACCTGGAGCCTGCGCGCCTACGCCAGCGAGCCCGATAATCCCCAGCCAGGCGATGACGTGTACGACGTGCATTCGAAATCGAGCGGCATCGGGCTGAACGGCGTCCCCTATCGCAAATGGTGAGGATCAGGAAGCCACCGGCGCAGCACGCTTCCCCGGCCGCCGTCTCCGGCCGCCGGGCGGGCCTGATCGGGCGCGGGTTCACGCTGATTGAACTGCTCGTCGTGCTGTCGATCATCGCCCTGCTGCTGACGCTTGCCGTGCCGAGGTACATCCACAGCGTCGACGTCGCCAAGGAAGCCGTGCTCAGCGAGAACCTGCATCTCGTCCGTGAAACGATCGACAAGTTCTACGGCGACAAGGGCCGCTATCCCGAGAGTCTCGAGGAACTGGTCAGCGAGCGGTACCTTCGATCCCTGCCGCGCGATCCGATCACCGACAGCACCAGCACCTGGACGATCATTTCCCCCGAAACCCCCGAAGCCAAGGGAAACGTTTACGACATCAAGAGCGGTGCGCCCGGTTCCACCCGCGATGGCCGGCCCTTCGCGGATCTCTAGCCGTGTCGCGCAATCGTCCTGCCACGCGCGCCGGCCGCCAGCACGCCGGCTTCACCTACCTGGCGCTGATGATCCTGGTCGCCATCCTGGCCCTGGCGACCAGCGCGACAGTGACGCTGGGCAGCATCGCCCAGCGGCGTCAGGCGGAGCTGCGCCTGCTCGAGGTCGGTGACCTCTATCGTCAGGCGATCACCAGCTATCTCAACAGCAGTCCGGGGGGCAACCGCCGTTACCCCGGCTCGCTCAACGACCTCCTGAAGGATCCGCGCTATCCGGGCGTTCGCCGTCACTTGCGGCAGCTCTACCCGGATCCGATCACCGGCAAGAAGGAATGGGGTGTGGTCCCGGCGCCCGGTGGCGGGATCATGGCGGTGCACAGTCTCTCCGAAGCCAAGCCGATCAAGATTGCGGGTTTCGAAGCCGAGAACCAGTTGTTCGAAGGAAAACTGCGTTACTCGGAATGGGCCTTCGGCGCTCTGGCGATGCCGGCTGCCGCAGGCGTGGCGCCAGGCGCTGGCGGCGGGGGCGTACCGGGTGCAAACCCGGCCGGGCTTTCACCACAGGGTGCTGGTTCCGTGCCGGCGCAAACGCCAGCGCTGTTCCCGGGGCAGGTCCCGGCGCAAGTTCCTGGCTCCCTTCCGCCACAAACGCCAACGCCCTCTCCAGGGCAGAGTCGCGCGCCCACTGCCTCGCCGACGATGCCGACGCGCTGACCCCGGCTGGTCCGGTCCGGGCCTCTGGCACTCGCCTGCAGGGCAGGGGAATTCGCATACCGTCCCCGTAACTTGTGGCACATGACGGGACGGTATCCTGATGATTGGGGCGTACACTCCTTGTCACTGTGGGTGCTACTGTTTCGTGAGCTGACCCTTGACGAACATTCGCCGTATCCACTAGGCTCATGCTTTGACGGATACTCTGTGAACTTCCGATGCCGGCACTGTACCGCTCCCATCCTTCAGCCCTGATGGTGCTTCTCGCCGACCTGGAAAACCACGCCCGCGGGCAGTCCAAGGTCTTCGTCGGCACGCCCGGGAGCGTGCTGGAGCGTAGCAATGCGGCTGGGTTTCGCTTTTTCGCCCACCAGTTCTACGACGGCGACGGCAAGAAGCGGGAACGTTACCTGGCTGGCCCCGTCGGGGCACCCGAAGCGGATGCGATGGCCCAGTCTCTGCGGCTGGCCATCGCCGAAACCAAAGCCGCCTCGACTTCGCTGCGGCTTCTGGGGCGCGAAGGGTTTGCGCTGGCCGATGCCAAGACTTACGCGACCCTGGCCAGCCTGCATAACCACGGGGTATTTCAGGCGGGTGGGGTGCTCATCGGCTCGCATGCTTACGGCTTGCTCTTGAACCAACTGGGAGTGGCCGGCGCTCCCTATGCCACGGAAGACATAGACATCGCACGACGCGAGAAACTGGCCTTTCCCGAACTTCCAGA
Source organism: Candidatus Accumulibacter necessarius (assembly GCA_017302435.1). Lineage (GTDB taxonomy): Bacteria > Pseudomonadota > Gammaproteobacteria > Burkholderiales > Rhodocyclaceae > Accumulibacter > Accumulibacter necessarius. Next base: position 2,925 of record JAFLDL010000060.1, read on the forward strand.
AGCCAGCTTCCTGCAGATGCTGCAATCCACCGGCATTCCCTTCGTCGAAGTACCGCAAATGGATGCTCGACAGCCCTCCACCTCGTTCAAGGAGAGGGGCCGAAGCCGCTTCCATGTGGACCTCCTGGTGCCCTCCGCTGGAGAGGATTTTCAGGTGGTACCGGTGCCGGAGCTGCAAGCCCACGCCACGGCCTTGCCTTACCTGAGTTATCTGCTGGCCGATTCGCAAATGACCCTGCTCATGGCAAGGGAGGGGTGCTGCATGGTTCGGGTGCCTTTGCCAGAGCGCTTTGCCCTGCACAAGCTGATGGTTTCCCAGCTACGGCGAAATCGAGGGGGCAAATCGGAAAAGGACCTCTTCCAGGCCGCGGTGCTTCTTGCCGTGCTTGGAGAAAAGCATCCCGGTGCCATCGAGGAGGCATTGCGACGGGTTCCCTTGTCCATCCTTGGTCGTTTGCAGTGTGCCGCTGGCCAGGTCAGGCACCTGTTGGAGAACGATCACGCCCGTGCCTGGGAAGAACTCAACCCGGAATAGTCGCCGCTCAGTTCGCCGAATGCCCGACGCGCCGAGCCCAGCTGGTCTGGTCCGGGGTCGGGCTTCTAGCCATCGCCGGCAGGGGAATCCATATACTGCCCGAGCGCATTGGCGATGGGGGATCCTGCACCTCATCAAGCAATGGCTCAAAGCCCCGGTCATCGGCGAAGAGATTGGCCGTCTGTGCGGTGGGTAGCGCACACCCCCACTGCGTTACCCACCGCACAGACGGTTACTCACCAGCGCATTAGCGTTGGTCCAGCCGATCAGTGGGTCCAGTCGACCGTGTGCCGTGTTGCATCCTTGTTGTTCGTCGTCGCCACCTCTCATCCAAAAAGGTGCTAGCCATGGAATTCCGTCAATCCAACACCGTCATTCCGGCCAAGCAAACAGCGGAGTCGACGGTAATTGAAATTCGCACAGGCCAGGCGCCGGGACGTCTCGCACGTGCAGAGTTCAGCGTCCGTTTTCGTGCCGCCTTCATCGATCCGGCATTCCGCGGCGAGGACCGGTCCATTGAACGTCTTGAAGAAATCGCCTGGCAGGCGTATGCAGATGGCCGCAAGGCGCCATTCACGCAGGGGGCGGGTCCCGGCTACAGCGATCCGGACTATGACCTGTCAAGCGAGTGGATTGCCACGAAACAGCGTATCGACGAAGCGCAAAAGCGCTGGTCCGAGCCCTCGACTCCCTCCCGTGTTTTGCTGATCTGCGGCTCGGCACGTAACGATGGCACCTGCCCGGGCGAAATCTCGAAATCGTTTCGTCTCCTGGGAATCGCTCGCGAAACGCTGGAGCATGCCGGCATCGAGGCCGATGTCCTCGACCTGAGTCTGCTCACCTCCGAATACGCTCGCAACATCCATCCGTGCAAGGGCTGCGTATCGACGGCCATGCCCCTGTGCCACTGGCCGTGCAGTTGCTACCCGAATCACTCGCTCAACCAGACCAATGACTGGATGGCCGAAATCTACGAACGCTGGACGTCCGCACACGCCGTGATCATCGTCACTCCGGTGTATTGGTACCAAAGTCCCAGCCCTCTGAAATTGATGATCGACCGCCTGGTCTGCGCCGACGGGGGCAACCCTGACCCGACGCTGACCTCGGGCAAGAACGCCGACAAGGCGAAAAAACTCGAAATGGCCGGTTGGAACTACCCACAACATCTCGCCGGTCGCGCCTATGGGTTGATCGTGCACGGCGATGTAGCCGGGGTCGAAGGCTCGCGCCGCAACTTGTCGGATTGGCTCGACTGGATGGGCTTCATCGATGCCGGACCGCACGCCCGGCTCGATCGCTACATCGGTTACTTCGAGCCATATGCCACCAGTCACGACATCCTGGACAAGGATGAACTGATTCAGGAAGAAACGCGCAACGTAGCGCGCGCCGTGGCCAAAGCTCTCGTCGAATTGCGTGCCGGGCGACTTCAGGATGTACAAGCGAAGCTAACGCGTCCGCGGCCAAAATAATGGTCAAGACGAAGGCGCGACCAACCTCTGGACGCGCCTATTCAGAAATTCAAAAATCACCGGGACTTGCGTTGGACGGAGCGTTCAAGCCTGCCTGTTGCGCCCTGCCGTCGCGTTTCCGGCGAGTAGCAGTGATGGAAAGAGAAATGCAGATGCGGAAAACTGGCGTGCGCATCGGATGGCACGGCGCATTTCCCAGTTGGAGCGCAAGTCTGGGCAATTGCGCCGAATGTCTGGCACCTTTGCAGCGAGAAAGCCAGCATTCGCCGGAGCCACCAGCCAGAAAAGTACGACTGGAAAAGCCAGCAGCAGCAGGAACAGCGCGCCCAGTGAAAGCCACAGATCGCGCTTTCTTCTGCGCAGGAAGAATGCGGGCTTTAACCGGATCCGATTGCTGTTCCCGCAACTACCCAATGCCGAGGTAGCGATGCCAGACGCCGTGATCGGCGTCGAGTGCGGCCGAGCTGCCCTGCCAGACGACCTGGCCACGCTGGATGATGGTGTGGCGGTCGGCGAGGGCGATCAGCTTCTCGACGTACTTGTCGACCACCAGGATGCTCTGTCCGCCTGCCCGCAGGCGGGTGAGGCAGGTCCAGATTTCCTCGCGCACCATCGGCGCGAGGCCTTCGGTCGCCTCGTCGAGGATCAGCAGGCGCGGGTTGGTGACCAGCGCGCGGCCGATCGCCAGCATCTGCTGTTCGCCGCCGGAGAGCTGGTTGCCGAGGTTTCTTGCGCGCAGCCGCAGTGGCGGGAAGAGTTCGCAGACGCGGGCCGGTGTCCACGGGTCGCGGACGCCGCGCCGGTTGGCGAAAAAGGCCAGCAAATGCTCTGCTACCGTCAGGTTGGGGAAAACCTGCCGTCCCTCCGGCACCAGCGCGATGCCGGCACGGCCGATGCGGTCCGGCCGCCAGCCGTCGATCCGTTCGCCGGCGAAGCGGATGCTGCCGGTCTTGACCGCCTGCAGGCCGCAGATTGCGCGCAGCGTCGTGGTCTTGCCCATGCCGTTGCGGCCGAGCAGGGTGGCCGCCTCGCCTTCGGCCATCGCCAGGGCGACGCCGAAGAGGACCTGGCTGGGGCCGTAGGCCACCTCGAGGTCGTTCACTTCGAGCAGCCCGTTCACAGGTGATCGCCGAGGTAGGCCCGGCGCACTTCCGGGTCGGCACGCACGGCTTCCGCCGTACCGGTGGCGATCAGGCGGCCGTTGAGCAGCACCGAGATGCGGTCGGCGAGCCGGAAGACGGCGTCCATGTCGTGTTCGACCAGCAGGATGGTGACCTGGCGCGCCAGCCGCGCGATCAGTTCGACCATCCGTTCCGACTCTTCCGGGCCGCTGCCGGCCATCGGTTCGTCGAGCAGCAGCAGCTTTGGCCGGGTGGCGAGCGCCATCGCCAGTTCCAGGGCGCGCTGTTCGCCGTGCGCGAGATTGCCGGCCACGCGGTCGCTGCGGGCGGTCAGCCCGACCTGTTCGAGAAAGCCGCGCGCTTCGTCGAACAGCCGCTGTTCGCTGCGCACCGGTTGCCAGAAGCGGAAGCTGGAGCCGGCATCCTGGCGCCCCTGCACGGCCAGCGCGACGTTGTCGAGCGCCGAGAGACCGAGGAAGAGATTGCTGATCTGGTACGAGCGGGCCATGCCGGCGGCGACGCGCTGATGCATCGACAGGCGCGTGAGGTCGCGCCCGGCAAAGAACACACTGCCCGAGTCGGGCTGCAGTGCACCGGAGACGTGCTGGATGAAGGTCGTCTTGCCGGCGCCGTTGGGCCCGATCAGGGCATGCAGTTCGCCGGTTTCGACGATCAGATCAACCGCCTGCAAGGCGTCGACGGCGGCGAAGCGACGCGACAGCCGGCGCACTTCGAGCAGCACCTCAGCCACCTGCTTTTCCGAACAGGGCGGCGACGCCGCGCGGCGCGAAGAGCACGATGGCGAGCAGCAGCAGGCCGAGCCCGATCGGCCAGTGCTGCGTGAAGCCGGAAAGCACTTCTTCCAGGCTCAACAGGACGACCGCGCCGACGACGCCGCCGTAGAGATAGCCGACACCGCCGATGATGACCATGACCAGCAGGGTGCCGGACTGGGTCCATTGCAGCAGGTTGGGGCTGGCCAGTCCGGTCAGGTTGGCGAGCAGCGCGCCGGCGAGCCCGGCCAGCGCACCACCGAGCGCGAAGCAGACCAGGCGGTAGCGGAAAACCGGGTAGCCGAGCGCCTCCATGCGCGTTTCGTTTTCGCGGATGGCCTGGATGGTCCGCCCGAAACGCGCCCCGGCAAGGCGGCCGAGAAAGACGACAGCCAGCGCCAGGCAGCCCAGCGCGGCGTAGAACAAGGCGCTGTCGCTGCCCAGGCTGAGGCCGGCCAGCGTCATCCGGCCAGGCAGCGGCAGACCGTCGTCGCCACCCCAGGCGCGCGCCGAGATGAACAGGTAATACGCCATCTGGGCGAAGGCCAGCGTGATCATGATGAAATAGACCCCGCGCGTGCGCAGGCTGATGGCGCCGACCAGCAGCGCCAACGCACCGGCGACGAGCATCGCCAGCGGCAGGGCAAGCAGGGCCTCGCTAATGCCGGCGCGCATGCAGATCGCCGCCGCATAGGCGCCAGCGCCGAAGAAAGCCGCATGGCCCAGTGAGAACATGCCGCCGAAGCCGAGCACCAGATTGAGGCTGCTGGCCGCCAGGGCGAAGATCAGCAGGCGGGTCGCGAAGCCGATATAGAATTCGTGGCCGAGGGCCGCCAGCGCCGGCGGCAGGGCGAGCAGGGCCAGCAGCAGCGCTCCGGCGACCGGCTTCTGATAGCGGGCAGGCTGGTAGAAAGCCATCAGGCGCGCGCCGGGAAGAGGCCTTGCGGCCGGAAAAACAGGATTGCCGCCATCAGCAGGTAGATCAGGATCGAAGCCAGCGCTGGACCGAGCATCGATGCCGTGTCGGCCGGCAGCGTCGCGCGCAGCAGCGTCGGCAGCAGCGCCCGGCCCAGCGTATCCGCCGTGCCGACGATCAGGCTGCCGACCAGCGCGCCGCGCACCGAACCGATGCCGCCAATGATGATGACGACAAAGGCGAGGATCAGCACGCTTTCGCCCATCCCCACCTGTACTGCCAGCAGTGGCCCGAGCAGTCCGCCGGCGAGTGCGCAGAGCGCTGCGCCGAAGACGAATACCGCCGTGAACAGCCTCTGGACGTCGATTCCCAGGGCCTCGGTCATTTCCCGGTTGGCGGCGCCGGCGCGCACCCACATGCCCACCCGGCTCCTGGCGACCAGCAGGTAAAGCAGCCCCGCGACGGCGAGACCGAAGGCGATGATCACCAGGCGGTACGCCGGGTAGGAGAAGCCGGCGATTTCAAGTGGGCCGGCCAGAGCGTCCGGTGCGTTCAGCATCACCGGCTGGGCGCCCCAGATCATGCGCACGGTCTCGTTGGCGATCAGGATCAGGGCAAAGGTCGCCAATACCTGCGCCAGGTGGTCGCGCCGGTAGAGCCGACGGAACAGCGACAGCTCGAGCAGCAGCCCGAGCAGCGCCGCGCCAGCCACCCCGACGGCCAGGCCGATCCAGAACGAATCGGCTGCCTGCGCGGCAGCCGCGACGAAGTAGGCACCGACCATGTACAGCGAGCCATGCGCCAGGTTGATGCAGTCCATGATGCCGAAGACCAGGGTCAGTCCGGCTGCCAGCAGGAACAGCATGAGGCCGAACTGCAGGCCGTTGAGCGCTTGCTCGAGGATGAGCTGGGTCATGCGCGCTCACCGTCATTCCCGCGAAAGCGGGAATCGATTCCTTGCCTGTCCCTGGCTTCCCGCTGCCGCGGGTACGACGTTTGGGCTGTTGGCGAGCAGGCTTTCACTTCATCCTGCACTGCCCGACATAGGCGTCCGAATGATTGGTGAAAATCGTCCCCATGCTCTTGTTGGTGACGCGGCCGCTGGCGTCCTTGCCGATCACCCGCAGGTAGTAGTTCTGAATCGGGTAGTGGTTGCTGTTGAACCGGAACTCGCCACGGACCGACTTGAAGCGCTTGGCCTCCAGCGCCTTCCTCAGCGCCGCCTTGTCCTCGACCTTGCCCTGCACGTCACGCACGGCGGCGTCCATCAGCCGGGCCGCGTCGTAGCCTTGCGAGGCGTAGAGCGAGGGCAGGCGGCCGTATTCCTTCTGGAAATCGGCGACGAAGCGCCGGTTTTCCGGGTTGTCCATGTCGTGCGCCCAGTGCGAAGAATTGAACATGCCCATCATCGCCGGGCCGACTGCCTTGATCACGTCCTCGTCGGCCGAGAAACCGGGCGCGAAAAGCTGCGTGTCGCGTGACAGGCCGGTGGCGACGAACTGCTTGACGAAGTTGATGCCCATGCCGCCGGGCAGGAAGAAGAACAGCGCATCCGGCTTGATGGCGCGCACCTGCGCGAGTTCGGCCGCGTAGTCGAGCTGCCCGAGCCGGGTGTAAATCTCCTCGGCGACCATCCCCTTGTAGTAGCGCCGGAAGCCGGCGACGGCGTCCTTGCCGCCGGGATAGTTCGGGGTGACGATCACCAGCTTCCTGAAACCCTTGTCCTGGACGTACTTGCCGACGGCTTCGTGCAGGTTGTCGTTCTGCCAGGCGACGTTGAAGAAGTAGGGGTTGCATTGTTCGCCGGCGTACTGCGACGGGCCGGCATTGGCCGAGATGTAGAAGGTCTGGTTCTCGAACACCGTCGGCCCGACCGCGAGCATGATGTTCGAGAAAACGATACCGGTCATGAAATCAACCTTGTCCTTCTTCAGGAACTTGTCCGCCATCTGCCTGGCAACGTCCGGGCTCTGCTGGTCGTCAGCGATGATCACTTCCGCCGGCAGCCCGCCCAACTGGCCGTTGAGCTGCTTGACCGCCAGGTTGAAGCCGTCGCGGATGTCGACGCCGAGGCCGGCGCCGGCGCCGGAGAGCGTCGAAAGCAGGCCGACCTTGATCCGGTCGGCCGCCTGCAGGGAACTGGCGAGCAGCAGGGCGGCGGTGAAGGCAGCGACGTGACGCAACATCGGGATCTCCGGGAAGGTTCGCAGTGGCACGGATTCTAGCTCAGGAAGCGGGCGCTGTCGGTCTCCACGCGGTCGGCTGGCGCCTGCCGCCGATGCCGCGCAGTCGGTACGGTCGGCCGCTCAGAAGGCCGCGATGCCGGTTTGCGCGCGGCCAAGGATCAGCGCATGCACGTCGTGCGTTCCCTCGTAGGTGTTGACCACCTCGAGGTTGACCAGATGACGGATGACCCCGAATTCGTCCGATATCCCGTTGCCGCCAAGCATGTCGCGTGCAGTGCGGGCGATGTCGAGCGCCTTGCCGCAGGAGTTGCGCTTCATGATCGAGGTGATCTCGACCGCCGCCGTACCCTCGTCCTTCATTCGCCCGAGGCGCAGGCAACCCTGCAGGCCGAGGGTGATTTCGGTCTGCATATCGGCCAGCTTTTTCTGCACCAGCTGGTTGGCGGCGAGCGGACGACCGAACTGGCAGCGGTCGAGCATGTATTGGCGCGCCGTGTGCCAGCAGAACTCGGCGGCACCGAGCGCCCCCCAGGCGATGCCGTAGCGCGCCGAGTCGAGGCAGGTGAACGGTCCCTTGAGTCCCCGCACTTCCGGGAAGGCGTTTTCCTCGGGCACGAAGACCTCGTCCATCACGATCTCGCCGGTAATCGAAGTACGCAGCCCGACCTTGCCGTGGATCGTCGGGGTTGACAGGCCCGGCATCTCCCGGTCGAGCACGAAACCGCGAATCGACCCCGCATCGTCCTTGGCCCAGACGATGAAGACGTCGGCAATCGGCGAGTTGGTGATCCACATCTTGCTGCCGGAGAGCAGATAACCGCCGTCCACCGCGCGCGCGCGGCTTTCCATGCTGCCGGGATCCGATCCGTGGTTGGGCTCGGTCAGGCCGAAGCAGCCAATCCATTCACCCGTCGCCAGTTTTGGCAGGTACCGGCGACGCTGCACTTCGCTGCCGAACTGGAAGATCGGCAGCATCACCAGCGAGGACTGCACGCTCATCATCGAGCGATAACCCGAATCGACGCGCTCGACTTCGCGGGCGACCAGGCCATAGCTGACGTAGTTGAGCCCGGCGCCGCCATACTCGGCCGGAATCGTCGGACCGAGCAGGCCCATGTCACCCATTTCAGGGTAGATTGCCGGATCGCTTCGCTCGTGCCGGAAGGACTCCTGCACGCGCGGCAGGAGCCTGCCTTGGCAGTAGTCGCGCGCCGCATCACGCAGCTGCCGCTCGTCCTCGTTCAGCTGTGCCTCGAGGAGGAGGGGGTCTTGCCAGCAGAATCTCGCCTTCGCTGCCTTCGCCATTGATTTTTCCTTGCCTGTTCTCGCCACCGGCCTGGTGCCAGCGGGGATTGTAAGCAAAGCTCACTGCGCCGGGCGAAAACTTCGCCAACGGCGGTCCCGCAGCGCTGACTTGTGCTCGAAGCACCCGACCCGTCGCCCAGGTCGGACGCTGTCGTTTTCCCCTCGCGAAAGCAGCGGCCAGGGGGAATCACCGTGTTGGCGCGAATGTTTTCGGGAACCAGGGGGGCCACGGATCAGAGGGCTGCCGGCGCCGGCATGACGGTTTGGGCAGGACGTTGCAAGGCAGGGCGATTGACTCGCGGCGGCAAGGTCGGGATACTCGCGGCGTCGGCGGCGGGATGGCGGCGACGCAGGGGAGGGGAAGCCGGTAGACGCTGCCGCTACGCAGCCGTCTTCGCGCTGTGGCCGTGACGGTCCTGACTGGGAGGTGTCTCGATGGGTCTGCGACTGAAGTTCAACCTGGTGTTGTTCGCTGTCTTCCTGGCCGGCTTTGCCGTTGCCGGCTATGTCTCGCGCACGCTGCTTGACCGGCATGCCCGCGCGCAGGTACTCGGCGAGGCACGCCTGGTGATGGAGGCTGCGCTGGCCGTGCGCGGCTACACTGTCGACAAGGTTCGGCCGCATCTGATCGACCAGATGGACAGGCAGTTCCTGCCGCAGACAGTGCCGGCCTTTGCCGCCACCGAGACGCTCAACGAGCTGCGCAAGAAGTACAGCAACTACGCCTACAAGGAAGCGACACTCAATCCGACCAATCTGCGCGACCGGCCTGCCGACTGGGAGGCGGATCTGATCCACAGTTTTCGCAACGACGGCGGGCGCAGGGAAATCACCGGTCAGCGGGAAACGCCGACCGGTCCGGTGCTCTACATTGCGCATCCGATCCGCATCGAGTCGCCGGCCTGCCTGCAGTGCCACAGCACGCCAGACGCCGCGCCGCCGTCGATGATCAGGATCTACGGCTCGGCCAACGGCTTCGGCTGGAAGCTCGACGAAGTGGTCGGTGCGCAGGTGGTCTCGGTGCCGATGTCGGTGCCGCTGGAGAACGCCGCGCAGGCCTTCCGGACCTTCATGATCTCGCTGGCGGCGGTGTTCGCGGCGGTCTTCGTCGCTCTCAACCTGCTGCTCTCGTGGCTGATCATCCGGCCGGTGTCGCGCATGTCGGCCGCGGCGGACAAGATCAGTACCGGCGATTTCGACCAGCCGGAGTTTGCCGAGACGGGCAATGACGAGGTTGCCGTGCTTGCCAGATCCTTCAACCGCATGCGTCGCAGCCTGGAAAAGGCGATGCAGATGATCGATGGCTGAGCGGCCGGTGAGCGAGTCGACCGACAGGCCGCCGAGCAAGGCAACCGACGAGCAGCGTCCTGCCGGCGGCGACCTGCTGGCCCTGCCGGCGGGCTATGCGATCAACGAGTACCGTATAGACCGGGTCCTTGGCTGCGGCGGCTTCGGCATCACCTACCTGGCCCACGACACCCACCTCGACTGCCCGGTGGCGATCAAGGAATACCTGCCGCGGGAAATGGCCGGACGCGATCCCGGCCTCGCCGTACGTCCGCATTCCGGCGCTAGCGCCAAGTCGTTCGGGTGGGGGCTGGAGCGCTTCCTGCTCGAATGCCGGGCGCTCGCCAGTTTCCACCATCCGGGCATCGTGCGCGTGCTCCGCTATTTCCGCGCCAACGATACCGCCTACATGGTCATGGAGTACGAAAGCGGCGAGCCGCTGGACCAATGGCTGGCCGGCCATCCGGCGCTCGACAGCGCGATGCTGCTGCGCATCGTGCGGCCGCTGCTCGATGGTCTCGAGACCATCCACAACACGGGCTTTCTGCACCGCGACATCAAGCCGCGCAACATCTACATCCGGGCCGACGGCTCGCCGGTGCTGCTCGACTTCGGCTCCGCGCGCCGTCTTGGCCTGGCGGGGCAGGAGCACTTGCTGACTGCGGTGGTCACGCCCGGCTTTGCCCCCGCCGAGCAGTATCAGCCGGACGGCAAGCAGGGGCCATGGACCGACCTCTACGCCCTGGCCGGAGTGATGTACTGGCTGGTCACCGGCCAACTGCCAACCGAGAGCCTGGCGCGCCTGCGCGAGGATCCAATGCCCGCCGCGTCGGCGATCGGCAAGCCGGAGGTGTTCGGCAAGGCGATGCTCCGAGCCATCGACTGGGCGCTGACGCCGGACGAGAACCAGCGCCCGCTGCGCGTGGCGGATTTTCGCCGTGCCTGTCTGCCGGCGGGTGGCGATGCGCCGGCAATGGCCGGCGTTCCGCGGGGGCCGGCGGCGACGCAGCCGCCCGCCGGCATCTCGCTGGCCGAGGGCTGCAGCTTCATCGGTGCCGTCCTGTTCGCCGACGTGGCTGTCGCCGACCCCCCTGACGAGGCCGAGCACCAGGAGCAACGCAGCCGGCTGGCGACGATCGTCAGCCAGGCGGTCGCCACGGTTCCGGCGAGTAGTCGCCTGGCGGCGAACACCCGCGAAGGCTGTGCCGTCTGCTACGTTGGCGATCCCGAGGATGCACTTCGCACTGCCACGCTTTTGGGCGCGTCGGCGAGCGAACGAGGGCTCGGGCTGCAGATCGGGATCAATCTCGGGCCGGTGCTGGTGCAACCAGCGCCAAGCGGACGCTCGCGCCTGCTCGGCGACGGCGTCGCCACGGCTTTCCGCGTCATGCGCTTGTCCGAGCCCGGGCAGGTACTGGTCACCCGCGCCTACGTCGAACTCATCGCCCAACTCGGACGCAGCGCTTCCGCCTGCTTCAGCCTCCTCGGCCAGCGCCGCGACCCGCAGGACCGGGAGCACGATCTCTACCACTATACCGGCGACAGCCAGATGGCCGCATCATCGCATCCGGTCTCGGGCGGTCATCTGTCACCGACCGGCTCGGCCATCTCGCTCGAGGTCGCCGACGCTGCCGAGCGACTGCTCACGCAGCACATCGGTCCGCTGGCCCGCATCCTTGTGCGCAAGACGCTGCCCCGCGCCGCCAGTCGCGAAGAACTGCATCGCCTGCTGGCGGCGATGATCCCGGATCCGGCGGCCCGGGCTGCATTCCTCGCCGGCGTGATGCTGCCTGCGCAGCCGCACTCGACCGGGGCAGGGCCAAACAGCGCCCGTCCAGCGGCTACGTCTTTGCACGCGTCGCCGGCGTCGCCTTCGGCGCCGGTGACTGCCGCAGCTTCCGGGCTGCCGACCGGTGTGCTGCTTTCCGACGCCGACCTCGATCGCATTGGCAAGCTCTTTGCCCGTTACATCGGCCCGATGGCCAAGGTGCTGCTGCGCCGCGAGGCCAGCCAGGCCGGCGACCTCGATGTCCTCTGCCGGGCACTGGCCAGGCACATCGATCGCGCAGAGCAGCGGCAGGATTTCCTCAGGGAGGCGGGCGTCGGCTGAATGCGGGCGATACGGGCGGTGCCAAGGTCCTCACCGCATGTCACGCGGCGACTGCTGGACCAGCGACAGCCGGACCAAACCGCCGCACTCGACTTCGGGCTCGTCCGCGTCCATCCTCATCGCGCTGCCGCGAGCCTGTCGGAATACGGCACAGCGCTCCTGACGTGCCGGGCGCAACACCCCGAAGCCCTCGATCCCATTCTCATCCGCAAGACCTCAAGCCATGACCCACCTTACCCGCAACCTTGCCGACATCCTCAAGAACGTCTGCCGCCCCGGCGATTTCTCCACCACCGGCCGCTGCGAGATCTTCGCGCCGCGGCTGGAAGTGGACGGCGTTGGCCTCATTGCGCTGCCGCTGTTGCCGGCACAGGCCGAAGCGCTCGTCGCCGTCGCCGAACAGGCGCCGTATGGCCGGGGTGGCGATACCCTGATCGACACCGCGGTGCGCCGGACGTGGCAGCTCGGTGCCGACCGTGTGCACCTCGGCGGACGTCACTGGGACAAGCATCTGGCCGATATCGTCGCGCGCTGCAAAGCCGGTCTGGGTGTCAGCGAACCCGTCTCGGCCGAGTTGTACAAGCTGCTGGTCTACGATACCGGCAGTTTTTTCGTCAGTCATCGTGATACCGAAAAGGCGCCGGGGATGTTCGCCACCCTGGTGGTCGTCCTGCCGTCGATCTACACCGGCGGCGAGCTGTGCATCCGCCACCGCGAGCGCGAGGTCTGCCTCGACCTCTCTTCGTCGGAGCCGTCGGAAGTCGCTTACGCCGCTTTCTACGCCGACTGCCGGCACGAGGTCCGCCCGATTACTGCCGGCTGCCGGTTGGTCCTGGTCTACAACCTGATTCGCCATGGCTCGGGCCGACCCCCCGAGCCCCCGGCGTACGATGCAGAGATCGAGCGGGTCAGCGGTCTCCTCAGCCGTTGGGCCGCCGAGCCGGCTGCAGCCGAGCGATCGTCCCCGAGCAAGCTGATCTATCCGCTCGAGCATGCCTACACGCCGGCCGAAATGGGTTTTCGGTCACTGAAGGGCGTCGATGCCGCTGTTGCCTCGGTACTCGTCAGCGCCGCCGGCCGCGCCAATTGCGAACTCCATCTGGCCTTTCTGGCGATCCGGGAGAGTGGCAGTGCCGAGTACTACGGCTCGTGGTCGCGCGGCAGGCGTCATTCCGAGCCGGACGACGATGATTTCGAGGTGCTTGAGGTCAGCGACAGTGCGAGTATGCTCTCGGGCTGGCAAGCGCCCGACGGCAGCCGCCCGAGTCTCGGCGAAATGTCATTCGCCGACGCGGAACTCTGCCCGCCGGGCGCGATGGAGGACGAGGAGCCCGACGAACAGCACTTTTTCGAAGCCACCGGGAACGAGGGCGCGAGCTTCGAGCGCAGCTATCGGCGGGCCGCGCTGGTGCTCTGGCCGCGAGCCGGCAAACTGCAGGTGATCGCCGCCGCCGGCCACGGGGTGTCGCTGCCCTACCTGGCAGCGCTGACCGAGCGCTGGGTCGAGCACGGCGGCGGTCAGGCGTCACCGTTATGGCACGAGGCGCAGCAACTCGCCCGGCTGATCATCGCGCGGCGAGAAGACTGGCCCACTTCCGGCTGGCTGTCGTCCAACCCGACAGGATGCGCCGCTCCGCTGCTGACCACGCTGCGCCGGACGGAAGATGCCGGGAATATCGAGGCCTTGCTCGCCGAAGTCAGCGCCGAGGGCTGCTACGACGCCGGCGACAACGAGGCACTGGCCGATGCGGCGATGCTGCTCCCACCGGACCGGGCCGCCGAGCTCGTCCAGCGCATCATCGCCCGAAATGCACCACTGCAGATCAGCGCCTGCGCCGGGCTGCTGCAACGGATGGCGGCGCGATTCCTCGCACGTTCGGCCGCCGGCGCGTCTACCGAGTTGCTCGAACCCGCTGCGCAAACCCTGGTTGCCGCGCTGCCGGGAGACCCGGCGGCGGCGATTCCAATGGCAGGCTGGCAGCACCCCTTGCCGGTGACACCGGCTCTCGTCGTCGACCTGGTGACCGCGCTTTGCCATCTCGGCGTCCGCTCGCTTGGCGAGCAGGCGGTGGACCATCTGCTGAACTGGCCTGACCCCTTCGCCCTCGACACCATTCTCGTCCCTGCCACCTGCCTGCTGACCGAGCAGGGCTGGCCAGCGAGCGACTGGGCGCCGACGCGGCGGCTACGAGATCATTGTCTGGATCATCTTGCGCGACGAATCGCCCAGCCGCTGGTCCCGCCAGTCGACTTCGCTCGCGCAAGCCGTGTCGATTGCAGTTGTGCTTACTGCCGGGATCTCGCGGCGTTTCTCGCTGACCCGCTGCGCTCCGTCTGGGTCTTGAAGGCCGCGCAGCAGCATCGAAGCCACGTCGAGTATTCGATCCGTCGCGACCACTGCGATGTCAGCCACGAGACCGAGCGTCGTGGCAGCCCGCATGCGCTGGTCTGCACCAAGAACCAGGCGAGCTTCGAGCGGCGCGTGGTGCAACGGCAGAAGGACCTGGAAGACCAGGCGCGCTTGCTTCAGCCACCCGGGCAATGATGCGGGCGAGCAGGTCTTCGACCTTTTGTGTCAGAGGTGGAGAGTCACGCCGCGCGGCGCCATGGCGCAGCTTGCAGGCGACCACGGTCCTGGTGCATGGTGCAGATCTCCTCGGACTCCAGCCGGGCCAGGCGTTGCGTGACCGGTCCGCGGGGAGCCGGGATCAGTTGCGACAGAATGTTGGTGTCGAGCAGGTAGCGCGCTGGCATCAGAATGCGTCCTCGGGTGCCGGCGGCAGGTCGGCGACGTCGGGAAATTCCTCGTCCAGCGGCTCCCAGCCTGCCAGCAGTGCCAGCAACTGCTTGCGGGGTGGTACCGGCTCAACGATCAGACGCTCGCCTTCCTTGCGGATAATCGCTTCGGTACCTGCCAGTTCGAATTCGCGCGGAATCGGGATGGCCTGGTTGCGCCCATTGCGAAACAGGGAAACATGGCGTTCATTGATCATGACGGACTCCTCTCCTTCTGGCCTAGGGTTGAGCCTGTGCTGCTCTGTCCAGGCTGTCAAGGCAATGGCGCGGGCAGACCGTCGTGGTCTTGTATCGGGGTTGGGGCCTCCCCAGCTCCGGGAAGTAATGATCCCTGAAGTAGTTGTAGTGCGCCTGCGTCTCCTGGTCGACGTACTGCCCCGGGAAGCGCAGGTTGATCGTCGTCAGCCGGCCGTCGCCATCGGGGTCCTCCTCCGGCAGCGCCATGCCGAAGGGCTCGGTGGTGGGCGGGTTGCGCCAGGCGACGGTTTGGCGCTCGTCGGTCGCGACGCGCGGCGTCCCGAGGTGGTCCGCGTGCAGATAGAGGATCATCAGTCCGGCGCTGGCCGGCGCGTTGACCGTTATCGGCACCTCCGGACTGCTCACCGCGCTGCCGATCAGCGTCGCACCGTCGAAGAAGTCGACCCGGGCCACGCCGTCGGGATCGTCCGCCTTGGCGGTGAGCGTGACGGTCGTGCCGCGTGAAACGCTGGTTGGCTCCCGGGCTCGTCAAGCCGACCGTCGGCGGGTTGGCCTGGACGGTGAGGTCGTGCGCGGCACTGGTGGTAGCACGGGCGATCAGGTCGTAAGCCCCGGCCGTGGCGTTCGGGGAGTCGGCGGCATAAGGACTGCCGCCGGCGGCGGCGATGGCCGTGGCGTCGGCCAGGGACTCGACGTGAGTCACTGGCGTTTCGCGCGGTGCATATCGTTACGGTTAATTAGGATACTGTCACCGTAATTGCCGCTGCCGCCTCACTCAGTAATGGTTGCCTCCGACTCTGGCATTAGGCGCACCTCGACGACGTACTTGAAGGCCTGAAGATTGGCCGAGTTCCAGAAGTTCGTAAACGAGAAGATACGACCCTTGGCGTAGCGGATCTCTAGGAAACGAGCACCCCGCCAACGGACATGAGCTCCCTCAAATTTATCGCCCCGCAAGATGGGTGTCTCTCCTTTCCAGTCTTGGCCCGTTGGTACAAGATATAACTCGGTGGGTGTAGCGACCGTCGCGCCTGTTTCCCTTGATACCAAAACGGCATCCACCAATTTGTCGGGAGAGGTCTCCCTTTGTGTTTCCTTGCCCGCCGGTGATGAACTGCAACCCGCGATGCCAATCAGTAAAAGAGCAAGCGAAACATTCCGTAGAAATGCGGCATTATGGAGCAACCACCCCGAGCGCCTGACCCCCTGCTCGACGAAAATGGCCCTGTTTTCAACGAACGGGAGCCTTTTCCATGGCAGAGAGCCACGTGGTTGCGGCCCTGATCACCAAACG
>JAFLDL010000061.1 GCA_017302435.1 Candidatus Accumulibacter necessarius
CCGGTTGGCAGCACCAGCGGATCGCCTGCAACGTGAGCCACCCAGGGATTGGCGCCGACCCTTCGGCAGCCACAGGTCTGTGATGAATCCATTGGACACGAAGCGGCACCAACGTTCTTCTGGGGCGGCAAGAGGCCGCCAGGGCGACCAGCTGCTTGATCGCCGTTCGCTTGATCCTGATGGGTGTCTGGCGCGATTCGTTCGTAGCCATGAGTGAAGAACCGGGTGCGGTTCGAGCGCTGCCGCTGGAGAGTTTGAGGTTTTGGAAGGACCGGCCACGCATCGGTCGTCATGGCCGAGGGCGAAAACGCCTCGGCCGCGGCCATGACCAAGCGTAGAACCTCTACGCGGCGTCAAGGGAAGCTTCGCCGGGCTGCAAAAACGCAGCCCGCCCTTGACCCCGCTCCGAGGCAAAAACGCGGACCAACCTTCGGGGCCACATTCCAAAACGGTATCGCGGTAGCAACGCGAGGTCTTGCTTTGCACGCTTGACACAGGCCGGCTAATGGGTGTCCCTTTTTAACCTCATCGAACTGCGTATTCCGCGGCAACTGGACAGCGATTCCACAGCAAACCAGCTCCGCCTTGATCGAGGTTTCAGGTTGCCACCAGCCAAAGTTTTGCAAGGCCACAGAATCGCACGCGGCGCGCCAAGGTTGAGCGGAGCAGCGGCCAACCGCTCCGAGCCAACTCAACACGCGCAGGCTTAGCGGTTCACCTCCCGCCGGCTTGGTCAGCTGGCTGAGGCCTTCCGGATTAAGATTGTCTTAATCATGCTGAAGGATGATCTGCGTTTCAGCCACGAAGCCAGCTTGGGGGGCTTCGTGCTCCCGGCGTTTCGGGCAGGTTCATGAAAGCTCGCACTGGCAAGCACTGACCCGTCCGCTTTTTTTGGCCCGCGTCGGGGGCAAGCGAGTGAACGATTTCCGGCTTTCATGAGGTCGGGATCGCCATCGCCTTCCGGCAGGTTCGTCAGCAAGGCCGATGCCAACTGAACGGCCCAGTCGTAGCTGCGTACTGGCCGCGGTAGAATAAAAAACGCCTGAACCGAGAGAGACCGAGCCATGAATACACATAACGACGCCCCGGAAGTCTCTTACGATGACCCCGGGCGGCACGCCATGACCCAACGTGTGACCTGGGTCAGTGTGGTGGTCAATATCTTCCTGACTGCTGCGCAGGTGGTCGCGGGTATCATCTCCCACTCACAGGGTCTGATCGCTGACGGATTGCATTCGCTCTCGGACCTGGTCTGTGACTTTCTGGTCCTCTTTGCCGCCCATCACAGCAAGGACCCTGCGGACGAAAGCCATCCCTATGGGCACGGTCGCATCGAAACCGCAGCGTCGTTTGCACTGGGGGCGATTCTGGCCGCGACCGGTGCCGGCATTATCTGGAGCGCCGGGGTTAAGCTGCAGGACGTAGACAATCTGCCGCCGGTAGCGCCGCTCGCGCTGTGGACGGCCATCCTGGCGTTGGCTGCGAAAGAAGGGCTGTTCCGCTATATGCTTCATGTCGGTGAGCGCTTGCGCTCGCCAATGCTGATAGCCAACGCCTGGCATGCCCGCTCCGACGCTGCATCGTCCCTTGTCGTGGCACTCGGCATCGTGGGCAACTTGATGGGCTACAGCTTTGCCGATTCGGTAGCGGCAGTGATCGTTGGCTTCATGATTGTCCGGATGGGGGTGGTGTTCGCTTGGGAGGCTCTTCAGGAACTGATCGATACCGGGCTGTCGGTCGAGGAAGTTGATGGCATCCGTCAGGTGATAGTCGACACCCCCGGGGTAAGCAGTCTGCATGAGTTGCGCACCCGTCGCATGGCGCATCGCTCACTGGTCGACGCCCATGTCTGTGTCGATCCGAGGATCAGCGTCTCGGAAGGTCATCGGATTGCAGAGGTCACGCGAAAACGGGTACTCGACAGTCACTCGTCCGTATCTGATGTCCTTGTCCATATCGACGTCGAGGATGATCTGGACCATGACAGCAAGAGCCAGAACACGCCAGACCGAAGCGACCTCATTAGACATTTGGCCCCCGTGCTCTCCCAGCTGCCTGAACCTCAGCGAGTGGTCCTGCATTATCTGGGTGGCCGGGTGGAAGCCGAGGTCTATCTTTCCCGGCAGGATTTCGGAGACTCTGCTGCCGGCCGCCGGGTTGAACAGGCGATCGGTCGGTATCTGGCAGAGAATCCGCTGGTTAGTTCGCTAGCGATCAACCACAGGCGGCAGATCTTTCCTGTCCGAGATTGACCGATTCCGAAGCAGCACCCGCTCCTTCAGGGCGATCCCTCACATCTCTCCGTAACGACGCTGGCACAACAAGTGGACTCGCTTTCTCCAGCCAGTTACTTGGTCTGGGCAAGCTTCTGCTCGATCTTGGCAATCGGAATTGCGCCAGGAATACGTTCCCCGTCTGCAAAGAAGATCGTCGGCGTCCCGGTTATCGCCAACTTGCGGCCCATCTCGATGGTTTTCTTGACCGCCGTGGTGTCACAATCACCCTTACCGCCAGGCGCCTTGCCGTCGATCATCCACTCATTCCATGCCTTGGCCCTGTCGGTGGCACACCAGATCTGATTGGACTTCTCCAGAGAATCCGGCGACAAGATGGGGTAGAGGAAGGTGTAGATGGTGACGTTTTCGAGTTTCGCGATGTCCTTCGCCAGTTTCTTGCAGTAGCCACAGTTCGGGTCTTCGAAGGTTGCGAAAACCCGCTTACCGTCGCCACGAACCTGCTTGACTGCAAGTGCGAGCGGCAAGTCCGCGAACTTGATCGCGGTGAGTTTCTGCATCCTCTCATCAGTCACGTTCTTCATCGTCTTGCCATCGACCAACGCACCAATGAGCAGCGCGGACACCTTTTCGTCGGTGTAGACGATCTGGCCATCAACGTAGACTTCGTAGAGGCCCAGATAGGGCGTCTTGGTGACACTGGTCACCGTGCGCGCGAGCTTGGCTTCAACAGCCTTCTTGATGACGGCAGCTTCGTCCGCCAAGGTCGGCAGACTCATTGTTGCGGCGAGCGCGAGCGGCAGCAGTTTCCTATGCATCAGTGATTTCTCCGGTTGAGTGGTGTGGGTGCTTCAAAAGGCGCCGATTGCGTACCGCACAAGAAAGCTCTTTAAGAGTGGCAAACGGTTGGTCAGGTTCATTCCGAAATTGCGCCAAGGACTGAGCCCAGGGAAGTCCTTTCTGAAGAGGTGGTGGAGCGCATGCGTAGCGGCTTGCATGCTCAGGGTTTCCTCACGCCGTTCGCGCTGATAGCGGCGCAGGAGGCGCTCGCTGCCGATGTCCTGCCAGTCGGGCGAGGCAGCCAGCAGAGCAGCCAGAGCCTTTGCATCCTGGTAGCCAAGGTTGATGCCATGGCCGGAGAGCGGGTGAATGCCGTGCGCGGCGTCACCAACCAGGGCAAGCCGCGGCGCGACGATCCGTGGCAGGTAGGTCAGGCGAAGCGGGAAAGCGGCCGCAGGGGTGAGAAGCTTGAAGGTGCCAAGCTCCTTGTTTCCGGCGGCTGCAACTCGGGCGCAGAGTTCTTCTGCCGAGAGGGCCAACATTGCCCTGGCGTTTTCGTCGGGTGTGGACCAGACGATGGAGACGCGGTTGCCCGCCATCGGCAGCCATGCCAGCACCCCGTCACAGCGAAACCACTGCCGCGCAATGCCACGGTGTGGATGTTGGCATTCGAAGTTGGCGACCAGGCCCATTTCGCCGTAGGACGTGCTGATCGCCCGCAAGCCAAGTGCCTCTCGAACCCAGGAGTCTCGCCCGTCGGCGCCGACTATCAGTTTGGCTGACACGTGGCTGTTGTCGTTCAGCGTCAGCACCGCGGTTGCCGCGGTCACCTGAAGGGCTTGCGGGGCCGCCGGGCAGAGCAAGGTGAGATTTCCCTGACGCTTGACGCTTTCCCACAGTTCGCAGGCCATCAGCGAGGATTCAAGAATCCAGCCAAGCTCCCCCACGCCCGCTTCGTAAGCCGAGAAATCGAGCTGTGCACCGCCGTCGCCAAAGACTCTCATGGAATGTATCGGCGCGATGCGCTCAGCCGCCATGTGCTTCCAGGCGCCAATGGCCTGCAGGAAGTCGGCGTTGGCTGGGGAGACTGCGTAAATGCGCGCATCCCAGTCAGGTGCGGGACGTGGTGGCCGCCGCTCGACCAGGGCAATCCTGAAGCGCGTATCACCCAGGGCAGAGGCCAGCGCGAGACCCGCGAGGCCGCCGCCAACGATAAGGATATCAAACTCCGTGACTTGCATGCCTTGGAACTCAGGGAAGTGAGAGTTATGCCTGGACCGACCAGGAATTTACACGCGAAGGGAAGGGTGTTAAAAGCTACCCATCATGACCGCACTTGCCAGACTGCCTTGCGAGCTCTATTTTCCGGCAATTCTTCGCTTGGAATGCGATTCACCAATCGACGCGCTGGTCGCGTTGAGCATACCACGTCAGGAAGCGATGGACCTCGTCGCCGCTTCCTGGGGAAATCGTGAGCCGAACTGCCTTATTGCCACTACTGACGGCGGTCGCCCAGTCGTCGTGCTGCTCACTCCGGAAGGGCGCTGGGCAGCTTGCAGCGCTTTCCTGAACCATCCTTGCGAAACCTATCAGGAGGCGGATCGATTCCTGAGCAAAGTACTCAAACGCCACCACCACGGCTACGTGGCCTGCATTCCGACCAGGCATACGGCATTGGCTGCAGGAAGCGAAGCGCGCTTGGGATGCCCTGCTCGTGGTATGAAGTGAAGAGCCTCCAAAACGCCGCCAAAGGGCACCCGCATTTTTGAGGAATCGCCCGCCTGTACGACAGACGGCCGTACAGGCGAAAGTTTGCCCCCTATGTTGCGTCGGCCTTGAGGCACTCGCTCATGAACTGCTTGCGCTCGTCACCTTTGAGCTGCTTGCTGCCGGCCTCGCTGTTGCAGCGCTTCATTTTATCCTGTTGCGTCGCATTCGCTGGCTTTGCGCCGAGACACGTACTCATGAACTGCTTGCGCTCGTCGCCCTTCAAACCCTTCTCGCCCGCCTGCGCGTTGCAGGCCTTCATCTTTTCCTGCTGTGCCTTCTGAGCTGCTGTGGGTTCCTTCTTCTCTTCGCTGGCAAAGGTGCCGCCGGCAGCAAACGCAAGAGCGACGATGGCGATTACGGCTTTCATCTGGGTTTCTCCTTTAGAGGTTGGGGAAGTGTGCTGATTAGGCCACTGCTACAGGTCTTCGTCAAGAAGCGCCTGCTGCTGACGGTTGATGAAATCTCCCATACTGTCGATGCCGCGTAGCTGGAGGATGCTGTTGCGCACGGCAGCCTCAAGAAGCACGGCAATGTTCCTTCCGGCGGCGACTGGAATGACAACCTTGCGTATGGCGACGCCAAGAATGTCCTGAGATTGCGCGTCGAGAGGCAGCCGCGGACCATCCGTGCCACTGAGCGGCCTTTGCAGATGAGCGATCAGCTTGAGCCGCATCTTCCGGCGCGAGGCGGTTTCGCCGAAGATGGTGCGAATGTTGAGCAGCCCAAGCCCCCGCACTTCGAGGTAATCGCGCAACATGCTCGGACAGCGCCCCTCGATGGTTGTTGGCGCAATACATGCCAGCTCGACAACGTCATCGGCGACCAGGCCGTGGCCGCGCGAGATCAGTTCCAGGGCCAACTCGCTCTTGCCCACTCCAGAGTCACCGGTAATCAGAACACCCATGCCGAATACATCCATCAGGACACCGTGTACCGAGGTGGTACCGGCCAGCCGACGGGAAAGATAGATGCGCAAGAGTTCAATTACCGCCGAGCAGGGCTTGGGACTGACGAAGAGGGGGGTTGACGTTGTCTCGCATGCCTCACGAATCGCCGGCAGGACTTCGACGTCATCCGCGATGATCAGGGCTGGAGGCTTGGCGGCCATCAGTTCCTTGATCTGATAGCGCAAGCGATCTGCTGTTACCCGACAGCCCCAGGCGTTTTCCGCTCTGCCGATTACCTGTAGCCGCTCCGGATGGATCAGGTTGAGGTGACCGACGACATCGGCGCCGAAATGGCCCTGCTCCTTGAGCTCGATCTGTCGATCAACGCCGACGGCGACGACCCACGAAAGCTTCAGTTTGTCGCGGTGGTCCTCGTAAAGTTGGGCCACACTGAACTGGCGCTGGGTGCTCATTCCCCGCTGGCAAAAATCTGGCGGATGCTGTTCGCGTCGGCGGCCTTGCAGAGCGCGTCGCGACAACTTCGGTTGGAGAAGTGCTGCGCCAGCTCAGAAAGAATCTGCAGGTGTTGTTCGGTCGCCACCTCTGGCACGAGCAGGACGAACAGCAGCGAAACCGGCTTGCCGTCGGGGGAGTCAAACGGTACCGGTGCCGCCAGGCGGAGGAAAGCACCGGTGGCGTCTCGCAGCCCCTTGATGCGCCCATGCGGGATGGCAACACCTTGGCCGAGACCGGTCGAGCCGAGCTTTTCCCGGGCAAAAAGGCTGTCGAACACCGTGCTCCGAGCGATACCAAGATAGTTTTCGAAGAGCAGCCCCACGTGCTCAAAAACGCGTTTCTTGCTGCTCGCGTCGAGATCAAGAATGATGTTCTCGAGGGGTAGTAACTGGGTGATCTGGCTCATGCGGTGAAACCCGAAAGGGGGACGTGGATCAATGGACTCAGGCAATGAAGCACCCGGACGGGCTCAACTGCCGATCCGGCCGGGCGCAGGCTACACCTGGATCACTCGGCAACGATGTGATCAGTGATCTTGTTTCCGCGATGGTGATCCTGCAACTTCTGCTTGTACTTCTGCACCTGGCGCTCAAGCTTGTCTACGAGACCATCGACAGCTGCATAGAGGTCCTCATCGACTGACTCCACATAGACATCCTTGCCAGCGAGATGGACCGTCACTTCGGCCTTCTGATTCAGCTTGTCCACCGACAGAATCACGTTAACGTCTATCACGTTATCAAAATGACGAGTGATCCGTTCTAGCTTGCCGGTAACGTAATCGCGCAGCGCTGGCGTGATCTCGAGGTGGTGTCCACTGACTTGCAGGTTCATGATGTGGCTCCTTCTTTCTAAATGGACTTGCGTAAGTTGACCGGCGGGATACTGAGCGCTTCACGGTATTTTGCAATTGTTCGCCGTGCGACGACAATGCCCTGCTGACCAAGGACCTCGGATATCTGGCTATCCGAGAGAGGCTTGTTGGGCTCTTCCGCGCTGATCATTTGCCTGATCAGCGCACGAATGGCCGTTGCTGAACACGCTCCGCCAGCGTCCGTGCTGACGTGGCTGCCAAAAAAATACTTCAATTCAAAAATCCCGCGTGGTGTCGCCATGTACTTCTGGGTGGTCACCCGCGAGATGGTCGATTCGTGGAGGCCAAGCACTTCGGCAATTTCACGTAATACCAGCGGCCTCATCGCGACTTCACCGTGATCGAGGAACTGCCGCTGACGTTCCACAATAGCCTGCGCCACACGCAGGATCGTGTCAAACCGCTGTTGTACGTTCCTTATCAGCCAGCGGGCCTCCTGCAGTTGGCCGGCAAGGCCGGAGCCACGCTGCCGGGACAGAATCTGGGCATAGAGGCTATTGATCCGAAGACGGGGAAAGGCATCCGCGTTGACGTTTACCAGCCACTGGCCCCGCACTTTGCGCACCACCACGTCCGGCGTGATGTAGCGCGTGTCAGGAGAGGCATAGGCAGCACCAGGCCTCGGATTCAGGCTGCAGATCAGAAAGTGTGCGGCGCGCAGAGTATCGTCGTCACAACCCGTCTGCTTTCTGAGCTTCGGAAAATCGTGGTTGGCAAGCAGTTCCAGATGGTGGCGGACGATCTCTTGGGCCAACGTACAGGTACGGTCAGCTGGCAGCGTTGCCAGTTGCAGCGAGAGGCACTCCTGCGCGCTGCGCGCACCAACGCCGCTGGGGTCAAAGTGTTGCAAGTGTTTGAGTGCGATCTGCAATTCTTCGGGGTCAATCTCGAGTTCCGCCGGCATGGCCTCAGCGAGTTCCTCGAGCGATAGGGTCAGGTAGCCATCGTCGTCCAATGCCTCAACCAGACAGCGCACCAGCACACGATCACGGTCGGGAATGGTCATCAGGCCAAGCTGCCACAGCAGGTGCTCACGCAGGGAGATTGTGGCCGCTTGTACGTCCTGATAATCGCTGTCGCCGTCATCGTCGTCAGGGGAGGCGGACGAGCCAAAGGAGGTCACGTGGTCGTCGAGCCAGCCTTCCTCGTCTGGCGAGGCGCTCTCGCGTTGCTCATCGGCCGTGTTCGGCTCCGGGGATCCGTCACGACTTGCGTCGCTCTGCTGCGCCCCAGGCGGAGGATACTCCTCTGCACGTTCTAGCAACGGGTTGTCGAGCAGATACTTTTCCAGCTCATGCTCAAGTTCGAGCGTCGAGAGTTGCAGCAAACGGATTGATTGCTGCAACTGAGGGGTCAACGCAAGATGCTGGGAGAGTTTGAGCTGGAGGGATGGTTTCATGTACGGAACCGGATGAGCCGCCGCATTGGCATGGAAAACTGCCCGTATGGTTCTCGAATTATGGCTGGAGGGCCGTCGGGTTCATAGGCGGAAATTCTCGCCAAGATAGACCTTTCTGACGTTTTCATTATAAATGATTTCATCGGGACGACCAGAGGCAAGGACGCGGCCCTCATTGATGATGTACGCATGGTCGCAGATACCCAGCGTTTCACGAACGTTGTGGTCGGTAATCAGTACACCGATCCCGCGTTCCTTGAGAAAGCGGATGATCTTCTGGATGTCGAGCACGGCGATCGGATCTACGCCAGCGAAGGGTTCGTCAAGCAGAATGAAACGTGGGCCGGTGGCCAGAGCACGTGCGATCTCGACTCGTCGCCGCTCCCCACCGGAAAGCGAAGTTGCGGGGTTCAGCCGGAGGTGACTGATGTGCAGTTCTTCGAGCAGGCTTTCCGTGCGTCCTTCGATTTCGTTCGGAGGCAGCGGCTGAAGTTCGAGCACAGCCTTGATGTTTTCGCTGACCGTCAGCTTGCGAAAGACGGAAGCCTCCTGCGGCAGATACGAGAGCCCCAGTCGGGCACGCCTGTGAATCGGCAGATGCGTGAGCTTCACGCCGTCGAGATGAACGTCACCGCCATCACAAGCGACCAGACCGACCACCATGTAGAAACAGGTTGTCTTGCCGGCGCCGTTGGGACCGAGCAGGCCAACGACTTCTCCGCTGACCAGGTCAAAGGAAACATCGTGCACCACCGTACGTGACTTGTAGCGTTTGTTCAGGTTATGGGTAGAAAGAGTGCTCTGCTTGTCTGACATGGTCACTATTCTTCACTATTGGTGTATAACACGCGGCGAATGGTTTCAGCAGAAAAGCCTCGCCCCGCGAGGAAGCGGATTTGACGAGCTCGCTCGGTTGCGTCAGCGACGGAGGCAATCGGCTGGCAGCCAAACCGACGTTCCCAGACCCGTCGCGCTCGCGTCAATTCGTCTTCGCCGGCAGCCAGCGCTGCCTGCACCAATTCGGTCGACACACCCTTTACCCGCAGCTCGTGCGCCAGGCGCGCGTCACCAAGGCGTCCTGCGCGGGAATTGATTCGTGTGCTGGCGTAACGCTGATCGGAAAGCAGATCGCTTGCCGTCAGCTCGTCGACCAAGGCTGCCAGTTGTTCTGGCGATTCGGCGAGGGGCGCAATCTTGCTTGACAGTTCTTGGCGGGTATACTCGCGATGCGCGAGCAAGCGCAGAGCACGTTCGCGCAAGGCATGCTGCATGGCAGGTCCCTTAGGCAGCGGTGATCACCGTCGGCGATGGCACGTTTACCGCGGCGCGGATCCTGGCCTCGATTTCCCTGGCGATCTGCGGTTTGCTTCTCAGGTAGTCGCGGGCATTGTCCTTGCCCTGTCCAATTTTTTCACCGTTGTAGGCATACCAGGAGCCTGACTTGTCGACCAGTTTGTGCAGCACGCCGAGTTCGATGATCTCCCCTTCCCGGGAGGTTCCCTCGCCGTAGAGGATGTCGAAGATGGCTTCGCGAAAAGGGGGCGCGACCTTGTTCTTCACAACCTTGACGCGGGTTTCGTTGCCGATCACTTCGTCACCCTTCTTGATGCTGCCGATACGGCGGATGTCCAGACGCACCGATGCGTAGAACTTCAGGGCATTGCCGCCGGTGGTGGTTTCAGGGCTACCGAACATGACGCCGATTTTCATGCGGATCTGGTTGATGAAAATCACCAGCGTGTTGGTACGGTTAATATTGGCCGTCAGCTTGCGTAGCGCCTGGCTCATCAGGCGAGCTTGCAGACCAGGCAGGGAGTCGCCCATCTCGCCTTCGATTTCTGCCTTTGGAACAAGCGCAGCGACCGAGTCGATGACCACTACGTCGACACTCGCCGAGCGCACCAGCATGTCGGCGATTTCCAGAGCCTGCTCGCCGGTATCGGGCTGCGAGATGAGCAACTCGTCGAGGTTAACCCCAAGCTTCTGCGCATAGGCTGGATCAAGGGCATGCTCGGCATCGATGAAGGCCGCCGTCCCGCCGAGCTTCTGCATTTCAGCAATCACCTGCAGGGTCAGTGTGGTCTTTCCAGACGATTCGGGACCATAAATCTCGACCACGCGCCCGCGCGGAAGTCCGCCGATGCCCAGGGCGATGTCAAGTCCCAGTGATCCGGTGGAAACCACCGGGAGGTCATTCACGACGCTCCCTTCACCCATTCGCATGATCGAGCCCTTGCCGAACTGCTTTTCGATCTGTGCCAACGCTGCAGCCAGCGCCTTCGACTTGTTGTCGTCCATTGTTGCCTATCCCTTCTTCTTTATTGAGCGGAATTATCCCACGTTCGAACGTACTGAAGATGCCAGTATCAGCATTGCCATGGCGCTGTGATTATATACAGCACCGGTGAAATGACCAATACTGACGAACCGGCTGGTGCGGCTCTAAGTCGTGATGTGCCGCGTCAGATCCGGCGCGTGCGGGAGCTTTCCTGGAGGTCTATCAGAAGCAGCAACTCACGGACGGTGCCGAGAGAAAAACCTTTTCGCTCTCCATCGCGATTGTCGCGCAAGAGCTTGTGCAGGTACGCGAGACACTGAGGGGAATCCCAGGTGCGCGAAACCTCGCTCCTGATGTGCGCCAACCTTCCAATCGCAGGCAAGCGAGCCAGGAGTTGCTCAATCGATGCCGTTTGGCTCTCGCTGTTGGAAATGACCGGGTTTGCAAGTCCCGCCGCTTCTTCCCACTCTGCCGGAGCAACATTGAAATTGCGCGCTAACTCCACAGCCAGGGCTTCGAAAGCTTCACGCTGTTCGTTCTGCCGATAAATCTGAAGCAGCTTGAGCCAGGGAGTCACCGCTGCCACAGGCTTGTGCTCGACAAACTGTTCCAACGCCTGTTCAGCCCCTTTGAGGCGACCGAAGGAAATCATGATCTCGGCGAGTTCGAGCACCGCCGTTACCTCATCTTCGTCTCTGCTTATCTGGAGCTGGGCGGACACAGCGACTGGAGCGTCCGGAACGAGAAGAGTCTCAACTGCCGGCTCCCTTTCGGTAACGACCGCCAGACGGTCGGGGTGCCGGAAAGTTTGCAGTTCCCAGCCGGCATCATCGCTGGAATCGATGGCCGGTGCCGCGGGCACCGCAATTTCCTGCCGGATCGCGCCCTTGCCGGATCGGCGGCGAAGGAACCAGGTCAAGCCAGCAATCAGCCCGAGCAACAAGCCTGTCTCAAGCCACCAATCCGGTTCCTCGCTGGCACGCGTGGCAGTATCTGCTGCCACCTCCGATGGCGGCTTGCGTCCAGGCTCGGCGGGTCGTGTGGCCGAGGTCACAGCCATCGCCGCCCCTTCCGACGCGATCGTGGGCCGATTCTGCCCTTCGGTCTGCTTCTGCCCTTCGATCCTGTGGTGCAGTTCGTTGAGCGTTCGCTCAAGCCGGCGCACCTGCTCGGCGACCGCCAGTTGCTGTTCGGCCTGAGTGTGAAGCGCCGACAGCAGCTTGTACTCGATGCGGAGGATCGAGCGCTGGCTCTCGCTCGTCTTGCTCAGGAGGTGTGTCGAGAGCCTGGTACTCAGACGCAACGGCCGGTCAAATCCCGGTCGGTCCTCCTCGCTGTCGGCGCCGCTGGAAAGAAACAGGCGGTCGGTTACATTGCCCGCACTGGTCGGGCTTTTGACAGGCTGTCTTGCCGGGCGCGATGCTGGCAGGCTTGGTGTTGCCGGACCGGGCCTGACGGTCACGACGGTGCTGCCGGGTGGCGGCACAGGGCGGCTGTCGGGGATACCATGCCGTGAGCCAGGCGGCGGCACCAGACTGGAAGCTGATTCCTCAACGGACACACCGCGGGCTGCAGGCAGTTCCACTGACTTCAGCGGCGCCCTGTTCGTCGGCGGATCAATCAGCAGCAGGTAGTTCCGCACGACCTCGGCGCCACATCCCGCACGCAGGCTGACCTGCAGCAGCGGTTCGTTGATCACTTCGCCGGAAACGATGCGCAAACGAAATCCGCCCCCGCCCTGCTCAACAGTCAGCCGGCCGCGCGTGAGCATCGGGACGTCGGCTTCGCCTGCATACCCAAGCCGAAAACACTCGGCGACGGGACGCTTGTTTGGCGCGGTATCCAGAAGCTGAACCTCCGCCTCAAAGTGCGAACCAAGGCGCGAAAGCACGGTCATATTGCCGAGGCCCACGGCCTCAACCTCTCCGGCAGGCAAGCACAGGATCGGCAGCAGAAATGAAACAACCCGGAAAAAAGGAGGGCTTACGAATCCGAAGCGCATTGGGCGGGAGGAAAGGCACGTTTAAGTGGTTAATTTTATTACAAAGCGCTAGCAATTGCCCGAAATAGCCTACGAGACCTCGACTGCTCGAGATAAAGGCAGAGTTCGCCCGCCAACGAGACCTTCAGACCAGACGATGCCCAGCGCGCTGGAGGATCCCTGTCAGCGCATGGGCAACCGACTGCGCTCGCACCCTCCTGCGGTCACCGTCAAAATGACAAGTAGCGGTAGCGACGAACCCCTCAGGTCCAGCCCATGCGAAGCAGACGGTCCCGACGGCCTTGGTCGCAGATCCACCGTCCGGGCCCGCAACGCCGGTGATGGCCAGCGCCCAGTCAGCGCGGCTGCGCTCGAGTGCGCCCAGCGCCATCGCAGCGGCTATCGCTTCGCTGACCGCACCATGGGCTGCAAGCGTATCGGCAGCGACGCCCAGAATCTCGACCTTGGCTTCGTTCGAGTAGCTGATGAAGCCGCGGTCGAACCAGCGCGAACTGCCGGCGATAGCCGTCAGGCACTGCCCGACCCAGCCACCAGTGCAGGATTCTGCCGTCACCAGTCGCTGCCCGTTAGCCAGAAGCTGGCGGCCGACTTTGGCGGCCAGGCCTTCCAGCGAGGCTTGATCACAAGCACTCATTCGAGGACCCAGCGCAGGATGGCGAGGATCACCAGCGTATAGCCGGCTGCGCACACGTCGTCAGCCATCACCCCAAGACCATTCTTCACCTTCTCGTCAAAGTAGCGCGCTGGTTGCGGTTTGACGATGTCGAAAAAGCGGAAGAGGCAGAAGGCCGTAATCTGCCATGACCAGTGCGCCGGGCAGAAGAGCAGCACCAGCCAGAAGGGAACGATTTCATCCCAGACGATGCTGCCGTGATCGATGACTCCGAGGTCGACGCCGGTCTTGTGCACCGCCAGGACCCCGCCGACGAAAGAAATCAGCAGAAAGCAGAGCATCTCGAAGTCGCTCATCCACGGCCGTAGCAACGGGAATGAAGCCCACGCGAAGAGGGTGCCCACAGTACCCGGCGCTCGCGGCGAGAGGCCGCTGCCAAATCCGCAGGCAACCAGGTGCGCCGGATGCGCCAGCAGGAAGTGTATGGAAGGGGGACTAGCCAAAGTGATCGTAGCCTCTCTGGTCGATGGCCAGAAGCTGCCCCTCCTCGTCAAAAACCGCCAGACGGCCAGGGACAGAGCCTAGCAGGTAGCCGCAACGCCAGAGCGGCAGAGCAAGCCTGCCCGCCAGTGCGGCAAGCTCGGAGCGCTTCTCGGGTGACGCGGAAAACATGAGTTCGTAGTCATCGCCGCCAGCGAGCTGACACCTGCGAGCCAGCACCGGGTCCGCATCCGGCGGCAGCGGCGGCAACTGTGCGACAAAGACTTCCGCGGCGACCCCTGAACGCTCGAGGATATGGCCGAGGTCAGCGAGCAGGCCGTCGGAGATGTCGATGGCGGCATGGGCAAGGCCACGCAGGCACAGTCCCAGTTCGACTCGGGGCAACGGGCGCAGCAGGGAGTCAAGGCAGCGTTCCGCAAGCGCCTCAGGGAGCCGGGTTGTTCCCTGCAGGTGGGCAAGACCCAGGGCTGCCAGACCCGGCTGGCCTGAAACCCACAGGTCGTCGCCCGGCAGCGCAGCGTCACGTCTGAGTGCTGTACCGGCAGGCAGCTCGCCGATCGCCGTCAGACACAGATTACGCGGACCACGCGTCGTGTCGCCGCCGATCACATCGACGCCATACCGGGTGGCGCAGGCAAACAGTCCTTCGGCAAAGGCGCCGATCCAGGAGTCACAGGCTTCCGGCAGACTGCCGGCAAGCAAGGCCCAGCGTGGTCGGGCACCCATCGCTGCCAAGTCCGAGAGATTCACTGCCAGCGCTTTCCAGCCGAGCCGGCTGGGGTCAGTGTCAGGCAGGAAGTGGGTTCCCTCGACCAGCATGTCGGTAGTGATCGCGAGAGTCATCCCTGGCGAGGGGGCAACGAGAGCACAATCGTCACCAGGACCAAGGATGGCCTGTGGGGTTGGTCTGGAGAAATGGCGCCGGATCAGTTCGAATTCGCTGGTCATCGTCGCTTCCGCCGTTCGCTCGCCCGATCAATCAGGACGATTGGTCAACGGCCTCTGCCACGCGTCGCGCGCCTGGCTTCAACCTCGGCCGGACGCAGGCTCGCAGAGAGTTTGTCGAGAACACCGTTGATGTACTTGTGACCATCGGTGCCACCATAACCCTTCGCCAACTCGATCGATTCGTTGATGATCACCCGATATGGCGTCTGCAGGTAATTGTTCAACTCGAACGCACCCGCCAATAGAACACAGGCCTCAACTGGCGAGAGTTCGGTGAAGGGACGATCGAGATAGGACTGTAGCTGTCCCTCCAGCCTCCTGCGCTGAGCGAGGACACCCCGCAGCAGGCCGGTGAAGAACACGCGGTCAGCCTTGTCAAAGCCTTCGCTGTCGAGCAGATGGGCTTCAATCGCTGCCTCGTCGTTACCACTCACCAGCGATTGGTAAAGGCCCTGCAGGACGAGTTCGCGGGCCAGTCGACGCGGTGACCTGACCGCGGCGTGAGTGCTCTCTGGCGCTGCCTGAGGCTTCCCAGTCATCACGATTGTCCCCCGATGGCACCCAGCAGATTGGCCATCTCGACCGCGACCTGGGCGCAGTCGGACCCCTTCTGATGCATTCGCGCGATGGCCTGATCGTCGTCTTCGCAGGTCAGAATGCCATTGGCGATCGGTATTCCGGTACTGATCTGCACTTCCATCAGCGCTCGGCAGGAGTCGTTCGAGACAATCTCGAAGTGGTAGGTTTCCCCGCGAATCACCGCGCCGAGCGCGATCAGGGCCTTGAAGCGGCCGCTACGCGCCATCGTCTGCAGCACCAAAGGTATTTCCAGAGCTCCCGGAACGGTGGCGATGGCAATGCTTCCATCGTCCACGCCAAGGCGCTTGAGTTCGCTGGTGCAGGCACTGAGCAGGCCTTCACTGATATCCTGGTTGAAGCGGCTCATCACGACGCCAATCGCCAGGCCCTTGCCCTTGAGCGATGCTGCGTACTCGTAGATCTTCTCGCTGCCTGCCGTGGCAGACCTTCCTTCATGTTTCTTCGGGGTGCCCATCAGAGTCTCTCAAGGTCGGCTGGCGTAGCAATGTGGCCGGTCACTTCAAGGTCAAAGCCGGTCATGCTCGGCATCCGGCGTGGGCTGGCGAGAAGTTTCATCTTCCCGACCCCCAGATCGCGCAGGATCTGCGCACCGATGCCGTAGATCCGGGGGTCCCAGCGGGTCGCCGGACGTTTTGTCGAGACCGGTTCACGGAGTATCGCCAGCAGGTCCTGGCCACTTTCAGGACGGTGCAAAAGCACGATCACCCCGGCCTCCACGCGCGCCAGCGCTGCCTGGGCAACGTTGAGTGGAAAAGTGTGCCGACCACCCCCGGGGTCAAGGAAGTCGACGACCGAGAGGGGTTCGTGGACACGTACCAGCGTTTCCTTGTCCGGGCGAATATCGCCTTTGGTCAGCACCAGATGCACTTCGTTGGAGCTGCAATCGGTATACGCGTGCAGAGTGAATTCACCGTGTGCCGACTGCACCGTCTTGGAAAGAGTACGTTCGACCAGCGTCTCGTGCCGACTGCGGTAATGGATGAGATCCGCAATGGTGCCGATCTTGAGGCCATGTTCGCGCGCAAACTCGGCGAGATCACTGAGGCGCGCCATGCTGCCGTCTTCCTTGAGGATCTCGCAGATCACCGACGCCGGCTCCAGGCCAGCCAGAAGTGCCAGGTCGCATCCGGCTTCGGTGTGGCCGGCACGCACCAGAACGCCGCCATGCTTCGCCATGATCGGAAAGACATGTCCGGGTTGTACGATGTCTTCAGGTCGCGCATTCCTCGCCACGGCAGCCTTGATGGTCAACGCGCGGTCCTGAGCCGAGATGCCGGTCGTGACCCCTTCGGCCGCTTCGATGGAAACTGTGAAGGCCGTACTGTAAGGACTCTTGTTGTCACGCGCCATCTGCGTCAGGCCCAGCTGCCGGCAGCGCGCCTCGGTCAGTGTCAGGCAGATCAGGCCACGGCCAAAACGGGCCATGAAGTTGATCGCCTCGGCAGTCACATGCTCGGCAGCAAGGATCAAATCGCCTTCGTTCTCGCGATCTTCCTCGTCTACCAGGACAACCATGCGTCCGGCCCGCATTTCAACAATAATCTCTTCGATCGGCGAGACATCGGCAGAAGTGCTCTGTGGTGCCATGTATAACTCCTCCGCGCCAGTCTTGCGCGCAACGTGGGCCCGTGCCCGGCTTGCGACTGCCGGTGCGCCGACGAGCAGGATGCCCTTCACTGGCAGCGGCAAATCCTGACTTTCATCAGCTGCGACCGGGGCCGACCCAGCAACTGCCGACTCACCCGGATCATTCCCGAATCCGCGATTCTCTCAGTTTCCGGGCCTGACCGCCATGTGAGGATGTCGATGAATGGGTAATCGGCCATTGTTCGACCGTCCAGTCGGGCCAGTCTTGCGGCTGGGACATCGCAACGGGGCACTGCCCGGGGTGCAAGACCCAGGCTGATGCTCACGCGGGGTCCGCAACGTTTTGCAGGCGGCAGGCGTCTGTTTTCCAGCCTTATCCTACCGGATCCGGTATGTTCTCAGCGAGGCGATCACCCAACGGTCGAGTTATTCGTTTTATCATATGGATACGAATGCAGCTGGTTCGTTGGCTAATCGATGAACAGTGGCTGGGTGTGCGTCGGCAGGTTCCGATGGTGGTGGACGATAGTCAATGCGAAGGTACCTTCAATGTCAATGAGTCAGATCTTGCTGTTGATCGCAGCCGGTGTTTTCTTCGCTTTTCTCGTGTTGCGTTTGCTTCGCGCTCGGCGCGCCGCCGCCAAGCGAGGCGACCGAGAACCTGATGGACGGATTACCGCCGAGACGGAACGCCTGGCGGCCGAGGAAGCGACCCGTCGTGAGGCCGAACGACTGGCGGCCGAAGAAGCAGTTCGTCGCGAGACCGAACGACTCGAGGCCGAAGAAGCGGCACGTCGCGAAGCCGAACGTCTGGCAGCCGAAGAAGCTGCCCAGCACGAGGCCGAGCGCCTGGCTGCCGAGGAGGCGGCCCGTCGTGAGGCAGACCGTCTGGCCGTCGAGGTGGCACTGCGCCAGGAGGAGGAGCGCCTGGCTGTCGAGGCTGCGATCGCGCAGGAATCGGAACGCCAGACCGCCGAGGAAGCGGCCCGTCGCGAGGCCGAACGACTGGCAGCCGAAGAAGTAGCCCATCGCGAAGCCGAACGACTGACAGCCGAAGAAGCAGCCCATCGCGAGGCCGAACGATTGGCAGCCGAAGAAGCAGCCCGTCGCGAGGCCGAACGCCTGGCAGCCGAAGAAGCGGCCCGTCACGAGGCCGAGCGCCTGGCAGCCGAAGAAGCGGCCCGTCACGAGGCCGAGCGCCTGGCAGCCGAAGAAGCGGCCCGTCACGAGGCCGAGCGCCTGGCAGCCGAAGAAGCGGCCCGTCGCGAGGCCGAACGCCTGGCGGCCGAAGAA
>JAFLDL010000062.1 GCA_017302435.1 Candidatus Accumulibacter necessarius
AGGTCGTGCTCGACCTTCGTCGTCTGCCTCGGATCGCGCACGCCCACCCAGACGTCGACCAACCGGAACTTGCTTTCTGCCCCCATGGAAAACCCCAAAAAGACAGAAAACTACACAAATCAGGGGGCTGTGAACAGACCCTTGGTAACTCATTGAGCGTAAACGATTATTTCGGAGGGTCAACGACGTTGGCATTCATGCGATTGCCCTGGGGGATTACAGACCGAGGGTCATTGCACTGACGGGGTCGCCCCCTGCGGCGAGAATTTCTTCGAAGCGCCTGACGTAGGGCGCGCACTCGTGGACGTCGTCGATGATCAGTCTGGCGCGTGGTTGCTCGCGGTCGAAGCGAACGAGTACGTGCTTGCCATCGGCGATCAGCAGGGAATCCTTGAGCGTAACCAGATGTGGCGGCGATTGAGCAATTGTCAGCGTCGGTGCATAGACCTTCAGCAGATCCATCAGCTGCGGGCTGTACTGCCTGACGAAATCCGGTCTCTGTACGACGATCGCCAGTCGCTTGTGGTAGTCGTTGGCAGCCAGCAATGCCCGCAGCGCGGCAATCCTCCGCGGGCGTTCAAGCTTGAGTGGCGACAGGTCTTCATCAAAGATCTGCAGCGTGC
The DNA here is from genome assembly GCA_017302435.1 of Candidatus Accumulibacter necessarius. GTDB lineage: Bacteria > Pseudomonadota > Gammaproteobacteria > Burkholderiales > Rhodocyclaceae > Accumulibacter > Accumulibacter necessarius. Next base: position 624 of record JAFLDL010000062.1, read on the forward strand.
TGGCGGACAGTTCCAGGATTTCCTGTACCGCGTTGTCGTAGTCGGTCCAGGTGGTAATCAATCTGCTGGTCATCGTTGGCGGTCCATTTGACCCTGCCGCCAAATCCCGGGCGGCTCTTTCACTCGGTACCATGCTTTTGGAATCGCCCCGCCATCACCCCATGGCTGTCGGGTGGGTTCGGTGCCGTTCAGATTTGCATCATACACATGAACAGCGCGTGCGCAAGCGCGACACGGTGGCTGTTCCGCTCGTCCATGATCCACCGTCGACCAGCCACCATCGACTGGATCTGAACCTCGGCAAGTGAGCTCATCAGACATTCGGGATAGAATCACGCGTTTTCTCTGCGGAAGGGTCGCATGCCCACCGGAATCATTGAATCGCTCGATCACGAGGCGCGGGGAGTTACCCGGCTGGATGGCAAAACGGTTTTCGTCGAGGGCGCCTTGCCGGGTGAATCCGTCGAGTATGCGAGCTACCGCAGGAAACCCAGCTATGAGCTGGCACGGACGCTACGGGTTCTGGCCGCGTCGGCCGAGCGGGTGACGCCGCACTGCCCGCACTTCGGTGTCTGCGGTGGTTGCAGCATGCAGCATCTCGATCCGGCGGCACAGGTCGCGGTCAAGCAGCGCCTGCTCGAGGACAATCTCTGGCATCTCGGCCGGATCAAGGCGGATCAGCTGTACGCGCCGATTTACGGTCAAGCCTGGGGCTATCGCTATCGTGCTCGCCTTTCGGTCCGTTTCGTGCTCAAGAAGGGGGGCGTACTCGTTGGCTTCCACGAAAGGAAAAGCAGCTACGTCGCCGACATGCGGCAGTGCGAAATACTGCCGCTGCATCTGTCGGTGCTGTTGCTGCCGTTGCGCGAGTTGATCGGCCAGCTGTCGATTCGGGATCGCCTGCCACAGGTCGAGGTGGCGGTGGGTGAGCGCATGACGGCATTGGTGCTGCGCATCCTCGAAGCGCTGAATCCAGCGGACGAGGCCTTGCTTCGCGAATTCGCCGACCGCTACACGGTGGTCTTCTACCTGCAGCCGCAGGGGCCTGCGACGGCCTATCGCTTCTATCCGCAGGATGGCCCCCGGTTGTCCTACCTGCTGCCGGATTTCGCGGTCGAACACTATTTTTCGCCGACGGAGTTCACTCAGGTCAATCACTCGATCAATCGGGTGCTGGTGCGCCGTGCTCTCCGCCTCCTCGATCCGCAGCCGGGCGAGCGCGTTGCGGACATGTTCTGCGGGCTGGGCAACTTCACGCTGCCGATTGCACGTTCCGGTGCCTGTGTGATGGGCGTTGAGGGCAGTCCCGAACTCGTTCGCCGCGCGACCGAGAACGCGGCTGCGAATGGCCTCGACGGTCTGGCCGAATATCGCGTCGCCAATCTGTTCGAGGCCACTGCGGAAACCCTCGCTGCCCTCGGATGTTTCGACAAGATGCTCATCGACCCGCCGCGCGAAGGGGCTCTGGAACTGATCAAGGCACTCGACAGTGATGCCCCGCAGCGTATCGTCTATATCTCATGCAGTCCGGCGACGCTGGCGCGCGACGCTGCCATACTGGTCGCGCAGAAAAACTACCAGCTGCGCGGCGCCGGCGTGATCAACATGTTTCCCAATACTTCGCACGTCGAGTCGATCGCCCTTTTTGAACGCAGCGCAGCCCTCTGAGCATCAGCCGGGTGGCGGCACCGGATTACCAGGCGCGAACCCTGCCGGTGTCGACATGAACGAATTGGCTCCGCGCGTAGAAGCCGACACCGCCGACACCCAGTGAGATGGCGGCATCGCGGAGATCGTCAAGCGGCACGCCGGGAACGCGGATATCGATCGCCTTGCCCAGCATGTGCAGGCTCTGCTTTGCCACACCGCCACCACCCGAGTGACGCAGCCGGGTGTTGGTGTCGGCGCAGCGGTAGCCGGAAATGACCTGGAAAGGCTGCTCGCTGGCAAGTTCCTGTTTGATCTGGAAAAGGAGGTCGAACAACTGCGGGTCGATGCTGCCGACCTCGCCGGAGTAATGGTCGCGCAGGAAAAAATTCAGGCGGTCCAGCGCGTTGGGGACATAGTGTTCGCCGACGGCGAATACGACGGAAAGACGTTCGCCGGTATGGGTGTGATCGAAGGCGAGGGCGCGCGCATTCGGCAGCGATGCCAGTGCGGGCTTTGCCAGCGGCAGAGCGGCGCCGGCAACCATCAGTCTGGCGGCGTGACCGAGAAACAGGCGGCGCGAGTGCTTCTGAAGTTTCAGCATGAGTGCTCCATGTCAAGGCTAGTCAGTCAATCTTGCGGCAATTTCGCTTTCATGGGAAGCCCGGAGCGCATTTGACCGCTGGCGCAGGGCATCGTCGAGAAGCCTGTCCTGGCCGTAGATGTCCGGGAAAAAATGAACTCGCCCGTTCCTGACCAGCGCCGTGCTGTAGGCGAGGATTACCGGCAGCCCTTCCTGCAGGCGTATGGTCGAGGACTTCCCTCGGCGCATCGCCTGCACGATACGCTCTTCGGTCCATTCCGCTTCGTTGGCGAGGACGAACTTCGCCAGCGCCACGGGCGCTTCGACGCGAATACAGCCATGACTGAAGTCGCGCCGTGCCCGATTGAAGAGTTGCACGGACGGCGTGTGATGGAGATAGATGTTGTCCTCGTTGGGAAACACGAACTTGATATCGCCGAGGGCATTGCCTGCCCCCGGTCGCTGGCGGATGCGCATCTGGCCGCGCTGGACAGCCTCGAGAGCCCCCTCCGAGAATCCACCGCTGACCCGGCCATCACTGCCGACGAACTCGAACCCCTGGCGGGCAAAGTAGCCTGGGTCGCGGCGAAGTCGCGGCAGGGTCTCTCCCCTGGCGATCGAGGGCGGCACATTCCAGTAGGGGCTGAATTCGATGAAGCGCATCTCGGCGTCGAACAGCGGCGTCTGGTTCTTCCTTGCGGTGCCGACAATGACCTTCATCTCTACTCCGGTCTGGATCCTGCCGTCACGCAGTTCGTAGGCCGTCAGCATGAACTCCGGAAGGTTGACGACGATTGCCCGCGGCGCCTGCAGCAAGGGCGTCCAGCGCAGTCGCTCGAGCGCCAGTTCGAGTTGCCGCACGCGGGTTGCGGGTGGTACATCGAGTTGCTCGTAAGTGTCCTTCGCGATCACGCCATCCGGCCTGATAGCATGTCGTTCCTGGAAAGACTTGACGCCTGCGACCAGCGCTCCTTCGTATGCTACTGGCAACGCAGTGCCGGCGGGCAGGTCGCCGAGCAGTCGCAGCCGCTCGCCGAGTGCCGCGATGCCGCCGTATTTCTGACCGGGGAACAGCTTGCCGGCGGGCAACGACGGCAGGCTTTTCTGCCAGGCGGGATGGCTGACCAGTTCCCGGTAGCGGGCAAGTGCCTCCCGCAAACCGGTGTACTGCTGCAGGGCGGGTGCAACGCCGCGCACCGCTTCGACCAGGCGACCATCGGCAATGGCCGAGGCAAGCAGGTCATCAGGGGCAAAGCCCCAGGTGGCTGCCGGGCTGTAGCGTGCGCCAAGCGCCTGTGGATCAACCTGCCCCGCATGCAGATCGGTGAGATATCGCCGCATGGCTGAGGTCAGCGCCTGGTCCAGCCGGCTCAAGCTGTCTTCCGTTAGGGGCGACCCACGGCCGGCACTCTCGATCGCGGCGCGCAGCCACTCGGCGTTGTAGTCACCCGCTTCCAGTCCCTCCTGGGCGGCCGCGCCCAACAGGTTGACGGCCTGATAGGCCGCAACCCGCGGGCGCTGCTCAACGAACCATAGTGGCATCGCGGCAGCGGCAGGGAAACTGCTGGCCGAGGCTGGCTCACTGGCCAGTCCGACTGCCAGTTCCGATGCGAGTCCGATTGCCAGGCCTGCGGCCAGAGAAAGCCAGAGCCGGCAGCGGTGGGTGGAGGGCGTGGAGACCGGTGGCGAGGTGGCAGGCATGATGGATTGGCGGAATATTGCAAGCTGCGCATTATCTACCATCGCCAGCGCATTCGTTCAGTCCACGCGGTTGATTCCCTCACCCCGGGCCCTTTTCCCTGTGGCGGGAAAAGGGCCATTGATCAGTCGCTGAAGCGACCTTCGCATCAAGCGATGAGCCGCTGACGCCAGATGCATTTCACTTCTTCCTGACTTCGGACGACTGCGAACCAGCGGTCGACGTTGTGCCACCGAACGGTGCTGCCGGTACGGCGGGTTTTTGAGGTTGCTTCGGCTTTTTTGCTTCGCGGTTTCCGCGTAACTGACTCTTGGCCATGGAGGGGCTCCTTTAAGCTGCTGCAGTTGCATGCCGGATGGCCTGGACCAGCATACGCGCTATTGCACAAGACAGGGGGCTGGCCTGAAATTTTCCAGAAGTTTCCCCGCCGCCTTCGCCCTGGTCTTCGCGACATGATCTGCTCTAGACACCAGTGTAGGCGACGTAAGCCTGGTACGCCGCAACCACTGCGAGAATCAGGAAGAAGGCACCACTGATCCGATGCAGAAAAACCAGCGGAATTTTTTGCAGGATGGTGCGCCCCGCCACAATTCCCAGGGCTGAGGTCGCTGCCAGCGCCAGGGTGGCGCCGAGCCAGACCGCCGCCGGCACGTGCACGCTGCTCAAGGCAACGACCGCGAGTTGCGTCTTGTCACCGAATTCAGCCACGGTCAGCAAGACGAAAGTGGTGAAGAAGATGCCATGCCCACTTTTCTCCTCCACTTCTTCATCGTCATCGTCCTCTTTGGCACGCAGGGCATGGATGCCAAAGGCGGCAAAGAGGATGGCCACCGTCATGCCTACCACGTATTCCGGCAACCAGGTGGCGATGGCGACGCCGAAGACGACCGCAAGTGTATTCAGCACGGCAAAGGCCGCCAGCGCGCCGAGCATGACCGGCATTGGCCGATGTCGGGAGGCCAGGGTCATGCAGACCAGCTGGCTCTTGTCGCCGATTTCGGCGGCGGCGATCAAGGCAAAGCTGGTTGCCGCCGTAGCCGACAGCTCGACCATGCTGCCGGTGCCCAGCAGCGACGACACGTACGGTAGCAGTGCCTGTGGGTTGTCCATCCGATTCTCCAGAAGAAGTCCCTTTCGGTGCCTGCAGCGAAAGGGATGACTCGGGCGGCGAATGCAGGTGGGAACGCCATGAAAAACCGCGAGATTATAAGCCATCTGTCGTATCGAGGATTGGCGGCACGGCACCTGTTGGCACCTGTTCGTTGATGCGGCCCTTGGCGCGGCGGTGGTCGTCGCGTCCTGTCAGGCAGATCGTGTCTCGATATGTTCGATCATCAACTGCGGCGTCTGAACACCGTTGAAGTCGTTGATCGCCAGCCGGTAAGCCGCGCGGATGCTGCTGCCCGGTGCCTGGGCGAAGTTGAACTGGATGGCATCGAGGATCTGCATCCCTTTGCGCAGGCGCAGCTTGAGGTGTTTGTCCTTGAGAATGCGCTGGCTCTCAACGACGAACTCGTCCTCGAAAAGCGGTGCCGGAAAGCCCTGGCCCCAGACTTCGGCTTCGAGCAGTCGCGCCGTGGCGATCGAGAAGTAGGCGGCTTCCAGGCCGCCGTCGGTTTCCAGCGTCCGCGCGCGATCGGCGGCAGCCAGCAACTCGTCGGCGACCTGCGCAAACAGCTCGCGAAAGCGCGCAAAGTCGGTTTCTCTCATGGTCACGCCGGCGGCCATGGCGTGGCCGCCAAAGCGCAGCAGCAGTCCCGGCTCTCGTTTGGACACCAGATCGAGGGCATCGCGCAGGTGGAGACCCGGGATCGAACGACCTGAGCCCTTGATTTCGCCGCCCTCGCCGCGGGCAAAAGCAAATGCCGGACGGTGCAGCTTCTCCTTGATCCGGGCAGCGACGATGCCTACGACGCCCTGGTGCCAATCACTATTGAAAAGCGACATCGCGGCGCCCGTTGCCGCCTCGCCAGCCAGCTCGCCGGCAGCTTGTGCGAGCTGGTTCAGCGCCTGTTCCTGCATGCCCGCTTCGATGTCGCGTCGCTCGCGGTTGAGCGCGTCGAGCTGTTGCGCGATATTCATCGCGCGTCCTTCGTCGTCGGTAATCAGGCATTCGATGCCCAGCGACATGTCGGACAGGCGGCCGGCGGCATTGAGCCGCGGACCGATCATGAAACCGAGGTCGAGGCTTGAGGCCTGCGTCGGGTTGCGTTCGGCAGCGCGAAAAATGGCGCGCAGGCCGGCCGTCAGCCGTCCCTGCCGGATGCGCTGCAGGCCCTGGCTGACGAGCACACGGTTGTTATGGTCGAGTTTGACGACATCCGCGACCGTGCCGAGTGCGACGAGGTCGAGCAGCGAGGCGAGCTTGGGTTCGGAGCGTCCGCTCGCCGCCGAGAACCACTGGCGGTCGCGCAACTCGGCGCGCAGCGCCAGCATCACGTAAAACATCACGCCGACGCCGGCCAGGCATTTGCTCGGGAAGCTGCAGGTGGGCAGATTCGGGTTGACGATACAGTCGGCCGCCGGCAGTTCGTCACCCGGCAGGTGGTGGTCGGTGATCAGCGTGGCGATGCCGAGCTCCCTCGCACGAGCGACGCCCTCGATGCTGGCGATGCCGTTATCGACCGTGACGAGGAGGTCTGGCCTCTTGGTTCTTGCTGCCAGTTCGACGATGTCGGGCGAGAGGCCGTAGCCGTAGGTGAAGCGGTTGGGCACCAGATAATCGACTTTCGCGCCAAAGGCCCGCAGCGCTCGAATCCCGACGGCGCAGGCGGTTGCGCCATCGCAGTCGTAGTCGGCGACGATCAGGATCTTCGCCTGCGTGGCGATGGCGTCGGCCAGCAACACCGCCGCTTCGGCCGTGTGGGCGAGCCTGGTCGGTGGCAGCAGCGACTGGAACTCATAATCCAGCTCGCTCCGCGCGACGATGCCACGCCCGGCATAGATGCGGGCCAGCAGGGGATGCAAGCCCTGTTGCTCCAGTTGCCACTGAACGCGCGGCGAGACCGCGCGGCGGCGGACGTCGGTCATTGATCGCCCCTGGCCAGTGCTTGCGCGGTGGCTGCCAGTGGTTGCGGCCGGCGCCACAGTTGCCACTGTGCCCGGCGGTCGCTATCCCAGGCCAGAGCGGCATAAGCCGTTGAGGCTTCGAGGCGCAGGTGCTGGATCCTGCCGCCGGCGAGCGCTTTTTGCAGTGGGGCGAACCAGCGGGCCTCGAGGTCGAGCAACCCCGCGCGGTAGGCGTCGGCGTCTTCGTACTGGACTGGCGACTGCAGCGCATCGAGAACGAGCAACTGGCGGCTGCCGCGAGTTGCCTGGGCCAGCAGCGTGCCAGCGTCGCCCGGGACGGCATGCACCGGTACGTCGAAAGCGCGACCCAGACCGCGGGCCAGCACGTTGTCGGTCCAGACGCCGGCGAAGCCGCCGCTGGTTCCGGCCGGCAGCTCGCCAGCGCCCCACAGCCACAGGCTGTTGATCGTCGACCGGCCTTCGTCTTCGCGCCTTTCATTGGCCGGGTGCTGGTGCAGGACCATCTGCGCCTCGTTGAGCAGCTGGCGCAGCCAGCGCGCTTCGGGGGTTTCCGGCAATTGCCTGCCGACGCTGCGGCCGGCAATGGCGGACAGGGGCAGAACGTCGAAGCGGCCGAGGTCGGTGCCAGCAGCCAGTTGCAGATACCAGCGGTCGGCGGTGGCGGCGTGGAAAGTGCCGACATCGGCGAAGTGACGGTTGAGCTCGCCGACGATGGTCTGCGCCTCGGCGAGTTCAATGCCCAGGCTGCCGCCGTCGGCGAGAATCAGGCGCTCCTGGTGCAGGCGCAGATGCACCGGGTCGGCGCACAGCCAGCAAGCCTCGGCGGTGGTCGGGCCACAGTTCTCGCCGAGCACTCGGAACGCGGCGTAAGCGGCGTTTTCGGCGACACCGAAGGCATCGCAGAGCGTCGCTTCCATAGACTGTGGCGGACGACGGCTCAACTGGCTGCGCGCGATCAAGGTGCCGAGGCCCGGGCAGGGCAGTCCGTCGAAGCTATCGTGGTCGTCGGGTTCGGGCCAGACGAGTTCGGGAACAACCAGGGTGAGCTGCATGCGCTTGGGTGGGTTGGACGGTTGCTGAAGGGGGCTGGCGGGGTGTCAGCGGCGGACCGCTGCGTGCTGTCAGCGATGAACCAGCCACCGCCGGAAGAGTGTAGCATAGCGGCCTTGTCGCTTCGGCGCTTCGAACTGCCCCCCACTGAGATGAGTTTCTCCCGCTGATGGCCCTTCCCTACGAGCTGCTGATCGGCCTGCGCTATACGCGAGCCAAGAAGCACAACCACTTCATTTCGTTCATATCGCTGATCTCGATGTTCGGCATCGCCCTCGGGGTTGCCGCGCTGATCGTCGTGCTGTCGGTGATGAATGGATTCCAGACCGAGCTGCGGTCGCGCATCCTGGCCGTCGTCTCGCATGTCCAGATCACCGGCGCCGGCGGCGAGATGGTCGGCTGGGAAAGGGTCGCGTCGATGGCCGCAGGTGAGCCGCACGTGATTGCCACCGCGCCCTTCGTGCAGGCACAGGGCATGCTCGCGTATGGCGAATCGGTCCGTGGGGCAATGGTGCGCGGCATCCTGCCGGACCAGGAAGACAAGGTCGCCGACTTCCGTCCGCACATGAAGAGCGGCGAACTCGACGCCTTGCTTCCCGATAGCTTCAACATCGTCCTTGGCTCGGAGCTGGCGCGTGCGCTCGGCGTCTTCGTCGGCGACCGGGTGACGCTGATCGCGCCGCAGGGGGTGGTGACGCCAGCCGGCGTCGTGCCGCGCCTGAAGACCTTCAATGTGGTCGGCCTGTTCGAGGTCGGCATGTACGAATACGACAGTGGCCTGGCGCTGATCCACCTCGCCGATGCGCAGCGCCTGTACCGCATGGCTGATCGGGTTTCCGGTGTGCGCCTGAAACTCGACGATCTCTTCGTTGCCCCACGCGTCGCGCGATCGCTGGCTGGCAAGCTGGACATCAATGCCTTCATCAGCGACTGGACGCGCAGCCACGCCAATTTCTTTCGCGCCGTGCAGATCGAGAAGAACATGATGTTCATCATCCTGTCGCTGATCGTTGCGGTGGCGGCGTTCAACATCGTCTCGACACTGGTCATGGCGGTGACCGACAAACAGTCGGACATCGCCATCCTGCGTACGCTCGGCGCCAGCCCGGGCAGCATCATGGTGGTGTTCATCGTGCAGGGCGCGTTGATCGGCTTCATCGGTCTCGGGCTCGGTGTCGCCGGCGGCGTCGCACTGGCGCTCAATGTCGATGTCGTCGTACCGTTCATCGAACGTCTGCTCGGTACGCAGTTCCTGGCCAAGGAGGTCTATTACATATCGAACCTGCCTTCCGAGCTGCAGTGGCGCGACGTGACGACGATCACCGGTGTCGCTTTCGTGCTGGCGCTGGTGGCGACGATCTACCCGAGCTGGCGGGCGGCACGGGTCAATCCGGCGGCGGCGCTGCGCTATGAATGACCTCGTTCTCGCCTGTCAGGGGCTGCGCAAGATCTTTCGCCAGGGCGACACCGACGTCCCCGTGCTGCTCGGGGTCGATCTCGAAGTCCGCGTCGCCGAGCGGGTGGCGATCGTCGGCACTTCGGGTTCCGGCAAGAGCACCTTGCTCCATCTGCTCGGTGGCCTCGATGCTGCCAACGGTGGGCAAGTACAGTTGATGGGGCATGACCTGGAAGCGATCGATGACGCGCAGCGCGGCCAGTTGCGCAATCGCCACCTCGGTTTCGTCTATCAGTTTCATCATTTGCTGGCGGAGTTCACGGCGCTGGAGAACGTCGCCATGCCCCTGTACATCCGGCGCCTGCCGAAAGCCGAGGCGGAAGCGCGTGCGGCGGCGGTGCTCAACGAGGTCGGACTCGGACACCGCTTGCGGCATACCCCGTCGGAGCTGTCAGGTGGCGAGCGGCAGCGGGCGGCGATCGCCCGGGCTCTGGTCACCGAGCCCGCCTGTGTGCTGGCCGACGAGCCGACCGGCAATCTCGATCGGCAGACTGCGGCCGGTGTTTTCGAGTTGATGCTCGCACTCAATCGTTCGCGGCAGACGAGCTTCGTGATCGTCACCCACGACCCGGCACTGGCGGCTCGCGCTGAGCGTATCCTGACGCTGCGCGACGGACGCCTGTATTCGTCCGGCGATTGATCGGCGGGTTTCCGCTCCTCAAGTTCCGGCTCCCGCTGCCGATACCCATAGCTGACGACTTCCAGGCCTCCAACCATGAAGACTCTCTTTGCCCCGGCCATTGCTCTGCTCAACCGCGTCGGCTACACGAAAAAGTTCGCGATCATGGGTGCGCTGGCCTTGGTGGCGAGCGCCGTGCTGGTGCTCAACCTTTACCAGAGTCTGTATCGGGTGATCGACAGTTCGCAGCGGGAACTGGCCGGCGTCGAGATGATCAGGCCGATCGCCCGCGTGGTGCAGTACCTGCAGGTGCATCGCGGACTTTCCTCTGGCGTCCTCAGCGGCAACGAGGAGATGAAGGAGCAGCGCGCCGCCAAGGAAAAGGAAGTCAGCGCAGCCTTCCAGGCGGTTGCTGCCCGGCTGGCGCCCGAGATCGCCGCGAGCACAGCCTGGAAGACCGCGGTGGAAGCCTGGGCTTTACTGGAGAAGGAGGGGCTTGATCTGATCCAGCGCGAGAATCTTCTGGCGCACAATCGCCTGATCGACGGCCTGCTGGCTTTTCAGGCAGCCATCGCCGATGAATACGCGCTGACCAACGATCCGGACATCGACTCGGCCTACCTGATCGATACAGCGGTCGACAAGTTGCCACAGGCACTCGAGCGCATGGGCCAGTTGCGGGCGCTGGGGACCGGCGTGCTGAGCAGGAAGCAAGCGCTGGTGTTGTCGCAACAGGTCGAATTTACGGTTCTTTTGGCGGAACTCAATGCCTCGGTAAACGGGCTGCGCCACAATCTCGAGAAGACCTCGCGCTACAACCCGGGCCTGCAATCGGCGCTCGCCGCTTCGATCCGGGACATGGGCGAGGCGGCCGACAAGGTCAGCGCGCTGGTGAACCAGGATATCCTCTCGGGGACCTACGCGACCCCTCCACAGGACTATTTCGCCCTCACCACCGGCTCACTCGAAAAGGGCTACAAGGAAATGTTCGAAACCCTTTTCCCGACGCTCGAGCAACTGCTGCAGCGTCGCATCGACCGCGCGCAGCGCAACCTCATCTTGAGCATCGCGCTGGCAGGGGTGATCCTGCTGCTCTACGCCTATGTCTCGGTCGGCCTCTATTACGCGACCATCAGCAGCCTCAACCGCCTAGTCGAGAACACGCGCACGATCGCCACTGGTAACCTGGACGTGCGCGTCGACCTGGGCACCCGGGATGAACTGAAACTCGTTGGTGACAGCCTGAACGAGATGGTGGGAGCCTTTGGCGCCGTCATCCGAAAGGTCCACCATGGCGCCAACGAAGTGCTCGAGGCGACCACGAAGCTTGCCGGATCGGCAGCGGACATCAATCGTGGCAGCGAGAAGCAGAGCCAGGCTGCCTCGACCATGGCCGCCGCGATCGAAGAGATGAGGTCGGGAATAGAGCATCTGTCGGCCAATGCGCAGGATGCCAACCGGATATCCAGTCGGGCCGGCGAGTTGTCGGCCGATGGCAGTCGTGTCGTCGGCAATGTGGTGCAAGAGATCGAGCGGATCGCCGAGGTGGTGAACCAGTCGGCGGCTATCGTTGCCGATCTGGGCGGGAGCTCGGAGAGGATCTCGGCGATCGTCAACGTGATCAAGGAAATCGCCGACCAGACCAACCTGCTGGCCCTCAATGCAGCCATCGAGGCGGCGCGGGCTGGCGAGTCGGGTCGCGGCTTCGCAGTGGTTGCCGACGAAGTGCGCAAGCTGGCCGAGCGAACTGCCCGTTCGACACAGGAGATCTCGCAGATGATTGCGGCCATCCAGAGCGGCACCCGCGATGCCGTGGCGAGCATGAATCTGGGCGTCAGCCGGGTGGCCGAAGGCGTTGCGCTGGCGACGCAGGCGGGCCAGTCGATCAGCGAGATTGGCATCAATGCGGCGCAGGTCGTGGAAAAGGTCGCCGATATTTCGAAGGCGCTGCATGACCAGAGCGTCGCGAGTACGGGGATCGCCCGCAACGTCGAGAGCGTCGCCCGCATGGCCGAAGAAAACTGCACGGCCGTGGCGGGCAATGCCGCCACGGCCGTGCAGCTCGAGCGCCTGTCGGCAGACCTGCAGGGCGAGGTGCGTCGTTTCAGGCTTGGCTGAAGAGGGTTCGCGTCGGTAGACGCGATGCTTGTATAGCCTGTAGTGCATGTTTTCTAATGCGACATGCGCAGCAATATCCTCGCTTTCGCCATCGGCATTGGTCTGCTTCAGATGCAGGCGTCGTTGCCGGCCTTGTCGCCGCTCGCCGGTGTCGTGCTGGCTGCGCTGGTTCTGCTCTGGCTTGGCCGCCGGCAGCCCAGGGTGGCGCGGGTGATCGCGGCGGTGGCCTGCACGCTGGCCGGGTTCTTGTGGGCGACAGTGCTGGCCGAGCACCGGCTGCGTGATCAACTGCCGAGCGATTGGGAGGGCCGTGATGTGCAGGTGGTCGGCGTCGTCGCCTCCCTGCCGCACGGCTTCGAACGTGGCGAGCGGTTCGCGTTTGACGTCGAGGCGGTGGAAACCCCCGGCGCCCGTTTGCCACGGCGGATCATGCTCTCCTGGTATCACGGCTGGCTTGAAGACGAATGGCGCGACGGACTGGCGATTCGCCCGGCCGAGCGCTGGCGGTTCACGGTTCGCCTGAAACGTCCGCACGGCAACGCCAATCCGCATGGTTTCGACTACGAGGCCTGGCTCTTCGAGCGCGGCCTGCGGGCCACGGGGTATGTGCGCCCGCGGGCCGTCGCGCAGCGTCTCGACGACTTTGTCGCGCGGCCAGCCTACGTCATCGAACGATTACGCGACCGACTGCGCCGGTCTTTTTCCGAAGCGCTGGGCGATGCCCCCTATGCCGGGGTGCTGGTCGCACTGGCGGTCGGCGACCAGCAGGCGATTCCGGCTGAACAGTGGCGTTTGTTCAGGCAGACGGGCGTGATCCACCTGATGTCGATCTCCGGCCTGCACGTGACCATGGTTGCGGCGCTGTTTGCTGCCGTCATCGGCTGGCTCTGGCGGCGCGGTGAGTCGCTGATGCTCCTCGTGCCAGCACAGAAAGCAGCGATCGCTGCCGGCTGGCTGGCGGCTTTCGTTTACGCGATGATCGCCGGCTTTTCGGTGCCGACGCAGCGGACGCTGTACATGCTGACGGTGGTAGCGCTGGCGCTTTGGTCGGGCCGCAACCTGGGCGCCAGTAGGAGCCTGTTGCTGGCGCTGCTGCCGGTGCTGTTGCTCGATCCCTGGGCGGTCCTGGCGCCCGGCTTCTGGCTCTCCTTCGCCGCTGTTGGCCTGCTCTTCTTCGTCGGCACGGCACGCGTGGGTGTCGCACGTGGCTGGCGATCTGCACTCGCCAACTGGGGGACGACGCAGTGGGCGGTGACGCTTGGCACGCTGCCGTTGCTGCTGTTGATGTTTCAGCAGTTCTCGCTGGTGTCGCCGCTGGCCAATGCCGCCGCCATCCCGCTGGTCAGTTTCGTGATCACGCCGCTGGCACTGCTGTTCGCCGTCATTCCCTGGCCGCTGCTGCTGTCCATCGCCCATTGGCTGCTCTCCGGTCTGATGGCTTTTCTCGCCTGGCTGGCGGTCTGGCCGGTCTGGGAACAGCCGGCGCCGCCGCTGGCCGCGACCCTGCTGGCCCTGTTCGGCGTCATCTGGCTGCTGCTGCCGCGCGGCTTCCCGGCACGCTGGCTCGGTCTGTGCCTGTTGCTGCCGGCCCTGCTCTCGCGGGCCGAACGGCCGGCCGCGGGCGAGGCCTGGGTGGACGTGCTCGATGTCGGCCAGGGGCTGGCGGTCGTCGTCCGCACCCGCGAGCACAGCCTGCTCTACGACACCGGGCCGCTGTACAGCGCCGAGTCGGACGCCGGCCAGCGCATCATCGTGCCCTACCTGCGGGCGCACGGGGTGAAGCGAATCGACACGCTGGTCGTGACGCACCGCGACAAGGACCATTCCGGAGGCGTCGTCGCCGTCGAGGAAGCGCTGCCGATCGGTCGCCGCCTGTCGTCGATGCCCGAACTGCAGCCCGAGCCCTGCGTCGCTGGTCAGACCTGGGAGTGGGATGGCGTCCGCTTCACCATGCTGCATCCGGCAGCCGCCGATTACGAGCGCCAGGTCGTAAGGAGCAACCACATGAGCTGCGTGCTGCGGGTCGAAAATGCCTACGGCGGCGTGCTGCTCACCTCGGATATAGAGGCGCGCGACGAACAGGCCTTGCTCGGCCGGGCGCCGGCCCTGCTGCGCAGCGAGATACTGCTGGTGCCGCACCATGGCAGCGGCACGTCGTCGACCGCAGAATTCATTGCCGCTGTCGGCGCCCGGGAGGCGATCATTCCCGTCGGCTATCGCAACCGTTTCCAGCATCCACGGCCTGATGTCGTCGAACGCTATGCCGGTAGCCGGGTATGGCGAACGGATCGGGACGGTGCTGTGCAACTGAAGCTGGCCAGCGGGTTGCCGCTTTCCTCGTATCGAACGGCGTATCGCCGTTATTGGCATGGGCCGTGAGCATGTCTTTCGTTGACATCGACGGGCAGGCGCTCGAGTACCAGCTCATTGCGGCGCAGCGCAGCGACCGACCAACGCTGGTGCTGCTTCACGAAGGCCTGGGCAGTGTGGCGCTGTGGCGTGATTTTCCGGCCCGACTGGCACAGGCGACTTCTTGCCGGACGCTGATCTGGTCTCGCCTCGGGCACGGTGACTCGGCGGCACTGGTGGCGCCGCGGACGCCTCGCTATTTGCACGAAGAGGCACTGCAGCGCCTGCCACCCTTGCTCAGCGCGCTGGCTATCGAGCGGCCGGTGCTGGTGGGGCACAGCGACGGTGGCTCAATTGCGCTGCTCCATGCTGCGGCGCGTCCGGATCAGGTGCGTGGAGTGGTGGTGCTGGCACCGCATGAGTTTGTCGAGGAGAAGGCGCTGGTCGGCATTCGCCTTGCGGGCGAATCCTACGCCAAAACGGGTAGCGATTGGCGGCGTAAGCTGGCTCGTTATCACCGTGACCCGGATGCCGTCTTCCAGGCTTGGCGAGACATCTGGCTGGCTCCGGAATTTCGTGCCTGGGACATTCGCGACTGTCTGCCGAACATCCGCTGCCCGGTATTGGCAATCCAGGGTGAGGACGACGAGTACGCGACTATGCGTCAGATCGAGTGCATTGCCGAGGCCGCCGCCGATGTGGAACTGCTGCGTCTGGTGGATTGCCGGCATTCGCCGCATCGGGATAAGCCGCAGGCAGTTGTCGAGGCGATTTGCCGTTATCTTGACCGGATTGGAGTCGATGTCTCGCGGCAAGCTCAATGCTCGCGATAGGTCGTGGGAGTTATGGGGACCGTATGGGTAGGTTCTGCAACTGCTTGCCGCGCTCTGTCAACTCCTCCACCTTGACACTCGTGGCTCTAGTCTGAAAAGGCGAGTTTCGTATGCTGTCCCCGAAACTCTGTCTGCCAGAAACTCGCTCCCGAAACTCGCTGTCCCCGAGACTCGCTACTCAGCAGTGCTACTCTTCTTGATCGGCTGCTTTGAAGCCTGAGCGGTCGCAGCGTGCAGGATGACCTCTCGCGGCAGCCGGCCATGAGCTGCCGCTCCAAGCGAAGACGTATACCGTTCATTCGCCCCTCATGAACCTTGCAGTGCTGCTACCGCCGCCTCAACTGATGGGTTAACTCTGGCCGTATTCCAGGCCACAGCAGTTGTCACAACACTCAAGTCTTCGGTCAAGGGGCACACGACTACCGTCTCTGGTGCCATCTTCTTCATCGCGGCGGGAACGAGAGCCACACCCTGACCACAGCCGACAAAGGCAATCTGAGAGGCGACTGAACCCACTTCATGGACGATGCGCGGCGAAAAACCGGCCTTACGGCAAGCGGTCACCAAACTATCGAAGTAGCTGGGACTAACCCGACGATAGAACATCACGAAGTCTTCCTCTGTGAGCGAAGCCAGTCGAGTCCGCGATCTGGCAGCTAATGGATGCGCTCTGGGCAGCGCGACGGCCAAACGATCTTCACGCAACGGGATCGACTTGATGCCGGAGCCTAGATCACCTTCAAGGCGGGCCAAGGCCAAATCGATGTCCCCTGACTGAAGGAGTGGAACAGCTTCTACGCTGTCGATTTCCCTCATGGAGATGGCCACGTCAGAATGCGTTGCTCTCATTCTCTCGATCAACGGCGGCAATACCTCGACCATGGCAGAGGTGATTGCGCCCACCGTCAGCATGCTGCGCTGCCCTGTTGTGGCTTCACGGACAGCAAGTTCCAACCGTTCCAACTGCTCGGAAAACTTCCTGACGGCAGGGAGAATGGCGGCACCTGCGGGCGTTAGCTTGGTTCCGCGCCGTGATCGTTCAAACAGCTTGACCTTGAGCACCTGCTCAAGAATTTGAATTTGGTCTGTCAGTGGCGGCTGGGACATACCCAACCGTTTGGCTGCACGCCCGAAATGCTGTTCCTCGGCAACGGCGAGAAACAACCACAGATGGCGGATTAGACGAAAGTTGATCATGGCCGGCTGATATGTTGAGACTATCGTAGCATTTCCGAAACAGTATTGGACGTATCAATAGCGTCGGCGCACCATGTCCTCCATTACTGATTCGAGGTTTCCATGCTTGACACCACCGCAGTCTTGTCTGCCTCCGTTGTTTGTCTGGCAGGAGTAATGAGTCCCGGCCCGAATTTCGTGGCAGTTACTCACCGGGCGATTTCATCCTCTCGGTATGAAGCGGTTGCCATGGTCCTCGGCATCGCCATGGTCAATACGCTTTGGGCAGCCATGGCCTTATTTGGACTAAGCTTGCTGGTGACCTCCTTGCCGTGGCTGTTCTGGTCGATCAAGCTGATGGGGGCAGCCTATCTGGTCTGGTTCGGCATTCAACTCCTGAAGCGATCAGGCCATCCACTCAAGTCAAGAGAGCTGTTGGCTTCAGCATCATCGCTCCCTTCCGCTTTGCGTGATGGTATCGCGACCAATCTGGCAAACCCGAAGTCGATGGCGTTTTATGCTTCAGTGTTCTCTGGCGCGGTTCCGGCCGACCCATCTATGGAAACGTTGCTGGCCATGGTGGTGATGGTCGGTGTGCTTGCTGTCCTGTGGTATGGAAGCGTGGCGCTTGTTCTGTCTGCGGATCGAATGGCTAATTTGTATCGGCAAGGCAAGTCCGTTGTTGAGCGTACCTGCGGCTTGTTTCTGATCCTGCTCGGCGCGCTTCAAGGTCTGCTTTGACTTGAGCCGAATGGCTGTTCAGGGTCGGTTGCCGTCAGCAAGCGGTGAAAGCCGTCTGGCTGCTTGCAGCCTATAGCTGACCTGGCGATTGCAAACTATAGTGGCCGTTGGTGGCCGGGTGTACCCGTTACGCCTGCAGCAGGTCGTCGGCACCTGGTTGGCCCGAATCTCGTCGCTGGCGGCTTACTCACCCAGCACGCTGCCCTCTCTGCGCGGGTCGGCACCACCGGTGTACCCGTCGCGGTCTTTTGCGATGGCCTGGAGTCCGCTGCTCATCCCGGCTTCCTTGACCTCA
>JAFLDL010000063.1 GCA_017302435.1 Candidatus Accumulibacter necessarius
GCTCACTTCCGCCGCCGCGGCCGCGGCATCCTTGCCGGTTTCCTCGGCGATCAGGCCGGCAAAGTGTTCGGCGTAGCCCGCCAGCGCATCGGCCAGCGCCGCGAGCAGCGTCGCTCGCGCTTCTGCCGTCAGGGCAGCCCATGCCGGAAGCGCGTTGCACGCCGATTCAACGGTAGCCAGCGCTTCTGCAGCGCCGCACAGGGGCGTCCGGCGCCGCACCTTGCCACTCCGCACATCGCGGACATCAAAAAAGGCCGGCGCCATGGTCAGGTAGGCGTGGCCATTGATCCACAGGGGAATGGCCAGGATCTCATCGCTTTCGGTCATCACATTCCTTGATAGGGCGCTGATTGGTGGCTTGCGCTGGCTGTCGCTGTCGCTACGCTTCGCTGATGGCCGCGGACAGGGTGCGGCAGACCAGGGGCGGAGCGCCGAATAGTAGTCTCCCGTGGCGCAAAACGGAAGGTTTGGTGGGTACGCAGCGGCTGCATCCGCATCAGAAACAGGCTCGACTGAGGGTCATCGGGTGTCTGCGAACGGTCCGACGTCGTGACCTTGACCTGCCATCCGGCGTGCACGCTGTCAGCCTGGCAGGCTATCGCCGATTGCTAAACGCCGCCGTCGCGGAGATAATCAGCCGCCCGGGCAGGCTGCTCCTGACCCGCAACGGTCATCCAGGAGGGAGGAATCCCGTGAACACGAAAAGCCAGATTCCGAACCGCGTTCGGATACCGAGATGCGCGGGGAACGGGCGGAAATCGCCCCCTTGCGTGGGTGAGCTGATGCCGAAGGGCGTCAAGCCGACGACGACCGATGCCACTTTGCTCTCCGCCTGGGATGCCCATAGCTGCCAGAAATCCGGCTTCAAGGCGAGCAGCAACCGCTTCTTCCTGAGCGAAGCCAACGTGGGGATGGATTGAGCTTGCGCCGCTCCCTGCAGCTTGCCGCCACCATCGCGCTGGCGGCGATGGTCTTGGGCCAGACCGCCGGCTGCGCCCGGAGCAACCGCTATGATGGTCTCAAGGCCTTGCCGCTCGAGGAGGTCAAATCCGTCGTCGCACGCCATGGTGGCGACCACACTCCACGGGTTGGCATCGCCTTCGGCGGCGGCGGCGTGCGAGGATTCGTTCATCTCGGCGTCCTGCGCGCCTTCGAAGAAGCGGGAATTCGCGCCGACGTGGTCGCCGGCACTTCCGTCGGCGCCCTGGCTGCCACCCTCTATGCCAGCGGCTTGAGCGCAAGCGAAATCGAGTCACTGGCCAAGTCGGCAAGCCGCTATGAATTGCTGGATCTTGTCGTCAGTCGCGAGGGCGTCATCAATGGCCAGGCCTACGCGTCCTGGATCCGTACGGTGACCGGCCACCGGAGCATGCGCGAACTGCCGGTGCCGCTGGGCATCACGGTGACCGACCTCAGTGCCGGCAAGGCTCTGCTCGTCGTCGATGGCGACCCGGGGGAGGCCGTCCAGACCTCGGCAACGGTGCCGGGCGTGGTGATCCCCGTGCACTCCAACGAACGGACCTATGTCGACGGTGGCGTGCTGACTACCGTTCCGGTCCGCTTCGTCAGGGCCATGGGCGCGGACGTGGTCATCGCGGTCGACATCTATTGCGGCAAGCATCCAGCGCTACGCGGCAATGCCCTCGACACGGTACGCAAAACCTTCCGGCTGCAAAGCTGCCTGCTCAGCGATGCCGAGATCGCCGAGGCCGACATCCTCATTCGGCCGGAATTCGAACCGGACAACCCGGTGAGCTTCGCCCAGCGTGACGCAGCCATCATGGCGGGCTATCGCAGCGCCGCCGCCGCGATCCCCGCGCTCAAGGCGAAGATCGCGGGCTGGCAACCCAGCCCGGAGTGATCCGGGGCATCGGCTGCCGTACCGTCATCCGGCAAGATCGGTCTGTTTTGATCGACGACCGCGAAATCCACCACGGGGCCATTTCTGGCATGACGGGGTTTCAAGCCAAACCACATCACAAGCCCTGCACGATTCCGTCGATGCAGCGAAAACTGTCGTTCGACCGGGTGCCGACCTCGTCAGTCAGTAGCGCCTGCGTTTACCGGCTGGCGCTCGCTTCGTACAAACTGAACGAGGGCGATGAGCGCCAGTAACTGAATGGTCAGGGTGAGGGCAAGCGTCATCAGGTTGATCGCCGCCAGCACAATCCAGGCAAATCGGCCGTGGGGGAACTGGCGGATTGCGCAGACATCGCAGCAGGGGAGATAATCAGGTGCCCGGGCAGGCTGCCGTTGACCGGCACCGGTCATCCAGGATGGATGAATCCCGTGAAGAGGAAACGCCAGATTTCGATCGCCCGCGCTGCCGTCACCGGCCTTGTTGCCGCCAACCGCAGGAAGAACGAGGATCGCGACCGTGAGGAGGAGTATCGCCGGAGTAACGACAACCAGGCGCGCGGCCATGCGCTGGACGACATGGGCTACCTGAAGCGCGGGTGCGTCAGCGCAGTGCGCTGTCACCTCGAACGCGACCACGGTGCTGTCCGCGACCTGGACCTGCGTCACCCCATCCTCCACGACCGGACGCTGACCGGGCAGGGACGGGTATATTTCGAGCAGGGCGGCGAGCGGGATCTCGCCTACACGTCCACCTGCGACTTCGACCGCCGCGGTTGCATCCGCGATGGCCATTACAGCGACCGGAGCAGTTGGTGACCCCGAGCGGGCGACGACGCGGGGGGTCGAGATCGGCGGGTGTCCGGGCCGTTGCGCTCGTCAGCCTCTGGCTGATCGGCTGCGCCTCCCAGCCCGCTTCCCAGCCCGTCTCCCAGCCCGTTTCCCGGCCAGCCGGGCCAAGACCCGCAGCCGAATCGGCAGCGGCCCCGCGCGCCGACAGCCGTTTTGCCCCGGCCGAGGCGGCGATTGCGGCGAAGCACGGGAGCGATTACTCAGGATTCAACCTGCTCGAACGCAGCGACCGCGCCTTGCTCTGGCGTCTGACGCTGATCGACTCGGCAACGCACAGCATCGACCTGCAGTATTACGTGTGGTTCGGCGACACGCTGGGCCGGCTGATGATGGACCGCGTCATCAAGTCTGCCGACCGCGGCGTCAAGGTGCGCATCCTGTTTGACGACCTGAACACGATGCTGCACGACATGACCCATGTCGAGATGCGCGACGAACTTCTCGCACGCATTGATCGGCACCCGAACATCCAGATCCGCGTCTTCAACCCGTGGGACGATCGCTCGCTGTTCGGCCGCGGGGTCGGCATGGCCAGTGATTTCAAGCGCCTGAACCGGCGCATGCACAACAAGCAGATGGTGGTCGATAACCGGGTGGCGATCATCGGTGGGCGCAATCTCGGCGACGAGTATTTCGGCCTCAATCCCGAATTCAACTTTCACGATCTCGACGTTCTCGGCGTCGGGCCGGTGGCCAGGCAGGCCAGCCAGGTCTTCGACCGCTACTGGAACAGCGACTGGGTGCGCGCCATTCCGAGGCTGGCACCCGGGGCCGACATCCCGCCCGAGAGCGAATTGAGCACCGCGTCGATCGGGACCGTGACGGCCAATCCCAGCCTGATGAGCATCAACGCCGGCCGCAGCGACTGGACGGCGGAGATCGAAGGCCTGCCGGGCATGCTGGCTGCCGGCCGCAGCGAGGTGCATACCGACTCCCCGGTGCGCGACGCCGGGACTAGTAACCACATGCCGAACGCCATTCACCACCTGATGCATTCGGCGAAAAGCGAACTTCTGATCACCAACGCCTACATCATCCCCGACGCCAGTTTCATGGCTGACCTGCGGCAACTGGCCGGGCGCGGCGTCAAGGTGAGAATCCTGACCAATTCCCTTGCCTCGCATGACGTGCCGGCGGTCAACAGCCACTTCGAGCAATGGCGTGAGCCCATCCTCGAAACCGGCGCCGAGCTCTACGAGCTGCGCCCGGATGCGGCGATCCGTGGCGAGCTGGCGGATATCGCGCCGCTGCGCGCCGAATTCGTCGGCCTGCACACCAAGGCGATGGTGATCGATCGCCGGCGTGCCTTCGTCGGCTCGATGAACCTCGACCCGCGCTCCCAGATCCTGAACTCCGAGATGGGGGTCCTCATCGACAGCCCGCTGCTGGCCGAAAAACTGGCTGAACGCATGCTGCGCGACATGGCAGGTGACAACAGCTGGCAGGTGATCCGCGCCGACGACGGCACGCTGCGCTGGCGCAGCAGCGCCGGCGAACTGACGTCGCAGCCGGCCCGCAGCTTGTCCCAACGTATGCAGAACGTCCTCTTCAAGGCCTTTCCGGTCGATCTCTACTGACTGCTCCCGCCATGATCCGCCGTCCAACTTCCTCACTGGCCACGCTGCTCTTGGCCGCGCTGCTTGCCGGTTGCGCCGGTGTTCCCCCGCTGCCGCCCCCGGATGCCGATCCCGGCGGCCGCTACACACCCCTGACGACGCCCATCACCGCTCTCGGTGATACGCAGGAGCATCAATCGACCGGTTTCCCGATGCACGATAACGACAGCGCCGTCGACGCCTACGTCGAGGTCGCGCAGCGCCCGCCCGAGCAGGCGCTGTTCGGCCGCCGGCTGATGGAGTGGGCGCTGCACAGCCATCCCGACGAGCCCTTTCTGCATCTTGGCGACGTCCTCGACCTGTCGTGCCGCAGCGAGGCCGAGCGGATGAGCCGCATCTTCGTTGAAGCGCGGCGTCCGGGTGCCATCCTGCCGGGCAACCACGACGGCCTGATGTTCGGCATCTACGCCTACAGCACGCTGGGGGCCTACCTGGCGGAGTCCTCGAGGAGCAATGCCGTGCGCTGGAACCGGGCATGCCGGCGCGGCGCGGAGGTCGACGACGGCAGCTTCAGGTCCGACAGTGAAGCCTTCACCAAGCGTGATTTCATCGCGCGCTACATTGCCGAGCACCACGATGTCGCTCCGCCCAAGCCGGGCCTCGAGCCCCCGCCGCCCATCGGCAGCCACACCATAAGCTGGCGCGACCCGAATCCCGAGAGCTTCCTTTCCGGTGTCGAGGCCGAGCTGTTCGACGGTCCATCGCACGCCGAATCCTTCCTCGCGCAGCGCCTCAAACTGCCGCGTGCTCCCGGCGCCACGCGCGATACGATCATCATCGGCCTCGATACCAACCAGGCCGGGCCGTTGGTAGACGCCTGGGACGCGCTGCTGGGACGCAGTCCCGGCGACCGTGGCCACGTCCATTCCGACCAGGTCGAGGCGGTCAGCAAATGGGTGGACGAGGCCGTTGCCCGTGGCGATGTCGTGGTCTTCGCCGGCCATCACAACTGGCGCTCGCTCAGCCTGAGCTCGCGCGCGAGCCTGCGCCAGCTCATGCACCGGGTCGAGCACCCGCTGGTGTATCTCTCGGCGCACACGCACACCGGCTTCTGGGCAGCCCATCGCGCGCTCGCCAGCCGGCCGATCCTGGAGCTCAACGTCAGCTCGCTGTCCGACTGGCCGCTGGCCTATCGCCGCATCAGCTTTGCCTATGACGAGTCTGCGCGGCGTCTCCAGGTGCGCGGCGAGTTGCTGCCGAGGGGCGCCCAGCCGACGCTGAGCGACGCCGATCTGCTCGCCGCCTGGGATGCCCAGACCTGTGCCAGATCAGTCGTGCCGGTCTCGCGCATGGAAGCCGAAGACCTGGCGGTGGTCAAGCTGCAGCGCGATTCGCGCGGCAGCCTGCTCGAATGGCTGGTGTCGTGGCTGGAACCGATCTGCGCCAGCTGCGAGGCTCCGCTGTATCGGCACGCGCTCACCTATCAGGACGAGCTCCTGCGTGTTCTGCTGGAAGTCGACCAGGACCTCGGCGGCGACGCCCGTCCGCTGCGGCGGCTGAAACTGCCGCGCTGGTGTGGCAGCCAGGATTTCGCGGCCTGTGCCAAGGGGCTGATGGCCGAGCAGCCGGACGACTTCAAGTCGAGCACCGATCTTTTCCGGCGCAAGGCGGCGCTGGTCGCGTTGATGAACGAACACCTCGACGACCTGACGGCGCCCGAAGCCAAGGCCTACATGACCTGCCGCGCCGTGCAGGCGGCCAAGATCGACTTCGACCTGATCGACAACGAGCACAAAACCCATCGCAACGAGGCCCAGCGCCGCAGCGACCGCTTCTTCCTGATCGAGGCCAGCGTGGGAATGGAATGAACCGGTGCCCGTTACGTCCAACGTTAGGCGGCGAAGTTCAATAGTGGTAGCGCAACTGAGCAAGAAGCAATGCATCACCCTCAACTCGATACACCATGCGGTGTTCGTCAGTAATCCTTCTTGACCAGAACCCAGACAACGCATGTTTCAGTGGCTCAGGCTTGCCAAGTCCAGAAAACGGTTCGCGTTTAACTTCCTGGATCAACTTATTGATCCGCTCAACCATCTTGCGATCATTCTTCTGCCAGTACAAATAGTCGTCCCATGCCTCGTCTGAAAAGATCCACTTCACAGGGGCAACTCCCGCTCAATGCCTTGTCCCGAGGTAAGCTGCGCAACGGATGAGAGAAGACGCTTTGCGTTTGCAGGACTTCGCAGAAGGAATGCCGTCTCTTCAAGTGCGTTGTAGTCCTCAAGGGACAGCATCACAACCGATTGTTCGCCATTGCGAGTAATAATTAGCGGCTCATGATCATCACAAACACGATCCATTGTCTTAGCCAAGTTCGCGCGAGCAGCGCTGTAAGTGATAGCGTCCATCAGATTGTTCCTTTGTACATGTACGTGTTATGGTACAATACCACCCAATTGCTCTGCAAGTGTGGCGCCGCGCCGCCTAACGAGTAAGGTCAGATCGTGCGAAGCCACGATCTGACCCGTTTGTTGGATGAGCCCTTCCTGAGGCCCGTTCGGCTGAACGGCTGCTTTTCAAGAGACTGAGCGACTGCAACGGGTCGGTTGCCGACGGC
Organism: Candidatus Accumulibacter necessarius; assembly: GCA_017302435.1. GTDB lineage: Bacteria > Pseudomonadota > Gammaproteobacteria > Burkholderiales > Rhodocyclaceae > Accumulibacter > Accumulibacter necessarius. Next base: position 6,883 of record JAFLDL010000063.1, read on the forward strand.
AAACCACGAAAACTCGGTGGCCGCTCAGGGCCTGGAGCGGTCATGGCAATGGTGAAAAAGTGACCGCGTCGAACGGCGGCCAAGTCCTACCGAAGCAGATGGTTATCGGCGCGAGCCGTCAGACTCCTCCTCGGCCAGCACCGTCGTTTGCTCAATGCGAGCCCAAGGACGGGTCCTGGCCCGCAAGCAACCGGCCATGAGAGCGTGCATGGCGCTCGCCTCGACGGGCGCCTGCCGCTGGCGTTCAAATCGGAGGACGCGCGGGCCTCAGCGCTCGTAGGATTCTATGCGCGCGGCCGCGCTCAGCGGCACCAGGAACGCGGTCGGATCAAGCAGTACTTTCTCGCGCACCGCCGCCAGCGTGATCTCGCCGCCGTAGCTCACCGATGACTGCAGGTGGCCGCGGATGCGCTGCAGGATGCTGCTGACGCTGCCGCGGTAAGGTACCTGGATTTCCTGGCCTTCGGGCGGGGTTTCGAGCGCCGCGTCGAGATCTTCGCTGCTGCCGTTGTCGTACAGCGTTTCCAGCACGGCCTCGGGCGAGGTCATGCCGCGGTAAATCTTTTTCTTCAGGTGGGTCGCCGGATCCTCTATCACGCGGCCCGGCGCCTCGTCGGTGCCGGACAGCGCGCTGCCGAGCATCACCGTCGACGCCCCGCAGATCAGGGCAAGGAAGATATCCTTGTCGGTTTTCACGCCGCCGTCGGCCATGATCGGCACGCTGTCACGGACGGCGAGATAGGCCTCGCGGATGGCCTGCAGCTGCGGCACGCCGGCCGCCGTTTCCAGCCGCGTGCGGCAGCCGCGGCCCGGCCCGACCCCGACCTTGACGGCATCGGCACCGATATCGCGCAGGAAGCGCGCGCCGGCGCCGGTTGCGACGTTGCCGCAAACCAGCGGCACGCTGCCGAACTTGCCCCGCAGCGCGGCGACCGCCTGTTCCATGATGACCGAGTGGCCGTGGGCAATGTCGATGAACAGCAGATCGGCGCCGGCCTCCAGCAGCGCGGCGGCCCGCTCCAGGTAATCGCCGCGCGCGCCGACCGCCGCGGCGCAGCGTAGGTGGCCGGCGCTGTCCTTGCTGGCGCCGGGCTGTTCGCGCTTGAGATTGATGTCGCGCCGCGTGATGAGCCCATGGATGCGATTCTCGCCATCGATCAGCGGCAGACGCTCGATGCGGTGTTGAAACATCAGCCGTTCGGCGTCGTCAGTGGAGATGTCCGGCGCACCGGTCACCAGGCGGGACAGCGGTGTCATGAAATCGTCGACCAGTCGTTCTTCGTCAGCACCGTGCACCGGTGTGTCGCGGTTCGAGAGCAAGCCGGCCAGCACGTTCGAGCCGCTGGCCGTCTCGATCAGGATACCGGTGACGCCGTTCTGCCGCGCGAAGCGCCTGGCCTGGCGGATAGTGGTGCCCGCCGGCAGGCGCAGCGGACTGACGATCACAGCGCTCTGGCTGCGCTTCACCACGCCGACTTCGGACGCCTGGCGCGCGATGCTCATGCCACGATGCACGACCCCTATGCCGCCGTGCATGGCCATGGCCCGCGCCATGTGGGCGCCGGTCACGCTGTCCATGTTCGACGAAACGATCGGCAGATCCAACGCCACGTCCGCCGTCAGCAGCGAGTTCACGCTGATATTGCGGCGGGTCTGCAAATCCGTCTTCTGCGGCCGGAACAGGAAATCGTCGAAGGTCCTGCCCGTCCAGAATGCCGCCTCGTCCGCCGCAGCGGCGAAGGCGTCGTCCACGTTCTGCCACCTGCTGGTCGCCATGTGTCGGTCTCTCGTTAGGTTACGGTTGGATTGGGGAATATAGTCGATCTGGCCATCAAGCGACAGTAACGCGGCCGGCGCGGCGCCGAACATCAATAGCCATGCCACTGCAAACACGGATCACCGGCCACGCCACCGTGGTCAGAGTAGCTTACACACAGCCGGGGTCTAACATTCCAAGGTCACGTGAGCGGGGTCTTTGCTCTTGCCCGATCGGTGATTTCTCAACCCGCGATTTCCAGCCGTCGTTCAATCCGGTCAATTCGCGCCTTGATCTGATCGATACTTGACTGTTGCCGGATGATTTCCTCGTAGTTGTGCGCGCTATTGTGTCGGCCAGCGGCAGTCCTCGCTTCCAGGCGGGCAAGCCGGGCGGTGCTTTCATAGACCAGATGGTCGGCGTCGATTTCACGCGAACGCTCCAGCGCGAAGGCGGGGCGAACGCAGTAGCGCAGCAGCCGTTCCAGGCCCTGGCGGTCGGTCGCTTCGATGCACACGCCGGCGTCGAGCGAGAAGCCGCCACCGTGCTCCCAGTTCGCCATCGCCTCGGCGTCTGCCAGCTGGAGCACAACGAGCACAACACCCATCGCAACGAGGCCCAGCGCCGCAGCGACCGCTTCTTCCTGATCGAGGCCAGCGTGGGAATGGAATGAACCGGTACCGCCTGCAGGCCGTCGCCACAGTTGGGCTGGCGGCCGGCGTCCTCAGCCACAACGCCGGCTGCGCCCGCGCCCATCGTTCCGTTGAGCCCGAAAGAGGGTGATCAGGAAGTGGGCGTATTCGCAGGCCCGCGCGGCGAGCCGCCGGGCACTGCTGCGCCAGTCCGCGTCGTCGGCAGGCAGCGCTCGATCGCTGGAGCCCACGACCACACGAAAGCTGCCATTCGATGTTCCGCGATCCATTTGGCGTTTGTCGGCAGCTTTGAAGCGGGAGCAGTCACTTGGTCCAGGATGCCTTGCTGCTGGATCCGGCTGTCCTGAAGCTGGCCGGCTAGAGCCGGTGGCTTTGGGCCTGTGATCGACCAATCATCCGGGCGTCGCGCTCGATTCCGCGACTCTTGCGCTACGGCATTGGCCGCAGCAATTTTCCGTGCCAATCCTTCATCGAGCAGCACGCACGATTGACGAGCCTCGGCCGCAGCCGGATGAACGGTCATTAATATCAGCCCTCAGGCGGGGAAGCTTCAAGTCGCGTGTGCGAAAGACCGGGCGTCGGCCGGTCTGGTTACCTGCCTGCCGCGCTCCCGTACCCCCTGTCCGGCGCCGGCCCTCTTCCCTAACACCCTGAAAAATCGCTTGATTTTCTCTCGACTTGAGAATATCGTGACCACGGAAGGGGAAGGGTATTTTCGGCTTCCGGGGCTTCGACGACCCAATGCGTCGGCGGATGGGCACCGTCCGCGGATGCTGGACATGAATGCGGGGGGGCAGCTTGCGCATTGTCGGCCTGGTGATCATGGGCATCGTGCTCGGATGGGCGGCTTCTGCCCATGCCGGCACCGAGCGCTTCGACTACGACGCGCTCGGCCGCCTTGTGCGCCACGTCGACCCGTCCGGCACGATGACCGATTACGCCTACGACCCTGTTGGCAACCTCCTTGAAGTACGCCGCTCGAACGACGCAGGCCCACCGGTCGTCAGCAGCGTCGCGCCTGCTAACGTGCGTCGTGGCCAGTCAGTGCGCGTCGCGATCGGCGGCAGCCGGTTGTCGGGCGCAAGAGTGACAACCTCCGACCCTGAGCTGGACATCAGCGCTCTCAGTTCGACCGCAACCACCATTAGTTTCACCCTTGGCGCGTCTCCCGCGGCAATGCTGGGCGCGCGGGTGTTCAGCGTGGTTACCTCGAGCGGCGGCGCGATCTTCCCGCTGATGATCGACCCGCAGGTGCCGGCGCTGAACTTCGCGCCGTCGCCGGTGACGCTGAAGGCCGGGCAGACGCAAGAGTTGACGTTGACGCTGTCGAACCCCGATAGCGTGGCGCATAACCTGTCGCTCGCGATCGCCAACCCGGCCGTCGCGTCGGTTTCGACCGCCAGCATCAATCTCCTGCCCGGCCAGACTGGCGCTGTGTTCAGTGTCTCCGCGATTGCCTCGGGTACCACGACGTTGAACGTCGGCTCGCCGACGCTGGGGCCGACGGTGGTCGGCATTTTCGTCTCGGCGCCGTTCGCCGGCGAGACCGCCGCCTACGCGCCGCTGGTGGGAGTCTTCCGAGCCGAGGCGGTGGGAGGCGGAGCAAGTCCGCTGGGACCCTTTACGGCGCCAATCGTCGGCGTCTTCCGGCCCGAGCCGACAGGTGGCGGAGCAAGTCCCCTGGGACCCTTTACGGCGCCGATCGTCGGCGTCTTCCGGCCCGAGCCGACAGGTGGCGGAGCGAGTCCGCTGGGACCCTTTACGGCGCCAATCGTCGGCGTCTTCCGGCCCGAGGCGGCGGTAAGTGTCGGGAGCCTGGTCGGTCCATTCGTGGCGCCAAACGTGGGCGTCCAGCGTGAATGAAAAGGCTCTGCGAATTCGAGAGGAGAAGGTGAAATGAAACGGACGGTCATGGATTTGTCGGGCATCGCAGTCGTGTGCATGCTGCTGCCTTGCACGGCTTTGGCATTCGATAGCGGCAGCACAGGCGCCGACGGGGATTTCAACCCACAGGTGAGCGTCGAGGTGCCGCTGCCACCGAACGGTATCCTGAACTACCGATCGGTGAACATTCCCATCGGTGTAACGGTGACGTTCAAGAGGAATGTCGCCAACACCCCGGTCGTGATGCTGGTTCAGGGCGATGTGGTCATCGCGGGGTCGATCGACATCAGCGGCAAGAACTCCGCAATGATGGGCCCGGATGGCGATGGGAATCTCTTCGATGACGGAGTTCCAGGCATCGGCGGCCCCGGCGGATATGACGGAGGTTACGGGGGCGTGCCTGATGCAGATGTCGGCGGCTCGGGACTGGGTCCGGGGGCTGGAGGGGGCGGCATCCCGTATATTGGCCAGGGTGGGTCAGCGAGTTTTGGAACGCTGGGAACGTCAAACGGCGCTTCTGTTAGCCCAGTTTATGGGAGCCCGCAGCTCATACCCTTGGTCGGCGGATCCGGGGGAGGTGGCGGAACTTGTCTTAATGTCGGTGGCGGTGTCTGTTTCCGGGGCTTCGGCGGAGGGGGTGGGGGAGGCGCAATCGTGATTGCAGGATCCGGTTCAGTTACGGTGAGCGGAAAGATCCTGGCGAACGGAGGAACCAGCGCCACTGCGTCTGCAGGTAACCGTCAAGGTGCCGTCGGTGGCCAAGGAAGTGGCGGGGCGATCAAAATCGTTGCGAGCCGGCTGGCCGTGACTGGGCCGGCCGTGAGCAGTGTCATCGAAGCCGTTGGCGGTGACCTTGGCGGCCTTTATGGTGGTGTCGGGCGAATACGCCTTGAAGCGGATACGTTTGGTGCTGTGCGGTCGACGTCGCCTGCATTCAGTTCGGGCACGCCGAATCCGCTGTTCCTGCCTGGCTTGCCGGCCTTACGCTTTGCCACGGTGGGCGGGATCCCGGTACCGGCGAGCCCGACCGGCAGCAAGGACGTGACGGTGCCGACAACGACCCCCAACCCGGTAAGCATCACGCTTGCCACCTCAGGTGTCCCCGTGGGCAGCACCATCAAGGTAAGCCTTACTCCGCAATTGGGTCCGTCAATCTCGGTGGACAGTTCGCCAACCGTCGGCGCCATTGACAACGCCACGACCAGCGTCTCGGTCGACATCCCGACCGGTCATAGCGTGCTCTCTGCGCAGACCTCGTTCATCGTTCTGGCCGCGCTCGGCGACGCGCTTTCCCGTTTCGCGCAGGGCGAGCGGGTCGAGAAGGTGACGCTGACGAGCACGCTCGGGCAGCGCGACAAGGCGACGCTACACACGGTGGCCGGCAGGCAGTTCGAGGTCGAACCGGCGCTGCTCAAGCTGGCGGCGCTATCGCAGTGATCCCAGAAATAGAAAAGAACGGACTCAGACCATGAAAACACGCATCTCACTCGACGCCGCGGTATTCCTCTGCGCCGCGGCCCTTGCCAGCGCCAACGCCTCCGCAGTAAGCATCGATTTCGAAACGCTGGCCGACGGGGTGGCGGTGACCAACCAGTTCGCCGGTGCTGGCCTCACCTTCTCGAACGCCATCAGCCTCAAAGCCGGGATCTCACTCAACGAACTGGAATTTCCTCCCCATTCGGGCAGCGTCGTGGTCTCCGACGATGGCGGCCCGATGACCTTGCTGTTTGCGAGCCCCGTCACGAAGGTGAGCGCTTTCTTCACCTACGCCAAGCCGCTGACGCTGACCGCCTGGGACGCGTTCGGCGCTTTCCTGGGCAGCACCCCGTCGGCGTTCTCGGCCAACTTCACGTCTTCGGGAGTGTCCGGGTCTGCGCCCAACGAATTCCTGGAACTGGTGTTGGCGTCGGGTATCTCGACGTCGGGTATCTCGAAACTGACGGTCACCGGCGATGCCGGTGGCGGTTCGTTCGTGCTCGACGACCTGGTGTTCACCCCGACGGCAGTACCGATACCGGAGCCGGGTACCGCCGCACTGATGGCAATCGCGGTGGCGGGTCTGCTGGCCCGCAGACGTTTCGCGGGTTCCACTGTGGCGTGAGCAAAAGGCAAGACGAGTGCGGGGAGCAGGCATGAGCATCCATGAGTGCGGCCGTCTGGCCGCGATGGCGTCATCGGCGTTCGCGCGCGTTCTCTTCAGCACGCGGCTCGCCACCCTGCTGGTCGCTTTGTCGTCATTTGCCGGCTTGCTCCTGGCACCGTCCTTCGCCTGGGCCGCGCCGAGCATCGGTACGGTGCAACTGACACCAACGAGCATCGCCTCGGGCGCAGCGACGACCGTTCGCGTCACCGCCGTGATCGCCGATCCGGGCGTCATCCCCGCTACCGTGAACCTGCAGCGCCTCAACGATGCCGGAGCACCAGTGGCTGTCCTCGGCACACTGCACGATGATGGCGTGAATGGCGACGCCGTCGCCGGCGACCAGATCTACACGCTCGACGCCGTCTTCACCGAGACGCTGCCGGTACGGCTGCGCGTGTCGGCGGGCTTCAAGGGCCTTTTGAGGCGGCTGTTCTCGGCCGAAATCCTGCTCAACATCAATCGCCCGCCGGTCGCCAGTGCCGGGCGTGACCGCGACGTCGCCGCCGGTACCGACGTCGACGTCGACGGGCGCCTCTCCATCGATCCGGATGGCGACCGCCTGGCGTATCTGTGGACGCTGGAGGAACGGCCGGCCGGCAGCGCGAGCGAACTGCAGGGCGTCGACCGGGCACGGCCGGTGTTCTTTGCCGATCAACCCGGCGATTATCTGCTCAAGCTGGTCGTCAACGACGGCAAGGCCGACAGCGCCCCGGCTTTCGTGCGCATCCGCGCCAGTGCGACCAATGCCCCGCCGATGGCCGAAGCGGGAGCGGACCAGCGCGTTGCCGCAGGCAGCCTGGTACAGCTTGATGGGCGTGGCAGCCGCGACCCCGAGGGCTCACCCCTCACCTGGTTCTGGGAACTGGCCGACAAACCGGCGTCGAGCATCGCCGTGCTCGACGACCCGACCTCGGCGACGCCCGGTTTCGTCGCCGACCTGGCCGGCGTCTACGTACTGCGGCTGGTGGTTTCCGATGGCGGCGCCAGCAGTGTCGTCGACGAGATCATCGTCACCGCGTATGCCGGCAACACGCCGCCGACGGCCATGCCGGGGCCAGACCAGAGCGTTGCGCCGGGAAGCCGCGTCGCGCTTGATGGTTCGGCGAGCTTCGACCCGGACGCGGGCGACGGCATTGCCCAGTATGCGTGGTCCTTTGTCGCCGTGCCGCAGGGCAGTACCGCGGCGCTGTCGCCGCCGACGCAGACCTTTCCCAGTCCGCCGCTGACCGCCTTCGTCGCCGACGTCGCCGGCGATTACGTGATCGAGCTGGTCGTCACCGATCATCGTGGTGCCCGCAGCGCACCCCGGCGGGTGCTGATCCAGGCGGGTTCGCCGGGGGCGCTCAAGCCGGCGCTCACCCGGCTGGTACCCGACCGGGCGGTGGCGGGTGCCGGTCCGCTGGCGCTCTCGGTCGAGGGCTTGCGTTTTGACCCGGCCGCCGGCGTCGTCTTCGGTGCGACGCTGCTCAATACGCGCTTCGTCAACGCCACGCGCCTGAGCGCCGACGTGCCGGCGACGCTGCTGGCCGCACCGGGTTCCTTCCCGGTTTTGGTCCGCAACCCGGCCGCTGCCGGCGGAGATTCCAACAGTCGCCCGTTTGTCGTCGGGGCGGCGACGCCGATCCTGAACGTCGTGACGCCCTCGGTGCTCGAGGTCGGCAGAGCCGAAACGCTGGCCGTTGGCGGTGCCAACTTCACGCCGTCATCGAAGGTGCACTTCGCCGCCAACGTCCTGGCGACCACCTTCGGCAGCGCGACCAACCTGACCGCGCTCGTCCCGGCGTCGCTGCTGGTTGCGCCCGGGACCGTGCCGGTGACCGTCGTCGATCCCGTGACAGGAACCTCGAACGTGATCGACGTCACCGTCGGCACCCGGCTCTCGATCAGCGGCATCTCGCCGGCTGAAGGTCCGCCGGGGACGGTAGTGACGATCGACGGCAGTGGATTTGTCCCCACCGCCAGCGGCAACCAGGTGAAGATCGGCGTTGCAGTCGCCGGGGTGGTCAGCGCGGCGGCCAACCGGCTGACGGCGACGGTTTCCCTCGCCGCGCAGAGCGGAGCGATCACGGTGACGACGGCGCGCGGCACGGTGAGCGGACCGAACTTCACCGTCAGACACGAGCAGGACTTCCAGGTCGTCGCCAGCCCGGCCGAACTGGTCACGGTGCCGGGCGGCACCGCGTCGATGATGGTCCAGTTGGCCAGCACCGGCGTGAAGCCGTTTACGGGCCTCGCGCAACTGTCGGTCGCCGGTCTTCCCGCAGGCGTTGCTGCGAATCTCTCCAGCCCGTCGCTGGGCGCCGGCAAGACCGCGAGCCTGTCGCTGGCCGTGCCGGCAACGCTCGCCGCCGGCACCTACAACGCGCGCATCGACGGCGTCGCGCCGATCGACGGCGGCAGTCTGACGCGCAGCGCGCCCTTCAAGCTCAAGGTGACCGGGCTGGCGGGCGGCAGCGGCGTCACCGGCCGCTTCGTTGACCTGCAGGGCCGCGGCATTGCTGGCATCATCGTCCGCGCCGAGGATGCGGCTGCTGGTGGCTCGAATCTGGCGTTGACGACCAGCGACGCCGGCGGCAACTTCCTGCTCACCGGCCTGCCGGCCGGGAAGATCACGCTGCGCATCGACGCCACGCCGGCCAATCCCGGCTTTCCGATCTGGCCCTATACGCTGACGCTTGAAGCCGGCAAGATCACGCCGCTGTCCGACTGGGTGGTGCAGCCGCCGCCGCGCGACGACCTGTTCAGGCCGCTGCTTGCCAACCACAGCGATGATCAGTTCTTCACCAATCCGGATACCCCGGGACTGTCGGTGCGCGTGCCGGCCGGCGTCACTATCCACGGCTGGGACGGTGTCATCAAGTCGCGCATGGCCGTCGAGCGCGTCGCTCCCGACAAGCTGCCGACCGAGGCCGCGCCGAACGGGGCCAGGAGCTACTACCGAATCTCCTTCGGCACGCCGATGGGTGGCGTGCCGCTGAATTCGGGCAGCGGCCCGGCGGCGGTTTTCGTCACCGCGCCCAACGACACCGGCCTCCAACCAGGGGCCAAGGCCGACCACTGGTACTACTACGGCATACCGCTGGCCGGTGAAGGTGGCTGGCGCAAGGCCGGTACGGGCACCGTGTCGGCCGACGGCAAGACGATCACCGCCGACGCCGACTCGGGAATCGACCGCTTCTGCGGCGTCTGCGGCTTCTCGTGCTTCACGCGCAACTGGGAGAACCCCAGCCCGCCGTGCCCCGATTGCGACGTCAACGGTCCGCCCGGAAAAGCCGGCAAGCCGGTGACACTGGCCCTGGGGATGGAACTGTCGACGGCCGTGGACATGGTCATCGACGGCGTCATGCCGATTACCATCGGTCGCAGCTATTACCCGTGGACCGCGTTCATCAAGAACGCTTCGCTGGCGTCCAGCCTCGGCCACGGCTGGATATTCAGCTACGACTGGATCGTCTATGTCGATCCCGGTTCGGGTGAGGTGCGACTGGTGCTTCCCGGCAATGCCCGCGGCGTACCCTTTACCCGCACGGGCCCCAATACCTATGAGGCGCCGAACGACCTGCGCTTCGGCGGCGCGAAACTGGTCTCCTCGGACGGGTCGGGTGGGACGTGGCGACTCAAGTTCAAGGACGGCCGCACCTGGATGTTCCTGCAGTTCGGCTTCGTGAGCTGGCTCAGCGAGCAGCGCGACGCCAACGGCAACGTACTGCGTATCGAACGCGATGGCTCGGGGCGATCGACGACCATCAGCGCGCCGGGCAAGAGAGTCTCGATCGCCATCGACGACAGCAGCGGACTCATCCGGCTGGTGCGTGATGCCACGGGGCGCGAGGTCCGCTATGACTACGTCGGCGACCGTCTGACGACGGTGACCGCGCCGGACGGCGGCTTGACGAGCTACGCTTACGTCCAGCCGCCGGAGCCACGGGTGGTGTGGACTGCTGCCGGTGGTGGCGGTGGTGGTGGCGCTGTCGCGAGTACCTCGTCTTATGCGAACCGTGCCGACGGCCCGATCTACATCGGCTCGATATCCCGATCGGGAACGGCCCAGCCACTGGCGCTCGATTACAGCGAGAGCTTTCGCGTCCTGCGCCAGCATTCCACCAACTGGGATGTGCGCTTCGCCTACGAGCTGAACGGAACCTGTGCGGTGCGCGAGCCGCTGGCCATGGCAAGCTGCGCTGGCGCCGGTGGGCCAAGGGAAGACTCGCTCGAGAACCGCGCGGCCGGCTGGCTGTTCTTGGGCGGTGAAGTGGTGGCGACCCGGGTTCATGATGCCAGCGGCAAGGGCTATACGGTCCGCTTCAACGCGGCAGGGCTCGGCAGCGAGCTGATCGACGGTGACGGCCAGCGCACGCAGTTCGAGCGTGATGCGCGCAACCGGATCACGAAGATCACCGATCCGCTCGGGCGCGTGACGCAGTACGCCTACGACGCCAACAGCAACATCACGCAGATCATCGACGCCGCTGGGCGGGCGACCGACCTCGGTTACCACCCGCTCTGGAACAAGGTGACGAGCATCACGCGCGGGCTGGCGGGTGGCACCGCAGTCACCTACCGCTTCGAGTACGAGGACTCGGACGTCAGCGGCGGCAAGCTGCTGCGCGCCATCGATCCGCTTGGCAACGTTACCCAGTACAGCTACACCGATACCGGCGGCGCCAAGGGGCTGGTGCAGAAAGTGACCGACCCGCTCGGCAACGTCACGACGCTCGCCTATAGCCCGGCGGCCGATCTCGCGGCGGTGACCGACGCGCTCGGCAACTCGGTCGAGTTCCAGC
>JAFLDL010000064.1 GCA_017302435.1 Candidatus Accumulibacter necessarius
AGACGGAGGGAGCGGAAGAAGCGACAGCGGCGATAAGAAAAGCAGGAAGAAGATGCACGGCAACAGGGCGCTTCTTCACCAGATTCAAATCGTCAGGTTCAGACCACTTTCAGGTCGGCGGCGACAGAACAGGGGTTCCTCCCCCCGCGCCGCCGAATTTATCCACGATCATCGCCCCGCCACCGATACCGGTTCGATACACCGTCTGGGGCGTCTGGTCGCCCAGCGACTGGTGCGGGCGCTCGCCGTTGTAGTAGGCGAAGTACTCGGTCAGGCCAACCGTCAGCTCGCCCATCGTGGCATAGCCCCTCAGATACACGTCCTCATGCTTGACGTTCCGCCAGAGCCGCTCGACGAAGATGTTGTCGAACACTCGCCCTCGTCCATCCCTGCTGATGACCACCCCTTCTCTGGTCAGGACGTTGGTAAAGGCTTCGCTGGTGAACTGCGAGCCTTGATCGCTGTTGAAGATCTCCGGCTTGCCGTGGCTGCGCAAGGCATCCTCCAGGCAATCGACACAGAAGATCGCTTCCATGCTGTTGCTGATCCGCCAACTGAGCACCTTGCGGCTATACCAGTCGATCACCGCCACCAGGTAGGCGAAGCCACGCGGCAGGCGGATGTACGTGATGTCCGTGCTCCAGACGTGGTTCGGCCTGAGCACCGCAACCCCGCGCAACAGGTAGGGATAGACCTTGTGCGCTGGGTGCCGCCGGCTGGTGTTCGGACCCGGCGCCATGCCGGCAAGCCCCATCAGCCGCATCAGTCGTTGGACCCGCTTGCGATTGACCGTGTGACCCGCTTTCCCGAGGAAGACCACCATCCTGCGGCTGCCATAGAACGGGTGCCGGGTGTACTCCTCATCAATCAGACGCCGGTGTAGTAAGTCGCTTTCGTCGAGCACCGAAGCCTCTTGCTGAGCATAGATCGTCGCACGCGACACCCCAGCCAAGACGCATTGCCGGACTACTGCCAACGACTTCCCAGGCTCGATCCAGGCTCTTCGCATCACAACAGGCTGATCCCAGACTTTTTTTTGAGCCAGTCCAATTCCACCTTCAACTTGCCGATCTCGCTGTACAGCAACTCCGGCTCCCGATGCGCAGCGACCGGTTTGGGACCGCGCTTGCCCTCGAACAAGGTCTTGGCTTGCTGCTGGATCGCCTTCTTCCACTGCCCAACCTGGACCGGATGAACCCCGTGTTCCTGGCCAATCTCGTTGATCGTCTTTACCCCTCGCAAGGCCTCCAGACCTACCTTCGCCTTGAACTCCGGGGTGTGCACCTTCCGCGTCTTCACTTCGCTCATCGCTTCTCGTTCCCTATGACAGCGCCTAGCTTAAACCACTGTCTCAATTCCTGGGACCACTATACCCGCTGAAAAGGCCGCCGGGTGCGGCCTTTTTTTCGTTGTTCAATGCAGCAGGCGTCTGCGCCTGCGTGGCTCAGGCAGCCCCGCATGCCGCGACAAATGGTCGCAGCTCCGCATGCTGCGACGCCGCATAAAGGCTCCAGAAGATCAATGTAATCATCATGTTACGTGTGCCTGTTGCCAACGGGGCGAGTATTCGTGTTAGACTTGTAAAATCGATATCTTGATTTGGGTCAAATCGGGGCAGATTACGCGGGAGCCTGGCCTTTTTGAGGAGGGTTGATGAGCCTGGTTGCAGCAGATACGCTCGCCGGTCGGACTTGGGTGGCCCGCCCGAACCATTCGCTTTCGGTGACCGGACGCAAGCTTCTGTTTGTCATCACGGCTGCTGTTTCCGCTCTGATTGCCCTGGCTTTCTCGTTTTTTGGTGCCTGGCCGGTGGTTCCGTTCGCTGGCCTGGAGCTCGCGTTTCTCTGGTGGGCGCTTCGACGCACTGAGTTGACTGCCGACGACTTTGAGCGGATCACGCTTGAGTCAGGGCAATTGACGATCGAAAGCCGTCGTGGCGCCGTGGTGGCGCGCCATGAGTTCCAGCCCTACTGGGCGCGCTTGCAGTACGTCAAGCCGCCCGGGCAGAACATCCATCGCTTGCTGATTCGCTCGCACGGCAAGGAGGTCGAAGTGGGCAGCCTGCTGACCGAACAGCAAAAAGTGGCTCTGGCGGAAGAGCTGAAACAAACCCTGGGCGCTGCTTAGCCCCGATAAAGTACTCTAAGGAGACAAATTGAAGATCCTTCATCGTTTCTGTCTGCGGACGGGCAAGTTCTTCTCGGGGTTGCTCGCGGCCCTGTTCCCCTTGCTGGCGCGCGCCGATTACAGCTGGAACTTCCCTACCCCTGTCACGCCGATCGCCCGCGACACGCTGGAAATCCACAATCACTTCATGATCGTGATCACGGTGCTGTTTGTCGTCGTGTTCGGCATCATGATCTACTCGATGATCAAACACAGGAAGAGCGTTGGCCATCAACCGGCGAAGTTCACGGGGCCGACGGGGACAGTGCAGTGGCTGTGGGCTTTGGTGCCATTCGCGATCCTGCTGTTCATTGACTACGTACTGATGGGCATTCCCGCGTACCACGCCGTAATCGACATGGAGGACACCCGGACCAAGGCCGACATGGTGCTCAAGGTGACCGGCATGCAGTGGAAATGGCAGTATGAGTACCCGGATAGCGGTATCAAGTATTTGAGCACCATGAGCACCCCGCGCGATCAGATTGCCAACAAGGAAGCCAAGGGTGAACACTACCTGCTCGAGGTGGATAATCCGGTGGTCTTGCCGGTGGGCAAGAAGGTGCGCATCCTGCTGACGTCAACCGACGTCATCCACACGTGGTGGGTGCCGCAGTTCGGCGTTAAACGCGACGCCATCCCCGGTTTCCTGCGCGAAACCTGGGTCAAGATCGAGCAGCCCGGTACCTACCGGGGGCAATGTGCAGAGCTGTGCGGCAAGGACCATGGTTTCATGCCCGTGGTGGTCCATGCAGTGCCAGAAAGCGAGTATCTGGCCTGGGTCGACGAGAAAAAGACTCAACTGGCAGCTGCTGCGGCTGGATCAGGCAAGACCTGGAACAAGGACGACCTGATGGCGGCCGGCAAGGACGTCTACGAGAAGCAATGCGCGGTTTGCCACCAGCCCGAAGGTCAGGGTTTGGCACCGGTATTCCCGGCGCTCGCCGGTAGCAAGATCGTCACCGGCCCGCTGCTCTCTGCCGAAGGCAAGATCATCAAGGATAGTCACGTCGACCGCGTGCTGAACGGCAAGGAAGGTACCGCCATGCAGGCATTCAGAGATACGCTGACCGATACCGAACTCGCTGCCGTCATCACCTACGAGCGCAACAGCTTCGGCAACAAGAAGGGCGACATGATCCAGCCGGCCCAGATCAAGTCCCTACGCTAACGCCCAGGAATCAGGAGACCACCATGAGCACTGCACCTTCTATCGAGCACGACACCAGTCACGGTCACCACACTGAGCATTACCAGGGCGGTATCATGCGCTGGTTGACGACGACCAATCACAAAGACATTGGAACGATGTACATGACCTTCGCGCTGATCATGTTTTTCATCGGTGGCGCGATGATTCTTGCCGTTCGGGCTGAACTGTTCCAGCCCGGTTTGCAGTTGATGCAGCCTGAGTTCTTCAACCAGTTGATTGGCGTGCATGCGCTGGTGATGATCTTCGCTGCCTTGATGCCTGCAGCGACCGGTTTTGCCAACTGGCAGATTCCGTTGATGATCGGGGCGCCGGACATGGCCTTGCCGCGCATCAACAACTGGGGCTTCTGGCTGCTGCCGCCAGCTGCAACGCTGCTGACTCTGCCGTTCATCCTGGCGTTGTTTGGTATCGGTGATGGTGCGGTAAACACCGGCTGGACACTCTATGCCCCGCTGTCGGTGCAAGGTGGAATGGGCGTCGACTTCGCCATCTTCTCGATTCACATTCTCGGCGTTTCCTCGATACTCGGTTCGATCAACATCATTGTCACCATTTTCAACCTGCGTGCACCCGGCATGACGATGATGAAGCTGCCGCTTTTTGCCTGGGGTTGGCTGATCACGGCCTTCCTGCTGATCGCGACGATTCCCGTCCTTGCCGGCGCGGTGACCATGCTGCTCACCGACCGTCATTTTGGTACCAGTTTCTTCAATGCCGCCGGCGGTGGTGATCCGATTCTCTTCCAGCATCTGTTCTGGTTCTTCGGACACCCCGAGGTTTACATCCTGCTGCTGCCGATCTGGGGTCTCATTCCGCACGTTCTCGGTACGTTCTCGCGCAAGCCGATCTATGGTTACAAGGCGCAGGTCTATTCCTTTGTCGCGATTGGCGTGCTCTCGGTCGTCGTCTGGGCGCACCACTTCTTCACCGCCGGAATGCCGGTACCCGCACTGCTTTACTTCATGTACAGCACGATGTTCATCTCGCTGCCGCTGGCCGTGCTGTTCTTCTGCTGGGTGGCCACGATGTGGCGCGGGGCGATGAGCTTTGAGACTCCAATGCTTTTTGCGCAGGGCTTTATCGTTCTGTTCGGCCTCGCTGGTCTGACGGGCCTGGTGCTGGCCGACGTCGCAGCCGACGCGCAGTATCACCATAGCTATTTCGTCGTGGCTCATTTCCACTATGCGCTGTTTGCCGGTGGCATTATGGGTGTGATGACCGGGGTCTACTACTGGTTGCCGAAATGGACTGGGCACATGTTCAGCGAGACGCTGGGCAAGTGGCACTTCTGGTTGACGGTCATCTCGTTCAACCTGACCTTCATGCCGCAGTTCTTCCTCGGCCTGGCGGGTATGCCGCGTCGCATCCCTGACTACGCACTGCAGTTCGTGGAGTTCAACGCGATTTCCACGGTTGGTGCCTTCATTCTTGGCTTTTCCCAACTGATCTTCGCCTACAACGTCTGGAAGTGCGTCAAGGGTGGCACCAGGGCTACCGACAAGGTCTGGGAGGGGGCTGAAGGTCTCGAATGGGATCTCTCCTCGCCGCCGCCGCATCACTCCTGGGAAGTCCAGCCGGTGATCAAGTGATCGCGACAAGGCAAGCCCGGACCGTCAACATGGAATGTCCACAGGGTTACACGCCAGAGGAACTGGGGCGTCGTCGCGCCGCCAGCCGGCGACTGGCCTGGGTACTGGGGCTGACCGCCCTGGCCATCTACCTTCTTGGCTTCATCTACTACAGGCCTTAGCGTTATGGAGACAGATCTCGTCGGCAATGATTCCCCGCTCGTAACGCGCAGCAACCGTACGCTTGTGCTCAAGCTCCTGGCGATCGTTGCAGCGGCCTTCGCGTTCGGCTTTGCCCTGGTACCGCTTTATGATGTGTTATGTGCGGCCACCGGTTTCAATGGCAAGACCAGTCAGGGCAAGCTTGGGGTGGGGGGTATCGCCGGTCCTGCGGCGGCACCCTCGCGCGTCGACGCCACCCGTATCGTAACGGTCGAGTTCACCGGTACGGTGATGCCTGGCTTACCGTGGGAGATGCGTCCGCTGACCGCGAGTCTCGATCTGCATCCGGGCGAGTTGCATCAGGCACGGTTTCTGGTGCATAACAGTTCCGACAAAGCGATTGTCGGGCAGGCTGTGCCCAGCGTTTCGCCAGGCCAGGCTGCCCAGCATTTCGAGAAGCTCGACTGCTTCTGTTTTTCGCAACAAACCCTCGCACCGGGCGAGACCAGGGAGTTACCGCTGACCTTTATCGTCAAGCCGGAGATCGACGAAAGCATCCGCACCGTGACCCTGTCCTACGCATTCTTCAATGTCGATGGACAGAAGTAAGCTCCTCAAGAAAGAGAGTGACGAATGACTACCCATACTTCGCCGCACCTGCAGCACTACTTCGTACCGCAGCCAAGCCCTTACCCGTTCATCCTTTCTGGCGGGATGTTCACGCTCGCACTGGGCTTCATCCTGAGCATGAATGCTTTCGCTGCCGGAAGCTGGATCATGCTCGCCGGTGCAGCGGTCATTGTGTTTGTTGTCTACAACTGGTTCGGGAAGGTGATCGGTGAGAACCAGAGCGGCTCGTACAGTGAGTGGGAAGACAAGTCTTTCCGTTACGGGATGATCTGGTTCATCGCTTCCGAGGTCGCTTTTTTTGCGGCATTCTTTGGCGCGCTGTTCTATGTGCGGAACATTTCGGTGCCGGCGCTTGCCGGAATGGACCCGGCCTTCACGCTCTGGAAGGACTTCACTGCAGCGTGGCCGTCAGCCGGCCCCAAAGGCCCCGCCTTCACGCCTATGGGGGCTTGGGGCATTCCGGCGCTGAACACGGCGATCCTGTTGACTTCCGGTGCGACCTTGACCTGGGCGCACTGGGGAATGCTCAAGAATAACCGCAGTCAGCTCAATCTTGGCCTGCTACTGACCATTGTTCTTGGTGTGGTCTTCCTCGGCTTTCAGGCCTACGAGTATTACCACGCCTACACTGAGTTGGGCTTGACCCTTGGCGCCGGAGTGTATGGCGCGACCTTCTTCATGCTCACCGGCTTTCATGGCTTTCACGTGACGCTAGGGGCAATCATGCTGATGGTGGTCTACGGTCGTTGCTTGCGAGGCCATTTTAGCGTTGAGCGTCATTTTGCCTTCGAAGGCGTGGCGTGGTACTGGCACTTTGTTGACGTCGTCTGGTTGGGCCTCTTCATCCTTGTCTATTGGTTGTAACCGGGTATCCAGCCAAATCGGAAGCCGATCAGCAGCAAGGCGAAGATCAGGATCGACAGCCCGATACGTAGCGTCAGCGCCTGTGCGGTGCGGATCCCTGTGCCGCGGTCGCGGTAAAGAAAAAAGAGCCCGGAAAAGAGGCTCCCTACCACACAGAACAGCAAGAGAATGACGATGAGCTTGAACATGGCTGACTCCAGCGGAAGGAGTCCCGATTATGCTCGCTGCACTGCTACTGAGGCAACCGCGGTGAAGACAGTCATGCGGCCTGGGCTGCGCTTCCAGCCTCGCTGGTGGTCGACGCTGCTTGTCCTGATACTTGTTCCTCTCTTCATTTCCTTCGGTCAGTGGCAGTGGAACAAGGCGAGCGGCAAGGAGGGTCGGCAGTCCCTCCGCGACGCTCGCAATGCGGCGCCACCGGTACAAATGCCCGCCACGCCGGCCGATGCGGAGTCGCTCCGATACCGCCAGGTGCAATCTCGTGGCAGCTACGAACCGGAGTTCCAGATCCTGATCGATAATCGCATCCATCGCCAGCAGGCAGGCTATCATGTCCTGACCCCCTTTCGGCTGGAAGGCAGCGATATGCGTGTGCTGGTTAATCGTGGCTGGGTACCGGCGCTCGCCGAACATAGCCGGTGGCCGCAGGTGACGACACCGAGTGGGGTGCTCGAGGTCTCCGGCATGGCGATTGTTCCGGGGACGCGCTATCTTACCCTCGGTTCCGATGCGCCGAGCGTTCACCGCTCGGGATGGCAGGTTGTCTGGCAGAATCTTGATCTGAAGCGCTATGCGCAAACGATCCCCTTCCCGCTGCAGCCGGTAGTGATTGAACTTTCCCCCGAGAGCCCGGCGGGTGGCTTTGCTCGCGAGTGGCCGCGTCCTGACGAGCGGATCGAACGCCACGTCGGCTACGCGTTCCAGTGGTGGGGATTTGCCGGGGCGACCGTCATCATCTGGCTAGCCGTTAATCTGCGCCGCAAGCCATGAGGCGCCAGCAATGACCACCGCCGTGCTCACCTCAGGACGGCGCATGATGTTGCTGGTGACGGGGCTGTTGGCTCTGCCGTTCATTGTTGCCTTTGGCCTTTACTGGTTCGAATGGCGTCCGGCCAAGCTCGCCAACCATGGCGAACTGATCCAGCCACCGCAGGCCCTGCCGGAAGCAGGGCTGACGCTGGTCGATGGTCGTTCACTGCCGACCGCCGAACTGCGCCGGAAATGGACGCTGGTGATGGTTGCCCCAAGCCCCTGCGCCAGCGCATGCCTGCAGGATCTGCACCAGATCCGCCAGGTGCAGGTGGCGCTCAACAAGGAAATGGTACGTCTGCGGCGTGTGCTCCTGGGCAGCAGCGTTGCCGATTTGCGCACTGATCCGGCGCTGGCGGAGATCCAGCGCAGCTATCCTGACCTCATTATCGCGGCACCCACTGCCGATGAAACCGGCGTGATCTGGACCACCCTCGCCGGTGCCGGCTATCGCTTCTACGTCATCGATCCGCTCGGGAACGTCATGATGCGCTACCCGGAGAAGCCGGAAATGCAGGGGATGCTCAGAGACCTCGAGCGCTTGCTGAAGTATTCATGGGTTGGATAGGACAGGAGCTTCTATGGCCGTCATGAGCAGCAGCTCCCGTCGTTCGGCAGCGCAACGCCTGGGGGCCTTTTTCGAACTGTGCAAGCCACGGGTGAACAGCCTGATCGTGTTTACGGCCATGATCGGGATGTTTCTCGCCACGCCGTCTTTCCCGCCGTTCGCGCTTTTTGTCGCTGCGTCGATCGGTATCGCACTGGTTGCCGGCGCTGCGGCCGCAATCAACTGCCTGATCGAGCAACACATCGACGCCCTCATGGCGCGCACGCGGGCACGCCCGACGGCCCGGGGCGAAGTCTCGGCGACCGAGACCCTGACCCTGGCGACACTGGTTGGTAGTCTTGGTCTGTGGGTGCTGCACGCCTTCGTTAACCCGCTGACCATGTGGCTGACGCTGGCCACCTTTCTTGGCTATGCCGTGATCTACACGGTATTGCTGAAGCCGGCGACGCCGATGAACATCGTCATCGGCGGGGCGTCCGGCGCCATGCCACCCCTCCTTGGCTGGGCGGCGATGACGGGCGAGGTTGGCCCTGAGGCGCTGGTCCTGTTCCTCATCATTTTCATCTGGACGCCGCCGCATTTCTGGGCACTCGCCTGTTACCGCTGTGCCGACTACGCCAGGTCCGGGTTGCCGATGTTGCCGGTCACCCACGGCATTCGCTTCACCTGTCTGCACAGCCTGCTCTACGTGGTCATGCTCAGCGCCGCAACGGTCCTGCCCTATACCCTGGGGATGAGCGGACCGTGGTATCTGGCCGCTGCACTGATCCTCAATGCGATTTTCCTGCTCTACAGCGTCACCTTGTGGCGTGACTACAGCGACAAGCTGGCTAGGGTCACTTTTCGCTATTCGATCATCTATCTGACCCTGCTATTCGCCGCCCTTCTGGCCGACCATTTCCTGCGCTGAGGTGGTGGCGGCAAGTGCTGTCAGCAGCTTGGCGTGGATGCCGCCAAAGCCGCCGTTGCTCATCACCAACACCTGATCGCCAGTGCGCGCGGCGTAGGCAATTTGCGCCACCAGGCGGCCGAGATCATGCTCGATGGTGACCTTCTCGCCCAGGGGGGCGAGTGCCTCAGCGACGTTCCAGCCGAGATCGCCGGCGTAGCAGAAGACCAGATTGGCATCGGCAAGGCTGCCCGGCAGCAAGTCCTTCATTACCCCCAGCTTCATGGTATTCGACCGTGGTTCAAGGACAGCCAGGATGCGGCTGCGACCGACCTTGCTGCGCAAGCCGCCGAGAGTCGTCGCGATTGCCGTCGGGTGGTGGGCAAAATCGTCGTATACGGTGACGCCACCGGCCGTTCCGCAGAGTTCCAGGCGCCGCTTGACATTCCTGAAGCGCGACAGCGCCGCCAGGCCGCGGGCCAAAGGCACGCCGGCATGCCTTGCCGCAAGCAATGCAGCGACCGCGTTGCTGCGGTTGTGTGCGCCGCTCAAATCCCAGTGTGTACTGCCGATCAATTGGTCGTCGTCCAGCAGATGCAGTGATCCCTCGACGTCGCTCCCGTCAGCCCGCCAACCACCTGGCGCGTTGAAGCGTTCGACCGGTGTCCAGCAGCCCCGCGCCAGGACTCGTTCAAGGTTGGCTTCCGCGGCGTTCGACACGATCAGCGCATTGCGCGGCAAGGTGCGTACCAAATGGTGGAACTGTGTTTCGATCGCCGCCAGATCGGGGAATATGTCGGCATGGTCAAACTCCAGGTTGTTGAGGATCGCTGTCCGCGGGCGGTAGTGAACGAACTTCGACCGCTTGTCGCAGAACGCAGTGTCGTATTCGTCCGCTTCAATGACAAAGAACGGCGAGTCCAGGGTGTCGCCCGATAGCCGAGCGGAGACTCCGAAGTTGACGGGTACGCCTCCGACCAGGAAGCCGGGACTCAGCCCCGCATCTTCAAGGATCCATGCCAGCATGGCGGAAGTCGTGGTTTTTCCATGCGTTCCTGCCACCGCCAGCACCCAACGGCCCTGGAGGACGTTCTCGGCCAGCCACTGCGGGCCGGAAAGATAAGGCAGGCCTTGCTCAAGGACCTCCTCGAGCAAGGCATTGCCGCGGGAAATGGCGTTCCCGACCACGTAGCAATCGGGTTCGAATGCCGTTTGCGCGGCATCGTAGCCTTCGACGACCTCAATCTCAGCGGCTTCGAGCTGCGTGCTCATCGGTGGATAGACCCCGCTATCGCAGCCTGTCACGTGATGCCCTGCGGCGCGTGCCAGCTGGGCAACGCCTGCCATGAAGGTGCCGCCGATACCGAGGATATGAATATGCATGTTCCGAATCCAAGTTAAAATGACGCTGAGGAGTCCGGATTGTACCGCGTCAGCATCCTCGCGCCCCGACCAGCACTCAGCCACCCCCAGAACACTTCCGGATTCATCGATGAGCAGCCGTCAGGATCGCCAGCGCAGTTCCCCGCAGCGCAGCCGCATTGCGACCCTCGCAGCCCGCCTGATGGCGGAAGATGGCATCAGCGACCTCGGGCTGGCCAAACGAAAGGCGGCGCGCAACCTCGGCCTGCCCGAGGGTACAGCCATGCCGGAAGACAGTGAGGTCGAGGTTGAACTGAGGACCTATCAGAGGCTTTTCCAGGACCGGGAGCAGCAGGCACGCAGCCAGCATCTCCTGCGCACAGCGGCTCGCCTGATGGCGACCATGCAGTGTTTCAATCCCTATCTGACCGGTTCGGTTCTCGACGGTACCGCCGGCCGCTTTGCCGAGATCGACATCCAACTCTTCCCGGACAGCGCCAAGGAGGTCGAGATCTTCCTGCTCAACGAGCGGATTGACTACCGCCACAGCCAGCCACGTACCGATCGGGCCGAAGTGGTGCTGACCATCCTCAGCGATGACGTGGTCGCCAACCTTGTCGTCTACCCGCGCGACCAGGAGCGCGTCAGCGTCAGGAAGCGTGACGGCCGGATTCGCGACAGGGCTCGCCTCGCTGCCGTGAAGGAGCTGCTGGCGGCAGGTTGTGCTGCTGACCGATGAGAAGGAGCAGCCTCTTCCTAGTTGGCCTGGTCGCCGCAACGGCTGCCCTGCTGGCCGGCATCTACACCGGATCACAGCGCTCGAGCACGAGTGCACCAGCCTCGCCAGGGGTCACTGCAGAGGCTGTGGCGAACCTTTTGGCCAGCAGCCTCGAGGATGTGGCCGGGAAGCCACAGTCCTTCTCTCCTTGGCAGGGAAAAACCCTGGTCATCAACTTCTGGGCGACCTGGTGTCCACCTTGCCGCGAGGAGATGCCTGCCTTCTCACGCCTGCAGGACCGCCATGCGGCACGGGGTGTCCAGTTCGTCGGTATCGCTCTCGACACCGCAGACAACGTGCGGGCGTTTGCCGCAGCCCATCCGGTCAACTACCCACTGCTGGTCGGTGGCGCGGCAGGCGTCGACCTGGCCCGGCAGTTCGGCAACGCCCGTCTGGCCCTTCCCTATACCCTGCTGATCGCTCCCGATGGTGATCTCCGACTGGTTCGCCTGGGCCCCATCTCCGAGAGCGAACTCGACCTCGCAGTACACCAGTCGCTTGCGCGCTGAAGACGTATTACTGGACAAAATGCTGCCATTTACGGCAAACTTGCGGCCATGAAGAAGCAAAAAGACACTTCGTCTGCAACCAGCCAAGTGCCCGGTGGTGCCGGGTTGCTCGTCCTTCACGGACCCAATCTCAACCTCCTCGGCAGTCGTGAACCCGATCATTATGGTTCAACCACGCTCGCCGAGATCAATCGGGCGCTTGCACAGCGCGCTGAAGCCGCGGGAGTTCACCTGGAGGCCTTCCAGAGCAATCACGAGGGGGTGCTGATCGAACGTGTTCATGCGGCGAGAGAGCAGGGTATCCGTTACCTGATCATCAATCCGGCCGCTTACACCCACACCAGTGTCGCGCTCCGCGACGCCCTTGCCGGCACGGATATTCCCTTTGTCGAAGTACACCTCTCGAACGTCTATGCACGCGAACCCTTCCGCCAGCACTCCTATTTTTCCGACCTGGCGCTTGGCGTCATCACCGGTCTGGGCAGCGAGGGTTACCTGCTGGCGCTCGAATACCTGCTGAGCAAGATCTCCACCGACCAGGGTTAGGTTATCGATTCTCCAGGACGCTGCCAGCCAACTGGCTCAGACCTGACCGCAAGCAAGAACAATCACAGGGAGAAAATCCATGGATCTGCGTAAATTGAAGAAACTGATTGATCTCGTCGAGGAGTCGAGCATCACCGAACTCGAGATCAACGATGCCGAGGAGAGGGTCCGCATCGTCAAGCACAGCGGCGGCGCAGCGCACCATGCTTACGGCCTGTCGCCGGTTGCCCCCGCTCCCGTGGTCGCTGCGCCAGGCGCTGCGGCGCTGGTGGCGCCTGCGGAACCGGAAGTGCCTGAAGGCGATGCCGTCAAGGCGCCGATGGTGGGCACCTTCTATCGCGCATCCAGTCCTGGCGCAGAACCTTTTGTCGAGGTTGGCAGCAGCGTGAAGATTGGCGACACGCTGTGCATCATTGAAGCGATGAAGTTGCTCAATGAGATCGAAGCCGAACGGGCAGGTACGATCAAGGCGATTCTGATCGAGAATGGCCAACCCGTCGAATACGGTGAACCGTTGTTCATTGTCGGCTAAGGAGACACTTCCGCCATGTTCGGGAAAGTCCTCATCGCCAATCGCGGAGAAATTGCACTTCGCATCCAGCGTGCCTGCCGCGAACTGGGCATCAAGACGGTGGTCGTGCATTCGGAGGCAGATCGCGAAGCCAAGTACGTCAGACTCGCCGACGAGTCAGTCTGTATCGGCCCGCCGCCTTCCGCCCAGAGCTATCTCAACGTGCCGGCCATCATCTCAGCGGCCGAGGTGACTGATGCGGAGGCGATACACCCGGGCTATGGTTTCCTCTCCGAGAACGCCGACTTTGCCGAGCGCGTGCAATCCTCAGGTTTCGTCTTCATCGGTCCCCGTCCGGAAACCATTCGGCTGATGGGCGACAAGGTTTCTGCGAAGGAAGCGATGCGCGTAGCCGGGGTGCCGTGTGTCCCCGGATCGGAGGGTGCACTACCCGAGGACCCGAGGGAAATCGCGCTGATTGCCAAGGCCGTGGGCTATCCGGTCATCATCAAGGCTGCCGGCGGTGGCGGCGGACGCGGCATGCGCGTCGTCCATACCGAAGCGGCACTGATCAACGCGGTGAACATGACCCGTTCGGAGGCGCAGAGTTTTTTCGGCAACCCCAACGTCTATCTGGAGAAATACCTCGAGAACCCGCGGCACGTGGAGATTCAGGTACTGGCCGACAGCTTCCGGAATGCGGTCTATCTCGGCGAACGCGATTGTTCGATGCAGCGTCGCCACCAGAAGATCATCGAGGAGGCGCCGGCCCCCGGCATCGCTGCCCGGCACATCGTGCGCATCGGTGAGCGTTGTGCCGACGCGTGTCGGCGGATCAATTACCGTGGTGCGGGCACCTTCGAATTCCTCTACGAGAACAACGAGTTCTACTTCATCGAGATGAACACACGCATCCAGGTCGAACATCCAGTCACTGAACAGATCACCGGCGTCGATCTCGTTGCCGAGCAGATCCGCATTGCTGCCGGAGAGAAGCTTCGCTTCAGGCAGCGTGATCTGACTTTCCGCGGTCATGCCATCGAGTGTCGGATCAATGCTGAAGATCCCTTCACCTTTGTCCCGTCACCGGGCAAGATCAGTTTCTATCATCCCCCGGGTGGACCCGGGATTCGCGTGGACTCGCATATCTATCAGGGTTATACCGTTCCGTCGCATTACGATTCGATGGTCGCCAAGGTGATAGCCTATGGCGACAGTCGCGATCAGGCGATTCGCCGGATGCGGATTGCGTTGTCCGAGATGAGCATCGAGGGCATCAAGACAAACATCGCGCTGCATCAGGAACTGATGCACGACGCCCGTTTCATGGAGGGGGGTACCAGCATCCACTATCTCGAACACCGGCTTGCGGCCAAGGATGAGGTGAAAAAGGGCGGCTGACCGTCGCCAGTGACCGATGGCCTGGCTATCCCTCAGCATCCGGACCGACTGCCAGCACGCCGAGGCGCTAGCGGATGCGCTGCTTGACGCCGGCGCCCTCGCCGCCAGCATCGAAGATGCGGCGGCCGGGACTTCGGACGAACAACCTCAGTTCGGCGAGCCGGGTTCGGTCAGCAGGCCAGGCTGGGAACGTTCGCTGGTGGTTGCCCTGCTCAAGCCGGATACCGATGTCAGGCCTTTTCTGGCGTCGTGCGCTGCGCGAGCCGGCCTCGCGACGCTGCCGGACTTTACGCTGGAAGAGCTCGCCGAGCAGGACTGGGTCAAACTGACCCAGTCGCAGTTTGAACCGATTCGCGTCTCGGCGCGCTTGTGGATTGTTCCCTCATGGCATGAAGCGCCCGATCCGCAGGCGATAGTGCTTGTCCTGGACCCCGGCATGGCCTTCGGAACCGGTTCGCATCCGACCACCCGTCTGTGCCTGGAATGGCTGGAGCGCTGTGTCGGTCCCGGGATGTCGGTCCTTGACTACGGCTGCGGATCCGGGATTCTCGCCATCGCCGCAGCCAGACTCGGCGCAACCGACGTTGTCGGTGTCGATATCGACCCCCAGGCGGTGACATCAGCCCGCAACAATGCCGAGAGCAATCGGGTCAGCGCCCGCTTCCAGGACTCGGCGTGCCAGTTGACCGGGCAGTTCGACAGGGTGGTCGCCAACATTCTCGCTAATCCACTCAAGGTCCTGGCACCGGCGATCAGTGCCCACGTCCGCCCAGGTGGCAGCCTCGCGCTGTCGGGGATTCTGGTCGAACAGACGGAAGAACTGATCGCCGCCTACGCGCCTTTCCTACGGCTGGCGGTTGCCGATGCGCGCGACGGTTGGGTCTGCCTGGCCGGCGTCAGGGAGTAAGCCGTGAAGACCTGCTGCCCGAGCTGCCAGACGATCTTCCGCGTCACTTCCGAACAGATCCGGGTGCGTGCCGGCAAGGTTCGCTGCGGACAATGCCGTACCGTGTTCAATGCCATCGACCGTCTGCTCGACGAGGACGACAGCCTCGTCGCCATCCAGTCGACACCGCAGGCGGTGACCGGCTCGGAGGGGGTGACCGCGGTGCCGATAGCCGCCGCGTCGCCCGGGTATGAAGAAGAACGTATCGCCCTTTCTGAAGCCGAAGTCGCGCTGCCTGGAGAATCGGAAGGCGCACCCGCCGGCGAGAGTGACCCTTCGTTGCCAGACAGCAGCCAAGGCGAATCGCTGCCAGCATCCGGCGAACAGGCCTTGGTAGCCCGCCCCCTTCAGGGCGGTGAGGCAGAAACTCCGGATTTGCCACGGGAAACCAGCGTAAGCACAGGCGACAGCCGATGGCTTGAAGGAATGACGAACAAGCCGGCACTGCCGGCTGACCGCAGCGTGACCCGGCCGTTCGCGATCGTTGCTTCCGTTCTGGCGGTTGCGCTGGTTGGTCAGATGGTTTTCCATTTCCGCAGCGCCATTGCCATCAATGCACCCGCGCTGCGGCCGGTGCTCGAAGCACTGAGCGACGCGCTGGGAACCGACATGCCCCTGCCACGCCAGGCCGAGTTGGTGAGTATCGAGGGGTCGGACCTGCAGACTGATGCGGTGCGCAACAAACTGCTGGCCCTGCAGGCCACGCTGCGCAACCGGGCTCCCTATGCCCAGGCCTACCCGGCGCTGGAGCTGACGCTGACCGATACCAACGACAAGGCCGTTGCCCGTCGCGTATGGCTGCCCGAGGAATACCTGCCCCCCGCTTCGCTGGAGGAGAGATCGTTTGCGGCCAATAGCGACCTCGACGTTCGCCTGTGGCTGGAAGCCAGGGGGATCAATGCCGCGGGCTATCGGCTGTACGTCTTCTACCCGTGATTGGGCGGGCTTCTGGGCTTGCCCGGAAGCCCGGGGCGAGCCGGCATCGGTGTATACTTTTCGCTTTCGTCATTCTCCCGAACACTCGGAAAGCCCATGTCCACTCTTATCTGCGGCTCGATCGCCTTCGACAACATCATGGTTTTCCATGATCGTTTCAAGAATCATATCCTCCCCGAGCAGATTCACATTCTGAATGTCGCTTTCCTGGTACCGGAGATGCGGCGGGAGTTTGGCGGCTGTGCGGGTAATATCGCCTACAACCTCAAACTTCTCGGTGGCGAGCCACTGATCATGGCGACTGTCGGTGATGATGCCGACGCCTATCTCCTGCGGCTGGATGACCACGGCCTGTCGCGCGCCCACGTACGCCGGATTGCGGGCAGCTTTACCGCCCAGGCCTTCATCACCACCGATCTCGATGACAACCAGATCACCGCCTTCCATCCGGGCGCCATGACCTACTCGCATCTCAATCGGGTCTGCGATGTCCAGGGCGCGACGCTGGGGATCGTCGCGCCCGATGGTCGTGAAGGCATGCTGCAGCATGCTGCGGACCTGGCGGCGGCTGGTGTGCCTTTTGTTTTTGATCCGGGCCAGGGTTTGCCGATGTTCTCGGGCGACGATCTGATGCATTTCATGCGGCTGGCCAACTACGCTTGCTTCAACGATTACGAAGCCAAGCTGCTGTGTGACCGGACCGGCCGATCGCTAGAACAACTCGCGGCCGAGGTTGAAGCTCTGGTCGTTACGCGTGGCGGCGAGGGCTCACACATTCACGCCAATGGTCGCTGCCATGAGATCCCCTGTGTACAGTCGGACGCCGTCGTCGATCCAACGGGCTGCGGCGACGCTTATCGTTCAGGCCTGCTGTACGGAATCGCCGCCGGCTGGGATTGGGAGAAGACCGGCCGTCTCGCGGCGGTGATGGGGGCGATCAAGATTGCCCACCGAGGAGGTCAGAACCATCGCCCGAGCCGCGCTGAAATCGCCGACCTCTTCGCCAGGGCGTTTGGCACAGCCCCCTGGTAAGGCGACGTGATGGCCATCGTAAAGCCGCCGCTGGCGATGCGCAGCGCGGCTGCACTCGCCGAGCACACCGGGGGAGGTTCAGCCGCGCGTGGTCTGGCCTGGCGCGAGCTTGCACTCGTTGGCGAGAGGCCGTCCACTGTTGACGTCCATCAAGACGCTCTTCCAGGGCAGGTCGATCCACAGCAGGCCTTTCTGCCGGTCCTCGTAGCGCGGCAGGCCGGAGCTTGAGTCCTGCCGCAGCAGGGTGTGGCGGTTGCCCAGCCAGCCGAGTTCAATCCGATTCACATTTTGCGAACTGCGTTGGACTTCCACGCTTTGGCCGAGTTCGCAACGATATACGCCGCTGGCGAGTTTAAAGTTCAACTGCTTTTGTTCCTTGTCCTTGCCGCTCCTGTGGTAGGAAGCACTTGCCGCTGCCGACTGCGGTTCTGTCGTCGCACAGGCGGCCAGCACTGCCGGCAGGAAGGTCATGGCAAACAGGCGATTCAGCGGCACGCGTCTTGTCCTCAAGTCCGTGGAAGGCTGAAAATAGCATGACTGGCACTGCCAGGGCCAGAAGAAGATTGCGGCCTTGAGGGGTGAGCCGTAGTCTGCGGCAACCGGCCGCGCCGGGCAGAGCCCTTCGATGTTGTGCGGCGAATAGAGCGCGTTCATGCTGCCGTCGGCTACCAGAGCCGTGTCGGTGATCGTCCCGACGATGTCGGGTTGCACTGCGCTGTCGATGTCAAGCCCGCATTCCTGTCGCCGCCGACCTGAAAGTGGTCTGAACCTGACGATTTGAATCTGGTGAAGAAGCGCCCTGTTGCCGTGCATCTTCTTCCTGCTTTTCTTATCGCCGCTGTCGCTTCTTCCGCTCCCTCCGTCT
>JAFLDL010000065.1 GCA_017302435.1 Candidatus Accumulibacter necessarius
ATCTCATCCGCCTCTCCCCGACCAAGCGCAAGGGCGGTCTCAAGGTTCAGCGCCTCATCGCCGCTACCTCCGATACCTTCCGCGCGGAACTGCTCGGTCTTGTATAAGATTCATGCAATTGCCCTGAACCAACGCTTGACCCAGATGGACTGACATCGGTGCGCTTGCTTGTCTATAATGGAGCCATGGACATCCCCGCCACGCTTTTGTATAGCATCATCAGCGCCATTGCCGAGGCGGCATTGGCGCCTTCTCCCGAACCGCCGATACCGTACGAAAGCTCGGCTCTTGCCCGCCCACTGCCCGAGGAGGCCAAGCAGGGGGTCATGCAGCCACCGGCGGGCGACGGTTTCCTGACGATCAACGGACGGCAATGGCCGCTCGCCCCGACCGCCCAGATCCGCAGCCGGAAGAACCTGATCGTGATGCCGATGACGATTCAGAGCCCGGTCGATGTCGTCTATCTGACTGACGCTTCCGGCGCAATCTATCGCGTCTGGATGCTGACGCCGAGCGAAGCGTCGGTTTCGCGCCCACGCTAAAACAACCAGGTAAAAGATGGCCAAAAAACTGTTCATCCGCACCTTCGGGTGCCAGATGAACGAGTACGATTCGGACAAGATGGCCGACGTACTCGCTGCCGCCGAAGAAATCGTCAAGACCGATAGCCCCGACGACGCGGACATCATTCTCTTCAATACCTGCTCGGTGCGGGAAAAGGCGCAGGAGCGAGTTTTCCACGACCTCGGACGGGTACGCCTGCTGAAACTCGCCAGGCCTGACCTGGTGATTGGCGTCGGTGGCTGCGTGGCGAGCCAGGAGGGGGCGTCGATCGTCGCGCGGGCACCGTACGTCGATGTCGTTTTCGGCCCGCAGACCCTGCATCGCCTGCCGCAGTTGATTGCCGACCGTCGTCGCCTGGGCAAGTCACAGGTCGACATTTCCTTTCCGGAAATCGAGAAGTTCGACCATCTGCCGCCGGCGCGAGTCGAAGGCGCCTCCGCCTTTGTCTCGATCATGGAGGGCTGCAGCAAGTTCTGCTCCTTCTGCATCGTTCCCTACACGCGCGGCGAAGAGGTGTCGCGTCCCTTCGACGACGTTCTGACCGAAGTGGCGGGTCTGGCCGCACAAGGCGTCCAGGAGGTGACCCTGCTCGGTCAGAACGTCAATGCCTACCGCGGCGCGATGGCCGGCAGCGGGCAGGCGCTGGCGGGCGACGAAGCGGCCGATCTGGCGCTGCTGATCGAATACATCGCCGAGATTCCCGGCATAGAGCGCATCCGCTACACCACCTCGCACCCGCGCGAGGTGTCGCAGCGTCTGATCGACGTCTATTCCCGGGTGCCGAAACTGGTGTCGCATCTCCACCTTCCGGTCCAGTCGGGATCCGACCGCGTCCTGGCAGCGATGAAACGCGGCTACACGGCGCTCGAATACAAGAGCCTGGTGCGCAAGCTGCGTGCGGCGCGTCCCGACCTGTCGCTGTCTTCCGATTTCATCATCGGTTTTCCGGGCGAAACGGACGACGATTTCGAGAAGACCATGAAACTGATCGACGATGTCGGCTTCGACGCCTCGTTCTCCTTCCTCTACAGCGCCCGTCCCGGGACTCCGGCCGCCGAACTCACCGACGAAACGCCGCAAGTGGTCAAGCTCGAACGGCTGCTGCGCCTGCAGAAGCGAATCGACGAACTGGCACAGGCCGTTTCCGTGGCCATGGTCGGCACCGTGCAGCGCGTGATGGTCGAAGGCGTATCAAGAAAGGACCGCAACGAACTGGCCGGGCGCACTGACAACAACCGCGTCGTCAATTTCGCGAGCGATGCTGCCGGGCACACAGCGCTGCTCAATCGCTTCCTCGACGTGCGCATCACCTCGGCCATGCCGCACTCGCTGCGTGGCGAAGTCGTGAACCGACCTACATTCGTGAACCGACCCACATGACTGTAAACACCGCTACTCCGAAAAGCCGGGCTACCGAACTTCTGCTGTCGCCGGTCAACAACAAACAGCTCGCCAACCTGTGCGGCGCCCTCGACGAGAATCTGCGCCAGATCGAAACCGCACTCGATGTCTCGATTGCCCGCCGCGGCGAGCGCTTTACGCTGCGCGGCGACCCGACTCAAACGGCGCGCGCGTCCGAGGCGCTGCAGCAGTTCTACGCCCAGGCCAAGGAAACGCTGTCGGTTGATGAGATCCAGCTCGGCCTGATCGAACTGCTCAACCGGCCGGTGCGCCGCATTTCCTCCGGCGGCGGTGTCTCGCCGGCGCTGATGACCCGCAAGAGCGAACTGCATGGCCGCACGCCGCGGCAAATTGAATACCTCAAGCACATCCAGGAGCACGACATCACCTTCGGTACCGGCCCCGCCGGTACCGGCAAGACCTACCTTGCCGTGGCGTCCGCGGTAGACGCCTTCGAGCGCGAACTGGTACAGCGCATCGTGCTGACCCGGCCGGCCGTCGAGGCCGGCGAGCGCCTCGGCTTCCTGCCGGGCGATCTGGCGCAGAAGGTCGATCCCTACCTGCGACCGCTCTACGACGCGCTCTACGACCTGATGGGCTTCGAGCGCGTCGGCAAGCTCTTCGAGCGCGGGGCCATCGAAATTGCGCCGCTCGCCTACATGCGTGGCCGCACCCTCAACCACGCCTTCATCATCCTCGACGAAGCGCAGAACACAACGCCCGAGCAGATGAAGATGTTCCTCACCCGCATCGGCATCGGCGCCAAGGCCGTGGTCACCGGCGACGTCACCCAGATCGACCTGCAGCGCGGCCAGAAGAGCGGCCTGATCGAGGCGCGCCAGATTCTCAGGGAAGTGCGCGGCATCGCCTTCACCGAGTTCCTCAAGGAAGACGTCGTACGCCACCCGCTGGTGGCGCGCATCGTCTCGGCCTACGAAGCGCATACCGCTGCGCTGGAAGCGCGCGAAGCCGCAGCCAGGCCAAGCAAGCATGGCGAGGGATAAGCAGCGACTGAAGGTCAGCGTGCAACGTGCCGGTCACTGGCCGGGTCTCCCCGGCAAATCGCAGGTCCGTACCTGGGCACGCGCCGCGGCCAGCAACCGTGGCGGACAGATCACCGTGCGTTTCGTCGACAGCGCCGAAGGCTGCCGCCTGAACCGCGACTACCGGGCCAGAGACTACGCCACCAACGTGCTCTCCTTTCCTTACCAGCAGCACCCCTTGCTCAGCGGTGATCTCGTGCTGTGCGTGCCGGTCGTCGCGCGCGAGGCGACCGCCCAGGGGAAGTCGCTCGAGGCACATTGCGCCCATCTGATCGTCCATGGCGTGCTCCATCTGCAGGGCCATGACCATGAAGCCGGCGAAATGGAAGCCCGCGAAATGGAAGACCACGAGCGCCGGGTCCTGGCGGCGCTGGGCTATCCAGACCCCTACCGGGATGAAGAGTAAAGGGCAAGATCAGCCCACGGCAGGACTCTTCCTGGCCTTGACTGCGCTGCTGCCATTCCCTGGAAGTTCAGCACGCCCACCTTCGAGGAGGGCGTGCGGTCTGCCGTGGCACGCTTAGCGGCGACGGCGGAGCGGGACGCCAGCGAGGGCCAGACCGAGCAGAGCGAGGGTCCCCGGCTCGGGAATCTCCGCTTTCAGCGCGACGCCATCGTTGATGCATTCCTCCAGGAAATGCGCGGTGAACTGGCCGCGAGGCAAGGCCGAGAGGTCGACCGAGAAGCCGAAGAGCTCCGAACCGACGGTGCCAAAGTGAGCGAAGTCAAGGCCCAGGCTGCCAAGCGCATTCTTGTCCAGCAAGGCGATTTCCGACAGCTTGGTGCCCTGCGTGATGTTTCCATACATCTGTCCGTCGCTGAGATAGTCGATGACTTCACCGGTCGTCTGCAAATCTCCCATGGCGTTCGGCTTCCCCCAGCCGAAATCGTAATATTGCTTGAGTGATGCGTAGCCACTGTTGACACCGGAAAGGCTGGCCACTTGCAGGTTCGAGAACAGTCCGAGAGTACCGTTCGGAGTGGCTCCTGTGTTGTTGAGCGAGTCGTTGGCGCTGGAGAAGCGAATGGCGAACACGCCCGCTTGGGAGAACGCCGGCTGATTGTCAAGGTCCTGGCCCGAGAAATTCAGAAACAGGTCGCCGTGCGCAACGGTGCCATTCCGCGCACCGGAAGCGCCGATGCCGGCCAGCGGCATGTTGCCGTTGATGGCGAAGTAGCCGGTCATACCACTCTGGCGAAAAGCGAGGCCGTATTGTTCATATTGCCCACCAGCCGCAGGCGAACCATCACTGAACGAGTCGATGGCGTAGTTCCAGCCGTTGTAAAGGGTACCCGCGTTGGCGTTCGACGTACCGATTGCCAGGGCGACAAGGCAGCCCAACAGGGTTGGTCCGAAACGTCTGCCAACGGGGGTACGAGCGGGGGAGTTTGAGGAACCCCCGGTCTTGCGAAGGGTTGTTTTCATGGTAAGATTATTCCGCTAGTCAGTTATAAGGTTAGTTGCAAGGTCGAGGTATCCAGGCTGCGCAGGTGAGGCAATGACCGCGAATCATTGCCGTGCCAACTGGTCGCGCGACGTGCATCTGCTTCTGGAGCCGGGCCGGGTGGCAAAAGGCTCTTTGAAACGTTGAAGGCGAATCGAGAAACCTGACTTGACTTCAGACCGCAGTGTCTCTCGACGAGCCGGCAGTGCGTTATGAACTACGTCACGGGGTCCGTAATCCTTCCGCAAGCTGGCAGGTTTCGCAGTAGCTGAGGGACTGACGGATCCCGTGTCGTTTCTGGACGGCAACAAGCCGGCACTCGCCGTCCATGGTGGTCGGGCAACGGGCTACTGATTGCCGCACCGAGGGCGAAACTGACCATGCCTCGTCGTTTGCCGCGCCGGCTGCGAAAGGCTTCTTGTCTTGACGAGGCTGAACGCGAGGAAGATATTTCTGCCGAGGGACTCTTCGCACGGCTCCGTCTTGGGAATGGTCGTGCTCCCTCCATCACAGTTCGAAGCACTGATGGAGTCTCGGTATCAACCTTGTACGGCTGGGAGCAAGGTCGCAAGCCAGCTCAAGGAGCCGCTCGCACTCTTGTCGCCATCGCCAGCATAAAATCCGAAGACCCTGCCGGCGGTCACTGAAGACCAGTTTTTTCAAAATCCCCATGGATAACCAGCGAACAAGCAACAAACCTCGTTTCTTTGAGCAACTCTCCTCGCTCCTGATGCGCGAGCCGGAGGATCGCGAGCAACTGATGCAACTGCTGCATTCAGCGCACCAGCGCAAGCTCGTCGATGCCGACGCCCTGGGCATCATCGAAGGTGCCCTGGCGGCATCGGAGATGAGCGTCCGTGACGTCATGGTGCCGCGGCCGCTGATGGAGGTGGTCGACATCAACGATTCGCTGGCGGAGGTCATCGCCCGCGTCAACACCACCGCCCACTCGCGTTTTCCGGTCATCAACGGCAGCTCGGACAATGTGCTCGGCATCCTGCTCGCCAAGGACCTGCTGCGGGTCGGGCGGGAAGAGGCCTTCGCGCTGCGTGACTGGGTGCGACCGGTGGTGTTCATCCCGGAGTTCAAGCGCCTGGATGTCTTGCTGCGCGAGTTTCGCGTCTCGCGCAATCACATGGCGATCGTCATCGATGAATACGCCGGGATTGCCGGCCTGATCACCATCGAGGATGTGCTCGAACAGATCGTCGGCGAAATCGAGGACGAGTACGATTTTGACGAAGCCGACGACAACATCCAGCGCGATCCGAATGGTCGCTATCGCGTCAAGGCGCACACCGAGGTGGCAGACTTCAACAGCGCTTTTGGCACCTGCTTCAGCGACGAGAAATGCAATACGGTCGGTGGCCTGGTCCTCAATCATCTGGGCCGCGTACCACAGGTCAATGAAACAATCGTCATTGAGGGTGTGAGTTTCCTCGTCTTGCGCGCTGACAGCCGCCGCATCTACACCCTGGTCGTCGCCGGCGAGCCGGTGACGGGCGATCCTGAATAAGACCCTGCGCTGGCGCTGCCTCGGCGCGCTGTTGCTCGGCGCCGCGGGCGTGACCGGCTTCGCGCCGTTTGGCTGGTTTCCGGTGAACTGGCTGAGCCTCGGCGGACTCTTCGCGCTGCTCGTCGCCGAGGCCGACGGCGATCGGCGGCCGTGGCACGGGGCGCTGATTGGCGCGAGCCATGCGTTCGGCCTGTTCCTCACCGGCGTTTCCTGGATTTATGTCAGCCTGAGCGTCTTTGGCGGCATGCCGGCAGCGGTGGCCGGCCTGGCGACGCTCCTCTTCTGCACCGTTCTCGCGCTCTTTGCGGCGCTCGCCGGGGCGCTGTTCGTGCGCCTCGCCGCTGCCGACTGGCTGCGTCGCACGCTGCTCTTCGCCGCCCTCTGGGTGCTCGCCGAGTACCTGCGCGCCTGGGCTTTCACCGGCTTTCCCTGGCTGTCCGCCGGTTACTCGCAAACACCACCGAGTCCGCTCGCCGGCTATGCGCCGCTGCTCGGCGTCCATGGGGTGTCGTTGTTTTCCGCGCTGCTCGGGGGACTGATTTTCGAGGTTGGCAGGCGCTGGCTGTCAACCGAAGCCTGCGGCGCCGGCGGCGCCGGCGGCTGGCGGCGCTGGTGTCCGGTCCTGCCGCTGCTCGCCATCGCCGCAATCGTGGTCACCGGCGATCGCCTGCGCGAACTGCGCTGGACGGAGGCGCACGGCGAACCGCTGTCAGTCGCCCTGCTGCAGGGTAACGTGGCGCAGGAGATGAAATGGCGGCCCGAGCGCTTTGCCGATTCGCTGCGCACCTATTACCAGCTGGCGCTGGAAAATCCCGCGCAGTTGACGGTCCTGCCCGAAACCGCCCTGCCCGCCTTCCTTGACCAGATTCCGGCGGAGTATCTCGACGCCTTGCAGCAACTGGCGCGGCGCCGTCAGGGTGACCTGCTGCTCGGGGTTCCGGTCGCCGATGTCAGGCAATACTTCAACGCGGCGGTCAGTCTGGGTGCCTCGGGCCGCCAGCGCTACGACAAGGTGCATCTGGTGCCTTTCGGCGAGTTTGTACCACCGGGCTTTGCCTGGTTCATGGCGATGGCCAACATCCCGATGTCCGACTTCACCGCCGGTTCGCCCGCACAGGCGCCGCTGCGCCTCGCCGGCCAGCGCGTCGGCGTTAACATCTGCTACGAAGACGCCTTTGGCGAGGAAATCATCGCCGCCCTGCCGGCCGCGACGCTGCTGGTGAACGTTTCCAACGTCGCCTGGTTCGGCGACTCGCTGGCACCAGCACAGCACTTGCAGATTGCCCAGATGCGTGCCCTCGAGACCGGCCGCATGATGCTGCGCGCCACCAATACCGGCATGACTGCCATCGTCGACGTCCACGGCCGCGTGCGGTCGGTATTGCCGCCCTTCACCCGCGGCGCGCTGGTCGGCGACGTGCGCGGCTATTCCGGGTCAACCCCTTACGTCCGTTGGGGCAACTGGCCGCTCATCGCTCTCGCTCTGCTGTTGATTCCCTTGGCGAAGCGCCGCCCGGCGGCAACGCGAACGGCGTGAGCCGCCGACGAGCGGCTCGATGACCGCAACGACTCCTTGACCCGCTATTCGTAACAGCGGAAACTGGCCAGCGTCCATTTGCCCTCTGGAATGCGACTTCATAAGAAAACAGCTGAGAGGAGACGACCCATGTTCAAGACACTGACCGTTGCTGTGACTCTGTCGTTGACCGCCGCCTGCGCCCTCGCCGAACCACTCGCGGCAAAGCCCGTCGGTACCAAAAGCGAGGACTACAGGTGGAACGCGCAGGACAATCCCGAGAAGATCAAGGCCCTCAGGCTCGAGGGTAATGCCGGGGCGGGCGAGGCGGACTACAAGGCTTACTGTGAGACCTGCCACCTGCCGCAGGGCGTCGGCAATCCACATGGCGCCATTCCGCAGTTGGCAGGCCAGCACCCGACGGTAATCATCAAGCAGCTGGCCGATATTCGATCGGGATTGCGTGACAACCCGACGATGTATCCGTCTGCCAGGAAACTGGCGGATGCGCAGGCACTGGCAAACGTCGCGGCGTATATTGCAACGCTCTGCGTGCCGCGTGATTCGGGCAAGTATGAGGGTCCAGATGCGGCCAAACTGATGGCCTACGGCAAGGTGCTGTACGAGAAGGAATGTGTTCAATGCCACCAGCCGAACGGAGACGGCAACAGGGAAAAATTCTACCCGGTCGTCGCCGGTCAGCATTACCAGTACTTGCTGCGCCAGATGATCGATATCCGTGATGGCAAGCGCCGCAACAGCCACCCGGACATGATCAGGGCGATCGCGAAGTACGACGATGCTCAGCTGGTCGCCATCGCCGCCTATCAGGCGATGCTGATCACACAGCAGCGCCAATGGTCCACCCAGCCGCGATTCTGCAAGGCATCCTGAACGGTCTGAACGCGGCCAGATCTTCTCCGTCAAGCGGGGCTGCCCAGATCCCGTCCTGCCGGGGCATACGGATCTGGTCCGTCGCGGCCCACCGCAGTCCGCCGCGGCGTGCGGGTAAATGCTTGACCCGGCAGTGGGCACCGACGATACTGCCTTGGCATGCTGTTTCGATGCCCGTTCTTAAAAAAGTCAGGAGGAGACAATCATGAAGAAAATGGCACTGACCGTTGCTGTCTCAATCGCACTACTCCCCGCCCTCGCGGTGGCCCAGCCGCCGGCTGAAAAAAAGCCAAGCATCGAAGTCCGCGACTACCCGGGCAACACGGCGTCCACCGAACGGGACGAGGCGCTCAAGCTGAAGGGCAATGTCAAGGCAGGTCAGGCAGCTTACCAGGAGTACTGCGAAGCCTGCCACCTGCCAACCGGCGGCGGCAATCCCGATGGCAGCATCCCGCAGTTGGCGGGCCAGCACAGCACCGTCGTCATCAAGCAACTGGCCGACATTCGCTCCGGGCGGCGCTACAACCCGACGATGTACCCGTTCGCCAGAAAGCTGGCCAACCCGCAGGCGCTGGCGAACGTCGCGGCGTACATTCAAACCCTCTGCATCCCGCTTGGTTCCGGCAAGTATGCCGGTCCTGATGCGGCCGAGATGCTGGCGGGGGGCAAGCTGCTCTACGAGAAGCAATGCAGTCAATGCCACCAGCCGAACGGCGAGGGTGCCAAGGACCAGTTCTACCCGGTGCTCGCTGGCCAGCACTATGGCTATCTGCTGCGCCAGATGACCGATATCCGCGACGGCAAGCGCGCCAACGCCCACCCGGAGATGGTGCAGGCGGCCAAGAACTACAACTATGACCAGTTGCTCGCCATCTCCGCCTATCAGGCAAGCCTGACTACCCCGAAGTCGATGCTGATGACCCCGGGATCGATGTGCAAGACGGGCGCCGGCAAGAAACTCTGAGCCTGCCGGCCGGGTCCCCGCCCTTGATGGTACTGGAAACGGCGGGCCGGCTTCCGCGAAGCCTGCCGGAGGTGATTTCTCAACTGGCTGCGAGTTGCCCAACGGGGATGGTCTGAAGCAGGTTCTTGTGGGGCGAGAAACCAAGTAAAATCCTGGCTTCTCGTCCTGTCCGACAATCTCCCATGCCTACGTTTCAGGAAGTCATACTGCGTCTCCAGGAGTTCTGGGACAAACAGGGTTGCGCGCTGCTGCAGCCTTACGACATCGAAGTCGGTGCCGGCACCTTTCACACGGCGACTTTCCTGCGCGCGATCGGCCCCGAACCCTGGAATGCCGCCTACGTGCAACCGTCACGCCGGCCGAAGGACGGACGCTACGGCGAAAACCCGAACCGCTTGCAGCATTATTACCAGTACCAGGTGGTCCTGAAACCGTCGCCGGCCAACATCCAGGATCTCTATCTCGACTCGCTGCGCGCACTCGGGATCGATACCAGCCAGCACGACATCCGCTTTGTCGAGGATGACTGGGAGAGCCCGACGCTCGGCGCCTGGGGACTCGGCTGGGAAGTCTGGCTCGACGGCATGGAGGTGACGCAATTCACCTACTTCCAGGAAGTCGGCTCGCTGCCCTGCAAACCGGTACTCGGCGAGATCACCTACGGCATCGAACGACTGGCGATGTATCTGCAAGGGGTGGAGAACGTTTTCGACCTGGTCTGGGCCGAGGGACCGGGCTACCGGGTAACCTACGGTGACGTCTATCACCAGAATGAAGTCGAGCAATCGAAGTACAACTTCGAACATTCCAATGTTGACCTGCTGTTCCGCCATTTCGGCGAACACGAATCGGAAGCCCGGCGCCTGATCGCCGCCGGCCTCGCGCTGCCGGGGTACGAGATGGTGATGAAGTGCTCGCACACCTTCAATCTGCTCGATGCACGCGGCGCAATTTCGGTGACCGAGCGGGCCGCCTACATCGGCCGGGTGCGTGCCCTGGCGCGCGAAGTCGCCCAGGCCTACCACGATTCCCGCCAGGCGCTCGGATTTCCGATGTGCAAGGTGGGCGCGGCCAAGGGGGGGCACTGAGATGAACGATACCGTCCTGATCGAACTGCGCAGTGAAGAGTTGCCACCGAAATCGCTCAATCTGCTCTCCGAAGCCTTCGCCGACGGCGTTTTTTCCGCCCTCAGAGCGCAGGAATTCGTTGCTGCGGACAGCGTGTGCACGCGCTACGCCACGCCTCGGCGGCTCGCACTGACGATCACCGGGGTTGCCGACCGGCAGCCCGATCGCGTGCTGGAAAAGAAGGGCCCGGCGGTTGCCGGTGCGCTCGACGCAGCCGGCAAACCGACCAAAGCCCTCGAGGGCTTCATGCGCGCTGCCGGCGTGACTTTCGCACAACTGCACAAGGTGGCTGACGGCAAGGGCGAGTACTTTGTTGCCCGACGCGAAAAGAAGGGCGAGGAGCTCGCTGCGCACCTGCCCGAGATCGTCGCGCAGGCGCTGCGCAAGCTGCCGATTCCAAAAGTCATGCGCTGGGGCGACTCCGAGCACCAGTTCGTGCGCCCGGTGCATGGCCTGATCCTCCTGCACGGCGACCGTGTCGTTGCCGGCGAGGTGCTCGGGCTGCCGAGCGGCCGGACGACCATGGGTCACCGCTTCCTGTCGGCCGGCGAGGTCACCATCGACCACCCGGACGAGTATGTTGCCCGACTGGCTGCGGGCAAGGTCATCGCCTCGTTTGCCGAGCGGAGGGCGTCGATCGCGGCGCAACTCGACGCGGCGGCCAGGAAACTCCAGGCCAGCCTGAACCCTGCAGCGGGACTGCTCGACGAAGTGACCGCGCTGGTCGAATGGCCGGCGGTTTATGTGGGCGAGTTCGAGCACGAATACCTCGAGGTGCCGCAGGAGTGCCTGATCCTGACCATGCAGCAGAACCAGAAGTACTTCCCGCTGCTCGACCAGGGTGGGAAGTTGCTGAACAAGTTCCTGATCGTCTCCAACATGCAGGTCGACGACCCGGCCAATATCATCCGGGGCAACGAGCGCGTGGTTCGTCCACGGCTTTCGGACGCGCGCTTCTTCTACGACCAGGATCGCAAGAACGGCTTTGCCAACCGGGTCGTTCGCCTTGGCGCAGTGGTCTATCACCACAAGCTCGGCTCACTGGGCGACCGCGCCCAGCGCCTGGGCCGCATCGCGCGCCACGTCGCGGAAAAACTCGGCGCCGAAGCGCACCTCGCCGAGCGTGCGGCGCTGTTCTCGAAAATCGACCTGTTGACCGACATGGTCGGCGAATTCCCCGAGTTGCAGGGGATAATGGGCCGCTACTACTTGCTGCATGAAGGCGGCCTGCCGGTGGTCGCCGACGCCATTCAACAGCACTACCAGCCGCGCTTCGCCGGCGACGCCCTGCCCGCAGGCAACATTGCCTGTGCCGCCGCGCTGGCTGACAAGCTTGACGCTCTGGTCGGCTTCTTCGGCATCGGCCAACTGCCGACTGGCGACAAGGATCCGTTCGGCCTGCGGCGCGCTGCGCTCGGTGTCCTGCGCATCCTGATGGAAACGCCGCTACCGCTCGATCTCGGTGAGCTGATCGTCGACGCAAAAAATGCGCTGCTGATGCAGGGAATCCCGCTCGAAGCGGTCGATGAACCCTTGCTGGGCTTCATGCTGGACCGCCTGCGCGGCATGCTGAAGGATACCGGCCATTCGGTCGACGTGATCGAAGCCGTCCTGGCACAGCGGCCAACCCGCATCGACCTGGTTCCCGCCCGGCTGGCAGCGGTGAGCGAGTTCCAGAGACTGCCCGAGGCCCTCGCACTGGCAGCGGCCAACAAGCGTATCGGCAACCTCCTGAAAAAGGCGCCTGAAGACCTGCCCGAACCCGACATTGCCCTGCTCGAGGAAGAAGCAGAGAAAGCCCTCTTCCAGCGTGTCGTCCTGATGGCGCCGCTGGTCAAGTCGCATGTCGCCAACGAAGACTACGCCGATGCCCTCAAGGTGCTCGCCTCGGTGCGCAGCGAAGTCGACCGCTTCTTCGACGAGGTGATGGTCAACGTCGATGAACCGCTGCTGCGCGGCAACCGCCTGGGCCTCCTGCAAGCGCTTTACGCGCAGCTCAACGCGGTTGCCGACATTTCAAAGCTGGCCGTATGAAACTCGTCATTCTCGACCGCGACGGCGTCATCAACTACGACTCCAAGCAGTTCATCAAGTCGCCGGCGGAATGGCGACCGATCCCGGGCAGTCTCGAGGCCATCGCCAGGCTCAACCAGGCCGGTTATCGGGTGGTCGTGGCGACCAACCAGTCCGGCATTGGTCGCGGCCTGTTCGACATGGATACGCTGAATGCCATCCACGACAAGATGCACCGCGCCGTGCTGGCGGCAGGAGGACGCATCGACGCCATCTTCTACTGCCCGCACGCGGTCGACGCCGGCTGCCATTGCCGCAAACCACAAACCGGCATGTTCGAGCGCATTGCCAACTGCTTCAACATTGATCTGCCGGGCACGCCGGCGGTGGGCGATTCACTGCGCGACCTGCAGGCCGCCGCGGCGGTCGGGGCAAAGCCGCTGCTGGTGATGACCGGCAAGGGTGTGCTGACGCAGACCGAAGGCGGCCTGCCGGAAGGCACACTGATCTTCGCTGATCTTGCGGCAGCAGCCGACCATATCGTGCTCGCGTGATGGCCGCTTTGCGCACGGCTTTCTTCATGCTGTTGGTTGGGCTGTGGACGATCCCTTTTGGCGTCCTCGTCACCCTGGCGATCATCTTTCCGATGCCGACGCGTTACCGAATCATCGCGCTCTGGCGAACCGGTTTCATGGCCCTCTGCCACTACGTGCTCGGCATCCGCTACCGTGTCCTGGGACGCGAGAACATGCCGGCAGCCCCGGCGGTCGTCATGGCCAAGCATCAGTCGGCATGGGAGACGGTCGCGCTGCAGGAAGTCTTTCCGCCGCTGGTCTTTGTCCTCAAGAAGGAACTGCTGCGTGTGCCCTTCTTCGGCTGGGGCCTGGCGGCGATGAAGATGATCTCGATCGACCGGGCGGCCGCCAAGGATGCGCTGAAGCAGGTCTTCGACCAGGGACGCGAGCGCCTGTCTGCCGGCTACTGGGTGGTGATCTTCCCCGAAGGAACCCGCGTCGCTCCCGGCGAGACCGCCCGCTACAAACCCGGTGGCGCCCACCTCGCCGTGCGCAGTGGCGCCAGGGTCGTGCCGGTGGCGCACAACGCCGGCGAATTCTGGCGCAAGGATCGCTTCACCATCGCCCCCGGCCTGATCACCGTCAGTATCGGACCACCGATCGATCCGGCCGGCAAGACCGCGGCGAAGATCAATACCCTGGCCGCGGCCTGGATCGAGACCGAGATGCGCCGCCTGTCGCCCCATCTCTACCCGGCCGCTGCCGA
Source organism: Candidatus Accumulibacter necessarius (assembly GCA_017302435.1). GTDB lineage: Bacteria > Pseudomonadota > Gammaproteobacteria > Burkholderiales > Rhodocyclaceae > Accumulibacter > Accumulibacter necessarius. Next base: position 13,766 of record JAFLDL010000065.1, read on the forward strand.
TGCCCTGCCTGCCTGAGGCGCTGCGCGCCGGCGAGCAGCCGCTGGCGGCTGGCGAAACCGCGCGCACCATCGAACTCGGCGAGCGCACCGTCTCCTATGTGTTGCGTCGGGCAAGACGGCGGACCATCGGACTGACGATCGATCATCGCGGCCTGCGCGTCGGCGCGCCGCCGCGCGCCACGCTGCGCGAGGTCGAGTCGCTGATCCTGCAGCATGGCGAGTGGGTCGGCAGGAAGCTCGACGAGTGGCGCACTCGCCGTCATCCGGAGCCACTGCGAATCGTCGATGGTGTCCAGCTGCCGCTGCTCGGCCAACCGCTGACGCTCCGTCTCGCCCTCGGCAACAATCGTTGCGTCTGGAACCTGCAGGCTTACGAGAAGACGCTGACCCTCTGTCTACGTTCGCCGGCAGACGCTCCGGGAATGCTCGAAAAAGCACTGCGAGAAAGCGCCCGCAGCTTGTTCATCGAGCGTCTTGCCGATCACGCGCCACGACTTGGCGTTGACCTGCCGCGTCTCTCGCTGTCGGCTGCCCGTACCCGTTGGGGCAGTTGCAGCCTGCGCAGCGGCATTCGCCTGAACTGGCGGCTGATCCACTTTCCGCTGCCGGTGATCGACTACGTCGTGGTCCATGAGCTGGCGCATCTGCACGAGATGAACCACAGCGCGCGCTTCTGGGCGATCGTCTCAGGCGCCTGCCCCAATTACCAAGCGTTGCGGGTTGAATTGCAGAGACTGGGAAAGACGCTTCCAAGCCTCGTGTGAGAGGCATGCACGGACTGCGCCGAATACTGACTGACGTGGTCAATCATGGCGATCGGCACGATCGGCGGGCCACTGCCCCATTCAAGGCCCGTTTGCCGTACCCGCTACAGCGAACGCACGGCATGGAACATGCCGGGGTCGTCAGGGTCCCTGTGCAATGCGAAGCCGAGTTGGTGGGCGAACTTGATCATATTGTTGTTGGCGGCAAGGATGAAGGCTTCCATCTTCTGCATGCCGCGCGCTCTGGCCGCGTAGATCAATTCCAGCATCAGGATGCCGGCGACGCCGCTGCCCTGCCATTCATCGTCTATGGCAATGGCGAACTCGCATTCGTCGCCACTCGGTCCGGCGATGTAGCGCGCCACGCCGATCTCGACGTCCTGCCCGTCGCGCTGGATGATCGCCACCAGCGCTAGGTGCCGTACGTAGTCGATCTCGGTCAGGTACTTCAACTTGCCGGGTGGCAGTTCCTTCAGTGTGGACATGAAGCGCTTGTAGCGCGAGTCGGCGGAAAGATGCTGCACGAACTCCTGCTCCAGCGGCTTGTCTTCGGCGAGGATCGGGCGGATGGTGACCGGGCTGCCGTCGAAAAGGCAACGCTTGCGGACAAGTTCGGCTGGATAGTCGGCCACGAGTCACTCCTGCGGGGCGGCCGGGATTCTCTCGGCCAGATAGGCAACGATGCCATCCAGGGTCACAACCTTGCCGTAGTCGGTTTCGGGAATATTCACCCCCAGTATCTCGTGGATGGTCGCCAGCACGTTGAGCCAGTCCATGGAATCGAGGTCGATCTGGGCGCGCAGGGACTTGTCGGGGATGATCCGCGCCGGATCGACTTCCGGGGCCAATCGCCTGACGATGGCGAGAACTTCCGTGCGGATTTGTTCGTGCTTCTGAGTCATGTTTCCTCCCCTTGCGCCAGCGTCGAATTGTCGCCTTCGGGCAGTCCGAGTTCCCTTGCCTTGAGGAGCCGGCGCATGATTTTTCCACTACGAGTATGTGGCAGTGCCGGCACGAATGCAATTTCCTTCGGTGCCACGGCTGCGCCGAGACGCCGACGCGCGTGGGCCATCAACGCGAGGCGCAGGTCTTCGGTTGGTTCGATGTCGCGCTTGAGCACGACAAAGGCCTTTATCACTTCGCCGGCCAGCTCATCCGGTTTGCCGATGACGCCCGCCTCGGCAACCGTCGGCTGCTCCATCAACACGCTCTCCACCTCGAACGAGCCGATCAGATGGCCGGATGACTTGATGACGTCGTCGCTGCGGCCGACAAACCAGTAGTAGCCATCGGCATCGCGCCGCACCAGATCGCCGGTGAGATAGAGATTGCCGGCAAAGCACTCGCGGTAGCGCGCCGGCTGGTCGAGATAGCCGCGAAACATCGACGGCCAACCGGTTTCCAGCGCCAGTTCGCCGACCGTATCGGGCGCCTCGATCACCGTGACAGGTTCGCCCTCCTGGTGGCGGACGACATGGGCGGCAATGCCCGGCAGGGGGCGACCCATCGAGCCGGGCTTGATGTCCTGGGCGGCGGTGTTGCCAATCATGATGCCGCCGGTTTCGGTCTGCCACCAGTTGTCGTGGATCGGTCGCCCGAGGACATCCTGCCCCCACCACACCGCTTCCGGGTTGAGCGCCTCGCCCACGCTGGCAATGAAGCGCAAGCCAGGAAAACGGTGCCCGGCAAACAGTTCGGGGCCGGCCTTCATCAGCAGCCGGATCGCCGTCGGCGCGGTGTACCAGACATTGATGCGCTCGCTTTCGAGAATGTGGATCCAGCGCAGAGGGTCGAAGTCGGCCCCATCGACAATGCAGGTGGCGCCGATGACTAGAGGCGCGACGATGCCGTACGAGGTGCCGGTCACCCAACCCGGATCGGCCGTGCACCAGAACACGTCATCGGGATGCAGGTCGAGGGCGATCCGCGCCGTGGCGTAGTGCGTCAGGACGGCGCTGTGGACGTGGATGGCCCCCTTCGGCAGGCCGGTCGTGCCGCTGGTGAAATGCAGCAGGGCCAGGTCTTCGGGGCCAGTTGGCACCAGCGCCGGGGTTTCCGGGGCGGCGCGCAGCAGGGTATGCAGGTCCAGGGTGTCGGCAATGGTGCCGGCGCCGAGATCGTCGATCAGCAGGACATGCCTGAGGGAGGGGAGTTCGGCGCGCAGAGCGGCGACTTTGCGTTGATAGGCGCTGGCCGTCGTCACCAGCACTTTACCGGCCGCCTGAGCGATGCGGCTGCGAATCGGCTCGGGTCCGAAGGACTGAAAAAGCGGTGAGACCACGGCGCCGATCTTGAGCGCACCGAGTACGGCGACGTAAAGCTCGCAGATGCGGCCGCACAGCACGAAAACGCGGTCCCCTTTCTGCACGTCCAGCGATTTGAGGGTGTTCCCGAAGCGGTCAGTCAGGCCGGCGAGTTCGCGATAGCTGACGTTGCGGGTGCTGCCGTCCGCCCCCAGAAACCGGAAGGCAGTTTTCTCGGCACGGGCGGAACGGGCATGGCGGTCGACAGCCAGATGGGCAATGTTGATGGTGCCATCGGAGGATTCGCCAAGCTCGCGGCTGATCAGTGCCCACGAAAACATGGCGCCCTTTGCTGTCGAGGGCGAATCAACACGCGACTTGCGAATCAGCGGTGGTCTCATCGGGGCATCCATCACGGAAACCATGCCATGGTATTCTCATTCGGGGCTGCATGTTCCGCGTCGATGCTTCTCAAGCGCGCCTCGAATGGGGGCAGGCTTCGACAGTCTTGCATCGAGACTGCCAGCGCCAGTAGCGCAGCGCGTCGACCGCTACGGACAGTGCCTTCAAGCGCCGCCGGGTAATCCGGCCAGGTGTAGTCGCCGGCGAGAATGACTCGCGGGTCTGTCGTCCGGCAATCGGGAGGTAGTCCGCAGCAATCGGTTCGTAGGTGTGGTCCGTGGCGGCAGGGGGCCACGGGGCGCCGACATGTTGCGGCGTAGTGGCGATGATGGCGGCGGCAAAGGTTTCACCGTCAATTCCGAAGCCGTTGTGAGCTTCTGTGATCCGGCCACTCCAGGACCACAAGCGGCCGCTGATCTTTCGTGGTTTGCTGTGGGCAACCGACCCATAGCCGACTGCTGGCGCCGAGGAAAGCAGACGTTCAACGTGGCGGTCACTCGCGGTGCGCGGCTATCCAGACTGCCTAAGGCGGATAGCAGTAACGGCAAGCTAACCGATTATTAACACCCCATACGCATATTTGGTGCTTTTCAGGCGAGGCTCGACTCTAAGTCTTTGATTTTTCTGTTCGTGGGTCTTTCTGGCGTTTTGTAGTGCCATAATCGTATGCCTTTTTG
>JAFLDL010000066.1 GCA_017302435.1 Candidatus Accumulibacter necessarius
CAGGGCGACCTCGAGCCGCTCGCTGCCGGCCGCCGGCAGCGCCGGCGGCGCGTCGAAGGCGGCCGCATGGCCGGCCAGCCGCGTCCATTCATGGATGACGTAAAGACCGCTGCGGTTGCGGACGATGCGCGCACCGCTGGCGGAGACCTCGATCGGGCCGCGCAGGACCATGCCCGTGGTGCCGTCGACCGGCCGCAGCGCGCCGAGGACGCGCCATTCGACGCGTTCGAGTTCGTCCAGCGCCTGGCTGTTCACTCTGCCCCGCTCCCGTAACCGAAGCGCCCGCTGACCACCGGGCGGAACTGCGCGGCGTCGCTGTCCGGATCGATGCGGACAAGTCGCGCGACGTAGGAGACCGACAGCCGGTACGAAGGCGTCAGCGCATCCCAGATGCGCATCACGTCCTCGGTCGCCAGCTCGGCCGGGATGATCTGGATCACCTCGTCGCTCGCCCAGCCGGCATCGGGAGTCAGCGACGAGGCGTCGAGTACCGGGTACTCGTGCAGTTGCCGCAGCGCCCAGGTCAGCGCCACCTGTTCATCCTGTGCCGCCATTCCCCAACTGCTCATCAGGTAGTGCAGGTCGAGCCCGAGCGGCCCGACGCCGCTGCCGGACCCGCGCAGATGGGTGCTCTGCCGCGAGTGTTCGTTCACCGTCAGGCGATAGAGAAAGAGGGTGATGCGGTTGCGCTCCTCGCCGTCGCTGGCCATCTGGCCGCCGCTCACCAGCTCGAAGTCGCACTCGGGCAAGGCGCGACCGCCGATCTCGTTCGGATAGGTGTTGCGCAGGAAGGTCACGATCGAACTGCCGACCGCGTGCACCGCGAACACGTTTGCCATGCTGCTCCTCCGGGAATGCCGCCGTTGCGCCCGCGTAACCGCGAGCACGCCATGCGTTGCAGCAATCGCCGACTCCACCTGCTGCACCGGGAGACCAGCGCCAGCTGGCGCGTCCCCTCTCGGCACGGGCGGAAACGGATGAGCAAACTCTATTTCCTGCTCCAGCCGATCGCAACCCAATTCTTTTTATGGAGCAGTGCGCTGCGGCCCTGCCGATCGCCGCGCTCCGGCGCCAGCGCCGGCCACGGTCGCAACCAACTGACTGATTGGCAGACGGATTTCCGATGCCGGGCCGAACCGCTCGGCAAGCGCTTCGTCATTGATCATCAGCATCGTTTATGAGAAAAGCGGCCATCCAGTTGTTCGTCCAATGCCTCTTGGCGGCGGACCGCGGGGCTCGGCTGCGCGAATCTACACCGCCAACCGCTGACCGGCGCCGAGGTAGATCTGCCTCGCCATCGGCCGTGACGAAATCAGTGCGCGATCCTTGATGTCGCCGGCTTTCATGCCTGAGGCGACCAGCGCATCATGCACGTGGCGCCGCATGTCGGGCCGCGCCACGACCTCGAGCGTATCGAGTTGACCGAGCAGGCGCGCTTCTCGATAGCGAAAAGCCTGTCCCAGCCCCTCTTCCAGCAGGCGGGCGAGTTCGGGATTCGGATCGTCGGTCAGCAGGCAGTAACGTGGCCGTCCAGCTTCTGGCAGCAGCGGCAGCAAGGTGCAGAAGGCATCGGCGCGGACGCTGCCGGCGAGCAGACGAGCAACGAAAGGCTCGCCGAGCTTCTCGCCAACGAGGTCCGAGACGGCGTCGGCACGGCCGGCGAATTCGAGCAGCGGCGTGCCCCGATGGCGCCCGCGGACGCGCACCCGATCGCCCAGGCGGTAGCGCAGCAGGCCACCCGCCTGGGTGACGAGCAGTCCGTAGTCCGCACCATCTTCGGCATCTTCGAGCAGATGCAGGCGGCCGTCGTCGTCCTCGAGTTCGAGAAAGACCTCGTCGATCAACGGCAGGTTGCCGCCCGCCTGAACCAGTGGCACGGTAATCGGCGCTTCGGTGGCGAGCAGGCCCTTGCCTTGCAGCCTGGCCTGCGGCAGATAGCCCGCGAGTCTTCGGGCCGGCGCCGCGGCCGCCTCGGCAGTCCAGCAGGAAACAAGTTGCAGCGCGGGCCAGACCTCCTGCCAGCACAGCGGGTCGGCAGACAGCAACCTTCGCCGATCGACCGGCAGTGCCGGCAACAGCCGTTCGCGATGGCTTTCGAAGTGCTCGAGCAGGATCAGCAGATAGCTCGGATTCCAGACCGACACGACCTCCAGATCGTGCGCAGCGACCAGCGCACACGCCAGGGCATCCCGAAACGCCACCGGGTCCCGCAGTCGCGGCGGCGTGACAATGAAACGCCCGAGCAGCAGGCGCAAGGCGCCGCCGAGATATTCGCGGTCGTCGTCGAAGGCGTCCTCGTCCACCAGCGGCGGCGACACGCTCATGAACGTTCGCCCCGAGCGAAGCCGCAGCGCGCGCGTCAGCAAGTCGTGCGCCCAGATCGCAAAAGCACTGCGAAAAGCGCCGAGCAGGGCGTCGTTGTAGGGAATACGCTTGATCGTGCCCGAGCTGCCGGAGGTCGGCTCGTAGCAGCGCGTGCGACCCGGTGACAGCGCCGCTGTGTCACCGCTGCGCTGCGCCTCGATCCACGGCTCGATGGCGGCGTAGTCGATGACCGGCACTTTCGCCCGGAAGGCGTCGAGGCGGTCGTCGGCCCGCAGACCCAGCGACCTCGCGTACCCGGTCGCGCTCGCCGCCCGCAGGATCCGGGCCAGCGTCGTGCGCTGCGTCATCGCCACATCGTCGAGCGCCAGCGCGAAACGCCACGCGCGCGGCGCGCACCAGGCGCGCAGGAGCGGCGCGGCGACCGCCCCGGACAGGTTCACGGCGAGTTCCGGATGCGGCGGCCGACGCCCACGTCGGTCCGCCCCGGCAGCACCGCACCGTCTTCGATGCGCACTCCCGGCCCCAGCCGCGAACCGGCCCCGAGCAGGACGCCGTCGCCGATACGGATTCGCCGGACGTAGAGCACCAGACCTACGTCACGACGTTTGACGAGGTGCGCGTAGCAAGCGACGCGGTGCCCGAAAACGACGCCATCGCCGACCTCGAGCAGGCTGCGGTCAGTGATTTCGACCAGTGGCGTCCAGTAGACCCCGCGACCGACGCGGCTGCCCCACAGCCGCAGCCACCCGCTGTAGAGACCCGGAACCAGGCGCAGCGCCGCTTCGAGTGCCGGCAAGGCGGTGTACATCAACTGGCACTGGTGTCCTCCCCACCACGGCGCATAGCGCGGCGCGTCGATACGCGAGGCTCCCTCGACCAGCGGCCACAGTGCGCCATGCAGTCGAAAGGTCGCAACCGGCACCAGGTAGAGCACGGCGAGCAGCGCCATAACGCTGACCACACCCGGTGCGCTGACCAGATAGAGAACGCTGGCGCCCGACCCGGCGAGCCACGCCAAGGGGAACAGAGCAAAGAGCCGCGCGCGCAGGGTCATACGCGGAACTCGATCTCGTGTTCGACCGTCGGCAATCGGCACGGGTCATCGCCACGGGCGATGGCGTCGCGTAGCGAGTCCACCAGGCGATGGATCAGGTCTGCCGGGGTATCGCGAAACTGGGCGCCATAGCGCCCGATGTTCTCCGCCTGACGCGCAAGAATCGCTATGTCCTGGTCGATGATGCGCTGGCCGTGGCGACGCACGAACGGCGCCACCAGCGCGTTCCAGACGCCGAAGCGATAGGTCAGGTCGGTGTACACCAGCGTTTCGCGATCATCGACCGGCACTGCCTGCGAGGTGATGATGAACACCCGGGCGCCGATTTCATAGACCACGCAGGTGACGTTCGGCACATGAAAACTGTCGCGGTGGCAAATCTCATGACCCCGCGGATTGAGGAACCAGCGATAGCGACCGAGATTGTCGCGCTCGTTGCGATAGCTGACCTGCACCGCACCGTTTGCTCGCCTGACCGTCGCCGCCAGCCGCTCGCCACGCGTTGAGCGGAAGAGGCCCTGGTGCACGAAGGCCGTGTGCGGGATGTCGATGAAGTTCTCGACACAGTTGGCGACGCTGTTGGCAAAACGGTTCTGCAGCCGCAGGGTCCGCCAGCCGGCCTCGCCGTAGTGCGGCATCGGGAACGGCACGATCCCGGCCACCGCGTCGCGCTTTACGCGCACGTAGACGAAACCGTCCTGCTCGATCACCGGGTAGGGCGGCGAGCAGTGCGCCGGCAGATCGCAGCTGGTCAGCGACGGAATCGCCACCACCCGCCCCTCGCCGTCGTAGCGCCAGCCGTGGTAGGGGCACGACAGCAAGCCGGCACGCACGACGCCTGCCGACAGCGGCGCATTGCGATGCAGGCAACGGTCGCGCAACACCGTCGGCGCGCCGTCCTCGCCGCGGAAACACACCAGCCACTCGTCGAGCACGCGCCGTGCGAGCGGGCGGAGCGGGGTCAACTCGCGCGACTCCGCCACGACATACCAGTAGTCGTCAAAGGGCATCGGGCCAGTTTACCAGAGACCTCGCGGCAGCATCGTCACGAACGGGCCGCTCGTCTCCCGTTGTCATCGTGGGATGGCAGCGTCCAGCGAAGGGCCGCTTATCGAGAAGAAGATGCAGGCGCGCCAACGCCAGGGCTGTCAGCTTGGTACAATGCCGGATTGACCGTCCCGCAGGCGCCCGCCCATGAAACGTAACCGCTTCTCTTCCCGCAAACGCATCTCGGCCGACGCGACCGAGCTGAGTCGTCTGGCCATCGGGCTTGCCGAGTCCGGCAGCAAGATCGAGGACCAGTTCTGGCAGGGTCGTCTGGTTCAGCTCGTCAATCGACTGTTCCAGGATGGCACCGAGGATGACTTCAGCAGCGCGCTCGACCGCCTGTTCGACGCGCATCCGATGGCGCACGACGATCTTGCCGACATCATCGAGGCGAATGCCGAATCCACCGTCGTCACCCATGCCGGGCGGGATTTTGACATCCTGCTGATCGCCACGCCGGTTCTGGCCTGGTCCCGCTTTTCAATCCCGGTGTCGGCGATCCCGAAAAGCACCCTGCAGACGCTCAAGGTCCATCTCGGCGCACACGTGTTCGCTGCCGGCGTGCGCCTGTCGCTTGCCGACTACCTCTACAGCCCGGATCAACTGCCACACAGCTTCGTCGATACCTGGCAACTGATGCAACAACTGGGAATGGCGGCGCTGGCCGGAACCGATCTGAGCATCGACGCTTCCGCCATGCCCGAGACCAATCGTTTCCTGTCCGACACGCGCTACCTCGTCGGTGCCATCGCCGTGCCGCATTGTGCGCCCATCTTCCACTGGAACGAGGCGGACAAGAGCACCCGTGAGACGGTGCTCAAGGAGTGGCTGAGGCAGGGCGGGCCGTGCTTCGAGGCATTGCTCACCGGCTGTTCGTACCAACCCCTGCTGGCGGACGCCTACCATGCCGCGTGCCGGGCGGCCGACAGCGCGTCGCGCCCGTACTCGCTGAATGCCTCGGTGGCATTCCTGCAGAGCGCACTCGGACTGGCACCGGAAAACCTGCGCGCCGTGATCGGCGCCTTCCACGACCAGCGGCTCGAGGAATACCGGATCGGTTTCGGCCCACGCGATGGCGATCTGATCTTTCATGGTGTCGTCTGGCCCTTGCTTGGCATCGAGGATGAGACCACCGATATCACCAGCGAGATCGAGGCGGCCCTGCGCAAAGCCGGCATCAAGGAAGTGCTTGTCCTCGACCAGCAGTTCCCCTACGAGTTCTGTGACGACTGCGGCGCGCCGCTTTATCCCAATAGCGAAGGCGATACGGTGCACGCCGAGATGCCGGAGCAGAACAACGCGCCATCGCAAACGCTGCACTGAAGCGCCGCCCAACATCGATCATGAGCAATAGCGATTTGCTGCAACGCAGCCTGGCTGCGGTCTGGCACCCCTGTACACAGATGAAGCAGCACGCGGCGGCGGTCGAGGGCCTGCCGCTGGTGCCGATCGCCCGTGGCAACGGTGTCTGGCTGTACGACTTCGATGGCCGGCGTTACCTGGACGGCATCAGCTCCTGGTGGGTCAACCTGTTCGGCCACTGCAACCCGCGAATCAATGCAGCGCTGCGCGAGCAACTCGAGGAACTGGAGCACGTCATCCTCGCCGGCTTCACGCATCGGCCGGTGATCGAGCTGTCCGAACGCCTGTCGGCGCTCACCGGCGGCGAACTCGGGCATTGTTTCTACGCATCCGACGGCGCGTCGGCGACCGAAATCGCGCTCAAGATGTCCTTCCATTCCTGGCAGAACCGCGGTCGCCGGGAGAAGCAGGAATTCCTCTGCCTGGCCGGCAGTTATCACGGCGAGACCGTCGGTGCGCTGGCGGTCACCGATGTGGCGCTGTTCAAGGACGCCTACGCGCCACTGATTCGCCCGGCCAGCATCGTCGCCAGCCCGGATGCACGGCTGGCGGAAGCAGGCGAAAGCGCCGTCGACGTCGCCCGCCGCGCTGCCGCCGAACTCGAAAGCCATCTCGAGCGCCATCACGAGCGCCTTGCGGCCCTGATCGTCGAGCCCCTGATCCAGTGTGCCAGCGGCATGGCAATGCACGATCCGGAATACCTGCGCCTGGCCCGCAGCCTCTGCGACCGCTATGAGGTGCATCTGATCTGCGACGAGATCGCCGTCGGCTGCGGCCGCACCGGCAGTTTCTTCGCCCATCAGCAGGCAGCGATCAGGCCGGACTTCCTTTGCCTGTCGAAAGGCATCTCCGGCGGCTATCTGCCGTTGTCGATCGTGATGACCACCGACGCGGTCTATGCCGATTTCTACCACGACGCCACCAGCCGCGGCTTTCTCCACTCGCACTCCTACACCGGCAACGCGCTGGCCTGCCGCGCAGCCCTGGCAACCCTTGACATCTTCGCCGAGGATCAGGTGATCGAGAACAACCGCCGCCTCGCCGGGCACCTCGCTGATTGCCTGCAGCCCCTGGCCGGGCACCCGCAGGTTCGCCATCTGCGCCAGCGAGGGATGATTGCCGCCTTCGACGTTGTCAGCGACGACCCGCAGTTTTCCCGGCGCTTTTACCGGCACGCGCTGGCCAACGAGATTCTGCTGCGACCGATCGGCAACACGGTCTATTTCATGCCGCCTTACGTCATCGGCCGCGAAGAATGCGAGTTTCTCGTCGCGCGCGCGACGGCCGCGCTGGAGGCTGCGCTGCGCTCATGATCTGGGAAGAACTGCAAGGCGAACTCGACGCACTGCAGCGCGACGGCCTCAAACGCACCCGCCGGACCCTCGAACTCCCCTGTGGACCGCAAGCACAGGTTGACGGCCAGCCGCTGATCAGCTTCTGCAGCAACGATTATCTCGGCCTGGCCAACGACCCGGCGCTGGTCGACGCGGCCTGTGCCGGCGCCCGCGTCTGGGGCGTCGGCAGCGGCGCCTCGCATCTGGTCAGCGGTCACCTCGGAGCGCACGCCGTGCTGGAGCAGAAGCTCGCCGAATTCACCGGCTTTGCGCGTGCCCTGCTCTTCTCCACCGGCTACCTGGCCAACCTCGGCATCGTTCCGGCACTGGTCGGCCGCAACGACGCCGTCTTCGCCGACCGCCTCAACCATGCTTCGCTGATCGACGCCGTGCAACTCTCGCGCGCCGACAGTCAGCGCTACCCGCACGCCGATCTCGCCACCCTCGAGCGCCTGCTCGCCACGAGCACCGCCCGGCGCAAACTGATCCTCACCGATGCCGTCTTCAGCATGGACGGCGACCTCGCTCCCCTGCCCGGCCTGCTGGCGCTGGCCGAGCGCTTCGACGCCTGGCTGGTGGTCGACGACGCACACGGTTTCGGCGTGCTCGGGCGGCAGGGGCGCGGCACCCTCGCCCACTTCAACCTGCCAGCCGCCGAGCGGCTGGTCTATATGGGCACTCTCGGCAAGGCCGCCGGTGCCGCCGGTGCTTTCGTCGCCGGCAGCGCAACGGTCATCGAGTGGCTGCAGCAGCGCGCCCGCAGCTATATCTTCACCACCGCCAGCAGCCCGATCATCGCCTGCGCGCTGGCTTCCAGCCTTGACCTGATCGCGGCGGGTGACGCACGTCGGCAGCACCTGTGGCAACTCGTCGCCCAATTGCGCGACGGACTTGCGGCCACGCGCTGGCGCCTGTTGCCCTCGCCAACGGCAATCCAGCCGGTAATCATCGGCAACAACCATGACACCTTGCGGATCGCCGGTGCCCTTTACGCACGCGGCCTCTGGGTGCCGGCCATCCGTCCGCCGACGGTGCCGAAAGGAACGGCGCGCCTGCGGGTCTCACTGACCGCCGCGCACAGTGAAGCGCAGCTTGCCCGACTGGTCGACGCCCTGCGGGAGCTGGCATGACACGCATCGTCGGAGCGGGTCCGGACCTGGCGCTGATCCACGGCTGGGGACTGGGCAGCAGCGTCTGGCAGCCGCTGATCGCCGCCTTGTCGCGCGCCTGGCGAGTCCATCTGGTCGATCTGCCCGGCTACGGCGATTCATCGGCCGGCAGCCCGGATTTCACCCAGGCGGCCCGGGATCTGATCGACGCCCTTCCGGATCCGGTCACCCTTTGCGGCTGGTCGCTCGGCGCGATGCTGGCAATGCGCGCGGCCCTGCTGGCGCCGCAACGGGTTGCCGGCCTGCTGCTGGTTGGCGCCACCGCCAGCTTCACCCAGCGCGGCGACTGGTATCCGGCGCAGGCACCGCAAGTGCTCGACAGCTTTTCAGACAGTCTGAAGCGTCAGCCGGAACAGACGCTGCAGCGCTTTGTCGCACTGCTTTGCCAGGGCGATCGGCAGGCGCGGGCGCTGACCCGCACCCTGCTCGCCTGCCTGCGCGGCCAGCCGGCGCCCGCGGTCGCCGCGCTGGGCCATGGCCTGGACTGGCTGCGGGAAGTCGATCTGCGTCCGCTGCTGCCGACGTTGACGACGCGCAGCCTGCTGATCCACGGCGAGAATGACCGTCTGAACCCGGTCGCTGCGGCGCAATCCCTGTCGACCAAGCTGCCCGATGCCCGTCTGGAGGTCTTCGCCGGTGCCGGGCACGCGCCTTTTCTGACCGACCCCGAACACTTCGTCCAGTTACTGGAGAATTTTTGCCATGCCCGACCTGCCACCTAGACAGCGGGTGCGCGAGTCCTTTGAACGCGCTGCAGCATCCTATGACGATGCCGCGGTCTTGCAGAGGCAGGTCTGCGAACATCTGCTGGCAGCATTCGATCCGTATGCCGAGCCGACCAGCATCCTCGACGCTGGCTGTGGCACCGGCTATGGCATCCGCCTGCTGCGTGGCCGCTGGCCGGCTGCCCGCATCACCGCGGTAGACTTCGCTCCGGCCATGCTTTCCCTGGCACGTCTCGACGCCGACCTCTGCCTGGCCGCCGACATCGAGGCGCTGCCCTGCCGGAACGCAACGTTCACCACCTGGTGGTCGAATCTGACCGTGCAGTGGTGCGATATCGACACGGTCCTGCGCGAAGCGCAACGCGTCCTGCGTCCCGACGGACAACTGGCGTTGAGCACGCTCGGGCCCGAGACCTTTGGCGAACTGCGCGCGGCCTTCACCGGCATCGACGGCCACCGCCACACCCTGACTTTCAGCGAACCGGCCGCGATCGAACAGGCCCTGCAGCGTGCCGGCTTCTCTGCCATCAGGCTGCTTCGCCATACGATCAGCCTGCACTACCCCGACCTCAGGAACCTTCTACGTTCGATCAAGGACATCGGCGCCAACTCGGTCGGTGAAGGCGCGCGCAGCGGCCTGCTCGGGCGCCAGGCCTGGCAGCGCGTACAGGCGGCCTACGAAGCGCACCGCACGCCCGCCGGCCTGCCCGCGCGTTACGACGTCATTCTGGCCTGCGCGCGCAAATGAAGAACGGCCACGCCTGGTTCATCACGGGGACCGATACCGAAATCGGCAAGACCTTCGTCGCCTGCGCGCTGCTGCACGCCTTGCGCCGAACGGGGCTGAGCGCGCTGGCGATGAAACCGATCGCCGCCGGCTTCGATGAAAACGGTTTCAACGACGACGTCGAGCGCCTGCTCGCCGCCTCGTCAGTCCAGCCACCGCGGGCGCTGGTCAATCCCTACGGCTTCCGCGCCGCGATTGCGCCGCACATCGCCGCCGAGGAGGAAGGCCGGTCCATCGAGCTGCCGGAAATCGTCGCCGCTTTCGCGCAACTGGAGGCCATGGCCGACGCCGTCCTGGTCGAGGGCGTTGGCGGTTTCTGCGTGCCGCTCGGCGCCACCTGCGACACGGCCGATCTGGCAGCACTGCTCAAGCTGCCGCTGATCCTGGTGGTTGGCATGCGGCTGGGCTGCATCAACCACGCCCTGCTGACCCAGCAGGCCATCGCGGCGCGCGGGTTGCCACTGGCCGGCTGGGTGGCGAACCGGATTGATCCGGCCATGTCGCGCTTCGCGGAAAACCTCGCCGCCCTGCAGGCGCGACTGCCGGCGCCACTGCTCGGCGTCGTCGAACACGGCACGACGCCCGAGCAGGCGGCGCTGACGCTGCGCCTTCCCGACCAGCCGCTGCCAGCAGTGACCCAAATGCGGTTACCGGGCTGAGAGGCTGCAGAGGGGACCCGTCGATCGCCCGCAGCATCCCCGACCGCCGGCGCCGAGCTCGCTCGCGCCCGTCAGCTACAGCATGTTCTCGAGAAACGCTCGCGTGCGCGCGTGTTCGGGGGAGGAAAACAGTTCCCTTGCCGGACGTGCCTCGATGATTTCCCCGCCATCCATGAAGACCACGCGGCTCGCCACCTCGCGCGCAAAGGCCATCTCGTGCGTCACCACCAGCATCGTCATGTGTTCTTCGGCCAGTTCGCGTATCGTCCGCAGCACTTCGCCGGTGAGTTCCGGATCGAGCGCCGAGGTCGGCTCGTCGAAGAGCATGATGTCCGGATCCATGGCCAGCGCGCGGGCAATGGCGACGCGCTGCTTCTGCCCGCCGGAAAGGCGCGAGGGGTAGCTCGCCTGCTTGTCGAGCAGGCCCACCTTGCGCAGCAATCCCTCGGCGACCGGAACGATCTCGGCGCGGCGCAGGCCCTTGACCGTGATCGGCGCCTCGATGATGTTCTGCAGCACCGTCAGGTGAGGAAACAGGTTGAAGTGCTGGAAGACCATCCCCATCCGGCGGCAGATGCGCCGGATGTCGGCCTCCGGCGCATAACGGCAGACGGCGTCCTTGCCGGCAGACACCAGCGTTTCGCCGGCGATGTCGATGCGCCCACGGTTGATCGTTTCGAGGTGGTTGAGGCAGCGCAGGAAGGTGCTCTTGCCCGAGCCCGACGGGCCGATGATGGCGACCACTTCGCCCTTGCCGACATCCAGGGAAACACCCCGGAGCACTTCCACTGCGGCAAAGCGCTTGTGAACGTCGCGGGCGTGGATCATCGGGCTATCCATCGTAGACCGCATACTTTCTTTCCAGACGCTGGAAGCCCAGCGTGAGGACCAGCGTCATCAGCAGATAGAAGGCAGCGGCAACGATAAAGGGCGTCGTCGTGAAGTCGCGCTGGACGATGCCGCGCGCTGCGCGCAGCAGGTCATTCATCGCCAGCACGTAGATCAGCGACGTATCCTTCACCAGCGTGATCGTCTCGTTGCTCATCGGCGGCAGGATCCGCTTGAGCACCTGCGGCAGGACGATCCGCCGCATCGTTTGTGCGTAACTCAAGCCAAGCACCCGCGCGCCTTCGTACTGACCGCGATCGATCGACTGGATGCCCGCGCGGAAGATCTCGGCGAAGTACGCGGCATAGTTGAGGACGAAGGCGACGATCGCGGCCGGAAAGTCGGGCAGCCGGACGCCGATCACCGGTACGAAGGGCAGGGCAAAGTAGATGAACAGCATCTGCAGCATCAACGGCGTGCCGCGCATCAGCCAGATGTAGCCATTGACCAGGCCGCCGAGGACGGCAAAACCCGAAATCCTGATCAGCGCCAGACCCAGGCCAAGCGGCACGGCGAGCACGAAGGTCAGCAGAAAGACCTGGAGCGTGACCCCCGTGCCCTCGAGCAGGGGGCCCATGATCTCAATCACATAGCTCATTTGCCCGGTCTCGACAGGAAGCGCTTTTCATCGTGGCAGCGACCGGACATGCGCGGGCGAGGAGTCACGCGAACGGCGCGCGCTTACTTCTTGATGATGTCCTTGCCGAACCACTTGCTCGAAATCGCCGCGGCCGAACCATCCTTCTTCATCTCGTCGAGCGTCTTCTGCAGCCTGGCCATCAACTCGGTGTCGTCCTTGCGGGTGCCGACGCCGTAGTCTTCGGTCCCGAAGTTTTCCTCGAGGACCCGGTATTCACCCGGCCTCTTGGTCGTGTAGTAGCGACCGACGACCTCATCAACGACCAGCGCGTCGAGCCGGCCGGCGCTCAGATCCATCAGCGCGGTGACATTGTCACCGAACTTCTTCAGTTCCTTGAGCGACCTGGCGGTTGCCGCATCCTTCTCGATGGCGTCGATCGCGCTGCTGCCGTCCTGCACGCCGACCACCTTGCCGGCAAGGTCGGCCTTGGCCTTGACCGGCGACTTGTCGGTGACGACGATGATCTGGCGGTTCTCGAGATAGGGCGTGGTGAAGAGGATTTTTTCCTTGCGCGGCTCGGTGATCGTCAACCCGTTCCAGAGCACGTCCACCCGCTTGCTGGTCAGTTCGGCTTCCTTGGCATTCCAGTCGATCGGCTTGAACGTCACCTCGGCGCCGAGCCGCTTGCCGGCTTCCCTGGCGAGATCGATGTCGAAGCCGACCAGCGCGTTCTTCTCGTCGCGGAAACCCATCGGCGGAAAGTTGTCGTCGAGGCCGACGACGATCGCGGCGGCCGGCGCGGCGGCCGCCTTCCCCTCGGGCGCACTTTCCTTCTTGCCGCAACTCGCGACCAGGGCAACAGCCAACACGACGACCGGGAGTATTGCAGTCCTTTTGTTCATCTTTCTTCCTGTCACACCACATGGTTATAAGGATAAAAACGCTGCCCGACCTGGTCCGGCCCGGCAGTATACCGAATTCGGGGCGACCTCCGGGTCGGAAAATCGGCGAACACGGCAGTCACCGCTTCCTGCGCGACGAGAGTGCATAGCGCCAAGCGCAGTTCGGCAAGCCGGACCGATCACGAAAACAGGCGGCTTGCGCTGGTCGACCGCGGCGGTGTCTTCTGCTGGTGATTTGTCGGACAATACCGCCAGTCCTCGGACTGCCAAACCAGGCGGCGGCGCCGAGGGTCCCTGAACCTGGCAAGACAACCAACAACAACGCAACGGGAGAAGCACCCTGATCGCCAAGACCCCCCTCGGCACCAACGCGGCACGGCGCCACAGCCTGCTCAGTCCCTGTCGGGACGGCCGCTGGCAACGCTCCGATCTGCCCATGGAACTGGTTACGCCAATCAGCGGCCATGCCGTTGCCGCAACGACCGCAGCCGTCCAAGCGGACGACACCCTCGCCGAATCGATGGCACGGCACGACACCATCGAACTTATCGAGGTCGCCTGACGATGCAATGGATCGCCCCCTCCGAAAAGGACGCCGCCTCCACCTCGCTTGAAAAGCGTCTGTGGGATGCCGCCGACCAGTTCCGTGCCAATTCCGGCCTCAAGGCGCAGGAATACTCCGGCCCCATCCTCGGCCTGATCTTCCTGCGCTTTGCCGAAGTGCGCTTCGCCCTCCAGCGCAGCAGGCTGAAAGGCGGTGAAACCACATCCCGGCGCGGTAGCCGCGTCGATGAACCCGCCGCCTACCACGCCGAAGGCATCCTCTACCTTGCTCCTGAGGCGCGCTTCGACTACCTGCTGACGCTGCCCGAGGTCGCCGACATCGGCGCCAGGGTCAACGCCGCGATGCGCGAGATCGAGAAGCATAACCCGCAGCTCGCCGGCGTGCTGCCCAAGACCTACAACCTGTTCACCAGCACCCTGCTCAAGGAACTGCTGAAGAAGGTTTCCGAGATTCCGGCCACGCTCGACTACGACGCCTTCGGCCGCATCTACGAATACTTCCTCGGCGCCTTCGCCATGACCGAAGGCCAGGGCGGCGGCGAGTTCTACACGCCGTCGAGCATCGTCAAGCTGCTGGCCGAAATCATCGAACCCTTCCACGGCCGCATCCTCGACCCGGCCTGCGGGTCGGGCGGCATGTTCGTGCAGTCAGCGCGCTTCGTCGCCGAGCACCAGAAGAACCCCGCCGCCGAACTCGCCATTTGCGGTGTTGAAAAGACCGACGAGACCGGCCGCCTGTGCCGGCTGAACCTCGCCGTGCATGGGCTGGAAGGCGATATCAAGCACGGCTGCAACATCAACAGCTACTACGACGACCCGCACAGTGCCACCGGATCTTTCGACTTCGTTCTCGCCAATCCGCCCTTCAACGTCAATGCGGTGGACAAGGAACGGCTTGCGGACATGGTCGGCGCCGGTCGCCGCTTCCCTTTCGGCCTGCCGCGCACCGACAACGCCAACTACCTGTGGATTCAGCTCTTCTACTCGGCGTTGAACAGCCAGGGCCGCGCCGGCTTCGTCATGGCCAACTCGGCCTCCGACGCCCGTTCGTCCGAGCAGGAACTGCGGCAGAAGCTGATCGAGGCGCGGGCGGTCGATGTCATGGTCGCCGTCGGCCCCAACATGTTCTACACCGTCACGCTGCCCTGCACGCTGTGGTTCCTCGACAAGGGCAAGGCCCGATCCAAACACGCGAAGCGTGCCGACACCGTGCTCTTCATCGACGCCCGCCACATTTACCGACAGGTCGATCGCGCCCATCGCGACTGGACGCCGGCGCAGATCGGCTTCATCGCCAACCTGGTCCGCCTCTATCGTGGCGAGGCACTCGACAACACCGTCGGCGGTGACGAGCCGGCGACCAAGCTGCGCGAAACATTCCCTCCCCTTGAAGGCGAGGGCCAGGGAGGGGATGGGTTGGTCTATTGTGACGTGCCCGGCCTGTGCAAGGCGGCGACGTTGGCCGAGATCGAAGCCCAGGGCTGGTCGCTCAACCCCGGCCGCTATGTCGGCGTCGCACCAGGCGAGGCGGTCAGCGACGAGGACTTCAAGGAACAGCTCGAAACCCTGAACGAGGAACTGGAATCGCTGAACGCCCAGGCGCTGGAGTTGCAAGCCCGCATCGCGGAAAATGTCGCATCACTACTGACCTGATTCACTGAGGAACACCATGGGTGCCGCCATCGAAGCCAGCATCATCGAACATCTCCACCGACTGGATGACCAGCGCCAGGCACAAGTCCTCGACTTCGTGGAGTACCTCGCGAGCAAATCCGGAGCGGCATCGCCAACCGTCGCTTGGCCTCAAAACGATCCCTCGCGCGATCTGGCCAAATTCATTGGCGTCGCAACCGGCTTCCCTGAAGACGGCGTGGCCTATCAGCGGCAGATACGCGATACGGAATGGCCATGAGATGCTTTCTCGATACCAATGTGCTGATCAACTACACAAGTTTGCGTTGAAGGAGATCCCATGAACACTGAAACAATTGAAGAGACCGTCCTGCACTTGCCCATGCAGCAACGCGCCGAACTGGCGCACAAGCTGCTGCTCAGTCTGGAAGAGGTAAGCGAGGATGAAATCGCACAGGCATGGCACACCGAGGCCATACGTCGCGCGGCGGAGCTAGACAGCGGGCAAGCCGATACCGTTTCCGCCGAAGAGGTACGCGCCGCGGCCCAAGCCCTGTTGCGATGAACTATCGCTTCCCCCGGGCCGCACGGGCCGAGCATCTCGATGAGGTGGCGTTTTACGAAAACCGGCTGCCGGGTTTGGGGGTGGACTACCTGGCGGAGTTTGAAGCAGTCATGGCGCGCATCTGCGCGAACCCGGATTTTTATCTGCGCATCGGCGATACCGATATCCGCAAGGCCGGACTCAAGCGCTTTCCGTTTCATGTGATTTATAGCGTCGATCCAGCGCATGTCGTCATTCTCGCCATCGCGCACCAGCGCCGCCGCCCGGCGCATTGGGTGGGGCGGATCGGGAAATGAAAGCAGCGCCGGCGCGGGAAATGGAGCAGACCATCGCCGCGAATGTGGCGGGGACTCTGGAGGCGTGAGGATGGTGACCGAACCCCGCCGTTCTAGCTGGCAGTCTACGAAATGGGGGAATCTCGCAAAGCTTGAATATGGAAAGAGTCTCCGCGATTACGACTCAGAACAGAGTTTCGGCAAGCGATTTCGGGTCTTCGGCACCAATGGGCCTATTGGTTGGCACTCCTCGCCGCTCTACACAAACCCAAGCATTGTCGTCGGACGAAAAGGGGCTTATCGCGGCATCCATTTTTCTCATGATCCATTTTTCGTGATCGACACCGCGTTTTACTTAAAGCCAACCACGGAATTCGATATTCGCTGGGCCTACTACCAGCTGACGAACTTTGACATCAACAAGCTGGACAGCGGCTCCGCTATCCCATCGACGAGCCGCGACGCTTTCTATGAGATTCCCGTTTCGCTCCCCCCGCTTCCCGTTCAGCAACGCATCGCGGGCATCCTGTCGGCCTACGACGAACTCATCGAGAACAGCCAGCGGCGCATCAAGATTCTGGAGTCGATCGCCCGCGTCCTCTACCGCGAGTGGTTCGTCCACTTCCGCTTCCCCGGCCACGAGCACCACCCCCGTGTCGCTTCCCCCCTCGGCGAGATTCCGCAGGGGTGGGAGGTGAAGAGGCTGGGCGAAATTGCTGAGGAGATGCGCCGCAACGTACCTAAAGGCCAACTCGACGACCAGACGCCCCTCGTGGGCCTCGAACACATTCCGCGCCGCTCGCTCGCGCTTGATGCATGGGAAACCACGACAGACCTCGGCTCGAACAAACTGGAATTCAAGAAGGGCGAGATACTGTTTGGGAAAATTCGCCCCTACTTTCACAAGGTCAGCGTCGCCCCCTTCGATGGCCTGTGCTCTGCCGACACCATCGTCATTCGCTCACGACAACCTGAACACTACGCCATGGTTGTGGGCTATGTTTCGAGCGATGAGTTTGTCGCACTCGCGACGGCCACATCAAATGGATCGAAGATGCCGCGCGCGAATTGGAGTGTGCTGGAAAAACACCCCATTGCCATCCCGACTTTGTCTGTCGCTAGCCAATTTTCCGGCATTATGGAGCAACCACCCCGAGCGCCTGACCCCCTGCTCGACGAAAATGGCCCTGTTTTCAACGAACGGGAGCCTTTTCCATGGCAGAGAGCCACGTGGTTGCGGCCCTGATCACCAAA